>NVVK01000022.1 GCA_002733335.1 Methylophaga sp.
GCGATAAGCACGCGAAAGGAAAAATGCCTTATGAGGCCACTAAATTCTGTCTTGAACAAGCCGGTATAACACCAGATCAAGTTGATATTGTCGCCTTTCCTTATGCAAAAGTTAGTCTTAAATCTCCCGCCCGCTGGCATTATGCAAAACGCCATTGGTATGCGCCCGATCGTGCTTTAACCGCATTATTTAGCGGAAATCGACGATACTGGCGCAATCATAAAAACGTGATGAAACTGCTTGATGATCTTGGTATTGATTCTAAGCGCGTAAAATTTGAAGCGGTTGAACATCACTTAGCTCATGCTAGTAGTGCCTACCATCTTAGTGGCTTTAAAGAAAAAACAGCCATTATTGGTATTGATGGTAAAGGTGAATACGCCACCACCTTCTTCGGTTATGGTGAAAATGGAAAAATTCATAAGATTAAAGAATTTTATGATCCTGATTCTCTAGGTGGCATGTATGGCGCCTTAACAGAATTGCTTGGTTTTGAAATGCTCGATGGTGAGTTTAAAGTGATGGGAATGGCGCCGTATGGCAATCCTGATCGCTTTGATTTCTCTCGCTTGATCGACTGTCATGACGGTGAATTCAGCATAAATACAAAATTGGTCAATACGGTCGGCTTGCGTCGTTATAAAAAAGACGGGAAAGGCTATTTCTTTAGCCCTAAACTCATCGAATGGCTTGGCCCCATTCGTGATGGTGATGAAATTGACGATCCTTATATCGATTATGCTGCCAGCATTCAAGCTTTATTAGAAAAAACAGCTTTGCACCTTATCGACTATTATTTAGGCGACATCATTAAAGAAACGGGTAAAGTCTGTTTCGCCGGTGGTGTAGCCCTCAATGTAAAATTAAATCAACGTATCATCGCAATGCCTGATGTAAAAGARCTCTTTGTGCAACCTGCAGCAAGTGATGCGGGGACCGCCATTGGCGCAGCAAGTTATGTTTCTGAAATGGCCGGCGTACCTGTTGAAAAAATGGAWCATGTTTTTCTCGGCCCGTCCTACACAACACAGCAATGTATCGAYGCCTGTGAYAGYTAYCCTAAAGATGTAACGTGGAAAARATTAGAAARYACGACCCAACAAACAGCTGAAATATTGCATGCAGGTAATCCCGTTTCATGGTTCCAAGGTCGAATGGAATTTGGCCCTCGTGCATTAGGYAAYCGAAGYATCATTGGTAGCCCAAATCATTCTGGCGTRGCCGATAGRATCAATGCTCAAATCAAATATCGTGAACGCTGGCGTCCATTTTGCCCAAGYATGCTCGACACRRTTGCSCCTGAAATATTGCAAACCAAYCAYCCCAGCCCCTATATGACCTTTACGTTTAATGTCGSTGAAAGCTGGAAAGATCGTATTCCAGAAGTGGTGCATGAAGATGGTACRGCTCGRGCTCAAGTWGTCACTAAAGCCACCAATCCTAGATATTATTCTTTATTRGAAGAAATGGAAAARCTRAMYGGYAATGCRGTCGTGCTCAAYACCTCATTAAACCGACGGGGTGAACCTATGGTCTGTAGCCCAACAGATGCCTTAAAYATGTTTTATGGTTCCGATCTCGAATATCTGGTRATGGAAGATATTTTGGTGACCAAATAGTACTATGATCAYACTTTCTCCTCCARCCATGATTGGCAAAGGCCTTCATCGGGAATGCTTTTTACATCCCGARGATRAAACKAAATGCATCAAGGTGGTWGTGAACGGYAACCAACAAGAAACGGACCGTGARCAACACTATTACMACTTTTTAGAAAAACGAAAAATCTCGTGGGMGATGCTCCCTCGATTCCAYGGTAATATCGAAACYAATATGGGCCMTGGTGCAGTGTTTGACTTGATACGAGACCATGACGGTAAGGTATCAAACTCACTRGARMATTATCTTGCTGATAAAGAYTATGTCACTCARAATAARAAACATATCTTGCTCGCATTAGCGCATTTGAAACTATATCTACTTGARAATAATATTATTTCAATGCCYATTAAACCTAAAAAYATTYTGTAYCAAACAAAACRKGATGGYRCRGGCAYWCTTCAYATTGTYGAYAATATAGGCAATGCAGATTTCATTCCYATTGCYAGTTATTCCTATTATTTYGGTAATAAAAAAATCATCCGACGCTGGAATCGATTTTTTACYGCTTTAGCGTTATAGSTTTCTCNTTAANCTTCCGCTTTAATCGRCTYGCCTTRCGAGCAAAAATRCCCTTAATCATYRTCTTATCTKTTKTGGTGAGTCTTTTTATTTGTCGATATTCCMAATAAAACRTTAAACGCTGASTTCTGCTCAAATATTKTGCTGCMAGCTTATCCAAACTRGCYAAATCTTTAAGCTTTCGATGGTATAAAAATGGCCAAAATAGGCGTTTTCCTGAGGGACAGTCTATAAGAAAAATTTTAGGTTCATCATTGCCACTATGCTGCTGAATTAATACATTTCGCCAATGCAAATCATTGTGGCAAAATCGATGCTGATGCAATGTTCTCACGACTCTCGCCAAATCAATAAGAACATAATCAGACCAAGTTTTATCACCAAATTTAAGAGGATAATTGTTTATAATTGCCACCAAATCAATGACATTTTCTATTCCTTCAGTAACTAAAAGACCTTTAATCGTTTTAGTGAAGAAAGACTCTTCGCCATAAGCAACCACTTGAGCCGCAGCAAGACCTAATTTATTAAATAGCTCCTGATTTCTGGCCTCGACTCGCAAACGTGAAAATCCTAGCCAACTCCCCAAACCTTTAGAACAAAAATAGCGTTTTATAAAATATTTTTTACTTCCAATATTGTGAGAAAATATCTCACTTTGTGGACCTTTGGATATAATTTCTCCTTTTAAATCAAATACCACATCCATAGTTCTAAATTGCGTCACCACTTCTTTCATTTCATTCCATGGTGAAAATACACGCCATTTTTTCAATATAAAAAACATTTTAACTTACTCACAACCGGTTGATTTTGTATTATCTTGTCCCGTAACTTTATTTTCTAAAATCATTACGATTTTCTGAAAAACAATATCTATATCATAATGTTCTTTAACACGTTTATGTCCCGCCATACCCATTTCAATAATGTTGTTACTATCAGCAGTCAAAGCATTAATTGCTTCTATCCATTGCTCAGAATTACTAGCTAAATAACCCGTTTCACCTGCAATAACGGCTTCTCCATTCACACCTACATTTGAAGATACAACAGGTAACTTGGCAGCCATATATTGTAATACTTTGAGTGCACACTTTCCTTTCGTCCAATCATTATCTATCATCGGTGCTAAACCTATATGTGAAGAAGCCAATTCTTTTGCTTCACAATCTTCTGTCCAAGGCACGGCTACCACTGGCAATTTAGCCATAGGTAAGCCAATATCTGCGATGACTTTTAAGCGAAGATTACCTAACTCTCCAGCTACGTTTTCCAACACAGGTAAAATACCCAATAAATATTTTGATGTGGATTTACTACCTATCCAGACCAAGTCAATATAATCCTTAGGCTTTTCAACAATTACTTCATATTTCTTAACATCTAAACATGTTGGAATAACAGYAACTGCATCATTATATTTTAAGGAGTTTTCAGCCAAAAACTGATTACCAGCAAAAATATGATCACTTACCGCCGCGATATGAATAAAGCGTTTCATCCTCGTTCGGGAAGGCGTTCCATTACTACCACAAAAAATAGCATCATCTAAATCAAAGATGAGTCGTTTAGATACCATTCGAATCAGCCATGTAATGACCATTGGAAAAGTCTTTCGTAAAAGCACAACAGTGTCTGCCTGATTTGCAAGCCAAAGCGTTTTAACAATGGCTATAGCCCCGCCTGATGCAGTCACGTGTTTAGGCGAAAAGCCATGGCTTTTCAACAGAGGGAAAAACTGTAGCGCACGATATCTAGTCGAGGAAGAATCTATTCCTTTCGAAATAAATAATATGCTTTTCTCTGTCATTATTTAGTGAAAACCGAGTGAATCGCGTCACCTCGCTTTGTAAACCTAGCCAGAGAACACTTCCAACGAATCTTATTTGACCGTTTACCTTTGTTGTTCACTACATAATCGAGGCTATTAAGGATAGCTTTTGGATTTTGTTCAAACACGTAATAGTCAGCCGCCGCATTGYAAAGAGGACCAACTACTATTGTTTTATCTATAATCATGGTGAAAGCTAAGACTCATTAATTGAAGGTAAAAATATAATTGTACACGTTTAAATGTAATTACTTAATAATCAATCAGCCTTGTAAAAGTTTCTTTTAGTTTCAGCTCYGCCCAATTATCAACAAACCGTTTCTGGTCTTTGGCGATCGCTCGTTGAAACGGCTTATCAATACCATGTTCTTGCATCGCATCTAAATCGATTAACTGGATCTTACCTTTTTTCTTTATCAGTAAATTTGTCGCTTTCAAATCACCATGACTAACTCGGTATTGTTTAAATAGTTTAAAAATATCTTTGAGTTGTGTTAACTCATCTTCTGTTGGTGGGCGATATTTATAAACGGTTAARATCTCTTGRCCACCACTTCTTTCACAGACTAAATAGGCATTTYTYCTRAAAAAYCCAATTCTGTTTTCGATAAAACCTAATGGTTTAGGGGTGGCAATCCCTAATAAYTGCAATAAATTGCCATTTCTCCAAGARGCGGCWGCACGGCTAGGACGATAACATCGCTTAAGAAAATGCCACCAATTTTTAATGTTATAGCGCTTTATTACCAATTTYTTGCCCGCATATTCCACTTGCACAACCGTAGCAGAATTRCCCGCTTTTAAGATCTGTCCATTCGACACAAGCTCATCTATTTCATCAATAAACTTACTGCCTACCTCGTCTAAAAATGAGCTCCGAAAAGCATATTGTTGAGAAAATGTTTTTTTATACGCTGTCATCGTGCAACTACGAAAACACTTACTAAGGTAATTCGTTTTACGTTTTTGCCARGCTTTWTCWACARMCTYATTAACTCTATTTCTATCTGCAACAYTCAAGGTCCAAGCGCGCGCCTGATAATAGACCTCTAATCGGTTGAGCAATATCTGTTGCTGTTTAGGTTTAAATTGCACCACCAACATCGCTAAATTGGCAWGACTTGCCGTCTTATCTAAAGGTTTGCCTTGTGCTCGCCCCATGACTGAGGCCAAATCAATTAAATACAAGTCCTTTTCCACAAGTAGAATATTGCCTAGATGAAAATCATTCTGAACAATGCCAAAATTGTGTAATTTAGCTGTGAACTGAAGTAGTTCATCAACATACGTATTCAGTGTTTTCTTTTTATCTGTAAAGGGTTTGGCTTTTTTCAAATAGCGGTAAGCAATAGCACAATAATCTTGTAGATCATCCGTTGCAAAGACTAATTTAGGAACATGAACACCAGCCTGTTTTGCTAATTGATAGCCGCGTTTCTCTCTCGCTAACTCCCGTTCACCTTTTTTTCTTTTTACAAATAGTTTAATGACCAGTTGTTTTCCATTATATTCAGCTTTAACCACCAAGCGCTTACCGGGTAACAAACGCAATATTTCTGAGCAGGTATAACGCTTAGTATTGATCACTACATCAAATGGCAATACATAATCATCATCGCCACGGAGAATCTTTTCTATTTGTTCATTATCGCGACTAGTTTTCACTATTATTACTCATCGCGTAATTTAGCGGCACGTTGYTGCACTTTAAYCCAAAATTCACSTTGYTCTTTTAATACTTCTCGCACAGATAATCCAGAGTATAAAGACATAAACCGAAAAAGATCACGCTGTGTTAGTGCAACATCRAGAGCGGAAAAGTACAAGCCGCCGAGATCTTTCACAATCCATCTTTCCGGTGTTTGGCTGCGTAACTGTGCTCGGTGAAGATCGATTAAAAATAATTGCGTTTCATCATTAATCGTATTATTTTCAGMAAAAGCGTCATCCAATAAAAAATGACACAAATAAAAGTCTCGATGATTCATGCCATTTTCATGCATCACTTTAGCAATAAGGGCTAATTTTTTAATTAAGGCAAACTTGGTTTGATGTGTAGGTGGTGTTTTACGCCACTGTTCGCCTACATATTCTAAACTCATGGTATTAATCAGATCATCTGTAACAATAAATGACTGTTTCTTTGCAGGGTTGAGCCCTTGCTCACCATAAGCCGCAATTGAAAGCGTATCAAGCTTATGCTGCTCTAAAAATCGAACCGCCTGCCATTCATTTTTAGCACTGATCACAGGCAAGCGAAATTGCAGCAGATTTTTAATTATTTCGAGCCAACCCACGCCTTGATGCCATTTGAGAAAAAAGCTTTTCCCGTCCAAGGCAAACCGTAAAGTRCGGCGGCCTTCTTTTTGGCGAAAAATCTCACCCTGTATTTGTTGGGCGACTGAAAAAAGATCTTCATCATGCCAATAGCTGGCAAAGTCTTCTCTTAAGTATTGTGTCTTTTTCTGCATCGTAAAAGGGCTACTGAATTTTTTGTTATTAATTGATGGCGTTTTGATACACTATCGGTTCAAAGTATCCACAAATACTATCACTTAGCTGTATAAGAGGTAAGCCGTGTCATTCAAATCTACGCTTCGTCGCCACCAAAATATGCTTGATGGCCTGTATGCACTTGAACCTCAAATTGATGCRCTAATCGAAAACATTAGAAAMTGCCTAGCCTCAGGCAATAAAGTCTTATTCTTTGGCAACGGTGGTAGYGCTTCTGATGCCCAGCATCTTGCCGCTGAATTTGTAGTGCGTTATTACAAACAACGCAAGCCACTGGCTGCAATTGCGCTCACAACCGACACATCTATTATTACTGCTCATGGCAATGATTATAGTTTTGACACCATTTTTGACCGCCAAATTGAAGCATTAGCGAAGTCAGGTGATGTTGCCATTGGCTTATCAACATCCGGTAATAGTGGCAATGTCATTAATGGCTTAAACACAGCCAAACAAGCCGGCTGTATAACCGTTGCTTTCACCGGTAAGCAAGGTGGTCAATTACGTGACATGGCCGATAGCTGTATCTGTGTGCCCTCAGATGAAACAGCACGTGTGCAAGAAGGCCATATCATCATCGGTCACTATATTTGTGAAGCCTTGGATGAAGAACTGTCGGAATGAACCGAAAAACAATCACCACTGATGTCATCATTATCGGTGCCGGCATCGCTGGTCTATGGTTACATCATCGTCTTAATAAAATGGGATTTCACGCCYTTTTATTAGAAAATAAAACCATAGGCCATGCACAAACACTAAGCTCCCAAGGTATTATTCATGGCGGTGCCAAATATGCCCTTAATGGCATCTTATCAAAAGCTACACACGCGATTGGCGATATGCCTGCACGCTGGCAGGCCTGTCTTGCGGGAGAAGGTGATGTTGATTTAACGGACGTCAACGTGCTCGCAGACCATCAACTACTCTGGTCTAAAGCGCAATTATCATCAAAAATGATGTCCTTTTTTGCCAGCAAAGCACTCAGTAGCCGCATGAAACCCGTGGCTAAGGCCGACCAGCCAGCACTCTTTCAAGATCCAAAATTCAAAGGCACGTTATATCAACTTGACGAGCCAGTGCTTGATATCCCAAGCGTATTAACAGCCTTGGCTACACCGTGGCAACATCGTATTCTTCACACTGCAGATAGAGCCATTCACTGGCAACAAAATGATGATGGCGTGCAAGCATTGCAACTAGGCGATGGCGATAATGCATTAGAAATTAAGGCACAACATATTGTGCTCACCGCCGGTGAAGGCAATGAAGGTTTATTAAAAAAGCTGGGCATTCAAAAACCAAAAATGCAACGTAGACCACTGCAAATGGTGTTATGCAAAGCAAAAGATCCCACACAATCATTGCCTGCAATTTATGCGCATAGCTTAGGATCGGGCTCAAAGCCAATCGCGACCATTACCAGCCATTTAACCGATGATGACAACATAGCTTGGTATATTGGCGGTAATATTGCCGAAAAAGGTATCGGTAAATCATTCCAACAATTAACAACTGAAGCCGTCGCACTGTTACACGATATTCTACCCTGGTATGAGCTTCCAGAACTCGAATGGGCGACTCACGACATCAACCGTGCCGAACCCAAACAATCTGCCCTATCGCGGCCCGATACAGCTTTCGTAGAATCTAAAAACAATGTACATATTGCATGGCCGAMMAMAYKANCTTTWSYRCCCRAMCKYGMWGWTMWMWYMMTCGAARAAYTSSAMMAWSWYSSCSWRRYMRYRSWRMGTYMTGRTGWSACRAMWAYYSWKMMMMYSSSARARAKMWSMYCCACATTATGGAATAGTGCATTCAAATGACCGTCTATTTAACACAACGTAAACAGATCGCTGAAACAGGTGTATTCGTTTCCCCGTTAGGATTAGGCACCGTAAAAATTGGCCGTAATACCGCTGTTAAATATCCTAGTAGCTTTAAAATACCCGATGATAAGCAAGTTCAAAATTTACTCGCTCAAACATGGGGTTTAGGCATCAACCTACTCGATACCGCCCCCGCCTACGGCAACAGCGAACAGCGTCTAGGACAATTATTAGCAAAACAACAACACCCTTTTCTCATCGCCACCAAAGTAGGCGAAATCTTTGATGAAAAAACAAGGGCATCACACTACAACTTCAGCCCAGAGTTCATCACCAACAGTATCAAACAAAGCCTAAAAAACCTACGTAGAGACGTACTTGATATCGTACTAATCCATTCCGATGGCAACGATAAAACAATCATAAAACAAGGTGCACTAGAGGTATTAGCTGACCTAAAACAACAAGGTCTCATTCGAGCCACAGGCATGTCCACCAAAACAGTAGAAGGCGGCTTATTAGCCCTACAGCAATCCGACTTAGCCATGGTCATGCACAATCTAAACTACCAAGCCGAACAAGCCGTAATCGACCAAGCTCATTTAGATAATAAAGGCATATTTATCAAAAAAGCCCTCGCCAGCGGACACCTAAGCCCTGACAGCGGGCAAGATAACTTCAACCTCATTTATTCAAATCAATCCGTGAGTAGCGTCATCATCGGTACGATTAATCCAGTTCATCTTGAAGATAATGTAGCCAAAGTCGCTTTAGCTTTGGATAGATCCGCCGAGTCCTCTATCAATTAAACCATCCTTCGACAAGCTCAGGACGAACGGTATTTAACCTCAAGTCTCGTTTTTATCGCCCTTAAAATGAGTATATTTTGTGGATGAAGCGGATAAGTGTCTGAGCGTAGCGAGTTTTTATCCGCGCCACAAAATAAGCTGGTTTTAAGGATATAGCGATAATGCCGAGTGCCTTTTTCTTTGGTTCTGTTTCTTTTGGGCAAGCAAAAGAAATGAACGCCCAGCGGCAGCGATAAAATTATAAATTAAGGTTCCAACTTACTACTTCTGCATATTTTGCTTTATCACCGATAAAGCAGAGTCAAAATTCTTAAGAAAGTTTTTATGCATTTGAACCATTTCCGGAATGTCTGAACTGTCTACTGCCACATATCCTGGCCAGCTACTAGAGTCTGAATTTGAAAGCAGGCCTAAGCGAATAGGTAATTCACCAGCTAACTGATAAGCAGTCATAACTAACTCTAGTTCTTTCGGCGTTAAGAGACCAAGTCTAGGGAGAAGTTGGCAATAAGCTTTATCTGACACATATTTAGGAATTAAAATAGATCCACCATGTTTACCACTCGTGCGAACCCGAYCCTCATAGCTATTTTTAAGATTAGTCAATTCCACAATAAGCGTAGTTCTTATTGCTGCAGCTTCAAGACTCAATTCTCTTTCATGTTGATTTCTTGCTAGTTTAGCGTTCACCACAATTGTGATAATCACGCCAATAAAACCTAATGCTCCAATAATAGACGTTTGGTATTTTTCAAAATCTCTAATCAAATCTATTACCGATATATCCATAATTCTTTCATTAACCTAAATATTAGAGCTTACTTTGATTAATCTTCTCAACAATCGCAGTAGTAGAACAATTCGCCGTCATCCCCATAACCCGAACCTCCCCACCATATCCCTCAACAATCTCCCAGCCAACCACACCTTTCTTATCGTAATCGCCACCCTTAACCAAAATATCAGGCTGGATCTCACGTAATAACTCTTCTGGTGTATCACCTTCAAAACAGGTCACCCAATCAACCGACGCTAAGCCCGCTAACACCGCTAAACGCCGATCTGCCGAATTAATAGGCCGCCCTGCGCCTTTTAATTTAGCCACTGATTTGTCGGTATTTATCGCTAATACCAAACGATCACCTTGCGCACGTGCTTGTTCTAAATAGGCTACATGCCCTGCATGCAAAATATCAAAACAGCCATTGGTGAATACCACTTTTTCGCCACGTTGTTTCGCTTGTTGAACGGCCAATTTAAGTTGATCAACAGTGACGACACCGGCAATACTGTGATCGGTATTATTGCTGCCTTGATGACGTTCATATTCTGCTTGTAACTCAGGGCCACTCACGGTCGCGGTGCCTAATTTGCTCACCACAATACTAGCCGCGACATTGGCTAAGGTTACGGCTTTTTCTAGATCTTCACCGGCTGCTAAGGTTGCTGCTAAAGTCGAAATAACCGTGTCACCGGCTCCTGTTACATCTGCCACTTCTTTAGCAATAGCGGGAAGGTGAAATTCTGGCTGGTCTTTGCGGATTAATGACATACCCTGTTCACTTCGGGTAATCAGTAAGGCTTTAATATCTAAGGTCGCAATCAATTGCTGCGCTTTTTCAATTAAATCGGTTTCTGATTCAACCTTGCCAACCACGGCTTCAAATTCGCTCATATTGGGTGTAATTAAATCAGCACCGCGGTATTTTTCAAAATCAGTGCCTTTAGGATCCACCAATACTGGAATAGCATGTTGCTTGGCTAATGTGATCCAATATTGCGGATCGGCTAATGTTCCTTTATTGTAATCAGATAGCACCATCACAGCTGTATCAGCCATTATCGGTTCAACAATATCTTTTAAGGCTAGCCACTCTTCACTGCCAAATGGGGATTCAAAATCCATTCGCAATAATTGCTGATGATTACTAATAACCCGTCGCTTGATAATTGTATTAGTCGTTTCTGAATAATTAAAAGCACAGTCAACGCCGACAGAGTTTAATTTCTGTTGCAATACTTTGGCGGCATCATCTAAACCGGTAATGCCGCACACCTGACTCTTGGCGCCGAGTGAGGCAATATTCATTGCCACATTGGCGGCACCGCCGGGCAGTTCTTCTATCCGGTCGACATTGACGATGGGAACCGGCGCTTCTGGAGATATGCGGGTGGCTTTGCCGTAATAAAAACTATCCAGCATAAGATCGCCAATAACAAGCACTTGCGCGGTATGGAATTGTGGGAATGTATGTTTCATAACACTATTTTGCGGGTAAAAGACCTTCGAGTCTATCCCAAACCTGTTCAACGGTAATATTTTGCATGCCTATCGCTTCACCTTTTTTAGGGTTTTCTAATGCTTTCTCTAATACATCACTGATAATATGCTGCTGGTTTTTGCCATACGTACCGATTAATTTTGGATCGGTCGCACCATAAAGTGTGACGGTGGGTATGCCAGCTACAGCGGCTAAATGCGCCAAGCCGGTATCGCTACACACGGCACCTGAGGCCTTATTTATAATGGCTGCCACCTCATTCAATGATAATTTTGGCAAAGCATAGGCCTGCGGGCTTATGCTAGCAATTTGTCGTGCCCGCTCGCGCTCTTCATCATTGCCACACGGTAATAAGACGCTATAACCCTGTTCGACTGCTTTCTCAACCAAAGACTGCCACGATGATAATGGCCAAAGTTTGGTAAGCCAACTGGCATTATGTACAAACAGTAAATAGTTAGCGGGCAATACAAAATCTAATTTTGGCAAGGCATATGCGCTTAAATCCACACCATAATCAGCTACTTTATCTGGCAGTTGATAATTCAGTGCTTGCGCCATTAGCTCACGCATTTTTTCAATTGAATGCTGCTGTAAATTAACGCTATAGCGATATTTATAAGCCCAGTGTGCAGGTTTTTCACGGCAATAGTCTTTATCTAAACCATGCACGTCGCCTTTATGCAGCCATGATACAACGGCACTTTTTAAATTGCTTTGCAGATCAATGACCACATCATAATTCTGCGCATTAAGCTGTTTATAAAAGTTCGGTAGACGGCCATCTTTCCAAGCGGTTATGGGCTGTTTCCGCCATTGTCTATGGGCAGTTTTAATAACGCGTTTCACATTGGGGTGCCATAAAGGCACATCGGAAAAGGCTTGGTCGACCACCCAATCAAACTCAATATCAGGGATGGCGTGTGCCGCGTCCGTTATCGCAGGTAGGGCGTGCATTAAATCGCCCATCGAAGTTAGTTTTATAATTAAAACGCGCATATAGGCTCGATGACTAGGCAACAATCAATCTATTTAAGCTTGTCTTCATTACTCTGGTGTTGCTTCAAAATTTTCAAAAAAGCATCGGGGTTTTTAATTTGTGTAAGTTCGCCTTCTCGTGGGAAATGCGTATCTAATAAGCGTGATATCCAAAAGCGCAATGCCGCAGCACGCAAAACCAAGTTCCAACACTCTTGTTCCGTTTCGGTRAGTCCYCGGTGCAATAAATAGGCATGCATTAATGATTGGTAACGCGTGTGTTCAATTAAACCATTTTCATCAATACACCAATCATTGACGACCACCGCTAGATCGTAAAGCAGGTATTCATCACAGGCATAATAAAAATCAATAATACCTTGTAGTGCATCCCCTTCAAATAGGGCATTATCACGGAATAAATCTGAATGTGTCATACCAAACGGTAAATCTAATTTGGCATACTGCGCTTGAAAAAGCAGTTCATTCTTCAATAACTCAGCATCTTCATCATCTAATATCGCTAATAATTTATCSGCACTTTTTTGTCGCCATTGATGGCCTCGTTGCGTGATTCTTTTCGTGTTAAATTCTTTTCCGATAACATGCATTTTTCCCAACACGTCGCCAATAGCATGACATTGTTCAACCGTGGCGACCGTATCGACGCCTCGACCAGATAGGCGRATGACTAATGCTGCGGGTTTGCCGCATAATTGTTTTAAATAATCGCCATTTTTATCTGCTTCGGGATGCGCTGARGGAATATCATGTTGATAAAAAAAGGTCATTACATCTAAAAAATAACCYAATTCATCAAAGCTGTGTTGCTCAAATAAGGTAAGTACAAATTCGCCTTTTTCCGTTGTGACAAAATAATTAGTATTTTCAATGCCATCACTAATGCCCTGATATGACACYAGCTCACCTACCGAATAATCTTGCAAGAACGTGACTAAATCGTCACGCGAAACTTCTGTATAAACTGACATTAATAAAAATCGCTCCGCATATTCATCTTTTACCTTATTGCTACGTTGTCTTTGTGCTCAAATGACCGCATAGTCTAAATCTTAAATTTAATAGCGTGGATTTACCACTTAAATAAAATCCAATTAGGCACAATATGACCTGATAATTCATGTTGCTGCGACTCAAGAGAACCATCACCATCCGTGTCAATAAAATAATAAGGAACACCCACCGCMGGTATAACTTTAATCATATAAAGCTGACCATTAATGCGGTATTCTTCAATGGTACGTTCATCTTCTTGAATAATATTTATTTCGGGTTCAATACTTTCTCCATCCATTAAAGGCTCAGGGAGAAYCGGTGGTTTTGGAATATTTGAATCGTCGGCCCAAATATTAGCTGACATTAATAATGCAACAGCGCATACAATATGCATAAAAGACATTTTATAATTCATTCTCGTTCTCCGAAATATAGTGCTCTAAATATAGCATTTTCAGCGTAACGATTAAAGACTTATTACCCTATAACTTTAGTGATATTCAAGCTTATGAAACAGACCGCCCCTTTTATCTTAGTTGATGGTTCATCTTATTTGTACCGTGCTTATCATGCCATGAGCCAAGCCAACCTTACTAATGCGCAAGGCCAAGCCACCGGYGCGRTTTATGGTGTTGTCAACATGCTGAAGAAACTGCTCGTTCAATATAAACCTGAACTTATTGCTGTTGTTTTTGATGCTAAGGGAAAAACGTTTCGCAACGATCTGTATTCTGAATATAAAGCCACCCGCCCACCTATGCCAGATGATTTGCGCGAACAAATTRAACCTTTGCATGATGTCGTTCGGGCAATGGGCTTTCCTTTAATAATGGTGTCGGGKGTCGAAGCGGATGATGTCATTGGCACATTGGCACACCAAGCTACWCARCTGAAAATTGACACCGTTATMTCAACCGGCGATAAAGACATGGCACAACTGGTCAATGAGCATGTCACCTTAATYAATACYATGAGYAATACCATGACKGATRTTGCWGCCGTRCAYGARAAATATGGTATTGCMCCTAATCGTATTATTGATTACCTCGCACTRATGGGTGATAAAGTCGAYAATATTCCTGGYGTGCCCAGTGTTGGCCCCAAAACAGCGACTAAATTATTRCARCAATACGATTCTTTAGAAGGCGTCATTGCTCACGCMRATGAAGTAAAAGGAAAGATGGGTGAAAAATTACGGGAAACGGCGCCAGAGTTGCCGCTGTCTTATCAACTCGCGACCATTAAACTCGATGTCGAACTCGATGATACCCCCACCAGCTTGCAATTACAGCAACCTGATAATGAGGCACTATTGGCCTTATTTAAACACCTTGAATTCAAAACATGGACYGCGGAATTAGTACGYGGMAAYACMMCWTCATCMGCAGACAATACTCCCTCCGCCAGCCCCACAGAATTTATRATYMMAWWWYYRMSAGSNSDWSVARANTWHBDAWMMAHWYBDRMBVMARRAVVAMYKBMWAAMHKNGCTTAARAAATTAAAAGAGTCTGATCTTTTTGCCTTTGATACTGAAACCACCAGTTTAAATTATCTTGACGCGCGTATTGTCGGTTTATCCTTTGCCGTTAAGGTAGGTGAAGCAGCCTATTTACCCTTAAAACATGATTATATGGGTGCGCCTGAACAACTTGATTTTGACTCTGTTATGGCTCAATTCAAGCCATTATTAGAAGATCCTAAACAATTTAAAGTGGGACAAAACCTAAAATATGATCGCCATATYTTATTAAACCACGGCATTGATTTACAGGGCATTCAGCACGATACTATGCTGCAATCTTATGTTTTAAATAGCACTGCAACACGCCATGATATGGACTCATTRGCTGAAAAATATTTAGGKCGAAGTACTATTCATTTTGAAGATGTCGCRGGCAAAGGTAAAAAACAATTAACCTTTAATCAAATTGATCTTGAGCAGGCTTCACCTTATGCCGCTGAAGATGCCGATATCACCCTGCAATTACATCACGCTTTATGGCCTCAACTACAGGCCATTCCCAGCTTAGAAAAAATTTATACTGATCTCGAAATGCCTTTATTGCCCGTTATTAATRCGCTAGAGCGTAATGGCGTTAATATTGATATTTGGATGTTACAACAACAAAGTGATGAACTCGGCCACAAAATAGATATAATGGAAAMGCAGGCWTGGGAAATYGCWGGTGAAGAATTCAATTTAGGYTCMCCMAAACAGTTAGGTGCAATTTTATATGAAAAACTTGAGCTACCCATTTTAAAGAAAACACCKAAAGGCCAACCCTCTACCGCGGAAAGTGTGTTGCAAAATTTGGCTGACGATGGCTATGAATTGCCACAAGTMATYATGCAATATCGTAGTTTGAGCAAACTTAAATCAACTTATACCGATCGTTTGCCAGAACAAGTAAATAGTGCAACGGGCCGAGTGCATACCTCATATCACCAAGCGGTAACAGCAACAGGYCGTTTATCTTCATCTGATCCTAACTTACAAAATATTCCTATTCGCAGTGAAGAAGGCCGTCGTATTCGTGAAGCYTTTGTGCCTGCTGAAGGTTATACCCTACTYGCTGCYGATTATTCACAGATYGAATTGCGTATTATGGCGCATTTATCACAAGAYAAARGYCTGATCAAAGCCTTTGCAGCCGGTGARGACATTCATCGCCATACCGCCTCTGAAATATTTRAYATCGCATTAGAWGAKGTGACCAGTGATCAGCGGCGTAGCGCCAAAGCCATTAACTTTGGYTTAATTTACGGCATGTCTGCACACGGATTATCAAAACAGTTAGGCATTGAACGTCACCAAGCCGCAGATTATATGACCACSTATTTTGAGCGTTATCCCGGTGTCAAAGCTTATATGAACACCACACGTGAGCAAGCCAAATTAGATGGCTATGTTGAAACTTTATTGGGTCGACGTTTATATCTACCTGAAATTAATGCCAGCAACGGCATGCGCCGTCAATATGCCGAACGCACCGCCATTAATGCGCCTATGCAAGGCACMGCYGCCGATATTATCAAGCGTGCCATGATCAACATTCAACAATGGCTACAACAAAATAATAATACYATTCGCATGATTATGCAGGTGCATGATGAATTGGTATTTGAAGTGCCATTAGATCAAATTGACAATGCAAAATCTAATATTGAAAAATATATGGTTGATGCCGTTCAGTTAGATATACCGTTAGAAGTAAGYATGGATTCAGGTGATAATTGGGAGCAGGCACATTAAGCGTTTTATCTATTCCCATTACTATGTCTCCATGTAAGTAGGAATGATACATAACTTCTGATAGAGCCATGCATCGCCTCAATTATATATAATTAAAACATATAAATAACTCTGTTTTTATTATTTGTAATTATAAGCGTCGCATTTTAAACTATGGCTCTTTATATTCGTTGATAAGTAGGNAAAAATTGTGACCAAGTCCTTTTTTAAATCGCTGGCATTGCTCTCAGCCTTCGCATTTAGTTCAACCGTCTTTGCAACAAACGGCTATCTAGCACATGGCTACGGAATCAAGTCTAAAGGTATGGCAGGTACAGGTATCGCTTTACCACAAGATACCTTAATTGGTGCTACCAACCCAGCCGGCATTGCCTTTGTGGGCAATCGATTAGATCTCGGTGTGTCTATCTTTAGTCCGCGCCGTAGTTATGAGGTAACAGGCACGCCTTCAGCACCACCATCAGCCGCACTAGCACCGGGAAAAGTCGACAGCGACCGTGAATATTTTCTTATTCCTGAACTGGGTATGACATGGCAGTTAGATGAGCATAAAGCAGTGGGAATAATAGTAACAGGCAACGGCGGCATGAACACCAAATATGCTTCTAGCAAAAATACCTTTGGCGGAGGCAAAGCGGGGATTGATTTAGCCCAATTATTTATCGCACCCACCTTTTCGTATCGTTTTGATAATAACGCTGCCATTGGTGTGTCAGCTATTTTAGCTTATCAAGGTTTTGAGGCAAAAGGTTTAAGTCAATTTGCGGGCTTATCAAACAGTCCTTCAGACTTAACGGATAATGGTCATGACAGTTCGTATGGCGCAGGTATTAATCTAGGCTTTATTTTACCTGTCGGCACTCGCGTTACATTAGGCGGTGGCTACCGCTCTCGTATTTACATGTCGGAATTTGACGATTATAAAGGCTTGTTTGCAGAAAAAGGTGGTTTTGATATTCCTGCTTCTGCCACTATTGGCGTAGCGTGGAAAACAACAAAAAACCTTACTGTATTATTAGATGTACAAAAAACATGGTATAGCCAAGTTGATGCGATTGGTAATGCAATGATGCCTGCCATGGGCGCATGTATGACGCGTGCTACACCTACATCATCGTCATGTCTTGGCGGTAATAATGGCATTGGTTTCGGCTGGGATGACATGACCGTAGTAAAATTCGGCATTCAATACCAAGCTTCAAATGACTGGACATGGCGTGCAGGCTATAGTCATGGCAACCAACCTATCCCTGACTCCGAAGTATTCTTTAATATTCTCGCACCAGGTGTAATGGAAGAACATTTCACCGTTGGCTTCACTAAAAAATACGATGGTGGCCATCAAGAAATTAACTTTGCTGCAATCTATGCCCCAGAACATAGTGTGAAAGGCGCCATTAGCCCAACACAAACAGTTGAACTTGAAATGAAGCAATATCAACTTGAACTAGGCTGGTCATTGTTATTCTAGAGTACCGATTTTTATTACCTAAACAGCTTAAAAGTAGCGGCATTTATTTGCCGCTATTTTTTTAAAAGAGCTACATTATTAAATATGCCATAAAGATGTGGTAATACGATCTTTTCCTCCACTTTAAGAATTAAACGACTTTATCTGAAATTCTGCGTTTTAAGGTCAATTTACCGATTTATATCAACAATGTTTCATCAGAAGCAACATCTTTGCTAAATGCATCCATTATTGGCACTAACATTGCTATCTTCATCATTAATATTGATGAAAAATTAAAGGCATTGTTGTGACTAATCACATTATTCCCACCTCTGAAGAGATCGTTATACAAGAAAATGATCTCATCGTTTCCAAAACCAATCTAAAAGGGGATATCAGCTACTGTAATAAAAAATTTCTTGAAGTTTCTGGCTACAGTGAAGGTGAGCTCATTGATCACAATCACATTATTATTCGCCACCCTGATACGCCTCATTCTATTTATCGATTTATGTGGAACACAATACAGAAAGAACAAGAATTCTTTTCCGTCGTTAAAAATTTAGCTAAAAGTGGCGCCTATTATTGGACTTTTGTATCAACTAGCCCTAGCTATGATCAGGCAGGTCATTTAATGGGCTACTATTTTGTTCGCCGACAAGCTAGTCTCAAAAGCATTGAAATACTGGAACCACTTTATCAGCAGATGCTAGCGGAAGAAGCACAACATACCAATGAACAACATGCAATGGATGCCTCTATCGCATTATTAGATGCGGTTGTTGCACAACATGGATTAAATTATATGGAGTTTATTTATTCTCATGCTCACTAAAAATTCCACCTTTTCTCTTTTATCCTTGATTACGATATTAACCCTAATATTAGTGTTTATCTATGATGCATCCCTCTTATTTTTACTCAYTCCTCTTGCCCCTTTTGCATTAAGCTTTTTGAACACAAAAAATCAGATTACTGATTCGCCCACATTACAAAAAGTAGAGCAACTTCTCACACAACTAAAAAATGGCAATCTTGAAGGACGTATTACCCATGTYCTACCTGAGGATCCCTTTTATAAATTGGCATGGAACTTAAACGCCACAATTGATCAATTTGAAACCGTCATGCGTGAATCACGTTATTCTTTTGTTGCCGCTACTTGGCAAGAATTTTATCGTAAACCACTGACCAAAGGCATCAGCAAGGGATTTTCAACTGAATTAGATAATGTGACCGTGGCCGTCACCTCCATTGCTAAGTCTTACTGGGCGCAAAAACAAAATGAAATGTTTGCCGATCTCTCTAAACATAAATCAGATAGCTTATTAGAAAATTTAACGCATAATCAACGTGACTTGAACAGTGTTGTTGAAGACATGATAGTGGTTGAAAAGCTTTCAAAAAATTCTGTCGAAACGGCAATAGGAAACAAAGACAACGCGGATACTCTATATGATAGATTAAATACCATTGTGGATCGTTCTACTGCCATGCGTGAAAGCTCACAAGAATTATCTGAGAGCAGTGCCGCCATCAAAGAAATGGTTACCATGATTGTAGGGGTCGCCGAACAAACTAATTTATTAGCATTAAATGCCGCCATTGAAGCTGCACGTGCAGGTGAACATGGGCGCGGGTTTGCTGTGGTAGCCGATGAAGTGAAGAGTTTGGCCAACACCACTAAAAATGCCGCCGAACAAATTGCCAAAATTATTTCCCGTTTTGCTTCTGCCAGTAAGGTAATGTCAGAAGACACCGATATGATGGCTAATTTATCTGAAAATTCAAAAGAGTTGATCGATCAATTTAAAGTCAGTTTTGATTCTGTGGCTTCCAGCTCCGAAAAAACCTATGAAATGGTATCGAATGTACAAATTGTTTGTAATGCTGCACTGATCAAAGTCGATCACTTAATTTATATGCAACGAGGCTATTACGCTATTGAAACCAATAACCCTGACTGCGAAGAAGCTCGCGCCATTGCCATAGATCATCATAATTGTCGATTTGGGAAATGGTATGAAAGTGATGAGGGTCAAGGGCAATACGGCCACTTGCCGACTTATCCGGCTCTAGCTGATCCACATAGCCGTGTTCATAACCATGTGCACAAAGGGATTGATATCTTGCGCCAAGGTATTAACGAAGATATAGCATTACAACAAGAATTATTAACCAACTTTAATTTAGCTGAACAAGCCAGTTTAGAACTGGTAAAACTGGTTGATATTATGGCAAATGAAAAGAAACGGTTTGAATCAACCTCATCTGAARAACTGGGTGAGGTCGATTTATTTTAAAGTTTACAATCGGTAATGCTTGCCCATTTCTTCCAACGAATGTGAAGTAACACCATGCCTTATACGATGACATCAATTTTTTATGATCAACAAATAATTCAGCAATGAGGTACCGCATTCCCTCAAAACCCTACCCTATCCATAAGGGCGCAATAAACGCATTGTGACCTCACCTAAAAAAGCCAAATAATCAGTTGCCATATCGGCATGAAAGCGACGCTCATCATAACTGGCGATCGCTAATATTCCCACACAAGGCTCATGACCTAATGGTAGACACGCAACGGATAACACCTTATCTGCTTGCTGTGGAAATAATAATGTATTTTGGGCCTTCGTTAAGCGACCACATATCGGCTCTTGTTTTGATAATAACTRATCAAAAATACGTWACTCTTCTGCATCAGCATGTTGTTGCACAATGTTTNCATCYGTTTCAGGCAACTCGGGCGGTGTATCTCCTGCATAAAACCACCTTAGTGCCACTTCATCAGCATTAAATTCATGCTTCAACTCTGTCATCAGCATCGGCAAGAGAGCGTCGAAAGACGGAGCATCCATCAATCGCAAACACAATTGGTGAATGCGGGCCTGCAGAACCGTATTTTGACGTGCATTATCAATCAGCATATTTAACTGCTGGTGTAATTGCTGGTTTTTATTTTGCAGGCGTTCTAATTTCCGTTGAGCCAGTGAAATAGTACCTTCTGGAGACGGCCCCAATTGCAATGAATCTAAAGCATCAGGCTGATGCAGGAAAAAGTCTGTATGTTCAACTAAGTAGTCTTTTACCTGCTCTGCTGTTATTGATTGTTTATCGTCGCCCACGCGATTTCTCCATTAAATACTTGTGTTGCTGATCCGGTCATCTGCACCGAAGCATTGTCATTTTGCCACGCTATCATTAATTGTCCACCAAGTAATGAAACCGACACTTCACGCGCCAATAATCCACGTTGAATTCCACACACTACTGCGGCACATGCACCCGTACCACAGGCTAATGTTTCACCCACACCACGTTCAAAAACGCGTAATTTAATCTCATTAGGACTAAGGATTTGCATAAAGCCGACATTGACACGTTCAGGGAAATCTTTGTGGCCTTCAATCATCGGGCCTAATATTGCCACATCGGCGGTATCAATATTATCAACAAGTATGACCGCATGAGGGTTGCCAATTGAAACGGCGCTGACTTCTATGCGCTGAGTATTCGGCAAATCTAAAAAATAATTTACAGCTTGTTGCTCAGCAAGAAAAGGAATGTCATTTGGCTCAAAATGCGGCGTTCCCATATCAACGCGAATATCGCCCTGCTCTTGTATACTCGGATAAATAACACCAGAATTTGTTTCAACGGCTATCGTTGTTTTATCAGTTAAACCTTTATCATGAACAAATTGAGCAAAACAACGTACTCCGTTACCGCATTGCGCCACTTCGCCCCCATCGGCATTAAAAATACGATATTTAAAATCGACATCGCTCTTCACTGACTTTTCAACCAATAATAATTGGTCACAGCCAATTCCAAAATTACGATTGGCTAAAAATTGAATCTGACTTGTTGTTAGCGCTACAGACTGATTAATGGCATCAATCACAATAAAATCATTGCCTAGCCCATGCATTTTGCTGAATTTCAACATCATCGTTATTTTGGAAGAACCTGTTCGCCCGCATACAACGATTCAATTGTTTCTCTTTCTCGTATTACATGCATTTGATCGCCATCGACCATTATTTCTGCAACGCGCGGACGCGAATTGTAATTGGAACTCATAGTAAAACCATAAGCGCCTGCGCTACGAATGGCCAATAAATCACCTTGCTTAATAGCCATTGAACGATCTTTCCCTAAGAAATCACCCGTTTCACAAATGGGACCCACAATGTCATAGCTTTGCTCTTCAATTGTTTCATCTATGATGACAGATTGAATCCTTTGCCATGATTGATATAACGCCGGACGCAATAAATCATTCATCGCCGCATCAACAATGGCAAATTGCTTGTCATCTGTTGGTTTTATATATTCTACCTTCGTCACTAAAATGCCGGCATTACCTGCAATTGCACGACCTGGCTCTAATAAGATCTCTAAATCACGCCCCACTAATAATTCGCGTAGCGCCACGGCATATTCTGTTGGACTCGGTGGCGTTTCATCTTGATACCTAATCCCTAAACCGCCTCCCACATCTAAATGTGTTAGCTTGATTCCTTGTGAAGCAAGTTTATCAATCAAGACCAATACACGTTTTAATGCATCAACAAAAGGGGTAACAGACGTTAACTGTGACCCAATGTGGCAATCAATTCCTATTACCTTCAGATGTGGTAATTGTGCTGCTTTTTGATAGACTGCTTCAGCCTGTTCAATCGCAATACCAAACTTATTTTCTTTTAAGCCCGTGGAAATATAAGGATGCGTTTGTGCATCGACATCCGGATTGACCCGAATCGAAACCGGTGCCTGCACTCCCCGTTCACCTGCGATTTTATTTATCCGCTCTAATTCAGCAATGGATTCAACATTAAAACAACGTACTCCTTGCTCTAATGCATAATTAATTTCCGCAACTGTTTTACCCACACCAGAAAAAACAGTTCGCTCTGCTTTCCCCCCAGCCGCTAAAACACGTGCTAATTCACCTGCAGATACAATATCAAATCCAGAGCCCAGTCTTGCCAAAATATTCAATACAGCTAAATTAGAGTTTGCTTTTACGGCATAACAGATACCATGCGCCATACCCTCAAAAGCATCATCAAATGCGCGCCAATGGCGCTCTAATGTCGCGCGAGAATAGATATATACTGGCGTGCCAGCTTCACTCGCAATTGCTGCTACTGAAAGGTTCTCAGCAAATAAACTGCTACCTTTATATTCAAAATAATCCATCTCGTATCTAACCCACCCAATTTATCAAAGCACTTCCTTCTGGCAAATAAAGATCGCCTTTTTGACCACATGCTGTTGTTAACAATACAAGACAAACGACCATTGCTACTCGCTTCCAAGTAGTAGTATTTTTCATTATTTTCATCCTACGTCCGATATACACCCATAGTACATGAAGATGTACGATTCAGTGGAATTTATATCCCAACTTGCATAGTATGACTATTTTAGTATAAATATGRGTTCATATTGAAGATAATTAACATTAATACTCTGGCTTAAGTATTAGTTTTTGCCAACTATACAACGAAAACAATCGTTTTTTAATGGTAAGCTATCGATTTAAGCATACTTATATACACTATATTTTTAGAGTCACACTGCACACATGGAAACAATGGAAACAATAACACGGTTAAATGGTTTAGCTAGACGCCTTGTTAACGATAATTTACTCAGTGAAAACGAAGCTTCGTTAGCACAACAAGATGCTAAAGAAGCCAAGCAGACTTTTGTCAGTTTTTTAGTCAAAAATGAGCTGGTAGCGAGCAAAGATATAGCCTTAGCAGCCTCTCAAGAATTTGGCGTACCTCTTTTTGACCTTAGCACGATGAGTATGGAAGCTATTCCAGTAGGACTCATAAAAGATGTATTAATCCACGAACACAATGCTTTGCCACTTTTTCAACGTGGCACGCGGCTTTATGTTGCGGTATCAGATCCCACCAACTTACAAGCAATGGACGTATTTCAATTTAACACCAGTTTTAATACGTTTCCCGTACTTGTCGAAGAGCAATTATTAGCGTCTACAATTGAGCGCGCTTTAAGTACCGATGACGTAGATGATTTTGATGATTTTGGTGATGCCGATTTAGATGATATTGATGTCGGCCAAGATGAAATTGACCAAAAAGACGATGGTGCTTCTGGCGCGAATGAAACACCTATCGTACGGTTTGTAAATGGTATTTTAACCACAGCTATCAAATCTGGGGCCTCTGATATTCACTTTGAACCCTATGAAAAAAAATACCGGGTACGCACACGTATCGATGGTATTTTGCATGAAATCAAGACTGCGCCTATTAATCTTGCTGGACGAATTGCTGCTCGTTTAAAAGTTTTATCTCGCCTCAATATTGCTGAACGACGTGTCCCCCAAGATGGCAGAATGCGGCTTAAACTATCCAAAACAAAAACCATTGATTTTAGGGTTAATACCTGCCCAACCTTGTTTGGTGAAAAAATTGTATTGCGTATCTTAGATCCGACTAGTGCCCAACTTGGTATTGATGCCCTAGGCTACGAAGAAGATCAGAAAAARHTATTTATGGAVACCATGCATAANCCHNTACGGHATGATTCTGGTAACAGGCCCCACVGGTAGYGGTAAAACRGTATCACTTTATACCGCACTCAATATTCTTAATACCGAAGATAGAAATATTTCTACCGCTGAAGATCCTGCCGAAATTAGTTTGTCAGGCATTAATCAAGTTAATGTAAATCCAGGSGTTGGCCTCACYTTTTCTGATGCACTGCGYGCCTTCTTACGCCAAGATCCAGATATCATCATGGTAGGTGAAATTCGGGATTTAGAAACGGCTGAAATCGCYATTAAAGCGGCACAAACAGGCCATATGGTACTGTCAACACTCCATACKAATGAYGCACCTCAAACATTAACGCGTTTAGCGAATATGGGCGTACCTCCRTTTAATATCGCYTCYGCTGTCTCGCTTATTATTGCTCAACGCCTTGCACGACGATTATGCAGTGCCTGCAAGGCTCCCGATAATCTTCCGGATGAAACACTTTTAGATGAAGGTTTCACTCAAGAACAAATAGACGAGGGRATGACCATCTACAAGGCTGTTGGCTGTGATAAATGCACGCGAGGCTACAARGGCCGTGTAGGTGTTTATCAGGTAATGCCRGTGTCTGAAGCAATGGCGAGAATCATAATGGAAGGCGGTAATTCACTGCAACTTGCCGATCAGGCCAAAAAAGAAGGYATTGATGACTTGGCTCAATCAGGTCTTAAGAAAATCGCGGCTGGTTTAACTAGCTTAGAAGAAATCAATCGTGTAATTAAGGAGTAGGCTGTGGCTCAAGCAAAGGCGCAAAAGAAAATTAAGGTTAAAGTCGATCCAATTTTTATTTGGCAAGGCACTAATAAACAAGGCCGAAAAATCAAAGGTGAACACTCCGCGCCTAATCTAAATGCTGCAAAAGCAATATTGCGCCGCCAAGGCATAGCACCCATTAAAGTTAAGAAAAAACCTAAAGAGCTATTCGCCCCTAGAAAACCAGCAATCAAGCCTTCAGATATTGCCATATTTAGTCGCATGTTAGCGACCATGATGTCGTCTGGTGTGCCCTTAATGCAATCAATGGAAATTATTGGTGAGGGCCATGAAAATGCCAGCATGCAAGAAATGATTCTTGCCATCAAATCCGATGTAGAATCAGGAACAAGCCTTGCAGAATCATTAGGTAAGTTTCCACTCCATTTTGATGAATTATTTGTTAGCTTAGTGCATGCCGGTGAGCAATCAGGTACATTGGAAACACTACTTCATGAAATTGCCATCTATAARGAAAAAACAGAGGCATTAAAAGCAAAAATTAAAAAAGCACTCGTTTATCCTATTGCAATTATGGTCGTTGCTTTTGTAGTAACCGCTATTTTAATGATTTTCGTAATTCCTCAATTTGAAACATTATTTCAAGGCTTTGGAGCAGAATTACCRGGCCTAACAAAATTYGTTATCAGTGTTTCTCAATTTTTCCAAGAATGGTGGTGGTTAATTTTCGGTGGCATCATTGGCGCTGTTTTAGCGCTTAAAGAAAGCATTCGACGTTCAACTAAAGTGGCACACTTTTTTGACCGTTATCTATTAAAAGTCCCWGTTATTGGCATCATTATGACAAAAGGTGCTATTGCACGTTTTGCTCGCACCTTCTCGACCATGTTTAAAGCAGGTGTGCCCATGGTTGAAGCAATGGTTTCTGTTGCTGGCGCCACCGGTAATATTGTGTATAAAGAAGCCACATTGGAWATGCGTGAAGATGTATCAGCCGGCACACAACTCAATGCTGCCATGGTTGTACATAAAGATTTATTCCCTAATATGGTTATTCAAATGATTGCTATTGGTGAAGAATCAGGCGCATTAGATGCCATGCTSGCTAAAGTAGCTGACTTTTTTGAAGCAGAAGTTGATGATGCTGTTGATAATATGACCGCRCTTATGGARCCYATGATYATGGCTTTCTTAGGTGTCGTGATTGGTACWCTTGTTATTGCRATGTATCTACCTATCTTCAAGTTGGGCGCCGTTGTTTAATAACACCAAGGATAAGAAGTAATGGCTCTCATTGAAATATTGCAAGCGTCACCTGCATTATTTATTGTATTTGTCTCTCTCCTAGGCTTGTTAATTGGTAGCTTCTTAAACGTGGTTATTTACCGCCTGCCCATTATGATGCAAAAAGAATGGCAGCAGCAGTGTGATGAGCTAAACGGTAAAGAACTTGAGCCCACAGAAGCCTTTACGCTCAGTCAGCCTCGCTCTCGCTGCCCTCAATGTGGCCATGAGATTACCGCCTTAGAAAATATTCCTATACTAAGCTATCTTGTATTAGGCGGAAAATGCAAACAATG
Organism: Methylophaga sp.; assembly: GCA_002733335.1. Lineage (GTDB taxonomy): Bacteria > Pseudomonadota > Gammaproteobacteria > Nitrosococcales > Methylophagaceae. The sequence continues at coordinate 27,033 of NVVK01000022.1, forward strand.
CAAGGCTGCTATTACCGCTCGCTACCCACTCATTGAGGCTTTTACCGGTTTGTTGTCGGGGCTTGTTGCGTGGCAGTTTGGCTTTGACTGGAGCTGCCTAGGCGCATTACTACTCACTTGGTCACTTATTTCGCTCAGTTTTATTGATATTGATCATCAATTATTACCTGATAGCATCACCCTGCCACTTATGTGGCTAGGCATTATCTTCAGCTTTTTCACTGCGTATACTGATCTTCATTCAAGTGTTATCGGCGCCATTGCAGGTTACTTATCGCTTTGGCTTGTCTATCAAGGCTTTAAACTTGTCACTGGTAAGGAAGGCATGGGGTATGGCGATTTCAAACTATTAGCCGCATTGGGAGCATGGCTTGGCTGGTCACTATTGCCCACCATTGTCTTGCTATCATCACTGGTCGGCGCAATTATTGGTATTTCATTAATCCTATTCCGAAAACATCAACGTAATGTTCCGATTCCTTTTGGCCCATATCTCGCTGCTGCCGGCTGGATAGCGTTAATGTGGGGTGGCCAAATTAACGTACTTTATATTAATTGGATAGGATAGCACCGTATTGCTTAAGATCGGCTTAACAGGAGGCATTGCCAGTGGTAAATCTACTGTTTGTAGCTTATTTGCAGACTATAACGTACCGATTATTGATGCCGATATTATCGCTCGACAACTTGTTGAACCCAGTAATGAAGCATACTCTGAAATCGTTCATTATTTTGGGAAAGAAATACTACAAAACGATAACAGCCTCAATCGCAAAAAACTTCGCCAACGTATTTTCTCCGATCCTGCTGCAAAACAAACTTTAGAAACAATTCTTCACCCTAAAATACGCCAGCAACTTATTTTACAAAGCCAGCAACAGCATGCCGCGGCCGCTTATATTATCCTTGCTATCCCTTTATTAGTTGAATCAAAAATGTCTGATTTAGTTGATCGCACGCTGGTTATCGATGTTGATCCGAGTTTACAGCTTAAACGTTTACAACAACGTGATGAAATTTCATCAGATCTAGCGCATACAATAATTAATGCACAGTGCAGTCCAAAACGACGTTTAGCCTCTGCAGATGATGTTATAGACAACAATGGCAATCTTGCCGCCCTCAGTGAGCAAATCAAACTTTTGCATCAAAAGTATATTAAACTTAGCAATGGTTGCCAGCGCAGCAATAGTCAGGGACAATAGCTTCTACTCTTGCCATAAAAATCATTGCCCGTGACTGACACTATTATTTATGAACAGCCTCTGAATGAACGTATCCGAACTTTTCTTAGGATAGAATTTCTATTTAAACGGATTGATCATATCTTGCAATATGGAAATGCAGCACAACACCGAGATGCATTAACCCATTTACTCAATATTTTATCTGTGTTTGAGCGTTCAGATTTAAAACAAGAAATAATCAAAGAACTCGAGCGTTTAACCACAACCTTATCCGCATTAGAAAATAAACCGGGTGTTGATATGAGCGCATTAAGTGAATTATTGGACACGCTAGATCACATTCTTGATGAACTTCATCTGAAAAAATCAGCCATTGGCCAATCACTTCGCAACAATGACTTTTTATCCAGTCTTCGGCAACGTGCAACAATTGCAGGCGGCAGTTGTGACTTTGATCTGCCCGCCTACCATTATTGGTTAGAACACACCGATGATGATGTGCAAAAACAACAAATATTAGAATGGGTAAATCAACTCACCAGCGCCCGTTCAGCAATCGACATTACACTTAAATTAATTCGCAGTAGCACAGGTTTTGGTCAACAATCAGCACCTCAAGGCTTTTATCAGCAAAGTCTCGACAACGGCCAATCCCATCAGATTATTCGCGTAAAAGTCGCTAAAGATGCAGAATATTACCCTGAAATAAGCGGAGGAAAACATCGCTTTACAGTGCGATTTATGGCCTTCGACATTGAACAACGCTCTAAACAAATCAGCGATGATATTGAATTCTCACTTAGCTGTTGTGCAATGTAATGGTTACTACCGTTCAATGCCCTACATGTAACACAGATGTTCTTTGGCAAGAAGGACAGGAATGGAGACCATTTTGCAGTGAACGCTGTAAGTTAATTGATCTCGGTGAATGGGCAAGTGAAGGCCACCGTATCGCGGGGCAATCACTGCAAGAAGACAATTCACTCGATCCTGACACCTATAATCCTTCAGATTATCATTAGTTCTAACGAAGCTAAGTTCTGCAGAAAAATARTCMTCTWSAGTYSMKYKWWMWYMMKSMYSGMYGRCGRKYWMAAWMMCWTSYWYKWSWRMMWRKRMWMYSRYWWKYYCSWRWKSGRYTWAYGCWYYSMMAMSCACRGCTTCATCGACTTCAATCGTATTTGTTCCATCACGTAATGCTTCATATAAATTCACTAAGGTATTCATCGCCATCCACGGACAATGCGCACAACTTTTACACGTTGCACTTTTGCCGCCTGTTGGCGCAGGGATCAGCAATTTATCCGGCACCACCTGCTTCATTTTATAAAATAAGCCGTGATCCGTTGCAATAATCAGTGTCGGTGCATTTGATTTTTTGCCTGCAGCAATAATCTGCTTAGTCGAGCCGACAAAATCAGCTTTCGCTATCACCGACTCAGGTGATTCTGGATGCACTAATACCTCAGCATCTGGATGTTTCTTCATCAACTCTTCAAGTTCATAAAGCTTAAATTCATCATGTACGACACAATTACCTTGCCATAGRATCATATCAGCATTGGTTTTATTTTTAATGTATTGCCCTAGATGACGATCAGGACCCCAGATAATTTTTTTACCTTCTGCCATCAAATGTGTGATGATTTGAATAGCATTACTTGACGTTACAATCCAGTCCGCACGCGCTTTTACTTCGACACTAGTATTAGCATAAACAACAACTTCACGATCAGGGTATTGATCACAAAATTGGCTAAACTCCTCCACTGGACAACCCAAATCCAAGGAACATTCCGCCTCTAAGGTGGGCATAATAATCGTTTTTTCAGGGCTTAATATTTTTGATGTTTCACCCATAAAGCGAACACCACACACAACCAATGTCTGAGCRCTGTGCTGTGCTCCAAAATTTGCCATATCCAAAGAATCAGATACATAACCGCCTGTCTTTTCAGCCAAAGCCTGCAACTCATCATCCACATAATAATGGGCAATTAAAACCGCATYTTTTTGTTTTAATAAGGCTGTKATTTTAACAATATAGYCYGCTTTTTCAGCCTCYGTTAACCATGGACTTGGAGTCACATTATCAATAATACGATCAATACTAGCTTGTAATTTATGTGGGATTGTTTCAGCTAAACTCATTCTAATTCACCCTTGATGGCCTGAATAATCGCTACATTAGCAGCAGGAAAATCATCTTCTTTTAAGTGGCTTACAGCACACCAACGYAATTGTTGTCCTTCTCGTCCTTSAGCTTGTCCAGAAAAGGTATCAATAAGCCAAACATCTAATARCACGACTTTATCGCCATAATCATAGTTTATCTTTACTAATTCATGGGCTGATGTAATCGCCAGTCCAATTTCCTCGTCAATCTCTCGCACAAGGGCATCATAACCCYGTTCATTTGTTTCCACTTTACCACCAGGGAACTCCCAAAGATTGCCTTGATGCTGATGCGYCTGACGCAGTGCCAATAATACTTCTTGCTTGGAGTTCATAATAACGGCCACAGCAACATGAATTGATTTTGTCACCCTAGCTAATCAATCCACTAAGGTATAAACAGCACCACAATAAGGGCACGCCACTTCACCTTTGCTTTCCACATCCAAATATACTTTTGGGTGTGCATCCCAAACATCCATCTTGGCTGTTGGGCAACTTAAGGGTAAATCAGACTGATGAACGTCATAGCGTTGTTGTGCACAAGATGCCACAGCTGTTTTTTCATTCATACTTTAAATCTCCGGTTTATTACCCTTAGCAAGCAARCTATTGTTATTCTGAGCTTAATTCAGCAATAACGGGCGCTTTACGCAAACGAATATTCAATTCTTTTAGTTGCGCTTCACTGACATTGCTCGGTGCATCCGTTAACAAGCATCGTGCTGATTGCGTTTTAGGGAAAGCCATAACATCACGAATAGATGCCGACCCTGTCATTAACATAGCTAAGCGATCTAAACCAAAGGCTAGGCCACCATGAGGAGGACAACCAAATTTCAGTGCTTCTAATAAGAAGCCAAATTTATCTTCGGCTTCTGCTGCTGAAATACCCAATAATTCAAATACTTTACTCTGCACATCCGCTTTATGAATACGCATTGAACCGCCACCCAATTCGGTACCATTTAATACCATATCGTARGCTCTAGATAGRCATTTACCTGGATCYGTTTCTAATAAACCCATATCAGATTCACGTGGTGCGGTGAATGGATGATGTAATGCTGTCCAACGATCTGATTTATCATCCCATTCAAACATTGGGAAAGCAACAACCCAAAGCGGCTGCCAGCCATGTTTTACTAGATCTAAATCATGACCCACTTTAACGCGTAACGCACCTAGCGCTTCATTTACAATATTCGCAGTATCGGCACCAAAAAACACTAAATCACCTGTTTGCGCTTCGGTGCGTTTCATAATTGCTTCAACAACATCATCSGGTAGGAATTTCAAGATCGGTGATTGCAAGCCTTCACGACCCGCCGTAATATCATTCACTTTAATATACGCHAGDCCTTTTGCACCATAAATDCTTACAAAYTTAGTGTACTCATCAATTTTCTTACGGCTTAAACTTGCACCATTAGGTACACGCAGTGCGGCAACGCGGCCTTTTTCATCATTAGCAGGGCCAGAGAACACTTTAAAATCAACAGCCTTCATTAAGTCGCTAATTTCAACCAATTCTAAATCAATACGTAAATCAGGTTTATCACTACCATAGCGTGCCATCGCTTCGACATAGGTCATGCGAGGGAAAGGATTAGGCAGTTGTTCTTCTAAAACGTTAGCAAACAATCCACGGATCATTTCTTCCATCATATTCATCAAATCTTCTTCTTCAACAAACGAAGTTTCAATGTCTACTTGGGTAAATTCAGGTTGGCGATCAGCACGTAAATCTTCATCACGGAAGCAACGTACAATTTGATAATAACGATCCATGCCCGAGATCATTAATAATTGCTTAAACAATTGTGGCGATTGCGGCAATGCGAAAAAATCACCTGGATGAGTACGACTTGGCACTAAGTAATCACGCGCGCCTTCAGGTGTCGCYTTRGTTAARATCGGTGTTTCAATATCTAARAAACCATTGTCATCTAAGAAWCGACGTAATTGGCTRGTGATTTTTGAACGAAARCGCAATTTKWRCKSCATKTSTNGSCCRNNGMGTAWRTSMANATAMCNAKKACSMMNNCKMAYAWMKKSNTTTACTTCTGCTTGTTCTGTGAGCGGGAAGGGCGGTGTTTCTGCACTATTTAGAATATCAACRCGTGAAGCAACRATTTCAATTTTACCACTTTTCAGRTCAGCATTATCACTGCCATCAGGACGCAGACGAACTGTGCCTTCAATTTCTAATACATATTCGCTACGCACACGTTCTGCAATGGCAAAGCTTTCTGCATCTTCAGGGTTACACACGATTTGTACTAAACCTTCACGATCACGCAAATCAATAAAAATAACGCCACCATGATCACGACGGCGGTGCATCCACCCCGCAACAGTAACAGTTTGCCCATCTAATGTTTCGTTTACATCGCCGCAATAATGGCTACGCATAATTCTTCCTACTTTAAATCTAAGTTAATATTTTCGTCGGCAGTATTGCCTTCGACTAATGTGTTCTTTTGCCACGGCGGCACTACAACCCCCATAGAAATAATCATTTTCAAGCCATTTTCAACGGACATATCAAGTTCAATAACGTCCTCTTTAGCCAGCATAATGACGAAACCTGACGTTGGATTTGGCGTAGTGGGCACAAATACACTCACTAAATCTACACCCGTTTTTGCTTGTACTTCGCCTAAATCATCTGATGTCATAAAAGCCAAYCCCCATAAACCTTTACGCGGATACTCWATTAAAATCACCTTACTAAATGACTTCGCATCTGTCGCCAGCACTGCYTCCATTATTTGTTTAACACCCGCATATAATGTACGCACCAGTGGAATTCTTGCTAATAACGATTCCCATGCTGCGACAATTCGCCTGCCCAACAAATTGGCCACAATCATACCGGTTGCCAAAACTAAAATGACGGCTAATACCACCCCTAAACCCGGGACATGAATACCTAATAAATTATCAGGCTGATATTGTTGCGGCAATAATAATAATATTTTATCTAAAAATCCAACAATAGCGCGTACCACCAAGAACGTAATTCCTAAGGGCATCCAGACTAATAAGCCAGCAATCAGGTATTTACGCATTAGGCAACATCATTCTTTTTTGTAGTTGATTCAGATTTACCACTATCTGCAAGGTTACGTTTTTTGCCACTATTTTTAAAATCTGTCTCATACCACCCCTCACCTTTTAGGCGAAAGCCCCCAGCAGAAACCAGCTTCCGTAATGTCGCTTCATCGCATGCGGGGCAATGAATCAACGGCTCATCACTCATTTTTTGTAATGCTTCGAACGAATGTTCACATGCATCACAACGATATTCATATAATGGCATCTGACTTTACCCTTTTATCTTCTTAAATCTGTATAAATCATAAGCTCTTCCACATAGCCAATAAATGGTATGACTTTTTATATTTTCAAGCTATTAACCGATTGATTATACCCAAAAATGAATATTGAAGTATCATGGGTAACTATGAAAAACACCCAAGATTGGCGGGCCRTCCGCAGCTTACTGCCTTATATATGGCAATTCAAAGGCCGACTTATGTTAGCGTTAGGCCTTCTTACACTGGCAAAAATAGCCAATGTAGGCATCCCGCTTGCGCTAAAAGGTGCAGTTGATGCGCTTGACCCACAGCTACAAGAATTTATTTACCTTCCCGTAGCCATGCTGGTCACATATGGTTTATTACGTTTCACCAGCAGTCTGTTTAGCGAATTACGCGATGCGTTATTTGCAAAAGTAATTTTCCGCTCAGTACGCCGTATTAGTGGCAAAATATTTGAGCACTTACACAACTTATCCTTGCGCTTTCATTTACAACGTCAAACCGGTGGTATTTCACGTGATATTGAACGTGGYAGCCGAGGCATTAGCTTCCTATTAAACTTCATGATTTTCAATATCATCCCAACATTAGTTGAGATCGTGTTAGTAACCATTATTTTACTCCGTAATTATGACAGTATCTTTGCAATAATCACCACCAGTACCATATTACTTTATATTATCTATACCCTCATTATTACCGAATGGCGAATGCGCTTTCGCCGCAAAATGAATGAAATGGACTCTAAGGCGAATAATCAAGCCATCGATAGCTTGCTCAATTATGAAACGGTTAAATATTTTAATAATGAACGCTATGAATTGCAGCGCTATGACAAAACACTTTCCTTTTGGGAAACATCGGCTATCAAAAATCAAACTTCTTTATCCCTTCTTAATATAGGGCAAGGCATCATTATTGCTTTCGGGCTAACAAGCTTAATGTTGCTTGCAGGCCAAGGTGTCGTTGATAAAGAACTCACGATAGGTGACCTGGTTTTAATCAATGCATTTCTATTGCAGCTTTACCTTCCACTTGGCTTTCTTGGTTTTGTTTATCGTGAAATCAGGCATTCATTAGCGGATATGGAACGTATGTTCAAAATACTCGATGAAAATATAGAAACGGTCGATAAGGAAAATGCACTTCCACTAAAAATTGAACACGGTTCCATTGAATTCAAGCAGGTACATTTTCATTATGATCCTAATCGGCCCATTCTTAATGACATCAATTTCACTTTGCCAGCAGGGCAAAAGCTCGCCATCGTCGGTGCCAGTGGCTCAGGCAAGTCAACATTGGTTCGACTGCTATTTCGATTTTATGATATTCAATCGGGAGYAATCACCATTGACGGCATCAATATTAAAGATGTTCAGCAGCATTCATTACGCCAAGCCATTGGCGTAGTACCACAAGATACCGTTTTATTTAATGARTCGATTGAACACAATATACGTTATGGYAATCCTAATGTTGATAAAAATGCCGTCATTGCTGCCGCCAAGCAAGCACACATTCATCACTTCATTGAAACGCTACCCGATGGCTATGGAACGCTGGTCGGCGAGCGTGGTCTCAAATTATCAGGGGGGGAAAAACAGCGTATTGCCATTGCACGCACCTTATTAAAAAACCCTCAAATTTTAATTTTTGATGAAGCAACATCTGCATTAGATAGCCATTCTGAAAAAGCCATAAATAAAGCCTTACAAACAATAAGTGCTCATAAAACAACACTCGTGATTGCCCATCGCTTATCAACTATAATAAATGCTGATATGATTCTAGTTTTAGATCATGGCACAATCATTGAACGAGGCAGCCACCATCAATTACTCGCCCAAAAGGGTCACTACGCAGCCATGTGGGCATTACAACAATCAGAAGGTTTTAAGAATAATGAATAAAGTCATCTTGTTATTAATGGTCGTATTATTTTCATCTGCCTCTTTTGCAGACTGGGAGGTCGAAACATTCAGCCATGAAGCCACTGGCTCAAAAACACAGTCTGCCATGGTGAGGAATGAAGATGGCTTTGAGCTTGCCATATTTAAGACGGGCGAAGGCTACGTTTGGTTAGATTTTAGTTTATCTGATTATACCTTTGATGAACTCGCCCAACGGCCACTTCCACTTTTTCAAATTGATGACTTCAAAGCTGTTCAACTGATTCGTGGATTTGTTGCAACCATTGTACCCGCAGATGAAGGCATTGAGGCCGTTGTGGTCAGTGACAGTGGAACTATATCCACTGTGCGTGATTTTAGTGTTAATCATATCGTTTCAGAGCGATTACCTGAACGTGTTATCGCCCCTATTTTCCAAGGTGCTTCCCGTCCCCATCTTGATACCATAAAACAGCTCTCAACAGGCAAAGAAATCACTTTTTCATTTACACTTTCAGACGGTTCAAAGGGCAAAACRATATTCACCTTAAAAGGAGCTAAAGAGGCGCTTGATAGCGTTCTTTAAGCCCTACAATATCTACCCAAGCAATAAAACACTATCAAATTGTGATCTAACTCAAAGACTTGCCTAAATTTAAGCAGGTTTTTTTATTTTAAACTCCCACAGCTATGGTAAGATCACTAAGATATTTAATTCTAAAATTTGCGATAGACGCTACACAATAGGCCCCAATAAGTGGTTTGTTGATTAAAACTGGAGATTTTGTCTATGAGTAACACCGTTGATAACGGTAAGCGACGCTTTCTAACCACGGCTGCGAGTGTAGTTGTGGGTGGTGCTGGCGCCGCAGCCGTTGCTATCCCTTTCGTAACATCTATGTTGCCTAGTGCAAAAGCACAAGCTGCTGGCGCYCCCATTGAAGCAGATATTAGTAAGCTTGAAATGGGCCAACAAATGACTGTTGAATGGCGCGGAAAGCCGGTTTGGATAATCCGCCGCTCTCCTGAAACATTAGGAAATCTAGCGTCACTGAATAGTACWCTTCGAGATCCCAGTAGTGACATGACYAGTCAACAGCCGGAATACTGCAAAAATGATACCCGAGCAATTCGCGATGAAATTMTTGTTTTAGTCGGTGTTTGTACRCATTTAGGYTGCTCGCCAACTTATCGTCCTGAATTAGCACCTGAAGATTTAGGTCCTGAATGGAAAGGTGGCTTCTATTGCCCTTGTCATGGTTCAAGATTTGATTTAGCAGGCCGTGTTTATTTAGGCGTTCCGGCACCAACCAACCTCGTTGTTCCCCCTYATTATTTCCAAGGCGATAATCGCATCGTTATTGGTGAAGACGCACAAGGAGCTGCATAATGTTCTCTAGTTTAATGGGCTGGGTTGATGCACGTTTCCCCGCTACAAAAATGTGGGAAGATCATCTTTCCAAATATTATGCACCAAAGAACTTTAACTTCTGGTATTACTTCGGCTCACTCGCGATGTTGATATTAGTGCTTCAAATTGTTACCGGTATTTTCCTAACAATGAATTACAAACCCGATGCAGCATTGGCCTTTGCCTCTGTTGAATACATCATGCGTGATGTGAACTGGGGCTGGTTGATCCGTTATCTACACTCTACCGGGGCTTCTGCATTCTTTGTTGTCGTTTACTTGCACATGTTCCGCGGAGTGCTTTATGGTTCATACAAAAAACCACGTGAAYTAGTATGGATCTTCGGTATGTTTATCTATATGGCGCTGATGGCCGAGGCCTTTATGGGGTATCTATTACCTTGGGGTCAAATGTCATTCTGGGGTGCCCAAGTTATTATCAACCTATTTGGTTCCGTTCCTTTTGTGGGCCCAGACATAGCATTATGGATTCGTGGTGACTTTGTTGTAGCAGATGCCACCTTAAATCGTTTCTTTGCCTTTCATGTTATTGCTGTGCCGCTTGTTTTGCTTGGCTTGGTAGTTGCTCATATTATCGCGTTACATGAAGTCGGCTCGAACAACCCCGATGGTGTCGAAATCAAGAAAGATAAAGATAAAAATGGTATTCCACTTGATGGCATTCCGTTCCATCCTTATTATTCAGTGAAAGATATTGTCGGCGTCGTGGTATTCTTATTTATCTTTTCTTTAGTGTTATTCTATGCCCCAGAATTTGGTGGTTGGTTCTTAGAAAAAGATAATTTTATCCCCGCTGATGCACTTAAAACACCTGAACATATAGTGCCATTATGGTATTTCACACCCTTCTATGCCATTTTACGTGCTGTACCAAGTGTTGCGGGTTCCGCTTTCGCTGGTGTTGCAGCAATGGGAGCGGCACAGGTCATGCTATTCTTACTTCCTTGGTTAGATCGCAGTCCTGTTAAATCTACTCGTTATCGTGGTCCACTTTGGAAAGGCGCTTTAACACTGTTCATTATTAGCTTTATAGTACTTGGCTACTTAGGCACGCAGCCCTCTGCAGATACGACGTTCCTAGTAAACAAYACTATTCTAGCGCGTATATTCAGTGTGATTTATTTTGCATTCTTTATTCTAATGCCAATTTACACCAGCATTGATAAGGACAAASCTGTTCCAGAAAGGGTGACAACGAAATGAGAAATTTAATCTACGTACTGTTTATTGGTTTAATTTCCATTTCAGCAACGCAACTGATGGCTTCATCAAAAATTCATCTTGAACCTGTTGAAATTGATTTATCAGATAAAGCATCATTGCAACGCGGAGCTAAAACCTTCGTTAATTACTGTCTTAGCTGTCATGCCGCATCTTTTATGCGCTATAACCGTATGGCAAAAGATCTTGACCTCACAGAAGAACAAGTAATCTATAATCTGATGTTTGCATCAGATAAAATCGGTGAGACAATGACGATTGCAATGCGCAGTGACGATGCAAAGAAATGGTTTGGGGTTACACCTCCCGATCTGTCTGTTATCTCCCGTGCTCGTGGTGTAGAGTGGTTAAATACCTATCTACGCACCTTCTATCTAGATGATGAAAAAATCATGGGAACAAACAACCTAATCTTTAAAGATGTGGGTATGCCGCATGTCTTATGGCAACAACAAGGCTATTTAGAGAATGAGCACGGCCATTTAACCGCTGCCAGCAAAGGTAATGATGCAGACTACAACCAAACGGTAGCTGATCTCGTTAATTTCCTAGCATATATTGGTGAACCCTCTAAAATCCAGCGTCTAGCACTCGGGAAATGGGTATTACTTTACCTATTCTTACTGTTCTTAGTCGTCTATCCAATGAAAAAAGCGTTCTGGAAAGACATACACTAATTATTGAAAACATTCTTTCAGCATAGTCAACAACATAAAAAGGCTATGCTGAAAGAAAAATTAGTGTGGTGATTCTATTTTTATACCACCATACTATGTAGAAGAACGGCTGGCTTAGAGATAAAGAAACACAACAAGCTATAAAAATTAAAGTATGATAAAAAAACCTATTGTACTTACACCTTTATTTTCTGAAGGTCTTTTTCTTTATGAGTAAAGATGTTTCACGATTAGCTACAATTTTATACTTATATTGTGGCGTTTACGTTGACTTAATATTAAACTACTTACATATTGGCGGACATGGTCAAATATTATGCCACACATATTTCACCCGAAAAAACTTTCAAACCAGCCCAAGTAATAATATTGAATGAGCAATACGACCATGACCTCTCAAAAACCATATTTAATTAGAGCCATTTATCAATGGCTCTTAGATAATCAAAATACACCCTACCTGTTGGTAAATACAACTTTTGATGGCGTGCAAGTTCCTCACGAATATATAAATGATGGCAAAATCATTCTTAATATTGAACCCGATGCAGTAAATAATTTTCACTCAGACAATGAATGGATAAGCTTCTCAGCCCGATTTTCTGGTAAACAAATGGAATTGTTTATTCCTGTTGTATCTGTACTTGCCATTTATGGCAAAGAAAATAATGAAGGCATGTTTTTTACTGAGGAGGAATCTTCTCCCGCGCCCTTAGCAACACAATCAACTAAACCTGCTCCCCCTAAGAAAAGAAGACCAGGCTTAAAAATCGTAAAATAACATCCACCAAACGTATGTACGTACTGCTCTATAGAAAGCTAATTCTTCTCTGCAGTATCATAAGAAACACCATCAAAAGTTAGTGTTTCTTCTGTCACAACGTCGTCACCCTCTTGCCATGTTTTTCCATCTGGAACAATGGTACGAAGTTGGTATATTTCACCCGGGATCTCTTCTGATAGTGTAAATATATAGTACTTATTCGCATACAAACTATAACGCGCATTTTTAGGATCATTGATAAAAGGCTGAATAGTATATTGCATCGCCTTTATTGTTTTCCCTTGGTAATCAAGCTCAATCTCTTCAGACTTAGCTCCTTTCGCTAAAGCCCAACGAATTTTACGCTGAAAGTAGGCCCAATCTCCGCCTGTTAAACGATCAAGCTCACGAATATCAAACTCTAGATACAATACAAAAATACCATTACCTTGCTGATTGTCGCGATCCTCATAAGGTCGGTTGTGGGGGCCAGTGAAAAAGTCATAATGCGTATCACGACGCCCTGTGTTACGAATATTTGTGACCGTAACATCGATAGTATCTTCTCGGTCACCATCAATGAAACTTTGTTTTTTATATTTATAATGTAACGTCGTAGGCTTTAAAATATTTTTTAAATGTGCTTTATCAAATAATACATTATTGATATCAGAAAAGCCTGTAACAGCGAATACATTCATAGCAGATGTCGCTAAAAAACTCGCTGTAATTAAAGAAAACCAAAACTTTTGCACTAAACTATACCTCTGTAAAATTAATGTTATTCTAACGCTATGTAAACACCACAATACACTAAAAATCTAACGTGTAAAGCTATCTAAACACGTAATTAAGGTGATGTCTAAAAAGGGTACTATTATGACAACAAAACAGGTCTTAAAGATTCATTTATTGTTTATTTTTATATTAACGTGCTTAACGGCATGCAACAACAATAATGAGACCTCAATGCGGATATTTCAACGGGTTACCAATGATTATAATTTTGAAGAAACCTTATTAAATCTTGATATTGCTATTTCCGAGCATAATTACCGTATTATACATCGAAGTAATATTGGTCAAGCTGTACGTGACCGTGGTGAAAAAAATTATCCTCTCTCCACCGTCATTAGTTTTTGCAATATCACCTATGCTAAAGAGATGATGGAAATCAACTCTGATCTTATCAATGACATGCCCTGTATCGTKACCGTCCGTGAAGAAAGAGAAGGCATTGTTGTTGGTACTAAATTAATGGTTACCAACACTAGCAACAACCGTCAAAATGACTTTGCAAAGCGAATCAATATCAATTTAATTTCAATTGTTGAAGCAACTGTAGAGTAAGCCCCCCATCAAATTAAATCTTAGTCATCCGCCCTAGTTACC
>NVVK01000023.1 GCA_002733335.1 Methylophaga sp.
TCAGCGGTATTACAGCGTATTGTTGATGATGTGTGTTTAGCCAAACACGATAGTGTGCCGATGATTCGTTATGCTGATGTTGAGATAAGACGCTTTCAAGATAAACTCTATTTTATGCCTCGTCTTCCAGAGCATGATGCTAGTCAAATTATAGAATTTAGTAGCACTACTGATTTGAGAATGAATGATCAGATCACGCTAAGTTGGCAGCAGACGGATGGTTTGGGTTTGAATGAAAAGCTTATTACTTCCGGCTTAACAGTGCGCTTTAGGCAAGGTGGAGAGCAGATTCATTTGCCCAAGCACTTATACCATAAAAGTTTAAAACATTTGTTCCAAGAGTGGGGCATTCCACCTTGGCAGCGTGACCGTATTCCCTTGATTTTTAAGGGGGAACAACTTATTGCTGTTGTGGATTATGCTGTTGCTATTGAAAGTGACGCATCTGGAGACGGACGGCATTATTTACCAAGTATTAGCACTGCCTAATTGATAGTAAAGCTAGTCTGTTTAAACGATCAAAARCSYRRRRSRMSGSTSAMYRYWRYYRYWRWGKKWWWACTGMATWKMMRWWWRAMYRWRWASSCYAMKRKAKWRYAACCATTCCGGTATGCGCCGTACATTAGAATTCTCCGAAATATGACTAAATTTATCTTTGTCACTGGTGGCGTTGTTTCTTCTTTGGGTAAAGGAATTGCTGCGGCCTCATTGGCTGCCATTCTTGAAGCACGAGGCTTGAAAGTTACCATCGTGAAGCTTGATCCTTAYATCAATGTTGATCCGGGCACAATGAGCCCATTGCAACATGGTGAAGTGTTTGTAACTGACGATGGGGCAGAAACAGATTTAGACCTCGGTCATTATGAACGMTTCATTGATAGCAAAATGACCAAACAAAATAATCACACAACGGGTCAAATTTATGAAAATGTAATTCGTAAAGAACGCCGTGGTGAATATTTAGGTAATACYGTACAAGTTATTCCGCATATTACTGACGAAATCCAGCGTTGCATTTATGAAGGTGCTGGTGATGCTGATATAGCATTGATTGAAATTGGCGGTACAGTGGGTGATATTGAAGCATCACCGTTCCTTGAAGCGATTCGTCAGATGGGAGCGTTATTAGGGCGTGAACAAGTCTGTTTTATCCATTTAACGCTTGTGCCTTACATTCCATCGGCTGGTGAAATTAAAACAAAACCTACGCAACATTCGGTGAAAGARTTACGYACGATTGGKATYCAACCTGAYATYTTATTATGTCGTATGGATCGSCCTTTACCTGATGCTGAACGTCGGAAAATTGCATTATTTACYAATGTGCCAGAAAAATCAGTTATCTCAGCGGTRGATGTYGATAGTATTTATAAAATACCGATGGAGTTGCATAAGCAAGGTCTCGATGACATTGTTGTTAAGCAATTAGGGATTAAYGTGAAACCTGCTGATTTATCAGAATGGCAACATGTGATCGATAATCTTAATAATCCAAAAGGTGAAGTTAATATCGCCATGGTTGGAAAATATATGGATCTGACTGAGGCGTATAAATCGTTGTCAGAATCATTAATTCACGCAGGCATTCAAACGCAAACTAAGGTCAATGTACATTATGTTGATTCTGAAATAATTGAGAAACAAGGCCCTGCTACCATTGCTGGTATGGACGCAATTTTAGTACCRGGTGGTTTTGGTGAGCGCGGTGTYGAAGGYATGATTCAAGCRGCACAGTATGCGCGTGAAAATAAAGTGCCTTATTTAGGTATTTGCTTGGGAATGCAAGTAGCGGTCATTGAATATGCACGTAATAAAGCGGGCTTAGAGAATGCCTATAGTACGGAATTTGATCGTGATACGCCGCATCCTGTTATTGGTTTGATAACCGAATGGCAAAAAGAAGATGGTAGTGTTGAACAGCGCGATCATGATTCTGATTTAGGCGGCACTATGCGTTTGGGTGCGTATGTTTGCGCATTAGAATCCGGTAGTTTAGCTGCAAAAATTTATGGTGCATCAGAAGCTGTGGAGCGTCATCGCCATCGTTATGAGTTTAATAATAATTATAAAGAAACGTTAGAAAAGGCCGGCCTACGATTCTCAGGTATGTCACAAGATAAYYTAGTAGARATGATTGAAATACCTGAYCATCCCTGGTTTGTTGCACTGCAATCGCATCCAGAATTCACCTCGACACCTCGTCATGGTCATCCYCTGTTTGAAGCATTTGTTAATGCAGCGAAACAACACCGAGGAGCCCAATAATGGATTTATGCGGTAAAGAGGTYGGKGGTAAACARCCYTTATTTTTGATYGCTGGCACCTGTGTRGTWGAAAGTGAACAAATGACAATGGACGTGGCCGGTAAACTGAAAGAAGTGACGGATCGTTTGGGTATTCACTTTATYTATAAGTCGTCATTTGATAAAGCGAATAGAACYTCGGTYAATAGTTACCGTGGRCCAGGYCTTGAAAAAGGCTTAGCGATTTTAGAAAAAGTRAAAAAAGAATACGGTATYCCWGTRMTAACRGATGTACATGAATAYTCACCTTTAGAAGAAGTRGCGAGTGTTGTTGATGTRTTACAAACGCCTGCATTTTTGTGTCGCCAAACCAGTTTTATWGTTAATGTGTGTAGCCAAGGCTTGCCTGTRAACATTAAAAAAGGTCAGTTCCTAGCACCTTGGGATATGCAGCATGTAGCTGAAAAGGCTAAGTCAACAGGCAATAATCAAATCATGTTATGTGATCGTGGCACATCATTTGGCTATAATACCTTGATATCTGATATGCGTGGCTTGCCGGTAATGCGTGCGATGGATTGCCCYGTTGTTTTTGATGCAACACATTCAGTACAGCAACCGGGTGGCATGGGTGGTTCATCGGGTGGTCAACGTGAATTTGTACCTGTATTAGCACGTGCTGCAGTAGCYGTGGGTGTAGCAGGTGTCTTTATGGAAACACATCCTGAACCTGAAAAAGCACTRAGTGATGGKGCTAATTCATGGCCTTTAGATAGAATGGAAGAATTACTCGAAACCTTAGTGGCKATTGAYCGCACGGTTAAAMAACARGATTTTATTGAAGATTCATTACTCTAACTTTTTATTGAAGGAAGATTAAAAATGAATAAAGAAAATCAAGGCGGACTTTTTTTCTTAGGCTTATTTGTTGCGGTAGGGTTAGCAATAGCAGGCTATTTTGTTGGACAAACCCTGTATAACGCCAAAGTAGCGATTAATACTGCTGAAGCAAAAGGTCTAGCAGAACGACGAGTGATGGCCGATCATGTTGATTGGACGTTAACGTTTGATGTATCAGGCACGMAYCGRSAACAATTACCGAWGCTTTATAAACAAGCAGAAAAACAGCAACAAATTGTTGTTGCATTGTTAAAAGAAAATGGCTTCTCTGAYTCAGAAATTGATGTAGGRRTTTTAGATTATAGCGTTTATCAATATCGTGATGATCARCAACGTGTAGTTGATGAATCACATCAATTRAACGGCATGATTAGTGTGAGTACAGATAAGGTTTCACAYATTAAACAAGCACGGATAAATATTAATAAATTATTAGCTGAAGGCATTAATATTGGCAATAATCCGCCACGGTATCGATTCAGCAAGTTGAACGAKATTAAACCTGAAATGCTGCGTGAAGCGACAAAAAATGCACGGCTTGCAGCAAATGAGTTTGCGAGYAATGCMGGTGTAAMAGTAGGRGGCATTCGCAGTGCACGCCAAGGCAGCTTTTATGTGCGTGATGCAGGCGAAGAATATGGTGATACYAAYAAAATTGAAAAAGATGTGCGCGTAGTCACTACGATTACATTTTATCTCACTGAGTAAATTTGTATTAAGCGATCTGATGATCGTATTTTGGAGAAAATCTTGAGTAAGATTAGTAAAGTTCTAGGTCGTGAAATCTTAGATTCACGTGGAAATCCTACCGTTGAAGCAGATGTTATTTTAGAAAGCGGTATTATTGGACGCGCGGCAGTACCATCAGGTGCATCGACGGGACAACGCGAAGCTGTAGAGCTCCGTGATGGWGACYTATCKCGTTACTTAGGTAARGGTGTACTCAATGCCGTTGCKGCTGTTAATGGTGAATTAGCACAAGCAGTTATAGGKATGGAAGTAAYTGAGCAACAAGCCATCGATCAGAAACTAATTGCAATGGATGGAACAGAAAATAAAGCACGCTTAGGCGCTAATGCATTATTGGCTGTTTCTATGGCTGCTGCACGTGCTGCAGCTAATGAAGCGGGTGTGCCTTTATACCGTTATCTTGGCGGCAAGAATGTATCTATGATGCCAGTACCGATGATGAATATTATTAACGGTGGTTCACATGCGGATAATAGTGTTGATTTGCAAGAGTTTATGATTTTGCCAGTGGGAGCACCTAGTATTACAGAAGCCATACGTTATGGTGCTGAGATTTTTCATGCATTAAAAAAAGTATTGAATAAGCGAGGCCTTAACACTGCAGTTGGTGATGAAGGTGGCTTTGCACCAGACTTACCTTCTAATGAAGCAGCGATTGAAGTCATTCTTGAAGCTATTGCCAACGCAGGCTATGAAGCTGGCAAAGATATTATGCTGGGCATTGATGCTGCCAGTTCTGAATTTTATAAAGACGGTCAGTATGTTCTCGCTTCGGAGAATCGCTCTCTATCTTCAGCAGAAATGGTCGATTTATTTGCTTCATGGGTCGATAAATATCCTATCATCAGCATCGAAGATGGTATGGATGAAAATGATTGGGATGGTTGGAAGTTATTAACCGATCGCATCGGCGACCGTGTTCAGCTAGTAGGGGATGACTTGTTTGTGACCAATACGGCTATCTTAGAGCAAGGTATCAACAAAGGTGTTGCGAACTCAATTTTAATTAAAGTAAATCAAATCGGTACCTTAACAGAAACGCTAGCGGCAATTAACATGGCCAAAAAAGCGGGTTATACTGCGGTTATTTCACACCGAAGTGGTGAAACAGAAGATACCACAATTGCTGATTTGGCTGTAGCAACCGCTTCRGGTCAAATTAAAACGGGCTCATTGTCWCGTAGTGATCGCGTTGCAAAATACAATCAATTAATCCGTATTGAAGCGGAATTAGGCGATGCGGCAGTGTATCCCGGAATTAAGGCYTTTAACTAAATACTGCCCATGAAAGCCACAATGATTTTGCTCACGGTATTATTGCTTTTGTTGCAATACCGATTATGGTTTAGTCATGATGGCTTACCGGCTGTTTTGCATCTTCATCGCGCTGTTGAAATTCAACGGCAAGATAATGAAACGCTAAAAGAACGAAATCAGGTGTTAACAGCTGAAGTACATGATTTAAAAAGTGGCCTTGATGCAGTTGAAGAGCGTGCCCGGAGTGAATTGGGTATGATTAAAGAAGGTGAAACATTCTTTCAAATTATAGAAGAGTCAGATAATGACTGATCAGACCGTATGGGCCATTGTACCTGCAGCCGGAATAGGCTCACGTATGCAAGCTGATCGTCCTAAACAGTACCTTGAACTTGCTGGTAGAACGGTTCTTGAACATACCTTACAACGTTTAGCTTCACATGATCGTATCAAAGGCATCATCGTTGCAATAGCCGAAAATGATCCATGGTGGCCGCAGGTATCAGTGAAAAGTGATCGGCCCATTCATGTTGTCACCGGTGGCAAAGAACGTGCGGATTCTGTTTATAATGCATTAACCGCTTTAGCCAAAATATCAGACGATGATCCTTGGGTATTGGTACATGATGCGGCTCGCCCCTGTTTGCGACATCAAGACATTGATCAGATGCTATTAAAGCTTGCTGATCATCCTGTAGGCGGCATTTTAGGTATTCCGGTAACGGATACTGTTAAGCGCGCTAATGCGGAACAAGAGATTACTGGAACAGTAGAGCGAGAGGGGTTATGGCGCGCATCAACACCACAAATGTTTCGACTCAACACACTTAAGGATGCCTTATACATGGCCAACAAACAGCAATTAGTGGTCACTGATGAAGCCAGTGCAATTGCACTTTTAGGCCTGAAAGCGATGATGGTGGAAGGGCATTCAGATAATATTAAAATTACCGTGCCTCAAGATTTGGCACTCGCAAGCTTGTTCCTGAAACAGCAAGGAGAACAATAATGAGAATTGGTCATGGTTACGACGTTCATAGATTTATAGAGGGTGATTCTATTACATTGGGTGGTGTTGTTATCCCTTATACGCATAGTTTAGAAGCGCATTCAGATGGTGATGTATTGATTCATGCAATTTGTGATGCGTTATTGGGGGCGGCAGGATTATGGGATATTGGTCATCATTTTCCTGATACGGATGATGAATTTAAAAATATTGATAGTCGTTTTTTGTTAAGAAAAGTGATGCATGATCTGAATAAATTGGGTTGGAAAGTTAATAATGTAGATAGTACCATTATTGCACAACAACCTAGGTTAACCCCTTTTATGCCGAGTATGCGTGGGATTTTAGCTCAAGATTTGGCTATTGCAGTGGATGCCATTAATGTAAAGGCAACGACCACAGAAAAACTAGGGTTTGCCGGTAGAAAAGAAGGCATTGCTGCACATGCTGTTGTTTTGTTAGTAAAAGCATAAGTTTTGGCGGGGTTTGAGTTTTCATCATTAGCACGTGTTAATGAAACCGCAATACAGTGTTCGGCTGAAATTCGCACTAAACCAGACTATTTTCACGTTCAGGAGCAGTTGCCTTTTGAACCCGACGGYAGTGGTGGCCATGTTTGGCTAAAAATTCAGAAAAAAGGCATAAATACGGATTGGCTAGCCAATGAGTTGGCTAAGTTTGCCGGCGTTAAACCTGTTGCCGTGGGCTATGCAGGATTAAAAGATCGTCATGCGATTACCAGCCAATGGTTTAGCATTAATTTGGAAGGTTTTGATGAACCCGATTGGTCTGAATTTGCAACGGATGATATTCAGATCCTAGAACAAACCCGACATGGAAAAAAATTAAAGCGCGGAGTGCTAGCAGGAAATCATTTTAAATTGATATTGAGCAATATTGAAGGTGATAGTGCGCTATGGCAAGAAAATTTAAAACGGGTGCAGCAATTAGGTATGCCGAACTATTTTGGTGAGCAACGGTTTGGTCATCGAATGGGAAATTTAGATAAAGTTGATTATTGGTTCTCGACAGGAAAAGCACCTAAAAAACGTATTCAAAAAGGTCTTTATTTATCGGCAGCACGCTCATGGCTGTTTAATTTGGTGCTTRCAGAACGAATTAAGAATAACAGTTGGGATCAGGCTTTATTGGGTGATTTCATGCTGTTATCTGGCACGAAAGCAAGTCTGTTTTTGGTTGAAAATGTAGACGAAACACTTATGTCTCGCTTGGCGACAATGGATATTCATCCTACAGGAGTGATGTGGGGAAGGGGACAAGCACAGAATACGGATGAAAGTTTAGCACTAGAGCAGCAGGTATTGAGCCCGTGGCTAGCATGGAGAGAAGGACTAGAAAAACAAGGCTTAAGCCAAGAACGTCGTGCATTGCGTGTATTTCCGCGTGACTTTCGTTGGCAGTTTTTAGATAATGCACAAATAGAAATTCAATTTTCATTACCAGCGGGGAGTTATGCAACAATGGTATTGAGAGAAATAGCTTTGTGTAGTAATGCTCAACAGCGGAACTAATAGGCTATTAGGTGATCTAAATATTGATTAATATCATGAGCTAGGGTGAAATTATGACGTTTATATTTAAGAAAAGTATGTGGGTTCTGCTGTTATTGCCACTGTTAGCTGTTGCTCAAACATGGCAAGCAGATAGCGGTGTTCGACAAATAGCCGTGTTGGAATTATTTACCTCTGAAGGCTGTGGTTTGTGTCCGGCAGCTGATCGTTGGGTACATGATTTACCGAATCAAGGAATAAGCAATGAGCAATTGATTGTATTGGGTTTTCATATTGATTATTTGAATGATAAAAAGGGTTGGATTGATCGCTTTTCTAGTTCCGTTTTTGCAGATAGACAGCGTCAACAAGCACGCATTAATTTATACCAATCCATTTATACGCCCGAATTTGTAATCAGTGGTGAAATTGTTCATAACTGGGAAAAATATGCAAAAGATGTGATTCACGCGGTCAATAAATTTGAACCTGAGGCGAACATTGAATTAAGCGTGTCTCAGCAGAATAACGAACTTGTAATTGACAGTCATATCGGTGTTAAAGGGGCGGATAACCGAAACTATTCGGTATTGTATATCGCTATAACAGAAGATGATATTAGTAGCGTGGTAACAGGTGGTGATAATGCGGGTACGACATTTAATCATCAACATTTAGTTAGAAAATGGTTGGGTCCTTTCCCTCTTGATGAAAAAGGTGAAACAGAGCTGTCTACCTTAGTCGAACTCGAGGATGACTGGCGTTTGGACAAATCACATGTAGTAGCCGTAGTGCAAAATTTAGATGATGGCTTTGTATTACAGGCATTAGAACTTTCCTTAAAATAATAAAGAATTAGATGGATTATTTACCCTTATTTGTTGATGTGAAAAATCGACCATGCCTTGTTGTGGGCGGTGGTGATATTGCTGCCCGAAAAGCAGGATTACTTCTGAAAGCACAGGCACGTGTAACCCTCGTTTCTCCTCGCGTTTCTATAAGCACACAAGCATTAATTAATGCTGAAAAAATTCAATGGGTTAACGCTTTGTTTTCAGCTGAGTTGCTGAACGAATCTATATTAGTGATTGCGGCAACAGATGATGAAGATGTAAACCGTGAGGTTTATAAACAAGCAAAACAGCGTAATATTTTAGTTAATGTTGCAGATTGTCCAGCGCTATGTGATTTCATTTTACCTTCAATTTTAGACCGATCACCGATTGTTGTTGCCGTGTCAAGTGGTGGGAAGTCGCCTATCTTGGCACGCCAATTACGTGCACGGCTAGAAACATTAATTCCGCCTACCTATGGCCGATTGGCTGAACTTGTCGGCCGATACCGAGAGAAGGTACAAGATAAATTCCCTAAGATTTCAATGCGTCGACGGTTTTGGGAATCTATATTGCAAGGCAAAGTAGCCGATCATGTTTTAGCGGGTAGAGAGCAATTGGGCGAAGAGGTGTTTCAAGCAATGTTGCAGAAAACACAGTCTGAAGAATTACAAAAAGGTGAGGTGTATTTAGTGGGAGCCGGCCCCGGCGACCCTGAACTATTAACCTTCAAAGCGCTGCGTTTAATGCAGCAAGCAGATATAGTATTTTATGATCGATTAGTGAGTAAAGAAGTGTTAGCACTGGTTCGACGAGAAGCAGAACAAGTCTATGTCGGCAAGCAACGTGCATGGCATGCTGTGCGCCAAGAGGAGATCAATCAACTATTATTAGTACAAGCTCAACAAGGCAAGCGTGTTTTACGATTAAAAGGGGGCGACCCTTTTATTTTTGGTCGTGGTGGAGAAGAAATTGAAACGTTGGCGGCAGAAAATATTCCCTTTCAAGTCGTGCCCGGAATTACTGCTGCTTCAGGCTGTGCGTCGTATGCCGGTATTCCATTAACACATCGTGATTATTCTCAAAGTTGCACCTTTGTAACGGGGCAATTAAAACAAGGTGAGTTAGATTTAAATTGGGCATCGCTAGTACAACCACGACAAACGGTTGTGGTTTATATGGGATTAGCTGGGCTACCGGTGCTGACTCAAAAGTTACAAGACCACGGAATGCCTTCTACTATGCCTGTCGCATTAGTTCAACAAGGTACTACATCACATCAAAAAGTGTGGATCAGCACCCTTGCTGAAATAGCTGCATTGGCTGAACGAGAGCAACCAGTCGCACCTACATTAGTGATAATTGGTGAAGTGGTTAATTTGCATAACTCCTTGTCTTGGTTTGAAATTAAGGACTAATCTTATATTGCAGGAAAGGTAAGTAACGCAATTGTTCTTATGGTCTAATAAAAATTATATTTATCACAGTTAGAAAAGGAATTTTTCCTAACGGCAACTAGGATTTATTCTGATAGTATCGCTCGTGATCAAAACTATAATAATTTTTAAGAGAGCGAGAGCGTTGCAGATTATGAATTTACCCCACAAACGATCAATATTATCACTGATAATATTGAGTACCCTTACAAGCACTGCTTTTTCAGCAGAAGACAGTGTTGAATTAACAGAAATTGAAGTCATTGGTACGACACCACTACACGGTGTTGGCTTACCCGCCGATCAAATAGCGAGCAATATTCAATCTGCAACAGCAGAAGAAATTGAAAATAGTCAAAGCTTAGACATTAGTGATTTTATGAACAGCACGTTGAATAGTGTCAGCATTAACTCTGCTCAAAATAATCCTTTCCAACCTGATTTACAGTTTCGTGGGTTTACCGCTTCACCGTTAGTGGGAAATTCACAAGGTTTATCTGTTTATGTGGATGGTGTGCGTGTTAATGAGCCATTTGGTGATGCCGTTAATTTTGAACTTATTCCTCAAGCAGCGATTGCTAGTATGAATTTAATGCCTGGCTCTAACCCCATTTTTGGCTTGAATACGTTGGGTGGTGCTATTTCAATTCAAACAAAAAATGGTTTCACACATCAAGGACACAGCTTAGAAACTTATGGTGGTTCATTTGGCCGCTGGTCAACTACAGTTGAGAGTGGTGGCAGTGATGGCAACCTTGCCTACTATGTGACAGGCTCACATATTGAAGAAGATGGCTGGCGAGATGAATCAGAATCAGATATTGATCAGCTATTTGCAAAAGTAAGCTATCAAAATGAATCCTCCACATTAGATTTTTCATTAATGGGCGTAGATAGTGACTTAAACGGTAATGGTGCATCTCCCGTTGAATTAGTGAAAATAGATAGAGAAGCCGTATTTACGTACCCAGATAATACACAAAATGAACTACGTATGTTGTCATTAAATGGCTCGCATTGGTTGAATGATTCTTTATTATTATCGGCAAATACCTATTTCCGAAAAAATGATCGTGAAACGTTCAATGGTGATGGTGCGGAACTTGAATTTGATGGTGCCGGCGATCTTGTTGAAGAAGGTGAAACAGATAAGTTAGAAGATGTAAATGGCAATGTTATTAATGAAACAGATTTAGGCAGCCCAGATGATGATGATTTGGCATTGAATAATACCAGCACTACCGAGCAGGATAGTTATGGCTTAAGCGTGCAATTTACATTTCTTAATGCGTTATTTGACAAAGAAAATCAACTCATTGTCGGTGCTAGTTATGATAAATCAGATGTTAATTATACTGCGAATTCTGAAGTGGCGGTTTTTCGTGCAGATCGAGGCACAAATGGTACCGATGTTCTGTTAGCTGAAACAGCGGTGGACGGTAAGATTGATACTAAAACATTTGGTTTGTTTTTTACTGACACCATTTCTATGACGGATAAATTTGCTTTGACGTTGGCAGCACGTTATAACCGTACAGAGATTGATATTTCTGGTACGAGTGGAAATGGTGAAACAAATCTAAATGAAAGAAATGAAACGCATGTTTTTAATCGCATTAATCCATCACTAGGCTTTACTTATGCAATGAGTGAAACAACAGGAATTTATGGTGGTTATAGTGAATCTAATCGTGCACCAACCCCATCAGAATTAACCTGTGCTGATGCAGCTCATCCTTGTGCCCTACCTAATTCATTCTTGAGTGATCCACCCTTAGATGATGTGGTTGCTAAAACATTTGAAGCGGGTGTGCGCGGTACAATGGGTAATGTGAATTGGTCATTTGGCTTTTTCAACACAACACTTAAAGATGATATTCTTTTCTTCCCAGACACAGATGCCCCTGCAGGACAGCTGAATGTAGGTATCTTTGACAATGTAGATAGAACTCAACGCAAAGGCATTGAATTTGGTTTGTCTGGAAAACGTGAAAATTTAACGTGGACAGCAAACTACAGCATGATAGATGCAACGTATGAAAGCAGTTTTGGTTACATTGACCATGAAGGTGATACCCAGCGTGTAACAAGCGGTAATAGCATTCCCGGAATCCCTAAAAACAATATAAAAATTGGCCTTGATTATGCGTTTACACCTGCATTTTCTTTAGGAATGAATGCTTCTTATCATTCTGGTCAATATTTCCGTGGTGATGATATCAATGAAGATGATCAGCTAGACGGCTATGGCGTTGTCAATTTGCATAGCCGATATAAGCTTAATAATAATGTCGAGTTTTTTGCAAAAGTGGATAATTTGTTTGATTCTGAATATGAAACCTTTGGGATTTATGGAGAACCCAATGAAGCACCTGGTGTACGTTCGTTAACGGATGAGCATTTTGTTGGCACCAGTGCACCACGTGCAGGTTGGATCGGTATTAAAGTTTCAATGTAAATAGAGCTTATGTTGTGGTTTCGCTTGCCCTGTCTTGGGCTAGCGAAATCACACGTTAGAAGTTGCGGTCTTTACTTAAAGCCCTTTAATTTATTAATAAACTAAAATAGAGAATAGAAAAATGAAAAGAATACTCATTGCTTCAGCGATATTAATGACAGCCAGCACATTTGCAATGGCTGGCTCCCATAATCCCCATCAATTTGAGAAATGTATGGAAGCGGCTCTAGAAGAGCGTCCAGGTACTATCATCAAAGTTGAATTTAAAAATGAAGAAGGTGCGCATATGTACGAATTTGATATTCGTGGCACAGACGGCGCTGATTGGGACGTAGAATGTAATGCACATCGCGGTTTGATTTCTGAAGTTGAACGCGAAGTTGATAATGTAAATCACCCTTTGTTTAAAGCTAAAATGAAAATAAGTGAAGCAGATGCCCGAAAAATAGCCTTAGCTATTTATCCCGGCGTGATTACAGAAGTGGAATATGAAATTGAACCTAATGGTGCTGCGTCATATGAATTTGATATTGTTACCAAGATCGCGGGTCACGAAATGAAAGTTGAAGTAGATGCTACTTCAGGTGAAATTGTTGAAGCAAACCGTGAACTTTGGCAGATTGGTTTAGAATAGTTWAGAAGGGAGTTCTCCTTAACCCTTAGCCGCGATATTGTTTATTCAATATCGCGGTTTTTTTATTTGGGTATAATGAAACATATTATAGCTGTATTAAAGATATTTAAAAATGACAATACGTATTGGAATTAATGGCTTCGGTCGCATGGGGAAATTAGCATTGCGCGCTGGTTGGAATAATGATGAAATTGAAATTGTACATATAAATGAGATAAGTGGCGATGCTGATTGTCACGCACAYTTATTRCAATTTGATTCAATACATGGTCGCTGGGGTGAAGATAAAGCGATCTCTGCTACCGATAATCAGATAATAATTGATRGYAGCAGTATTTCATTTARCCAGCATAATTCACCAGCMGAGGTGAATTGGCAGRCATTAGAYATTGACCTAATATTGGAGTGTTCTGGAAAGTTTAAAACAGAGCAACAATTACAGGCTTATTTTGATCAAGGTATCAAAAARGTTTTGGTATCTGCGCCATGTCCAACGCCTGCACTGAATCTAGTTTATGGTGTTAATCATAATTTATATGATGTCGAGAAGCATACGATTGTGACGGCCGCATCATGCACCACTAACTGCCTAGCACCTGTAGTTAAGGTGATGCATGAGAGTTTGGGCATTGTTCACGGATCAATGACGACTATTCATAACATCACAAATACACAAACGATTGTTGATAAAGGTCATACCGATTTGCGTCGTGCACGGGCTTCAAGTCAATCTTTGATTCCTACAACCACCGGATCTGCTAAAGCTATTACGACTATATTTCCTGAGTTAGAAGGTAAGCTGAACGGGTTAGCTGTACGCGTACCGTTATTAAATGGATCACTTACTGATTTTGTTTTTGAATCAAGCCGACCTACAGATGCCGATGAAGTTAATGCGCTTTTGAAATCAGCAGCCGAAGAAGAATTACAAGGCATATTAGGTTATGAGGCTAGACCGTTAGTTTCAGCAGATTATACCAATAACCCACTGTCAGGTATTGTGGATGCACCATCTACAATGGTAATTGATGGAACACAGGTTAAGCTCTTAATATGGTATGACAATGAGTGGGGCTATGTTAATCGAATGGTTGATATTGCTCTGATGATTGAGCAAAGCCTAAATTAATTAAAATTGATAAGCCAAGCCAAGGTTAGCACCGAAAGATTTCCAGTTTACGCCATTGTAAGCTGATGTAGGCGATGTTCCATCAGAGAAGAAAAACTCATTAATACCATTACGATCAGCTTGCCAGTCTTGATAGTTTACTGAAAGGGTGAGTGATACTTTGTTATCCAAGCGATATTTTGCATCAACACTACCAACTAATCCGTATCCTTCAGCTTCTTGTGTAAAACTTTCCGGATGAGCAAAATCTGATCGTAAATTCCAATTTGCTGTGGCATCATAAAAAGCATAGTGATATTCAAAATTAAGCCCTAATGTGAGTTTTTTACCGATGGTAAGTTCACTATCCATGCCTATCCATGGTCCATACCAAGTAGCATCATAAGTGGTGTGTAAGCCAGAGAATGAGCCTATTGGAGGAGTAATCCCTGTCGTTGCTACAGTCTGTTTTGCATCCGTCATAGTGAGAAATTGAGCATGATACGAAAAGCCTATTTTAGGTATTAAGTATAATGTTGCCTGTTCATTATTTAGAGCTAACCATTTATAGCCAGCATGAATACTAGCATCTATTACTGAACCTTCGTCTGCACTGTTATTTGATCGTGAAAATTCGAATGTTCGATTATTACCGAAATAATCAGAGTCTTGATTGGCTCCATCAAAAATATGGCCGTAGCTTAAATCAACATTAAGTAACCAATTAGGTTCAAGATATAAGGTAGTACCTATATTTACTATGGCAATTTCAATATCTTGCCATTCTAATTCGGAGATAATATTGGGCGTACCACTGATGGCTGCTATAGACCAGTTTAGTTCATCTTGACGATAACCAGTGGAGGCATAGAATTCAGCCTTCTGATAGCTTAAAATAGGTTTCTGATCCTTGATGGTACTCGTGCCGTCCGACGAAGATGTTTTAGCTGTTCTTACGCTGGGGGCGCGTTCAAAAACATGCGTTTGCAAATTATGTTTACGGGCAGGTGAAGACTCGAACACTGGAATGGGATTATATATTGGTATATTTGTTGTCGTATTCGATTCTTCTTCAAATACATGCATCTGCAATGAGGGTGCTGAATAAACATTATTCATATTCAATATTAAAGCGAGTACTAACGTTGAATGTCGCATTTTATTGAACAGCTGCTATCGTTTCATCAAAAGGCAGCACTGAAACGACATACATAAAGGTTGAATCATTAGCCTGTCCTCGTCGTGCTAGTAGGCTATTTTCAACAGAAGAAGCCAACCATGTTCCTTTGATATTTTTATAATCGATAGGCAAAGCTGAGTTCGCTTTATTGACTAACTCTATAGCGGTTACGTACATGCCTCCATGGCTCCAGCTTGCCAATGGCATTGCTTTGATTTTATTGCTATCAAATAAGTTTATTACGGCTGCGCGGTTAACTTTACTGGGCAAATAGTTAGGATTAAGTTTTCGCTCAATCTCTACTATACGGATAGTATCGGCGGCATACTGGCTCATTTTCAGATATATATTTTGACTGCTAGGACTTATTTTACTGTTGTTATCCGTTGATGATGCAGGCTCTTTGTTTATAAATTTATTGGGGAACGGGGCAAGATCAGGAAAGCCATCATTATAAGATTGATAAAATTGGTTATCTTCTTTACGAATACGTTCACTTTCATGTGGCTTTGTGAGTATATGAGGCGTGATCAACAATACGGTTTCAGTATCTTGCTCACTTTCAGTTGATGATCTAAATATACGGCCAATTACAGGGATATCTCCTAATATGGGTACTCTTTTCTCGTTATAAGACTTGCTTGTACGAATGAGGCCGCCGACTGCAACGGTTAAGCCGTCTTGTGCCGCAACGGTTCCTGTTAATCGTGCGGTATCTACAGTATCAATTGGAAAGTTGATTATTTGACCTGCACCATCTGCTACAGGTAGTGTTCCTCCGCCTGGATTAATGGTTGAGCTTTCTTGTTCAAGTTCTAGCGTTACTGTTCTATTAGCATTAATGCGAGGCGTGATGCGTAGAGTAATACCGATTTCTTGTATTTCAGTTTCAGTTTCGATAAATGAAGGTGAAATAACAATGCCATTATCAATAACAGCAGGATTAAAGGTAAATCCACGGGTTAGAATTCTTTCTTCACCGATAAATAATTCAGCTTGTCGGTGATTTGATGCAAGTACCATTGGGTTAGACAGAACCTTGATACGTTTGTTTTGCTCCAAAAATTCAATATTCGCACGTAAGCGAGAGTTTAAAAATTCATAAATAAGGGAGCCACTATTGAGTAGTGCATTATTTCCGACTAATATAGGCTGAGTGGATTGATTGCCTCCGTTAGTTTGTAATTCAAAGTTGAAAATTGAATTAAAATCATCACCGAGTGTAATGCTAAGAATTTTCATTTCTAACATAACTTGGGGAACAGGAAGATCCATACTTTTGATTAAACCAGCAATAGATTTAATGATTTTACGATCATCAGTACGAACAATAATCATATTATGTTCATTATTGACCGTAATATAAATGGGCTGTGCTTGAATGGTTATCTGTTGTAATGCTTGAACGTTAACAACGGAATTGCCATTTAATTGCTTTGAGAGTTGCTCAATTTGATCCACAGTTAAGTTCTCGGTTTCGATTTGGCTACCACTGCTTGCTTGTCCTGTTGATGAACGATTGGAATTATTACGATTTGAATTGTTGCGGTTTGAATTATTTCCTGAACGCGTATTTCTAACACCACTACGATTATTATTTGATGATGAGACTTTTTTCCCAGGTTCCGTGCCGAGTGATAATTGCACGCGACTGCCATATAAATCTTCTATAGATTGAGCAATAATCTGCACATTGGCATTAAGCACATGAAACACCTCAATATGCTCACTTTCACGCACAATCAAGTCTTTACCATATTCTTCGCGCGTCATAATACGGTATGTATTGGTATCTTCGTCATGGCGATACCATAAGCCACTTATACGGCTAATTGATTTTATTGCTCCCAGTACAGTGATATTTTTTAGATGAATGGTCACCTTCACTTCTGCTGCAGCAGGTGTGGCAATAATATTACTACTTGATAGCTCTGATAAGGTACGTACTACATCTTGCATATTGGAATCGGCAAATTCCAGTTCTGCTATTTTAGGGCTAGCCATCGTCACAGAACTTAATAATAAAAAAGCTAAAAGATGAACGGTACTTATTAATTTTGTCATGGTTGATTATCTTTGAACACGAATTGAGCCGAGTATGCTGCCAGTCTCGACAGTAATACTATTGCGGGTAATTTTAGTGATGCGAATAACACTATTTGGCAGCGATGGGTTAATATTTATATCATCACCTTCACGGACGAGATAAGTTCTAGCGCCTGCCACTTCTAACAAGGCAATAGGCTCTTTTTTATCTTGATCAATAAAACCACGTAAACGCATTCTCGGTATCACCGAATCAATAGGTGAACGCATAAATCCATTAGCACTTATCCCAGATGTTTTACTGGCTACATTAAACATCAAGTCACTCGGCGTAAAAGGATCGCGAATGTCCTGAGGTGTAGGCAGTATTTGTTGATTAAGATAGGTGTTATTTATATATTCGGCTGCGAATGAAGTGAATGGGATCATGCAGAAAAATGTTAATAAACCATAGTTTAAGTTAATTGTTACTTTCATAATTGTTTCTTAACCGCCTCCTGAAACTAAAGAAAATAGTGCTTGGAAAAAGGCATAGTAAACAAAGCCAACCATACCGCCGATCAGCAAAATCATTGCGGGCTCAATCATGGCTGATAATCGTTTGATGGCTGTTTCTAAACGTTGTTCGTAATAAGATCCTAGCTCGTGCAAGATGCGATCAAGGCTTCCTGTTTTTTCACCGACGGTGATCATTTGCAATACCAATATCGGCATTTGTGGATGTTGTAAGCTAGACGCCAACTCTTTTCCTTCGAGAACAAAGCGTGAGCCGTCAATAAGTTGCTTAGAAAATACACGATTATTCATCAGTTCAGCCGTGATTTTAAGTGAGTCAAATACGGTGACACCGCTTCGTAATAATGTGGATAAGCCCCATGTCATTTGAGCCATAGACCCTGTGGTAATCATTGAACCAAAAACGGGTATTCGTAATAGCAAACTATCAATAAAATAACGTCCACGTTTGGTTTGATACATCAGCAATATGGCAATAATAAAGGCAATGAATATGGCAACAATATAAATGCCATTGGCTTGAACATATTTAGAAAAATCAATCAGCCCTTGTGTTGATGCAGGTAACGTTCGTCCTTGTGCTAATAAAAAGTCAGCAAACTTAGGAATTATTTTTAGRGTCATAAATGCACCAACGCCGATGGCTGCTATAAATACAACTGACGGATAAATCATTGCATTGATCATTTGTGATCGTAAGGCTGCTTTTGTTTCTAAATGCGTGGCCAARCGTTCCATAATGGCATCTAAGTCTCCAGTGTTTTCACCTGCAAAAACAAGATTAACGGCCATGTTGGGGAATACTTCTTTATGTTTTTTCATSGCTAATGACATGGMATGACCTGACTCAATATCCCTTAGCATTAGTTTGATTGTGAGTTTTAATCGGGCACTTGAGACTTGGGTTTTGGATAATTCYAATGCCTGCATAATGGGTAAACCGGCACGCAGCATAAATGCCATTTGTCTAAAAAAGAAYACTAAGGCTGAGGCCGAAACTGAACGCTGTGAAGCAAGCCAATCAGAAATATTTTCTTGGCCTAAAAAGCCAGGTTTACTTTTAGTAGGCTTAATCTCTAATACACGTAAACCGCGATCACGAAGATCCTGTGCWGCARWAYTTAAATTATCAGCKTGYTGTTTYCCYGAYAATTCRCTRCCYGAWGAWGTGAGTGCGGTATARGCGAATARAGCCATTTAGWGTGSYCCAATCATAGYGTGAGTTTTGTAAATGGCTACATTTTGAAGCTCATCTAAAGTGGTCATGCCATTGAGAACTTTTTGCGATCCATCTTCCCACATAAATTGTAAATTATCGCCAGCTTCAGCTTCAATTTTGTCTTCACCTGCGCCTTGTGCCACCAAACGGGATAAACTTTCATCAAACCATAAGGTTTCGAATACGCCAAGTCGTCCACGAAAACCACGCCCCTGACACATAGCACAGCCCACAGCATCAAAAATTTTAACATCTTCATCATTAACGCCCAATAGAGCGCATTCGTCTGCAGTCGCTAATCTCTTTTTACGGCAATGTGAGCACAGACGGCGAACTAAKCGTTGGGCAATCACGGCTGTTAAGGTTGAACCAATCAGAAAAGGTTCACAGCCAATATCAATTAATCGAGTAACAGCACTGACGGCATTATTGGTATGTAACGTTGAAAAAACCATATGTCCCGTCATTGCCGCTTTAACGGATACATCCGCTGTTTCATGGTCGCGGATCTCGCCCACCATGAGTACATCAGGATCRTGACGTAACAATGACCGTAAAGCATCAGCAAAACTRATTTTTGGCCCTATTTGAATTTGAGATATGCCATCYATCACATATTCAATAGGGTTTTCTACCGTCATAATATTGATTTCAGGATCATTAATTTCTTGTAAAGCAGCAAACAAGGTAGTTGATTTACCACTGCCTGTWGGGCCGGTAAGCAAKATCAAACCATARGGTTTTTTGATGGCTGTTCTGAAACGTTCTAAATCGGTGGACAGCATGCCTAAATCGACTAAGCTAAGACCACCAGATTCCTGACCAAGTAAACGCATCGTGATACGTTCCCCTAAACGCGTGGGAGCAGTGGCCACTCGTATATTAAATTCGCGATCAATGGGGGGTACTAAATGGTATGAAAAGCCACCATCTTGAGGYTGRCGTTGTTCAGCAATATCTAAACCAGAKAGCACTTTAACCCGCGAGACTAAACCAGCAGCAACCGATGCGTCGGCATCAATAGGGTGATCACGTAGCTTACCATCAACGCGTAACCGWACTCTCAGGCCTTCTTTCTCWGTAACAAAATGGATRTCAGATGCTTGGTTRAGATAAGCTTCGCGTATTATGGCATCGAGCAAGGCAACTAAATCCGTTTCATCTTGAGTGTCAGCATGATTGGATGCAGCGCTAGGAAGTGTATGTTCAATCATTAAACGCAATACTTGCAGATCGGCCATCACTAAAGGTAGTTTTGTTCCAAGCAGACGAAGCACAGCATCTATGGTGCCGCGATCATTGGGATCAGACACAACTAATAAAGCATGTTCACCATCAACAATAGGYATTATTTGTTTTCKCTTGATTAGACTGGCAGGGATTTTTTTAAGCAGATCAGCATGTGGAATWTGGCTACTTAAATCAATATAGTCTAAGCCTTTATTTTCAGCTACTGCACGGTACAATGCCGATGTTGGAAAGCGATATTGTGCCAAAATTAACGGTAATATAGCACTGCGGTGGCGGCGAGCATCAATACGCAAACGCTCCAGAACAGCAGGTTCTATTAAGCCTGTTTTGGCTCCGGCTTCAATAAGTTGATCGTCAGATAWGGCCATAGYRTTTTYTACAAAGCCAACACGAGTTCAGATTTAAGCAATTGTGCATAACCACGTATTGGTGCTGCTGGCATTCGTTCAATATTTAATCGCACCACCGTGACTTGCCACGGCAAGGCATCAAGCCCATGAATAAARGCGCGCAGTGATTGATAATCACCTTCAAATACCAATCTTTGCATGGGACGGTAAAACATTGTTTTTTGAGACATGCGATCGATCCAACTTCGATTGGCAGGTAAAATCACATGGGTGTCATTAATAATGGTCTTCGCTTTCAACTTGCGTTTAGATTTATTAATATTTACTTTTATGACTGTTTTAAATGTCTCATTGGTTAGGATCCGTACACGAGTATTACGTGCTAGCTCTGAAATACGTACTTTCAATTCTTGGGAGTCAAAGGGGGCAAAACGCTGACTGACACCGTCAGCCATATTACGTATTAATGCTAATGCTTGTTCTTGATCATCAAGCTGTTTTAATAATTCATCAACACCTTGTTGTGGTTCATCAGGAACACGTGCTAACTGTAGCTTTTTTTCAACCTTTGCAGCTTGTTTTTGCAATGTCACAATAGCGTCATTCTTGGGAATAAAGCGAAGAAAAGAATAAGCGCCTAATATCAATACTGCGATTACGATTACCAGCAGAATTTGCTCTGATTTTTTTAATTTCGAGAGCATCATCGCTTCGCCTGTTGTTTTTTTATTGATTCAGCTGATACCAGCTTAACTAAACGCATTGACACCGCAAAACCTTCAAGATCCATAGGCCCTAAACGTGAGAACACTTTACTATCACGTATCTCCAAGCCCCAAGGATCTACCGCTTCTTTCATTTTTTGAATGAATGATTGTGCCGCCGTTTCACTTAACGCCCATGCTGCAAGATTAAAGTTCTCTACTTCTATACGTGAATCTTTTATGGCAGAAGGTAAAGTAGGCATAACAGTAGCGCGTCTGCCAAACTCATCAATATTAGTAATGATGACATTCTCACCAATAGCAGATTGTAAAATCCCTAAAACAGCCTGAATTAACGCCACTCGGCTAGGGATTTTTTCACCAAAGAATGTTAGTCTAGCCTCAGTGCGTAATTGGTCTATCTCTTGTTCTTTAAGTAGGGCTTTACGTTGTTCGACTTGTTTAATATCACCTTTGATACGACTCATCGCACCATCAATCAAATTCCATTGTGCATCGAGTTCTATTTTATGAGATTGAATGTGATTATCTCGAATCATTAATGACAGTTCAGTGCCTGCCATGGCTAAAAACAATACAAAAAACAATGCCGCGGCACGTATTTCTACTCGTTGCCATAATGTCGGTAATGGACCACCGATACGCACATCAGTACAGCGCTTTAATCCCGCTAAACCTAACGCATGAAGCCCTGCACCCAGCATACCAGGGCTTACACTTTCGCTAATAGGAACATTGTTTAATGCGTTTAGCTCAACATTAAGCGTGCTTTTTAATTCATCTGATAAATCTTGGCTATTAGCTTGCCAGTTCGCTAAATAAATAGGGTCAGCAGCTGAAGGATTTAAAGTGTGGTAGCTTTCTAAGCACAATTGCAGTAAGTCTTTAGCTGGGTTTACATATAAATATTGAGAAGAAATATTGCCTTCCAACACATGTTGCACAAGTGCTAAATCGTCGTGTGACTCGATAATAACGGCTGGCGAGACATCATCATTAAGCAAGCTTGCACTGCAACCTGCTAAGGGATACATTGCCTGTAGCGTTATGCCTTGTGTGCGGAATGTTTTGGTCCAACGTTGTAATAATGATTTATTGGTACAACTGACTAACCAATTATAGGTACCCGGAACATCATTAACTTCACCCTGTGGCACCCAACCACATTCAATATCTTCATCATCAGATTTTAGCCACTCTTGCCCCGCAAGGCAGGCCTTGAGTTGACTGGTTCGAATATAGCCCAATTCTTCAGCTAGCTCACCAAAACGGCGCAATGCATATTTATCAGACAATTCTAAACCACCGGCAGGGTTTGGTTTAGCTTGCTGAAGATCCATCACCGCTTCAGCTTGTTCCTCAGTCATATAACCGCGACCAACTAATAAATGGCCGACAGACCACTGGGTGGTGTGCTGCATTAATAAGGGTTCAACTTCCCATTTAACCAACTCTTGCATTTGCAATAATGGCCGTGGTTTTTTAGGGTTAATGGGCAGTTCAATTAAGGTTGATAATACCGTGGGTGACAGCAGCACGGCATCACCACCGTCCCATCCATCACTTTTTAAGGCTTTGACAAGATCGGCAACAGCATCCGCCATATTGGCTTGTTGTGATTGTGCTTTGTGTAATACGACAAGTTCTTTGCCTGTACGCATAAACACCACGCCGCGCATAATAAATCCATCGGTTTCACAGACTAATAAAGACTTGGCTTTGCCGAAATTAAAAGGAGATTTCAGCATTATGGGATATCCCAAAGTAAATTAAATTGGATTGCTTGAGAGGTGGGCGAGATGGTGATGTTTACAAAATAATTATATGTGCTATTTGTACACGTTCCGTCATATACATAGTCTGTGCTATCACATAAAACCTGAATGGTTCTTACTCCCATAGGAATGAATGTCCCTGATGGAAAGGTGATTTGAGGAGAGAAACCAGTACCTGCGGAGCTGGCATCTATTGTAAATGAGTTACTAGTGATGACATCGTTAGGATAATTTAGATTGAGATATAAAATATTGGGGGAGGTTGCCGTTGATAAATTTAGAAAGCGAACTCTGCCAACTAAAGAGCCGCTGTTGGTTAAGTGGTTGCGCCCATAGACAAGAGGTGTGACGTCATCGATAGTGGCACCTTTAGGGTACTTTAATGAACCATCAAAGCCATAGCTTTGCATATGAATAATTGCATTAGAAGCATCTAGTTTCCATGTCCAGCCAGAATTATGTTCCTCATCAGCAGTATCACTAGCATCTAAGTTTGTACCACCTGCATCACTAGCATTGGTTCCGGTATTTCCATAACCATCACGAAATCGAAGATTGCCATTTTTTTCGGGTAAAACTTGAATGTATGGACCATGCCATCCAAACCATATTCCTGAAGAAGGGTCTTCATCCCATTTTTTTATTAAAGAACCATCACAAGGTGATTGAAAGTCAGAGCCACTTGCATCACCAAGTGTAAGTAATTCGGCTACACAAATCGGCAACCGTCCCATATCTGCCACAAAGCCACTAATTTCAGGGCCGTCATTTACTGTGCGGGTAGGGTCGCCAACAATCGCTTTTCGCATTATTTCCATGCGGCGTTTGGTTTCGTCGTATTTAGCTTGATCTTCGATATTTTCGGTCAGCATTAAGGTTGCTGATGCCATTAAGGTAATTAGAAAGAGAACTAAAACTAGTTCTAATAGGGTAAAACCTTTTTGCAAGACGAATTTAAATTTATTGGTCATTTTGAGAAAAATTATCTAAGCAAACACAAGACAAGATCATCTTGATTCGGTTGGCAGGGATTAGATATATTTACACCATCATAAACCCCGTTTTCTCCTGTGCTTACTAAGCGCACAATATTGGCATATTTGGTATATGTAGATGCATCCCAGCCGGTGTCATTTGGTGTTAAACAGGAATAAAGGTTACCTGTTACATCATAATCATCTGTCAGTGTTTTTTTGCAACGATAGGATGGTCCATAAGTTAACTCAGGATCTAAAAGAAGAAAGTGGTTTCCCCATGTATCCGTAATATCTTGATTATGTAGATAAGGTCCATTCCAGCCACGATTAGTGTCGGGATTCCAAAGCAAAGGAATGAATGCCACATCTAGATCGTCATACGGAAATTTAAATAACATACTGAGCCCAGACTCAATTTGGCCTGAAAATTCATTCTTGCACCAACTATGATAATCAGCAACCGTTGGCGTTAGAGGTAAGCTAGTAAAATCCATATTACTCATTACTGTAATATCAGCGACATAATCACCGCTACGGTATATTCGACATGGAAATTCATTTGAATCACGTCGAAATTGCAATAATGCCTTACGAAGTTCCACCATTTCAAATTTGGTTATGTCATAGCGTGCTTGTTCGCTTACATCTTCGTGGCTAGTTAGCATAATGCCGGCAAGTATTGCTAGAATAAGTACTACGACTAATAGTTCAATTAGAGTTAAACCTGTTGAAGATTGTGGCTTTGTATTTTTGTTACGTGGAAAAAACAATAAACACCTCATTTACTTGTTTCCATACATTTAGTTCAATTATTGGGATAAGGACAGTTATGGTGAACAATACTTACTGCAATAATCGAGTGAAGATTTTTAATCAAGTAGAAAGGGAAGCGGGGTAAGACCTTTGTCTTACCCCGCACCTTTTGAACGAATACTAATTGCTTAGTAAATCAGCTATTAGCCTTCAGAGTTTGCACCAGCAATTGCTTGGTCAACTAAGCGGCCTTCAGTGTCAACYACACCSACTAAACGTGCTTTTGTGAACACTTCAGCAGGCTGAATTGTGCCATCAGCGACAGAACCATCGCTGCCATCTGCAGCCACTTGGAACAATGCAATATARCGTGCATAGTCTGTAGCGGGGTTGATGTTGGCACTTGTTGCTGTTGGCGCAGTTGAAATTGCAACACGACTACCGGCAGTRGAGCCTGGCATATCTTTACCAAAKCCTAATGCTAATACTAATACACARGCATCRTCATCCATTGAATCRTTGATAAGRTTGAGRCGAGYATTTTCRTCAGCTGKGWCRCCAGCAAARTTATCAGTAAGTGAAACRCCATCAGCATCACAATCACCAGMAGYRCCACCTACAGAAGAMGGTACAATAGATAATGCWAGGCCKCCRSCGATMGCYRMKTCAGCRTATKYTGCACCTGCTGGGTYTAAKTCRATTTCAGAACCTTGGTTAGCAGTRGTMAGTGGGTAACTTTCATTTAAYGCTAARTTAGGYACATAACCAGTAYCAAAAGYAGTATTACTGTTRATKGCTTGTAAYTCTTCAATACCWACTGCATTRAGYGATTKAGCSACGGCTTCATAYACWGTMCCWKCWGGTGWWGTTGTATGTGATGCTAGRGGAATAACCCATTGGCCAAAAAATGCTTCNNTNGTRYYRTCWTCAAGTAATTGCAACATACCACCWGTTGTAGCTGTACCRCCATCAACATTTGCTAAGYTATCCCATTGCTCTGGATATACACCTTCAATGGCGCGGTAAGTACGGATTGCAGATTCAGCCGCGTTAATGTTATTNGCAGAAGCAACATCTTTAGCATTTTCGCCAATACCTTCATAYGCCACCATTGCACCAACAGCGAGTGTTGCTAACAATGTGATTACTACTAGTAATTCAAGTAATGTRAAACCTTKTTGTTTCGCTTGAAGTGTTTGCGCTTTTGYACGTAATGCTTCATCTTTAATGATWGATACATCAGCTGCGCGGAATGTGCTCACGGCACGTTTCATTTGTTTCATATTCATTATCGTCTCTCTTGACTTATATGCCGCATCTGCTCCGCGCAGTCTCTTGGTCATTTTATTTTATATTTATGCAGATGYGAACCCAATTCRCACTCTGTTTTTGCTTATACTTGTTGCGGTGTATCCACAACAAAACGATATTGTTTWCCACAGTGAATRATGACTTCTTTTTGYTTRCGYTTGAGRATATTSACTTCGAYTCTKATTTCACCRAAACCATCGTGYTTTAAAATYTCATYAAATAATGCCWGTATCTTTTTTTCTGCTGGAGCGGCACTGTRTTGTAAATTGTCTRTTGTCATTTGTTTCTTGTCGTTAATGTGTTTTCGTGAGGAGCATCATAGGCGGGAGTTTGWWAAAAGCGTTATAGGAAAWTTTCCTTTTGAGTGTGAGGTAGGTCACATTTCTTTAGGGAGCGGTTAATATAKGGTTMTRCCTGTTTTTCATGTAAAATATTATGAAYAATCATTATCTTATTGATTTTAGGTTTAATATTTGTTGTAGGATTTGATAAAARTTATGGAACTAATGAAATGAGTTTGCGCACATTAATTAATYTKMGAATTGTATTTTCGGTGATATTYATTTTACTSCTGGGCGGAGTGACYGCTGTGTGGCAGGCRCGACAATCTGTRGCMAAAGAAGTGCARTCATCGATTACATTGGCATTGCAGATGATTGAATTTGGCTTTGCACAAGCGCCGACAGAAAGTAAAAATAACAGTGAGTGGCTGTCACAGATCAGTGCTTTGCAACAAGTAAGACATTTACAAATTTCAATTGCACAAGAGGGTGTRAAGCCTGTTAAATTTGTTACGCAACGCATTGTCGATGGAKCAGARAAAAGGCCGCCCAGTTGGTTTATTAAAGCCGTTATGACGGAATATTTAACAGAACGATATGATGTGGCAATGGAGGATGGCACTAACAGGACGATTCTGATTACGGCTAATCCTATGGATGAAATAACGGAAGCATGGGGCGAGTCTAAAGCTTTTTTTTGGTCGGTAGTAGTGATGTTATGGGTAATATTTTTGGCCGTTAATTTGGTGTTTAATTCAATGTTGCGAGCGGTGCAAGGGATTCTTCTGGGATTACATCAAGTAGAGCTGGGAAAATATGATCTGACGATTCCAAAGTCGAATATTAGTGAATTTGACATGATTGCAGTTGAAGTTAATGATATGTCTCATGCATTAAAAGTGGCACAAGAAAACAACCAAGCGCTGGCACGACACACGATGAATATTCAAGAAACGGAGCGACGGACGATGTCGCGTGAGTTGCATGATGAAATGGGGCAATCATTAACCGCTATCAAAGCTATGGCGGTAACATCAAAACAAAAAAATGTCGACATACCGACAATAGCGGATTCTATTATTGGGGTATGCGATCATTTGGCAAAAGTGGTGCGCTCGATGATGCGTACGCTTCATCCCTTGAGTTTAACGGAATTAGGCCTTGGACCAACATTGACGGATTTAATAAATGAATGGCAGCGATGCAACCCAGCATTGGATATACAGTTTCATTATGATGAACAGTTAGAAGAACTTGATAATGAAGTGGCTATTCATGTTTATCGTGTGGTGCAAGAATGTTTAACGAATGTGGTGCGCCATGCGCAAGCTTCGCAAGTAACCGTTAGGGTTGACTGGGTGGATAAGAATGACGATAAGCCACGCGTAGAATTAACCGTAAGTGATAATGGTGTGGGCGGTCATGTGGGGGCAGAAGGGTTTGGAATATTAGGTATGCGCGAGCGGGTTGAGAATTTAGGTGGACAATTTAGTTCTGAATCTAGAAATGGCAAGGGTATGACAGTGGCGGCATGGATGCCTTTTGTTAGGAAGAAGTAGTGAATGATAAATTGAAAGTATTGCTGGTTGATGATCATACCGTAGTGCGAGCAGGGTTTCGTATGTTGTTATCATCACAACATTTTATTGAACAAATAATGGATGTTGATCGGGGTGAATTAGCATGTCAGAATTATAATGAATTTCAACCTGATGTGGTTGTGATGGATTTGTCTATGCCTGGTATTGGTGGGTTAGAAACAATCCGCCGTTTAGTTCAGTTAGACAATAAAGCAATTATCTTGGTTTATAGTATCCACGATGAAGCTATTTATGTTGAACGCGCATTACAGGCTGGCGCTAAAGGTTATGTGAGTAAAAATAGTGCCGCTGAGGTGCTTGCCGAAGCTGTGTTGCTTGTTGCTTCGGGTGAGAGGTATGTTGAAGAAGGTTTACTGCCAGAACAAAAATTTAATAATAATAAAGAATCGTTACGGCAGATTATTGATGTCTTATCGCCACGTGAGTTTGATGTGTTTTGTTTGTTAGCAAAAGGAATGACCGTACGTGAAGCGGCATCTGATTTGTGTTTGGGATATAAAACAGTAGCGAATTACAGTACACAGATAAAAAATAAATTGAACGCCAGCACCGCTGCTGATTTGGCACATATTGCGATAACATTGGGTATTATTAAAAATGATTAAAGGGTTATATGTCCTATGTGTCTTTAGATAAGCTACTGATTATAATAATATTTAAAGTGATGGCTATTCTTGTGTCCATAAAGAGTCACTTTTTGTTTTAAGCTCCTTAATTAACTATTATGAACTTTAGCAAGTTATTGGCACGAAATAGCTATCTAAAATAGTCTTCCTCCCCTTTTCGATAGAACCATGAGTAAGGATATAGAAATGATTCGGCCACCTTCAACCTTGAGCGAACAGAGCCGGAAAACGGACTGACTTTGTTGCAGCTGAACCTTATTTGTTTTCGGTTTGATGATGAGTTAGGTGCATTATGAGGTATCGATTTGTTGTAAAAAAAACACTAGCTAATTTGATGTTGTAATTTTAATTCAGCTCTTAAGAAGTGATTGAGTCTTGTACCAAAGTACAATAGATTACACTTGTTAGATAATGATAATATTTGTAGCACGGCTAACATATTTAGTCTTATCTTTAAGGATTAAGAAGAACAAA
Source organism: Methylophaga sp. (assembly GCA_002733335.1). GTDB lineage: Bacteria > Pseudomonadota > Gammaproteobacteria > Nitrosococcales > Methylophagaceae. The sequence goes on from NVVK01000023.1 coordinate 29,225, forward strand.
TGGATTTGAAACAGATTACAAATGTTTTGTTTTTATGGGCATTATTCATACCCGTAAATGTTGTGTTCGCTCAAACAGCGGCAGAGCAACAACAGCAAATTATCCAAGAACAGCAGCAACGCCAGCAAGCATTGCGTGATCGGATAGAGCAGCAGCAAAATCAACATCAATCGATTAACACTCTACCTCAGCCTGATAGTGACAAAACACTAGGTGGTCCTTGTTTTAGTATTAGTACGATTGAATTAGATGGTGCCACACATCTGCCTGTTGCGATCGAGCAACAACTTATTGGCCCTTACCTAAATCAATGCATTGATCTCGATAAAATAAACCAACTATTGAAAGCAATCAGCAACTGGTATTTTGAACAAGGCTATATCACCAGTCGAGCCTATGTTGCCGCACAAGATCTCAGTACAGGCCATCTAGTAATCACCGYTATTGAAGGCAAGATTGAATCAATTGAACTAAGGGATCCCAATAGTCGTGTTAATACCTCAACCGCTTTTCCTTTTGCTGAAGAAAAATTACTCAACCTACGCGATATAGAACAAGGCTTAGAGCAAATTAATCGTTTGCAATCAAATCGAACTACAATGGATCTTGTGCCGGGAGAACTACCGGGTTCATCTGTTATTCAACTTAAATCAACTACCACCAAGCCGTGGGTTGCTTCCTTATCACGCGATAACAGTGGTCAAGAGTCAACAGGCGAACTGATGAATGGATTGTTCTTAGGTTTAGATAATCCATTAGGCTTAAATGATTACAGTTATCTTAATGTTCAAAAAGACAATACGCAGGCTAATGACAAAGCCAGCAAAAGCATAGCATGGCACTGGGATATGCCGCTGGGTTACTGGAATATGGGTGTTGACATCAACTATTTTGAATACTTATCTAGAGTTGTAGTTGAAAATATCACCAGTGCATTTGAAACATCAGGTACTAGTTTAAGCCAACAGCTATTTTTATCTCGCGTTGTGTATCGTGATCAAGATAGCAAGTTGAAACTTAACACTAGCCTTGAGCGAAAGAAAACCCAAAACTTTATTGAAGATGTATTGCTTGATAGTAGTCGTGTATTGGGTATTGCCAATATTGGGTTGCAATATGATAAATATTTGCCAAATCAAAACCAATGGCAACTTGCTTTAAATTACTATCGCGGTCTAAGTTTATTTGATGCGCCCAAAGATGAAGAACGTGCCATGGGTGCACCCAAAGCACAATTTGATAAGTTTAGTGCCAGCATTAACTATCAACAACACAGCGTATTTAAACTGAGTGAAAAAATAACGATCCCATTATTTTTTCAAAGCAAACTAAACCTACAGCACAGCAGTGACCGTTTGTTTGGCAGTGAACAAATAAGTATAGGCAGTTTATACACTGTACGAGGTTACAAAGGCAGCAGTATTTCTGCTTCGAGTGGTGCTTATTGGCGTAATAGTCTTACTTTGCCTTTTCGTATTCAGTCCGGTGACAGTATTTTACAAAGTATCAGCCCCTTTATTGCCCTTGATATAGGTACTATTCGTGACCGCGACCATGTTTATAGCAAAGATACCTATGCAAATTTAAAAGGCTGGGCAATGGGGGCACGGTTATCAGGCAAGTATTTCAGTATTAACCTAGTTTACGCAAAACCCATTGATAACCCTCGTTGGCTATCAGCTTCGCAAGAACAATGGTATTTCAATTTAAGCATGAATTTGTAAGGACACATCATGAATAACCGTCGATCACATAAACAAGTAGCAGGCACACCGCACTGGACAGCCAGACTAGCGGTATATGGTTTGTCATTCTTATTAGCTAGTCAACCGTTGATGGTGTCTGCACAAACCATTGTGGCGGGTACTACTGTCACCACGCAAACCACTGCAGCTAATGGTGTGCCGGTTATTAATATTGCTACGCCCTCAGCTAAAGGCGTTTCACATAATCAATTTCAGCAATACAATATTGATCAACAAGGTTTGGTTTTAAACAATGCTAAAGCAGGCACCATTACCCAATTAGGTGGTGCTATTAATGCTAACCCTCATCTAAGAAACAGCAATGCTGCCAGCTTAATTATTAATGAAGTGATAGCCCCCAACCGTAGTCAACTTAATGGATATAGTGAAGTGGCAGGGGCTGCCGCCAATGTCGTGATTGCTAACCCTTATGGTATTAGTTGTAATGGCTGCGGCTTTATCAATACCCCAAGAGCCACATTGACCACAGGTACGATCAACTTACACAATGGTGAATTAACCGGATTCACCGTTAATGGTGGCCAGATAAACATAGAAGGCCAAGGTCTTAATGCTGATAATATCAGTCAATTTGATATTATCAGCCGTGCTGTAACGGTCAACGCAGATATCCACGCACAGAAGCTCACTATAGTGGCAGGTCGAAACCAAATTGATTATGCAACTTTAAATGCCACCAAGCTTAATTCAGCTGCCAGTACCACCGTTGACTTTGCCTTAGATTCATCCGTTCTAGGGGGCATGTATGCTAACAGTATTCGATTGATTGGTACCGAAGCGGGTGTCGGTGTACGCACTTTAGGTAACCTTGCCACTGACAGTGGTGATTTAACACTGAGTGCTGATGGTAAAATCAGTGTCAATAAATCACAAAGTGCACATAATTTAACCCTTATCTCAGCAAACAACGAGATTGAACTAAACGACAGAGTGCATAGTAACAATGTTATTGAATTACAGTCACAAACAACCGTAAGCAATAATGCCGCAGTAACAGCAGGGCAAAACATTAATGTGACTGCGACTAATCTAGAGCAACAAGGCACAATCGCATCAGGCGTCACTGTTCAAGGGCAAAACTACCAAATAACCCAAGTGGGCGATCTAACATTAAATATCAGCAACACAATAACAAACAAAGGCAAGTTACTCAGTGGTGGCTATACCAACATCACCACAAATACGCTCAACAATCAAAATACTGCCCTAATTCACAGCGGTCAAACACTCAATATCAATGCAGACCAACTGCATAACCAAAAAGATATTAGCAGTGTAGACAAGCTCACCGTGCAATTAAGCGATACATTGACAAATAGCGGCAGCATTGAATCATCTGCAAACCTAGCAATTGATGTCGCCATCTTGACGAACAACCAAGGCACCATTAGCGCTGTAGGCACCGCAGATAGTCATATCACCGCTACTGCTGCACTCAATAATAATCAAGGAACTATCGCTGCCAACGCGGGCACACTTAGTCTAAGTGGCCAGACGATTAGTAATGATAGCGGTCAACTATTACATTCAGGCGATGGCGCGTTACGTTTAATCAGCAGCGGTATTATCAGCAACCGTAATGGTAACCTTGCCAGCAACAACACACTGGCTATTGTCAGTGGCACTAATAAAGACCAAGCCTTTGATAACACCACCGGCATCGTGGCGGCGAATGAGATTAAAATTGAATCAGGTGACGTGAGCAACCAAGGCGGCACGATAGAAGGCAACACACTTGAGCTAATGACCAACGGTGATCTACACAATGGTAGCGACGCACAACTTAACACCGGTTTTATCAGCGCTTTAAGCACAAACGATGACAGCCTAAAGCTCAATGTGCAAGGTCAGTTTAATAACAGCACTGGCACCACCCAAACTAATGCCCAATCTGCCACAATAACAGCGAATAGTCTTAGCAATAACGGTAATTTAATTCATGCTGGCAATGGCACGTTTAATATCAATAGTACTAATACAATTGACAATACCGCTGGTACGATTCTTAGCAACGGCACACTTAATTTAGCAGCAAGTGAATTGAATAACACTGCAGGTGAAGTACGTACAGATGGTGGCGATCTTAACCTTACACTGGCAGGTGATTTAAGCAATACATCGGGTCTTATCGAGGCCGGTGAAGCCCTAGCTATCTCAGCAGACAATCTTAGCAATGTAGACGGCCATATAAAAAGCATTGGCACTCAAGATGCCAGCATCAGCACCACAGGCCAGCTTGATAATAATTTAGGTTTTATTGAAAGCAATGCCGATAATTTAACCTTATCGGGTAACAATTTTAGCAATGTGAATGGTCATATCACTCATGGCGGCACAGGTGCACTGCTCCTTAATGTTGGGGCGAGCATTGATAACAGTCAAGGCAATATTGCCAGTGCAGGTGATTTTAGTCAGGTTGGTTTTACCCAATTCATTAATACTAACGGTGCATTGATTAACGCTAGAACGGTTTCACTTGTGGGTGACACGATAGATAATAGCAATAGTGAAATTGTTGCGGGTGACATTTATATTGGTGTTGAGACACTCAATAATACAGATGGCATCATTAGTAGCCAAAACTATCTTAGTATTGGCGGCATAACTAATCTAATCAATACAGGTGGCTGGCTACAGTCTTCTGATACTTTAGATTTGACCGTGTACGCAGACTTTACCCATGAAGGGAATATTAATGCGCTGAACTATGTCGGCATCACGGCTGACAACATTTTCATTGATACCACTTCATTGGAAGTAGATGGTGATCTTAATCTAACTGCTTGGGGTGACATTACCAACTACGCAAGTATATCCAGCAACCAAAGACTTTCTATAAATGGCGGTAATCTTGATAATAACGGCAGTATTAACGCTGATTTGTCAGTAGATTTAAGTCTTTCTAACATCGTCAATAATTTTGAAATTGGTTCATATCAAAATATCAATATTTGGGCGCAGCTTGAAAATTATGGTGGCATTGCAGCAGGTAACGACTTAGAAATATCTGGTGACATAGACAATTACGGCGCTTTATTTTCAGGCAATGACAGTCGACTTTATGCGTACAACCTTTATAACCATGAAGGTGCCAATATTTTTAGCTGGAATAACCTAACCATTGCAGATTATGATTATTACGGTAGTAATACAATTATTAAAAGTAACAGCCTTATTAATCATGCTGGCACCATTGAAGCCTTTAATGGTGATATTCTCATTAAAACCAGAACGCTTGAGAATAAAACCGATCTACCTACGATCACTAGTACCCGCCAGGTCACCAACAGCAATTTAATCTACCACCCACAAATAGGCGGCGCTATTTATACGGGATCTGTGGGCATGACACAGGCACAAGGTTATCCGGTATTGCAAGCCAGCCAGCCTGATGCACTCGCTATTTTTGAAACGTATGGCAGCAACGCCGCATGGAATTCTTTTTGGACTAGAGGGGGAAGTAAACGTGTTAAATGGTTTGATGTCAACGTTACCCGCACACGCCAACAAGCCGATCTTAATATCACCAACCCAGCTAACTTGGTGGCAGGTAATAACCTGATTATTGAAGCCGATGATATTACCAATCAATTGAGTTTAATTGGCGCCGAAGGTGATATTCATATGACAGGGAATAATCTGAGCAATGTGGCCTTTTCACTCACCGACACTATCACCGGCAACTGGCGTTTAGGCAGGGAGAAAAAAAGACGTGCCGTGCCACGCTCGGAGCCCAGTCAAAATAACTATTATGAGCAGGCGGGTAGCATTAACACCAGCACCGTCATTGGCACCATAAACAGCACAATTCAAGCAGGTGGATCGTTAACAGGTGACTTTACTCACCGTATTGATAACCAAAATATCAAACAAAACACGGCAGGTTTAACTCACACGGAACAATTTGGCATGGGCGGCGGGGGCTTTGGTACCGGTCTTACTGCGATAACACCACAAGGTGTCGCCACGATTTCAGGCAGCACTACGCCTGCAGTGCTCAATGGTAACCTTGCCGCGCTTACGCCAGTGAGCTTGCAAACGCCGACATTTACCTTGCCTACAGGTAGCGGCTTATTTGTGGTGAATACCCAGCCAAATCACCCATATTTAATTGAAACCAATCCTACGTTCCTGAGCAATACCAACTTCACCAATAATCTGACTAGCACCAATCACCTATTCACAGGTCTAGGCTTGCAAGCCGATCAATTCACCCAACGCCTAGGCGATGGTTTTTATGAAAGTCGCCTTTTGCGTGACGCGATTTTTGCTCAAACCGGTCGACGTTATTTAACGGGCCAAAGCAATGACCAAGCCCAGTTTAAATACTTAATGGACAACGCCATCAGTGCCCGTGACAGCTTAAACCTAGTTTTAGGTGTTGCTCTTAATGCGGAACAAGTGGCACGCCTGACCCATGATATTGTCTGGTTAGTTGAGCAAAACGTACAAGGCCATTCTGTACTTGTGCCTCGCTTTTATGCTGCCACACTTAATGCCAATGATTTAAATGGTCAAGGTGCATTACTTGTCGCCTCCACTGTTGAGCTAACCGGCCAAGGTATCACTAATACCGGTACCATTGAAAGCGATACTAACCTGCAATTAACAAGCAACAGCGACCTACTCAACCGCGGCACGTTAAAAAGCGGCACAAATATTGAACTAGTAGCACGCAATAATCTATTTAATACCGGCGGTAGTATCTTTGCCAAAGGCGATATTGTACTCGTCGCCAGTCAAGGTAACATTGATATAGGTCGCTATACCGAGCAACTGACTTCAACTATTGATGGTAGATTACAGCTTACGGATACCAGCACGTGGGTAGGCGATGCCTCAACTATTCAAGCAGGCGGCACGATAGACCTGCACGCGGGTAGTGATATTAACATTGCAGGCAGTACGATTAATGCAGATAAAAGCATAAATGCCAATGCAGGCAACAACCTCAATATCCAAACCGTAGCCACCACCACCGATGTGCATGGTCAATCTGCTAACGGTCGTTTCAGCGTAGACTTTAAAGCCACCACCCTAGACCAACTCGCCAGCCAAATCCAAGCAGGCGAAGACATTAACCTAACCGCAGAAGAGCACATTGCCATTATAGGTTCAACGGTGACAGCAGCAGGCGATACTAACCTTAATGCCGGCAGCGATATTCAAATAGCCGCAGCACAGCAAACAAGCAGCTATAACTATGACAGCAAAAGCGGCGGCCGCACCACAAAAATAGAAGATAGAAGCACCACCCACCAACAAGCAACGATAGATGCTGAAAATATCAACATCAACTCAGGCCGTGATATCGCAATAACAGGCAGTGACGTAAATGCAAGCAACGACATCAACCTGCAAGCACACGATAACATCACCCTCGCCAGCGTAGAAAATAGCGAATATCACTACTACTTCCATAAAGCTAAAAAAGACTTTGGTCGCAAAAAAAGTGAAACCCTAGAAACGGAGCAAATCCGTAATCTTGCCAGCAGCCTTAATGCTGGTAATGACGTACTCATCAACGTCACCAAAACAGAAGAAGATGCAGAAACAAACACCGTCTTAAGCCTCAACACCCAAGCTAACGACGTACACATTATTGCCAGTGACATTAACGCAGGCAATGACATAGTCATTTATGCCGGAGACAACCTAAGCGCCCAAACCAGCACCGACTATGACTATCGGTTTCATGAAAAAACCAAAACAGGCTTATTTGGTTTAACGGGCAGCAGTGAAAGCACCACCACCAAAGCCACACGACAACAACAGGCTAATGTTAAAAGCGAACATGACATCAGCCTCAACGCCGGTAATAATATTGCCCTTATATCCCCGACACTGGATGCTAACAACAATATCGACATCCAAGCCGATAACCAAATCCTGTTAGGCACGTCCAAAGACAGTGATTACTATCATTATGAATACAGCAAAACCGGTGCCTTCAAATGGGAATTTGGCAACGAAGGCCACTATGATGAAACTGTCCGCCATACTGAAATCACCGCCGGAGGCAACATCAACATCGATGCCGGCAATGGCACCATCATTGAATACAAACAAAACGGCACATTAGAACAATCTATTAATACATTAAGCCAATTGCCAGAGCTTGCTTGGATGAAAGACATCCAAACCCAACACAATGACACTGTGCAATGGCAAGCCATCATTGAAGAACATGATAAATGGCAAGAGCATGAATCAGGCATAGGGGGCCCTGGGGTCACCTTAATTGCCATTGCCGTTGCGATAGCCATGCCTACCTTTGGCGCAGACTTTTTAGGGTATACCGGCGAATTAACCGCAATAGAAGCCGCCCAAGTAGCCGTAATAGAAAGCCTTGCCAACCAAGCTACAGTGAGCCTCATCACTAATGGCGGCGACATAAGCGCCGTATTTGAAGACTTACTCTCAAAAGAAGGCTTATTAAACCTAGCAACAGCGGGTGCCACCGCAGGCATCACCAACAGCTTATATACCAAACTTGGGTTATCAACCGAAGCGATTAACCTCAATGACTCATTAGTGGCTAATGGTGCAGGTCTCACACTGGCAGAGAATCTGCAACGCAATATTATCCGCGCCGCCGTACAAAGCAGTGTGAATACCGTAGCCTATGGTGGCGATTTTGAGAAAAATCTATTCAAAGCTGCCGCCAATGCCACCGTGAACACCTTAGCGGTACAACTCACCAAAGACATAGGTAATTTAGAATTAACCGATGGCAATATCAGCGAAGGCGGCCTCACTAAAATCCTCGCCCATGCGGCGGTGGGCTGTGCAGCGCAAAGCTTAACGGGAGGTAATTGCAGTGCAGGCGCATTAGGTGCCGCCACCGCAGAACTGTTAGCCCCACATTTAAGCAACAGTAGCCTAAATAACGTAAGTTCAGAACTGAGCGTATTGCTCGCCACGGGCATTGCCGCCCTAGTGACAGGAGAAGACTTAGAACAAACAATTAACGCAGGGCTTCAAGTTGAACGGTTTAATCGACAGTTGCATGCGGGTGAAATTGCACTGGCTAAGAAAAATGCCAAATTATTACAGGCCGCAGCGGCTAAACGCGGAGAGGTTATCAGCATTTCCGAAGCCGAAGCACGCATTGAAAAACAGCTATTACGTTGGGTGGATGCTGATTCGAATGATGGGAAAGTAGATGAATTGGTTATATCTATTATTGGGTTCAAAGGCGGAAATAGTGATTTCGATTGGGATTATAAAAACTATGCTAGCCTAAATCCCGAACAATATACTGATTCCAGTATTAATAGTGAAAATATTCCCTACTATGCTAGTGAACTTCCCGTATCAGAATTTGGCTTAACGCCTGAGCAGATCAAAGAAAGAAACGATACACTAGCAGCAAAAGTAGCTAAAATAGGTGCTTTTGTTGTAGGAGTGGGTTCTGGGGCAGAAATAGGCATAGTGCTTGTACGCTCAGCATCGACACTTGCCGCTGCCGCAAAAGTTTCAATTGTCACGTGTTTAGCGAATATATATTTATGTGGCACGCAAGCCAGTATTGCTACGGGTGAGATTGCACTGGGTGATGCCATTGGCGCTGCCAGCGTACTTGGCACAGGGGCGGTTGCTACTGAAAAAGTGGGATCTAAACTTATTGATGAGTTGGTGGAGGCGGGGAGGAAGCTTAAAAATGATAATGCCTTTGATATCATTGATACTTTCCGTAATCACAAGCAAGGTATGAGTGAGCTAATTGATCATATTCCTGTGCAAGGTGATAAGGTTGGAACGGTTGCAGTGATTGATGTTAATGGTCAGCGCACTTTTGGGGTTAACTCTACAGCCTTAGTTAATGATGTGGATAAAAATTTGGCAAGATCATGGAGGGAGCGATTAGGTTTGAATAAAGGAGATGCACAGGCATTATTTCATGCAGAAGCCCACTCCTTGATGCGCGCATATCAAAAATCAGATGGAAAATTACCAGCTAATGTGACTATGTATTCAGACCGCCAAACCTGCAGTTTTTGTCAAAAGAATATTCCCGCTTTGATGAAAGAAATGAACATTGATAAACTTACAATATTTTTTAAAAATGGAGCTTCAATGATATTACGAGCGAATAATTAAACTATGTTTAACTTTAGTTGCCGGTTGATCACTACAGAACTTGTAAAGAACCCAGACTATCTGAAATACAAAAACTATTTCTGTGAATATGTGCCAGAGGATTGGGGTAAAGGTACTCACGGAGGACTTTTTGAAGCATTTGAAGATAACATGAAATATTCATTGGTTATTATTGAAAATTCTTTGTATGGAATAATGCTTAATTATAGTGTTTGGAATTTGAATGCAAATAGAGGTGACGGGAATTCTTTTTATTCGCTATCAGATGAAAGTTTGATTTATAAGATAGAGGATGTTGGTGATGATGGTTTTTATCCTGTTGGTTGCTTCATTAAGCCAATAAATGCATGGTCGGCGGTAGAAGATTTTTTCAACAATCCTGCTCAAAAATCAGATCGTATTGAATGGATTGGTTCTGATGATATTCCATGGCCAGAAGATTGGTAGGGACAGAGTTTTGGGGACACAATACGTCCAAAACAGGGCCAAGCCTTGAAAAACCAACAAAATCAAGAGGGTCGTCTTGAGGTTCCCCCAAACAGCTTAGATGATGTGGCTAGAACGACAAGCTCCAGTTTCACAAAGCTCTCCAGTGATGTAGAGCCCCAGACGAGTTTAATAAATCTGCTCAAGGGAAAACTAAAGATGGCTTACAGGCTCTGGTCGGTTGGAGAAGGCTGTGGGTTCTCGTGAGCAGGCAGATATTATTCGAGATGCTATTAAATTAGAGCGTACTGAGACATGGTTAATTCGCACTTTGCCTGATGGACGTACCGAAGTAAAAGTATTAGACAGTGCAGGTAAAGCAAAAGATATTGACACTTCAACCATTTTATCCAATGTTAACTTAAGCCGAGGAGAACAATTATGATTAGGGCTCATTGGGGGGCGCGCGTATATTGGGATAATCGAATTGAAAAAGGCTTGAAGTATTTATCAGAATCTTTATTTTTGATAAAGAAACCAAGTGGTAATCCAGCCTATCGCCCCCAGTTTATTTTTGATATGGCTCTAGATTATTTACGCTTAATCCTCTGCAGTTACTCCAAAGGAGATACGATTAGTGAGCTCAGTCAACACTTTTCAGGTTTACTGGATGCATGGGAATTATCCAATAAACTAGCAGATGACCTGAATGCAGAATTAAAACCTGAGCAAGGTTGGGATCATCAACACATGGGGACGGCACCGCAAGTGATTAGTGATTCCARAGGTCATACCGATCCGCGTAACTGGGATTTTTCATTATCTAATCTCAATCATTACATTTGGTGTTTCTGGCTGGTTGGTTTGGCCTTGCTGTTGGACATACCTGATACTCAATGGCAACGATTATTGAAGCTCATAGGAAGTGAAGGCGAGGATATTTTACTTGATCGTATTATTGCCAGTCGTCAGCCTAATCGAAAAATAGGTGGTACATTATTACACCCTAAACCTTATGCACGATTACTTAAAACGATTGATGCTGAAAAAGCCGAAGCCATGGCAAAAC
>NVVK01000024.1 GCA_002733335.1 Methylophaga sp.
CGGAAGATGACTTACCTGATAATCAAAGTGAGTTTTTAGAAATTAATGAAGAGTTATCACGAGTATGGCCTGTGATTGCTGAGCAAATAGATCCTTTGCCCGATGCTGAAGAGTGGGATGGTAAAACCGATAAAACTCCGCTACTTGAGCGTTAATATTTAGAATTAAAAAAGCCCGCAGTAAGCGGGCTTTTTTATAGCTGTTAATGTTAAAAGCATGAATTTAGATCATTAGTGCCTTTAGTTTTTTCATAGCATTGTTTTCAATTTGACGAATACGTTCAGCAGAAACGTGATATTTGTCTGCTAAGGTATGTAAGGTTGTTTTGTTATCATCATGTAACCAGCGTTGGCTAATGATATCGCGACTACGATCGTCTAATGTTGCTAATGCATTTGTCAGCCGTTGATTTTGATAATCAGAATAATCAGTTTGCTCTAATTGTAATGAGGGATCTGATTTTTCAGGGCCTGTTAAATAAGCGGCAGGTGAAAAGGTGTTGTCATCATCCGTCGCATCAGAAGGCAAATCAAAAGAAGCATCAGGCGAAGCTAAACGACGTTCCATTTCCATTACATTGTCAGGTGTCACGCCTAAATCATTTGCAACGGCTTCAACTTCTTCTTTATTTAACCAGCCAAGACGTTTTTTAGCGCCACGAAGGTTAAAGAATAATTTTCGCTGTGCTTTCGTTGTTGCAATTTTGACGATACGCCAATTACGAATCACATATTCATGAATTTCAGCACGGATCCAATGCACAGCAAACGAGACCAAACGCACCCCTTTATCAGGGTCAAAACGTTTTACGGCTTTCATTAGACCGATATTACCTTCTTGCACTAAATCAGCAACAGGTAAACCATAGCCACTATAGCCTTTGGCTATACGGTTTACAAAACGAAGGTGTGACAGCACCAACCGTTGTGCAGCATCTACGTCGCCTTCTGTTTGCAAGCGTGTTGCAAGATCGTATTCTTCTTCAGCGGTTAAAAGTGGGGTGCTATGCACCAACTTAGTGTATGAACTTAAGTTGTCAATGGGTGCTAACGCTAAATTGTATTGGGCTACATTAGTTGTCATTGTATAAGCGGCCTCCGAATAGTTATTTCTGGTATATTAACATTAATTAATAGTTTCAAATAGTAAGAGTATAAAATCAGGGAAAAGTTCCTCATTATTACAAATTAATAAAGCATTAAATATGCCAATTATATTTTCGCTTTGCYCTGAANMWTAGGAAGTTAAAGATWATTTAGATGAAAATCACACATAAAAAGTAYTTATTCATACTATTYAGYCTATTTGCTATTGAATGGATTTATTTTGCGATTGAACCGTTATACCCAAAAGATTGGCTATTGGARAATATACTGGTCGTTATTGCGATACTCTTTTTATTTACTACATTCAAGAAACTACCGCTTTCTAGAATATCTTATACATTGATATTTATTTTTCTCGCCTTGCACGTGRTTGGCTCACATTATACCTACGCTGAAGTRCCTTATGATCAATGGTTTCAGTCRTTAACGGGYACRACAGTYAATGAAMTATTTGGCTGGGAACGTAATCATTTCGATCGWTTAGTGCATTTTAGTTATGGTTTRTTRTTRGCRTATCCCATTCGAGAACTRTTTTTACGGCTTGTTAATGTAAAAGGTTTTTGGGGATATTTTTTGCCCCTAGACCTGACCATGTCAACATCAATGCTTTATGAATTAGTTGAATGGGCAGTGGTAATAGTGGTTGGGGGRGATTTAGGTATGGCTTATCTTGGCACGCAAGGCGATATTTGGGATGCACATAAAGATATGGCATTAGCGAGTCTTGGKGCATTAATCGCCATGCTAATTGTTATGATGATTAACCGTGCCATTCAACGTGATTTTGCTCAAGAGTGGGTTGATAGTTTAAAAGTAAAACATCAAGCGCCTTTGGGTGAGGATGAAATYGYYCKKRYSNGYAAAGRATTAGCTTGCGTTAAAACGTAAGCCCTGTATAATTCCAGCGCTTAACGGCAGGCGCGTAGCTCAGTTGGTTAGAGCACTACCTTGACATGGTAGGGGTCGGTGGTTCGAATCCACTCGTGCCTACCAGTTTAAACACATTACTTCAGATTGTGAATCTAGACTGGTACAGTTTCCGTTRACGTCCCCCCAAAATAAGTATGCGTACTCGGTTGCGCTTTAATTTAAGTTCGAATTTACTTACGGCACAGTAAAATTGGCTACTTTAGTTTCCCTATAACCTTTAGCAGATAGTTTTATAGACTTAGCTTTGCTAATAGCCTCCATAATGGATTGTCTCAAAGTCTTTAGCAGCCTTAGCTTTTGCATTAGAGTTATCCTAGCTATTCTTGATTTCATAAGCCTCCAAGCGTGCAAAGCAGAACCGTTCACCGTGAATAACTAAAAATTCTCCGCATCATGATTGTTTCGCCGACATTTTTCACCTTTAAGCTATCTTCAAGCGAGGCTGGCGCATGTAGAAAGGTACGGACATGGCGCGATGAAAAATTGAGGGTAAGGTAATAGACCTACAAAACAAGGGGTTAATGGAGTGGTGGGGCGGGAAAGGTGTTTTATTATACTTGGCGCGGATATTGCTAATGGATTTAGCGAGTTTCATTGTCTCACAATAATAACTAAACCGGAAGCTAAAAATGAAATTAAAATTAAAAATAACACTGGTGGCTGTGATGCTCTGTGCGTTGCCGCTACTCATATCAGCTGTGATTAGTAATAGTATTGCTAGTAAACAAGCCAATATCGCTTTGGAAGATGCGGCAAAACAACGACTTATTYCWNNTTWCKWGRKKTTWMMWASCKKMMARKMRMGGMSKWKYKNTRCCGYKMTTAWRMRTCWKTKRTKGAACTTATCGAATTCAGAAATGATCTCGGATGCGGTATCGGATTTTTCTCAAGCGGCTAGTCATTATGCATCTGAAACGGGCCAGCTAGAACGAACCACTATTGAGAATCAATTAAAACAATATTACGATAAACAATTTTCCCCGCGTTATGCAGAAAAAAATTCTGGGCAGGTTAACATTGACTCTTCAAATCTACTTAGCCGTATTGATGTGAATGGTTTAGCACTTCAAAATAATTTTATCGCTCAAAATCCTGAACCATTAGGTGAAAAGAATAAGTTAACGGATTCTTCTGATGGCTCTCAATATAGCTATTACCATAGTAAATATCATCCATATCTGAATGATTTTCTCGATCGCTTTGGATTTTATGATATTTTCCTTGTCGATATTGATACCGGAATGATTGTATATTCAGTTTTTAAAGAACTTGATTTTGCCACATCTTTAAATGATGGAGCTTATGCTGAAAGTGGTATTGGACAAGTTTTTAAACAAGCAAAAATGGCTTCTGATAACGGCTTTGTTTCGATAGCTGATTTTGCCCCCTACGCTCCATCTTATGAAGATGCGGCAAGTTTCATTGCAACYCCTATTTATAGTAATGGCTTTAAAAAAGGGGTGCTTATTTTTCAAATGCCCGTCGATCGTATTAATCAAATTATGACATTTGATAAACAATGGAGTGAAGCGGGTTTAGGAGACTCTGGAGAAACATATCTTGTAGGTTCTGATATGCGTTCACGAAGTGAAAGTCGATTCTTAATCGAGGATAAGAAGTCATATATTGCAGCCTTACAGAGTAGTGTAGGTATTAGTAATGATGTTATTGCTCTTATCAAGGCAAAAAATACAGCACTAGGTCTTCAGCCAGTAGAAAGCAARGGGAGTAAATCTGCACTTGCAGGGGCTAGGGGCTTTGATATCTTTCCTGATTATCGTGGGGTGGATGTATTATCTGCTTATGCACCGCTAGAGATTGCAGGACTTAATTGGGCTATTTTGGCCGAAATTGATGAATCTGAAGCATTTGCTGCAGCGAAAGAACTTTCTTATAACCTGTGGATTTACGGTATGGTAGTTCTGATTATAATGGTGTTGATCGCAGCAGGTATAGCCGTTAAGTTTTCTAGCATACTGGCGGATCCGATACTTGAAATTTCACATTTCATGACGAATATAACGAAGGATTTAAATCTAACGCATCGCCTAAAGATGGATAGAAACGATGAAATTGGTGATGCCTCTAAGGCTTTGAATCGTTTATTGGAAACATTTCAACAAGCCATCAATGAAGTAACGGATGCAAGTAGTCAAATTGCGGCAGCATCTGAGGAAACATCGGTTATCACTGAGCAAACCAGTGCTGCTGTTAGGGTTCAACAAGGAGAAACAGCTCATCTTGCTACGGCAATGAATGAAATGTCGCTTACGATTAATGATATTGCTAAGAATACGACACAAACATCGGTGGCTTCTGATGAAGCAAAAACATATGCCAATGCGGGTTCTGAAGGGATGAAAGGAACTATATCTATGATTCATGAATTAGCAACGGTCATTGAACATACCAGTGAAACAATATCTGATTTAGAAAAAAGAACGCTCAATATTTCTAGTGTGTTAGATGTTATTAGTGGCATAGCAGAGCAAACTAATTTATTGGCTTTAAATGCAGCGATAGAGGCGGCAAGGGCCGGTGAGCAAGGTCGAGGKTTTGCGGTTGTTGCCGATGAAGTAAGAGCGCTAGCTAGTCGCACGCAAGATGCAACGGGTGAAATTACTAAAATGATTGATCAGTTACAACAGGGGTCAAAACAAGCTGTTTCTTCTATGAATGAAAGTCAGAGCCAAGTTACCAATGCTGTTGAACAAGCGAATCTCACGGGAGAGTCCTTAGATACAATTGCGAGTGTAATTAATAGAATTAATGATATGAGCTCGCAAATTGCCACAGCCGCAGAAGAGCAGGGCGCTGTAGCACTTGAAATCAGCAGAAATGTTRCTAGCATTAATGAAGCCAGTGAGCATACTGCTGATGCAGCATCACAGACATCACAATCCAGYCAAGAATTAGCTGGGCTGGCTTCTGGGTTAAATATATTAGTACAGCGTTTTATAGTTCGGTAATGTAAATTCTGTTTAGGTCGGACCCTCGCTATTCGACCGGTTCGATCTATAGAGTAGGCTATCAGCAGAGCGTTAAGAGTGAATAACTTTTATTGTGATGGACACTGATATCTTGTTACGCTACGATTCATAAAGCCTCAGTTATATATTAAAAGAGAATAAAACAGTATGAAATCGCTCGTCGGCCTAATATTAATTGTTGCTTTTACAACCATGCTTAACGCTGCAGAGCTTTCTTCGCTTACTCGCGCACTCAACGGGACAAGCATTAGTTATGATTACACTAGTGGCCGATCTTATAATGTTAAATTTCAAGAAGAAGGAGTGAGCTATCGTTACCTCAGCGGCTCAAAACCAGAACAATGGTGGGGGCCTTTCCCTTATGAAGCTTTCGAAATAGAACAAAATGTTTATTTTGCATCGTGGTTTGAAGAGGGATATGGCGATTATGTTACATTATTAATAAACTTTAATAATAACCTTCTTTATGGAAGTGCTATTTTACCCGGTAAGATAGTTCATTTTCACGGTGCTAAAATTATTAAAGTTGACCGTAAATAAAATTAGCTGGTAGCGTGAACCTAGTTTTTATCATCAGCTACAAATTGATTGATTCTTATAATATAGTCCATACCTATATAATAGGATAGTGCTTGTCTTTAGGCTTCAAATTCTTTACACTACGCGCGTTTAGTCGCCTTGAATTCTCGGCTCAATATCTTGTTGAGTACGCTGATTCTAGAGAACTTAAAATATAATATCGAGACGCCAGCAGGCGTTTTTTTAGTTTTTACGGCCCTTTGTATCGGTCAGGAACACATTACATGATTTCAATAACACTTCCCGATGGCAGTCAACGCCAGTTTGAAAACCCCGTTTCTATTTTTGATATTGCCAATGATATTGGTGCAGGCCTAGCGCGAGCGGCTATTGCTGGACGAGTCAATGGTCAACTAGTTGATACCTGCCAAATTATTGAGCAAGATGCTGATGTTGCCATTGTTACGGCGCGAGATGAAGAGGGCGTCGAGATTATTCGCCATTCAACCGCCCATCTATTAGGTCATGCGATAAAACAATTATTCCCTGATACCAAGATGGTGATCGGCCCTGTTATCGAAGAGGGATTTTATTATGATGTTGATAGTGAGCATCGTTTTACCCCAGAAGATTTAGATGCCATTCAAAAACGAATGACTGAATTAGCTAAAACCAGCTATGAGGTTATTAAAAAAATGACGCCAAAAGCAGAAGCAAGAGCCATTTTTGAATCGCGCGGTGAAGAGTATAAGGTGCGCTTATTAGATGATATGGCGGATGATGTAACTGAAGTTGGTTTATATTATCACCAAGAATATATTGATATGTGTCGCGGCCCACATTTGCCAAATATGTCATTCTGCAAGGCATTTAAGCTAATGAAGTTGGCGGGTGCATATTGGCGTGGTGATGCGAATAATGAAATGCTACAACGCATTTATGGAACGGCATGGGCTGATAAAAAATCCTTAAAGCAATATATATTCCGTTTGGAAGAAGCTGAAAAACGGGATCATCGTAAAATTGCTAAAAACCTAGATCTGTTTCATTTGCAAGAAGAAGCACCGGGCATGATCTTTTGGCATGATAACGGCTGGCGGATTTATCGTGAAGTTGAAAATTACATTCGTGATGTGTTGCAAGCTAATGACTATCAAGAAGTGCGTACGCCTCAAGTGGTCGATCGGTCTTTATGGGAAAAATCAGGTCATTGGGATAAATTTGGTGACATGATCTTCACGACCGAAACAGATAATCGTGATTATGCAATCAAACCGATGAATTGCCCATGTCATGTACAAATATTTAATCAAGGTTTAAAAAGTTACCGTGATTTACCTTTACGTATGGCCGAGTTTGGATCGTGTCACCGTAATGAGCCATCGGGCACACTGCATGGCTTGATGCGATTACGTAGTTTTACCCAAGATGATGCGCATATTTTCTGTACTGAAGAGCAAATTCAGTCTGAAGTCTCAACTTTTATGGATTTATTGCAAAACGTTTATGCTGATTTTGGTTTTAATGAAATCATCGTTAAATTATCGACCCGGCCTGAAAACCGTGTGGGCAGTGATGATGTGTGGGATAAAGCTGAGAATGCATTAGAACGTGCGTTAAATGACAAAGGTTTAGACTGGGATTTGCAACCGGGAGAGGGCGCATTTTATGGTCCTAAAATTGAGTTCTCACTTAAAGATTGCCTCGGTCGCGTATGGCAGTGCGGCACTATACAGGTCGATTTCTCAATGCCGGGTCGTTTAGGTGCGACTTATGTTGCGGATGACGGCAGCAAACAAGTGCCGGTTATGTTGCATCGTGCAATTTTAGGATCACTYGAACGTTTCATCGGTATTTTGATTGAAGAATATGCTGGATCCTTCCCAACTTGGTTGGCACCACGTCAGGTTGTAGTGATGGGAATCAGTCAAAATCAGTCYGAATATGTTAAGAAAATCACAAAAGAATTGCAAAATAAAGGCTTTAGAGCTGATTTAGACTTGAGAAATGAGAAGATAGGCTATAAAATACGCGAGCAAACATTGCGCCGGGTGCCATATCTAGTTGTTGTTGGTGATCGCGAAGCGCAAGAGAATGCCGTGGCTGTACGTACTCGTAAGGGTGAAGACTTAGGTGTAATGACACTTGATGCCTTCGCAGAACTTTTGCGCAAAGACGTTGCTAGTCGCGGTCGAATTATTTTAGAGGGTTAGAAATATCGCTACTGATGATAAAAAGCTAAATGGTGAAATTACCGCCAGAGAAGTACGCCTAACGGGCGCAGATGGAGAACAATTCGGCATTGTTCCCTTAGCCAAGGCACAAGCATTAGCAGAAGAAGCGGAACTGGATTTGGTGGAGATTTCGGCGCAAGCTAAGCCACCAGTTTGCCGTATAATGGATTACGGTAAGTATGTGTTTGAAGCTAATAAGCAAAAACAAATTGCAAAGAAAAAGCAGAAACAGATACAGGTCAAGGAGATCAAGTTTAGACCAGGAACAGAAGAAGGGGATTACCAGGTAAAACTACGCAACCTGACACGTTTCCTTGAAGAGGGGAATAAAACTAAAGTGAGTCTACGCTTTCGCGGACGTGAAATGGCACATCAGGACTTAGGTTTGAAGTTACTCCAACGAGTAGCTGAAGATCTTAAAGAACTGTCTGTCACTGAACAGTACCCCAAGAAAGAAGGTCGACAAATGATTATGGTTTTAGCCCCAAGTAAAAAGTAATGTAAATACCGTTTTGGGATTTACATATAAATAATTAATTACGAATGCGGAGTTCGAAATAATGCCAAAGTTAAAAACACACCGAGGTGCTGCGAAGCGCTTCAAAAAAACTGGTAGCGGTAAATTTAAACGTGCACAAGCGTTTACTAGCCACATCCTTACTAAGAAAAGCACTAAGCGGAAACGCCAATTGCGTTCTACATTGATGGTTTGTAAAGCCGATCATATGTCTGTTCGTAAAATGTTGCCTAATCACTAATTAAGGAGTTATCCCATGCCAAGAGTAAAACGTGGTGTAGTCGCTCATGCGCGACACAAAAAAGTTATCAAGCAGGCCAAAGGTTATAGTGGTCGTCGTAAAAATGTATATCGTGTTGCTATTCAAGCAATAACAAAAGCAGGTCAATATGCTTATCGCGATMGWCVTCAGAAAAAACGTCAATTCCGTGCTTTATGGATTGCACGTATTAACGCTGGTGCACGTGAATGTGGTTTGTCATATAGCAAATTGATTGATGGCTTGAAAAAAGCAGCAATCGAAGTTGATCGTAAAGTATTAGCTGATCTTGCAATGAATGATTCAGTTGCATTTGCTGCAGTAGCAGAACAAGCTAAGGCTGCATTAGACAAATAATATTTTTCAGCTCGCTAAGAGCAATAAATATTGTATGACTTAGGAAAGGGCCGTTTTAACGGCCCTTTTTTGTTTTATAAGTGATTTAGGTGGTGAAATTATGGCTGAGCTGGACACACAGTTACAGGCATTAAACGATATTGTTGCCGTTGCAAAACAAGCAATTGCCAATTCGGAAACAAATGCAGAATTGGAAACGGTTCGTGTTGAATATTTAGGTAAGAAAGGTGAAATCACCGCTTATCTTAAACAACTCGGCAATATCAGTGTTGAATTGCGCCCCGTTATCGGAAAATCAGTAAACTTAGCTAAGCAAGAAGTAGCCGGTTTAATTGAAGTGCGAGCCAAGATTTTAGCTGAAATAGCTATGAATGCGGCTTTAGAAGCATCAACAATTGACGTGTCGTTACCCGGTCGTGGAGAGCAAACAGGCGGCTTGCATCCTGTGACGCGAACATTACAGCGTGTTGAGCARTATTTTCAGTCGATTGGATTTCAGATAGCCGAAGGGCCTGAAATTGAAGACAGTACCCATAATTTTACAGCATTAAATATTCCTGAGCATCATCCAGCAAGAGCGATGCATGATACGTTTTATTTTGATGCTGAAACCTTATTGCGAACACATACTTCACCAGTACAGATCCGCGTTATGGAAAAAGGTGAGCCACCTTTTAGAATTATTGCACCTGGCCGTGTTTATCGATGTGATTCAGATATCACTCACACGCCGATGTTTCATCAGGTTGAAGGTTTGATGGTTGATGAAAATGTCAGTTTTACTGATTTAAAAGGTATTTTGGCTGATTTCTTACGTGCCTTTTTTGAAAAAGATTTAAATGTACGTTTCAGACCTTCTTATTTCCCCTTCACAGAACCTTCTGCTGAAGCGGATATTGAATGTGTAATGTGCGATGGTGATGGCTGTCGCGTATGTAGTCATACTGGTTGGATTGAAATCTTAGGTTGTGGGATGGTACACCCTAATGTGTTTAAACACGTTGATATAGACAGTGAACAGTATCTAGGCTTAGCGTTTGGTATTGGTATTGAGCGACTTGCAATGTTGCGCTATGGCGTCAATGATTTGCGTCTTTTCTTTGAGAACGATTTACGCTTCTTACGTCAGTTCAATTAAGTCGAGATTACATAATGAAATTTAGTGAAAAATGGTTACGTGAGTGGGTTAACCCAGAAATTGACAGTGCGACTTTAGCGGAGAAATTGACTCAGGCAGGCTTAGAAGTTGATGCGATTGAAGCTGTTGCCGGCGATTTCACCGGTGTTGTTGTGGGCCAAGTTGTATCGGTTGAACCTCATCCCGATGCGGACAAATTACGTTGTTGCAAAGTAGATATTGCAGCTGATGAACTGTTATCCATTGTCTGTGGTGCAGCGAATGTTCGCCCAGACCTAAAAATCCCTGTCGCGGTAGTGGGCTCGGTATTACCGGGTAACTTTAAAATTAAAAAAGCCAAATTACGCGGTGTTGAATCGTTTGGTATGTTGTGTGGTGCGAGTGAAATTGGTCTTGTCGACAATGTAAAAGGCTTAATGGAATTAGCGGATGACGCGCCAGTAGGGACAGACCTGAGAGATTATTTAGATCTTGATGATCTTTCTATTGATGTAGATTTAACACCTAACCGTAGTGATTGCTTGGGTATTGCAGGCATTGCGCGCGAAGTAGGCGTGTTAACCGGCTGTGACCTAACCCAATGGCCCGTTGAAGAAATTGAAGAGCAGACAAGCAAAACGATTAATATTACCGTTGAGGCTTCCGCTGATTGCCCACGCTATGTTGCTCGCGTAATTGAAAATGTAAATGTGAAGGCTAAAACGCCGTTATGGATGCAAGAAAAATTGCGTCGCAGTGGCGTGCGTAGTTTGGGGCCGGTTGTTGATGTGACAAATTATGTGATGCTTGAGCTAGGGCAGCCAATGCACGCATTTGATTTAGATAAGTTAAAAGGTGGCATCACCGTTCGTCATGCAAAACAAGATGAAAAACTGACCTTATTAGATGGCCAAAAAATCAGCATTACTAACAATACATTAGTTATCGCAGATGATGCAGCCGYCTTAGCGCTCGCCGGTATTATGGGCGGAGAGCCATCAAGTGTTACCGATGATACAAAAAATATAGTATTAGAAGCGGCACATTTTAATCCACTGGCGATTGCAGGTCGTGCTCGCGCTTATGGTTTGCACACTGATTCTTCTCATCGTTTTGAACGGGGWGTTGATCCACARCTWGCYKTGCAAGCCATCGATCGYGCTACCGCTTTATTGCTTGATATTGTMGGTGGTCAAGCWGGYCCYGTGACGGAGAYAGTMTCTGAARRYGCRYTACCTGAAATACGSGTYATTACTTTACGAGCAGATAGAATTAAACGTGTMTTAGGTATTCGGATTGAAGCTGAACACGTTGAAGATTGGTTAACCCGCTTGGGATTTATAGTCGATGCAAATGCTCAAGGTTGGACAGTAACAGTACCTAGTTTCCGTTTTGATGTTGCGATAGAAGTAGATTTGATTGAAGAGTTAGGTCGTTTATATGGCTATGATAAATTGCCAGAAACRCGTCCTCAAGGAACTGTCTTAACGGCCGATATTTCAGAGCATACATTGGCAACACACCGRTTRCAGTCTTTGTTAGTCGATCGCGGTTATCAAGAAGCCATCACCTATAGTTTTGGTGATCCAGAGGTTCAGCAACATTTAGCGACAGAAGGTGAACAGGCGATTAAATTGGCTAATCCTATCTCAGCTGAGTTATCTGTTATGCGGACATCGCTATGGCCGGGCTTGATCCAAGCACTTGTTTATAATTTAAATAGACAACATGAGCGTGTACGATTTTTTGAAGTGGGTCGTAGCTTTAGTGGCACACAAAATAATATCGAACAACATCGCCARATTGCTGGGGTAGTATGTGGCAGCCGTTATGCTGAGCAATGGGCAGAAAAACAGCGTCCAGTAGATTTTTTCGACATGAAAGCTGACGTTGAAGCATTGTTAGATCTAGGGGGTGAAGAGAATATACGCTTTGTAGCAGAGCAACACCCAGCCTTGCATCCCGGCCAATCGGCGAGAATTTATCAGGGTGATATTGCTATTGGTTGGATAGGTGCTTTGCATCCTCGATTAAACAAACCACTAGAATTAAGTGCTCAGGCCTATGTGTTTGAATTAACCTTATCAGCGGTGCTTAAAGCCGCAGTGCCTTCATTTGAATTAGTGTCAAAATTCCCTATTATTCGTCGGGATTTGGCCTTGTTAGTGAACGCTACGGTAACAGCCGGTGAAATTGAGCATTGCCTGAACGGTGTTAGATCTGATATTCTTAAGTCAATTCAATTATTTGACGTGTATAGCGGAGCCGGAGTCGAGGATGGCAAAAAGAGTATTGCAGTCGCATTTCAACTGCAACATTCGGAGCAAACATTGACTGATGAAGAGGTTGATGCAGTGATAGAAACTGTGRCCGAAGCCTTGGATAAACAAGTCGGTGCAACGATTAGAGCGTAAGCAAACACTAGCTAAAAGAATATTTAGGGGAACACATGGCACTGACAAAAGCCGATATAACAGAGAAGCTTTATGATGAATTAGGCTTTAATAAACGTGAAGCAAAAGAATTAGTAGAAATGTTTTTTGAAGAAATTCGTGGCGCATTAGAATCAGGTGAACAGGTAAAATTGTCAGGTTTTGGTAATTTTGAACTACGTGATAAAAGTGAACGTCCGGGCAGAAACCCTAAAACGGGTGAAGAAATTCCTATTACAGCGCGTCGTGTAGTGACTTTCCGTCCGGGACAAAAACTAAAAGCTAGGGTGGATGCAYATGCTAGAAGCGAGTAATAATAATGAGTTGCCAGTCATTCCCGGAAAACGCTATTTCACCATTGGTGAAGTAAGCGAATTATGTGGTGTTAAGCCGCATGTATTGCGTTACTGGGAACAAGAATTTACTCAGCTAAAACCTGTAAAACGCAGAGGTAATAGACGTTATTACCAACGCCATGACGTGGTACTCATTCGTGAAATTCGTGGCTTGTTATATGAACAGGGCTTTACTATCGGTGGTGCACGTCATCAACTTGAGAACGAAGCTAAGCCTGAAGAAAACAAAGAGAAAAAACAATTAATTCACGATCTCCTCGTTGAATTAGAAGAGCTCCACGCATTATTAGCATAAGCGTGTAAAATTATTATATCGAGATTGTGTTTGGCGGAAGCCCCCATTTTGGCCACATGAAAAAACATCAATACCGTTGATACACATACAGTCGGGGCATGGCGCAGTCTGGTAGCGCACTTGTCTGGGGGACAAGGGGTCGCAAGTTCGAATCTTGCTGTTCCGACCAATTAAATCAATATGTTACACCTCTCCTTTGGGATTACATTAAATCCTTTTCAAAAAGTAAGCTWKAYWMWMYAWYYTTWMCWWCTSRWKKWTTKWTRSMWRKRASGYWWTCMKTRCCCYRYRYAYSSKCRYRSYMATGCTGCAGTCCACCTTAAATACAATCGATTCAGTACCACTTAGTATGATTTACGTTTTATTATTTGGCGTAGGATCCATTGCCGGAATGGCAATGATT
The DNA here is from genome assembly GCA_002733335.1 of Methylophaga sp. Taxonomy (GTDB): domain Bacteria; phylum Pseudomonadota; class Gammaproteobacteria; order Nitrosococcales; family Methylophagaceae. The sequence goes on from NVVK01000024.1 coordinate 13,516, forward strand.
TCTATGGTGATAGCCGTTCCATTGCGTGCTTCAAGTAAGTTAACTTGGTTACATAATGGTTTACAAATTAGTATTGGATTAGGTACTTCAATTATTTATCACTTATCTGGTGGGATTATATAAATGACTAAACGTGTGATAGACCAAAAACAATGGGCTGACAGTATAAAAAAAATAAGCATAAGTGTTTCTTATGATTTATCTAAAAATAAATGAGTTTACTTATTTAAAATAATAAACATATAGTAGAAACAACAGCAAAAGGGCTCCGAAGCTCGTATTGCAATTAATTTTTAGAGGTAAATAATATGGCTTTAGTCTCATTGCGACAATTACTAGATTATGCTGCTGAACATCAATTTGCTATTCCAGCATTTAATGTAAGTAATATGGAACAAGTTCACGCAATTATGCAAGCAGCTAATGCGGTTGATAGCCCTGTTATTTTGCAAGGTTCTGCGGGTGCTCGTTCTTATGCTGGTGAACCTTTTTTACGTCATTTAATCTTGGCGGCAAATGAGGCATATCCTCATATTCCTATTGTGATGCATCAAGATCATGGTTCATCTCCCGCAGTATGCGCACGATCAATTCAATCAGGCTTTAGTTCAGTGATGATGGATGGTTCGCTAATGGCGGATATGAAAACACCTTCTAGTTTTGAATACAATKSTRRAGWARMWMWAGAWRWWRYAWWGRKGKYKSRTGCTTGTGGTGTTTCWGTTGAAGGWGARCTAGGCTGTTTAGGTTCTTTAGAAACTGGCATGATGGGCGAAGAAGATGGACATGGTAGYGAYGAAAAGYTAAGTATGGAYCAATTRCTTACCGATCCTGATGAGGCGGTTGAATTTGTAAAACAAACTGAATGTGATGCACTTGCAGTCGCAATAGGAACAAGTCATGGAGCTTATAAATTCACCAGTCCGCCTACAGGTGACGTGTTAGCGATTAATCATTTGAAAACGTTGCAGCAACGATTRCCTCATACCCATTTTGTGATGCATGGTTCAAGTTCAGTGCCACAAGATTGGTTAAAAATAATCAATACTTATGGTGGCGATATAAAACAAACCTATGGCGTACCGGTTGATGAAATAGTGGCTGGAATTAAATATGGTGTGCGTAAAGTGAATATTGATACAGATTTGCGTATGGCATCGACAGGATCGATTCGTCGATATTTAGCACAAGAAGAAAATGCCGCTGATTTTGATCCGCGTAAATTCTATAAAGTAGCCACTGCYGCAATGCAGACAATTTGCGAAGCACGTTATGAAGCTTTTGGTAGTGCCGGCCATGCCAGTAAAATCAAACCTATTTCTTTAGAACAMATGATTACGCGTTATGCCAGTGGTGAATTAKCGCCRACAGGYATCTAAAGATATAAAAATCTCTTGTYTTTGACGAYTAAAAGRTCAAAGACTATCAAGAAAAATTGAACCGGAGAATTCTCTAAATGAAGAACTCAYACACATCTCTTTCACAGTTTATTGTGGAACAACAACRAAARRAMYMRSAMTMMSYNGATGWYTYGKSKKKWWTWRWAWWWSMWWTTSCRAGTRMCWRYWAWAWRMYMKSWCATTTGGTTAATCGTAGTGGCATTAGCGGAATGGGCGGTGCTGCTGATTCTGAAAATGTGCAAGGTGAAGTCCAGAAAAAACTCGATATTATTACCAATGATGTCATGATTGAACACTTGGACTGGACGGGGCATTTAGCGGCAATGGCTTCTGAAGAAATTGAAGAAATCATCCAGATCCCTGAGCAATATCCCAAAGGAAAATATCTTATTTCGTTCGATCCACTTGATGGTTCCTCCAATATTGATATTAAYTTATCGGTAGGCACCATTTTCTCAATTCTTCKYTGCTCAGAAGGTGTGACCMAACCTACGGTTRAAGACTTTAGACAAAAAGGCACAGAACAAGTGTGYGCRGGGTTCTGTGTTTATGGACCTACAACSATGATGATCCTGACGACAGGTGAGGGTGTGAATGGTTTTACGCTTGATCAAGAYRTAGGTGARTTTRTTYTAACCCATCCTAAAATGATGATTCCAGAAGATACAGCTGAATTTGCTATCAATATGTCAAATCAACGATTTTGGGAAGCGCCSGTACAACGTTACATTGATGARTGYATTCAAGGTGTTGAYGGTGRCCGYGAGAAARAYTTTAATATGCGYTGGGTCGCCTCAATGGTGGCAGAAGTKTATCGTGTTTTGACGCGTGGYGGTGTTTTTCTATACCCWYTGGATAAYAAACCATCAACAGAAGGCGGMAARYTACGTCTTATGTATGAAGCCAGCCCAATGAGCTTTATTGTTGAACAAGCGGGTGGWGTGAGCTCYACRGGYCGYGAACGCATTATGGATATTATTCCTRAAGGCGTRCAYCAGCGTGTKCCTGTCATCTTGGGTTCAAAAAATGAAGTTGAGAGAATTRTTTCCTATCATCAGGAATAGCTTTACCTTCCCCTTCTAAGTTAATAAAAATTCATCAATTTTACACCGTATCCCCTTCGTGTGGGCTGCGTTATCTAAAGGTATAAATATTATGCGTAAGCCACTTGTTGCTGGAAATTGGAAAATGAAYAATCCAGATGAAAGTTCGAAAGTGTTATTGACGGACATTCTGCATAATTCAGAACGACTTGAAAGAATGTTGGCAGATATCGAAGGATCATCTGCTATTGATATTGCTATATTTCCGCCATCAGTCTATTTGAGAGAAGCACAAGAAGTTTTATCGGGGTCAGCCATACACTGGGGAACACAAAACGTTTCAGCCTATGATGAAGGCCCTTATACGGGCGAAATTTCAGCTTCAATGATTAAAGGCTTTGGCTGTGAATATGTATTGATTGGCCATTCTGAACGACGCTGCCTCTATGAAAAATTAGAATTAGAYCAAACTGTTTTGGATCAGATCGTAGCCGAAAAATATGAAATGGCAACGCGCCATGATCTCACACCTATTATATGTATTGGTGAAACAGCTGAAGACTATGAAAGCAATAAGACAGAGCAAATAATTGCTAGGCTGTTAGATGTACTTATTGAACATAAAGGAGTAAAAGCATTATCTCAGACTGTGCTCGCTTATGAGCCTGTTTGGGCGATTGGCACCGGTAAGTCTGCCTCACCTGAGTGGGCCCAAGACGTGCATTCTTTCATGCGTGAACGTATTGCTAAGCATGATAAGGCAACAGCAGACTCACTGCGAATCATTTATGGTGGCAGTGTTAAATCCGATAATGCGCCGGCAATATTTTCAAAACCAGATGTAGATGGCGGTCTGATTGGTGGGGCGTCTTTGGATGTGGAAGACTTTATCCATATTTGTTTTGCTGCAGCACTAAAGAATGATGCAATATAGTCATTCTTTTTGTTTTATTTCAAGTTGCTTGAAGGCTGTGGTTTATTCAGCCACCTAAAGTTGGAGGTTAACATGAAAGAAATAATGCACGTGGAAGATGCATTTTCTGTGAAAGATATTGGTGTAATTGTTAGTGGTAGAAATCCTATATTTGAATCGATGACAACAGCAGAAATTAAATTTTTAGTCGGAAGTAGAGTGCGAATAGCAGAAGACAGCTTTGAAGTTAAAGACGTTGTTGTTAGCGAATCATTTCTGGGAAAGAAGAATGTCAGTATTGCACTCGCAGGGGATACACAAGTAGCTCGGGGCAGTATTTTGTATAGCCTTTCTTGAGAAGACAAGCGCTGAGGCTTAAATCGATGACTCCTTTATTTTCTTAACACTAATTTTTGAGTGATTCCCATTCGTCCTGAGCTTGTTGAAGGATAATGGTTCGACAGGCTCACCATGAACGAGTAGCAATCAAAAGGTATGTCTAAATACCTAGTCAATAGGATGGTTAGAATCTCTGGCCCATTTTACTGTGAATAAAACAGACAGCATCCCCAATCCACCTACAAGAAGCATGAATACAATTGAAAATACAATATCACCTTTTAAAAAGTGTTCTATTGCATCCATGCAGTTAACAATGGTCAGCACCGTAATTAAAGCGGCACTGACCCACTGCCAAACTTTGCTATTGAACAGCAACATAAATGCAAAGGGTAAGAAGCAAATAAACATGTAAAGTAGTCTAATCTCATTAGCATGATCAAATGGGTTTACCTCTGCACTCACATCAGCCAGTTTTTTAGGATCAACGGGCTGTTGTAACAGCACATTTACCACCTCAACAAAAGCAAATAGGGTTATGCCAAGTAAACTCAACATGGCTAAAGCCCAGAAAACGACCGCATTCCATTTGTTGTTATTCATACCACACCTTTTATTCATTGTAAGTAAGTTAATTTTCGCTTAACGCTGATTAGAATTTAATTGAGGCTCGAATGCCTATTTCACGACCGTGACCTGGTTGTGCTAGGTCACCAAAAAACCCTGGGGTTCCGCTAAGAGCAAACACGCGATATTCTTCGTCAGATAAGTTCTTGGCAAATAAGGTTACTTCATAATCATCGGTTTCTATTCCGGTGCTCAGATTAACAAAGGTATGATTAGGCTCTTCAAGTGTGTTTTGAACATCCCAGTAGAATGATGATTGGTAGGAAACATCTACCCGGATAAAGCCGAGTGTATTAGTAAACAACTGTTGCTCAATTTGACCTGTTATTGATGCAGACCACTCAGGTGTATTAGGTTGCTGGTTGCCATCGACATTAAGACTTGGCGGTGTATCAGTAAATTTAGCATCAACATAGCCTAAAGATGCACTTAAAAAGACATTTTCTACTGGCCTTGCTCGAACTTGAAATTCCATACCTTTAGATTCTGACTTTTCTGCATTAGAGACTTGTGAAATACCATTGGCAAATATCAGCATTTGTTGATCTGACCAGTCCATATGGAAGATATTTAAGTCCATTTCTAATCGACCATCTAATAATCGTGACTTTATTCCCGCTTCATAGCTCCAAATACTTTCTTTGCCATAGGATGATGTACCTAATGCTACAAACTCAGTATTAAAGCCACCGGTTTTATAGCCGCGTGATGCTTTTGTATAAATATTCACATCTGGCGTTAATTTATATTCAAATACCAGTCGTGGAGAGACATCATTAAAGCTTTGCTTTTGATTCAGTGTTTGATTGGGAGCGAAGTTGGCTCCAAATAAAGGTAAAAACGATCCTTCATGGCGATAATCAAGTTCTTTTTTATCCCATGATGCACGAATACCGGCCGTCACTGAAAATTGTGGATCCACTTCATAAGTCGCGTCTGTAAACAGGGCGATAGAGCGATCTTTAGTATCAGCGAAAGAACGTTCATACAGGTTTGTTGGTATATTAATGATATCGCTAACTCGGTCAGCATCATTTCTTTGTAAGAAAATACCGGCTATCCAACTAAGAGGCTGTTCATCTGTTGATTCAAGTCTAAATTCTTGGGTAATGGTGGTTTGATCTAAGGCTGCTGTAAAGTCATTGTTAAACACAACCGTCATGGGGTTCAATGGGCTATAGTTTTCTGTTTCTGGTCGTGAACCTTGACCCTGCTGATCGTGGTGACGAAGGCTGGTTAGGCTGACCAATTTCATATTGTCAAACTGATACTGGCCCTCTAAGCTAATGCCATTACTTTTTTTCTCTATCACAGCAGGGCGTAGTGTATTCACTCCCTGTTTAGTTGCCGTGACAAAATCACCTATTCCAGTGGTTTGTTTAGAGTCTAAAAAATCAGCTGAGACTAATAATCTAAGGCGATCATTGGGGAGGAATAGAAGCTTACCTCGTGCTGCATTAAGGTGTAAATCATCAATATCGTCAAGCCCATCAACACTACTGTTAATACGTTCATCGCGACTAGCGTGTAAGAAATTAAATCGCCCCAGCACCTTATCTGAAATAATGGGTGTATTTGCCATCACCGAAAAGCGTTTTTCATTATCAGAACCATAACTAGTAGTCAGTTTGGCTTTTTGTTCGTGCTCGGGTTGAGCTGTTTTTATATGAATAACGCCCCCCAAAGCATTACGGCCATAAAGTGTGCCTTGTGGACCACGTAAAACTTCAATGCTGTCAATATCAAAATACTCAAGACCAAACTCAGAGACGCTGGTAACGGGGATATCATCAACATAAAATCCAATGGTTTGATCTACATTGACGGTTGTAGTACCTACACCCCGCATAGAAATGTTGGTCTCGCCTGTGCCCGCTCGCTGTTGGCTAATATGAGCATTAGGTACCGCTCTTATTAATTCATCTGTATTTTCATATAAACCATGGTCGATGGCTTTGCGATCAAATGATTGAATACTCGTCGGCACATCAARGGCGTGTTGTTCTCGACGATCAGCGGTGACAATTAATGGATCCAAAGTATACAAGTCGGTAGCTGCATCTGATSTATCCTGCGTAGTATGCTCAGCTAACACCATCATGGGAGAAAATAATGCCAATAAAACGAGTGTGTTCACTTTTCTTTTTTTCATATAATCCTCAGAAAATGTATAAACCAAAAAGTGAATGTTGCGTGTTTAAATGACAACAGACACAAATGATAATTATTACGATTAAAGTGGCTATGATAAATTATTACTTATAGAGGATTAGGCGGTGTACGGAGTGATTTAGGCGCTGGGCGGAGTTTTACTATTTTGGCGTGGTTATTTGGAATCTAAGCCGTTAAAGCAGATAGTCTTAATTGTTTCGGGCTAACGCCAAATGTTTGCTTGAAGATCTTAGAGAAATGACTGCTACTTTTAAAGCCTACCATAGCCGCCACCTGTATCACGCTATAGTGATGTTCAGAGATCAATGATTTGGCTTTGTTTAACCGCTGTTGCTGCAAATAGGCAAAAGCTGTCATACCATAGACCTGCTTAAAACCTTTCTTTAGCTTGTTATCATTAATAGAAACTCGGCGAGAGAGCTCTAATATGCTTGGTGGCTCGGCCATTTCCTCAACTAATACTTTAGCAGCATGATGAATCGAGGCAATATCCTGTTCTTTTAACCGTCGTTCATCCTGAGCGTCTGACGGAGATAAGCGGCGTAATAAAGTTATTTGATGTGACCACAACTCCAGCACTTTAGCCGAAATATAATGATGCTGTAATTCATTAGCCTTCGTTGCAGTCACAATTTCATGAGCAAGTGATAACATCAACTGCGATGCAATACCTGAGTGATAAGCGCCTTGCCAAATGGGTGTGGTTAATAAGTCTAATGTCGAGCTTTCATCAGCCGTCGCCAACCAATCCGAACTAAATTGGATGGTGATAAAACAACTGTTTTCATTTGCCTTAAAACAAGATGACAGCAGCTCTTGCTCATCAAAATAACGAGCAAATAGCGTGTTATTCTGTTTAATTATATGTGGGTCTCTGTTTTTGCCACGGCTTTCTAGGCTACCTTGTAAACACATGGTGATACTTAAACTTTCTTGGCTAGTGCCTTCAGCATATATTTCAATATCTTGATTAAAGCAAGTCTCCATTACTACAAGGCCTGCACCTCCTATTAAGGGAGTGGTAAAAATTCGTCCTTTTCCATATTGTGGTGGAATATCAAATATCATGCAGGGCGATGATTTCACTTGTTCGGCATAGTCTTTTTTTTGCATAGTCGCTGCAAAATTTATAAACTCATTGAAAGAGACACGCTTCATCACGACTTTAGATCGCTATTAGCTATACGAATAATGTAAATAAGAATCATTTGCAACAATATACATCATCTACCTATAATTAAGAAGCTAAAGGTTATTAATGATATTTGCCTATTACCGCTTAATCTTCTGAATAGGGTCCACATTACCATTCGTTTAGACATCTGTTTATATGGGGATTTCATTTGATTGCGGACTGTTATTGATTGGGATAATCAATTAAAATAGATATTTTCACGTTAAAATTAAACTATGAAATTTATATTACTTCCTGTATTTAGTTTATTTTTACTATCTGGCTGTGAAGACGAATCTCAACATTTAACATCTAATGAAAATCTTCATTCACTCATTTTAGGAATGGAAGTATTTCAAGAAGGCGAGAATGTTAAGCTGAAATCATCAATTATTGATGCAGAAGCTAGAGCTGTAGTAAAACTGAATAAAAGCCCCTTTCTTTTGAGCCTGCCTATATATGCTGACAACGATGTTTTTCAGGTGTGTATCTGGACTGACGATAGCATTTTTAAAAAAGTGCGTGTTGGTCTTCATACTGATGAAGTAAGTTTCTACAGTCCGGGTAGTGGTATAGCGGCAGAAAGAAGACCTTCTTCAACGATTTATATTGATAATATCGCGCATAATTATTTATACAACTCACGGCTTATAAAGCTTGAAACGAACAGACATGGCATTTCAATTTCTACACTTGGACTTAATAGCRAAGAATATAGTATTACCCAACAGAATGGCCCCCTTTATGCWGTTATCTTCACGGATTTGAGTAAAGATAAAATTATCGATAAAGATGAGCTGGAGTATTTTGTATTTGAGTTTTAAGATATTTCCCGTTCGTCCTGAGCTTGCCGAAGAATGATGTTCGACAGATTCACCAGAATCCTAAGGGGTCAGCTAACTTAATTGATTGTAAACCCATAAAAATTCCTTAGTTAATACTATAGTGGACACTGTTCTACGTTAAAAAGAGTGAATACTGGATTAAAAGCAGAGAGTATATTTATCGCTCAATGCTACACTGTGCGAATTTACCATAAATAAGACAGGATCAAGCGTGAGTCAAACTGAAAAAGTGTCAGCAAAAGAGTATCTAGCTAAATGTAAAAAAGCAGCAGTGAAGGGGAATGTAATTGCTCAAAATACCCTAGGGTTTTTGTATTTGAATGGTCAAGGTGTTGATAGAGATTACACCGAGGCGGTAAAGTGGTTTGAACAAGCGGCTGAACAGGAATACAGAGAAGCGCAATATAACCTTGCGGTAATGTATAAGCTAGGGCAAGGTATGGAACCAGATAAAGTGCAAGGTGCACTCTGGATGAAGCGGGCAGCAGATTATGCATACGCTCCAGCACAAAATGCCTTAGGTGACCTTTATTATAAAGGTGAAGGCGTTGATCTTGATTATGTCTTAGCTTATGCTTATTGGGAATTAGCTGAGAAAAATGGTTTTAAAGATATTGAACATAAAAAAAGTGAAATACTTAAAAAGATGAGCTTAGCTGATATTGAAAATGCAAAACAAGGCATCGATACAGTAAATAAACATTAGACCTACAAAATCAAGAGGAACCTCAGGCTGGCCTCTTGATCTCCTGAATGAACAATCAAGCTGGCTACCTCTTGTGATTCGTAACTATCATAAACAATATGAAAAAGAGCATTAGATTGTGGTATTAATAAATTATTTTGCAGATTTGATAATTATCTTCCCTATTTGTCTTTTAGTAATAACGCCAATGTATATTTCATATATAGAGAAAAATTATAGGGCGTTGTGGAAAAGTGATTTATATGAATGTAGTTCATTACCTTATTATCGTATGCACTATATTTTTGGTTTTTTAATAAAAAATAAGTTTAAAAAAACGCAGAGTAAAGGATTTATTTTTCTGAGTTATATTTATAAATATGCATTTATTGTTTCGACTGTCGGATCGATGTTAATGGTTACGACTCCTATACTAAGTTATTTAGAGCAGTTTGAGTTTATGACGCAACCATGGTGGCAATGAATCTAATATTACTTTAAAAGGGTAGCGTCCCCTTTTAGTTTGTAATGCTAATTTCATAATTGAATCATATCAGAAGGCGTTAAGCTTTGTGTGCAAAGTGTACGCTTGAACGATTTGTTCTCATCCCCAGCGGGGGTGAGCACAGGTTGTTCAAGTAGGTTAACTCGCCGTTCCCACCGCCGCTGGCGGTGGGAACGCCTAAATAACAGGAGCCTACGAAGTAGGCTTCCTGTTGATTTATTTGTTAGATTCGGGTGCAACTTCGCAATTTTCTAAGAAATGCCAACTTTCACTTGTTAGATTTCCCCAGTATTCATCTCCAAGTTTCGTGATGACATGGCGGCCAATTGAAGGATATTGGGCTTTTATTGACGCGGCTATTTCTTTGGCCGTGGAATTAGAAAGAATATAAAAGCAAGACACCATGTCGAAACGCCATGTATAGACTTCAGGAACACGATTAAGAATTTCAGTTAATTTCTCGCGCTCAGTTGCGCCACCGTTAAATACAAATATATATGATTTCATTCTTCTTCCTCCAGAAGTCTTCTAAGCTCCGGGGGAGTAATAAGTTCTGCATCATTTCCTAGTGATGGTAGTGCCTGCCCTTTTTGTTGCATATACTCTAAAGTTTGTTTTCTTATTTGGTATTCTTCTGACTGTAGCTTATCTCTGTCGATAGTTAATAAAATCAAGAAACCTAACATTGCTGTAACTACCGGCCCACATATCAAGATAATTAGCCAGATTGGTACTGTATTAATAAATGGAATGGTACATAATCCAGGTATAGAAACTATGGCGCAGAGCCATAGTATTGGATTAAGCGCACTTTTGACAGTTAGCTTCCCTCCTGCATCAATAGCTCTTGCAGCTATATTCTCTCTCATACTTCCAGTTACTCCGATAGAATCTAACGGTGAGTTAAGCGTCACGTTCTGATGTGGTTGAATTATGTAATGCTAATTTCATAATTTAACTATATCAGAAGGCGTTCAGCTTTGCGTGCAAAGTGTACGCTTGAACGATTTGTTCTCATCCCCAGCGGGGGTGAGCCAGATTGTTCAAGTAGGTTAACTCACCGTTCCCACCGCCGCTGGCGGTGGGAACGCCCATGTAACCGGCAGTTTTTTGTGAAGTGGTTTTGTGCAAAAATGTAGCGAAGCGAAATGCACAAAAGCGCGTAGCAAAAAATTGTCCGGTTGACATGCTTGTTAGCTTATTACGCAAACACCTATATTCCCTTAAGTTTAACGTGGATTTCCATTTCTACATGCCCGTCAACTCTTGCATCGTTCAGATAACGTTCTAACATTGGAAAATCATCTGGTTCAAATCCGCTATTAGGTAACCAATCAGAATAGATACTCAATTGAGCCTTAATTGTTTCTTCTGGGCTACCTTTAAAATAGAGTACAGCGTATTTGCCTTTCGGTATTTCAGACAGTGTAAATGGTGACTTAACTTGTACATCTTCACCAATCACTACCGAAGCAGTGTAACGACATTTATCGACTGGTGTAACTGTTGGGTTATCAAAAGCAAAGGCAAAGCGTTTTTGCTCGCCTTTTTTTATGCCATTACAGACAGCCCAATCTATCAGTTTATCCCATGCTTGATAAATCGCGTCAGGTTCATAACCGCGCTCTGAAGCCAAAGTACATACCCGCTGGCGATCAAGTTCTCTTACTTCAATACTCATATTTGTATCCTCTAAGTTGGTTTTACTCATCACTTCATTTGTGATGCGAGTAGGATACAAATCAGAGGGGTTAAAATCTTTTCCATACTTGCTAGATATTTTTCCAATCTTGCTATCTTTAACTTTGTCTGGGTTTCGTATTTCTGACGGACTAAACCCGAAATGAAGCTTTATTGCTTTTGAAAAATTGGCACTCGACGAAAACCCATTATCTAAAGCTATTTGAGTGACGGATAGCTCAGTTTTAAAAATCAATAAGTTGGCTGCTCGCTCAAGTCTTCGTCTAACGATGTAATCATTGATGGTTTCACCGACAATGCCCGTAAAAATTCGGTGAAAGTGATATACCGAAAAATGACTTATATTTGCCACTTCAGTCAATGAGATTTTGTGAGCTAGATTAGCTTCAATATATTGAATAACCCGATCTATGCGAACTTTGTACTTTTTATTCATAAATACCTAAGTTGGAATACTGCACAGATGCTCAAGGGAAGCTAACAATTATTATACACCTCCTAAAGGTGTATAAAACGTGAGTGGAAGGTGTATAAAAAAGATAAGTTAAGCCTTGCACTAATAAAACAATGGTTTATCATTTTAAAACACACCTTTATATAAAATAAAATACACCTTGTGGAATTGTTGGGTCAAATTCATTAAAAGTGTCGTTTAAAGCATCTTAGCATGAGCACTGAGAAAAGGTAGGTTGATTGGGCGAAACGGTATGCTTTATTTTATGATAGAAAGCAAAGGCTTGATCAAATTTATTTATAATTAAAACCTTGTCTCATCACTATTTCCTGAGGTAATTTAGGCATGCTTCCGATGAATAAACCTGGCCTAAATTTCTACCATTTTTATCGCTCTAAACATGGCGCATTGACGAAATACATCCATATCAGGTTCAACTTTTTTATTGGCTGCCACACGTAATGCGAGCCTTAACAACATTTTAATATCGCGCGGGGTTATGCCTTCAAAGGTTTCTAATAGTTGTGATAATAAGGTCTCAGATAAGGTGTAGCCATATTGTTCAGCTAACACTTGCCAAATTTTAGGGGCATCATTTTGGGTGGGTGCTTCATAATTTATGATTGCAGCACAGCGAGATATAATCGCTTCGTCAATATCATAAGGACGATTGGTGGTCATAAACAATAAACCATTAAAATATTCCATGGTGCGTAAAAACTCAGCGACAATGGCATTTTGTTCAATATTGTCATTTCTTCTTACGATAAACACGTCAGCTTCATCTAGTAGCAGCACACAATCCCAGCGTTCACTGCGTGAAAATACTATTCTTAAATTTTCTTCAATATCTTTGGCCGTGGTGCCTAACGATCCTGAATGAAGCAGATATAATGGCCGTTCAATAATTTCAGAATACACTTCTGCCGTTAATGTCTTGCCGACACCCGGAATGCCTTTGCATAAGATGACATTCCCCGCCGTTTTACCATCAATAATGTCACCACTAAACGCCTCAACATTGGTAGTCAATACATCGAGTAAATCACGATGGCTCTTAGGTAAAATCAATTTATCTTTTAATGATTTATCATATTGATAAGGGGTTAAATAATCAGCATGAAGCCAAATATAATCATGTGTTGTTAAATTAAACACGCGAACTAATGACCATACAGGTAAGGCTAATAGTTTTTCTTGTCCATCTGCTAAGCATGATTCTCTAAACTGTTGATGTGTTTTAACGTCTCGAGCAGACATATCGTTAATCACTTTAACGTCAACAAACGTGCCATTGGGCACGCGATTCTCTTTGCTCGTATAGATATTGCCTTTAGCAACAAACTGTTCTGAGAACTGATCTTTAATCAACTGGCAATAACGATCATAGCTTGTTTCATATTCAGCTTTAAGTTCTGGTGTTTCTTTAAATATGCCTTTTAATTCAAGTGCATCCGCAATTCTTTTTTGAATGACATCGCCCGGATAAAATGAGACATAGTCATGCTCAAAGCCATAATAGCCTCGGTCCGTATTAGGTGAAACATGGCAGACATGCAGCAGTGTAGATTCTGAAAAATGCTCAGTCGATTTTTTATAGCTAATATGGGTGACAAGTACAGGGTATAACCTGTCATCTTGCTTTTTAAAATAGAGCCAACCATCAATGAGCTTATCTTTTAAATAGGCTTCAAGTACCGATGAAAAGGCTTTAAAATTAGGAATAACCGAATCAAACTGACCGTCTCGAGCAAGAAAAATCACCTCAAGTGCACTTACTGATTTAGCGTCATCTAACGTTTTAGCAACCTCGGCCATCTCTTTTAACGCGTCAAGTGATAACTGACTAGGCTCAACTTCAATATCTGTAGATGTTAGATAGCTTTTACGATTTTCTTCATCACGCGCCACTTTATCTCGATATGCTTTTAATTCAACATGCGTGGTCGCTTTAATAAAATCGTGAGAAACAACAAAAGACACGGTAAATCCCTTTTAATTAATAGATTGATTATATAGATGGTAAGTGTAATCAACTTACCAATAAACGCTGTAACTTGCAATTTAAGAGTATTATGACGGAGGGATCGATATTCCCAATATCGAATTATCATATACCCTTATGCTTTGTTGAACGATTTTTAATCGTGTCCGCAGAAATTACGGCATAATCTCTAGAACTTAACCTAAAATAACAAATCATGACAACTAAAACTAAGCTTAAACTTATAGCGACAGAGCATCGCTTTAAAACCTTTGATGACAGCGAATTATTTTATCGTGCTTGGCACCCAAACGGTAAGGTTCAAAGCAAAGCATTAGTATTGTTTCATGGTGGGCATGAGCATTCTGGCCGCTTTCAAGATTTAGTTGAAAAATTAGCACTTAACGATATTTCTGTTTTTGCATGGGATGCTCGTGGGCACGGTGAATCACCTGGAAAACGGGGTGATGCGGAGCACTTTATGGATGTAGTGCGTGATGTGGAAGCTTTTATTGGTCATATTACGGCAAGCTATACTATTCCAGTTGAAGAAATGGTGGTCATGGGCCACAGCGTTGGTAGCGTTACCGTGGCAACGTGGCTACATGATTACGCTCCTAATATTCGTGGTGCGGTATTAGGTGCGCCCGCTTTCAGCATAAAGTTATATGTGCCATTGGCTTACCCTGCATTGCGTTTATGGCAAAAATTTAAAGCCGATGCCTTTATTAGCAGTTATGTGAAACCCAATATGCTGACACACGATAAAGAAGAGGCGGCAGCACGATTGAATGACGATTTAATTTCAGCTGATATCGCGGTGCGAGTATTAACTAGCCTATACGACACTGCCCAGCGCGTACTTGCCGATGCACATACCATTACTGCTCCTATATTAGTATTATCGGCAGGTAACGATTGGGTGGTTAAGCGTAGCGCACAAGAAAAATTCATTGAAAATCTAGGCAGTAGCACGAAAGAATTATCTCTCTACCCAGGTTTTTTTCATGAGATTTATCATGAGGTGGAACGTGCTCGCCCCATTGCCTGTGCACAAACATTTATTAACAACTGCTTTACGCAGCACAGAGCAAAACCAGACTTGCTTACGCAGGGTGAAAACAGCAAAACATATACAGCCTTGCAACAAGTATTACCTGCAAGCAACTGGAAGAAATATTACTTTTTTGCCACTGCTTTTGCGTTAAAACATATTGGTGGAAAACTAAGCAAAGGCATGCAAATAGGTTGGAAATATGGTTTTGATTCTGGCAGCATGTTGAATTATGTTTATGCAAACAAGGCGCATGGGCTAACATCCATTGGTAAAATGATTGATCGACAATACCTTGATTCTGTTGGTTGGGTTGGTATTCGTCAACGCGGCAAAGATTTACAGCAAGCACTGATCGAGTCTATCGCCACACAGAAGCAAACTCAATCTAAAATACATCTGATGGATGTCGCTGCTGGGCCAGGTCGTTATCTATTGAACGTATTAGCAGAACTGAATGACGAATCATTGTCTGCAACATGTAGAGATCTTGATGAAGCAGGGCTAGAGGAGGGAAGAGCATTGGCCGCTTCAAGAGGGTTAGATGATTCTGTGACTTACCTTAGCGGAGATGCATTCGATGTGGAATCTATTAAAAACACGTCTCAACAACCTCATATTATTATCGTTTCTGGCTTGTATGAACTGTTTGCAGATAACACGCTTATCTTAAAATCATTACAAGGGATTTATGACCGGTTGCCTCAAAATGGCATTTTAATTTACACCAACCAACCTTGGCACCCGCAACTGGAACTCATTGCACGCACCATGGTTAACCGAGAGCAAAAGCCATGGATAATGCGGCCACGTTCACAAGCAGAAATGAATCAACTCGTCGAAAGTGTTGGCTTTAAACCGCAAAAAATGTGGATAGATAATGCAGGTATATTTACTGTATCTACTGCGTTTAAGTAATATTCGGCACAATGATATTCGACGCTAGACCAGAGGCACGTGTTATCTTTAAAGAGCGGCTGTTATGGTTGCTATTTTTAGGGCCCTTCTTTTTTCTTACCTATGGCACGGCAAATCAGCTTACTGCATTATATCCATCCCTCGCCAGTATTATGTTCGACTGGGAGCATGCAATCCCCTTTATTCCAGAAATGATTGTGCCGTATATGTCAGTCGATTTACTGTTTGGTTTTAGCTTTTTACTGGTCTCCACTAGAGATGAAATACAAAGGCATGCACTCCGATTAGGCTTTACGATTGCRTTCGCGGTAGTGTTATTCCTGCTTATCCCTTTGCAGTTTAGCCTTGATAAGCCCATGGTAGAAGGTTGGGCAAAACCTATATTTTCAGGGCTGGCCGCAGATTTACCTTATAACCAAATACCTTCATTACATGTCAGCCTGAGCATGGTGGTGGGTTACATTTATTTCATGCATCTTAAAGGCTTCTGGCGTTGGTTCTCAGTCTTTTGGTTTAGCTTAATTGCGGTTTCAACACTTTTTGTATATCAACATCATTTTATTGATTTACCCACTGGTTTTATGGCTGGATTACTGACATTTTATTTGATCCCTGCCAAAGGGAAAACATGGCCACCACTGCGCTTTGTTAGCCCTAAACATATTTATATAGCGCTACGTTATCTTATTGTTAGCATTCTATTTACCGTACTCGCTTTTAAAACCGAGTATCTAGTTTGGCTCAGTGCGTGGATAGCATTAAGTCTGTTGATTTTGGCCGGCCTGTATATGCTAGGCATTAACGACATTAGCAATAAAAAAAGAGGCCAAATTCAAAGGTTCTCTTGGCTGCTTTTCTGGCCGTATTTGTTGGGAAATTATATTGCTTGGCATCTATGGAAAAAGAAAGTCCCCGCCATGGTCGAAATTGCAAATGGTATTTGGATTGGCAGAAGTTTAAATAAAAAAGATGAAGCACTGATACAGAAAAATAAAATCAAAACAATCATTGATCTAGCGCCAGAAGTGAATAATGTTATTCCTGAAACAGTCAGTTACATCTATCAGCCGTTATTAGATTTAGCCATTCCAGACCCTATTGAATTGCAACAAATTTGTGCGATCATTAGCGCTGAAAAACAGCAGGGCAATATTTATGTTCACTGTAAGTTTGGGCTATCTCGTAGCGTACTGGTGGGCTGTGCATGGTTAATAACGCAAGGATTTACTAAACAACAAGCATGGGATGCAGTCTCTAAAGCACAAACTATGCGTGTTGATCG
The DNA here is from genome assembly GCA_002733335.1 of Methylophaga sp. GTDB lineage: Bacteria > Pseudomonadota > Gammaproteobacteria > Nitrosococcales > Methylophagaceae. The sequence continues at coordinate 30,612 of NVVK01000024.1, forward strand.
GCCTTATATGCATATTGCTTTAGAGCTATTCGAAGCCCATTACCGAAAACACTAATTTACGCTGTGCCTTTGCGTTTTCTGCCACGCAGATAAAAGCCAAGCCCCACGCCCAATACAAGGGCAAGTACAGTGCCGATGATGCCCATTTTGGTTAAGTAATTTTTAGTCTCATGATAAATTGCATTATCATAAAAATTAGTACCAAGATGCAATGCTAATATCCGCCACTGCCCGCCATCATCTTTAATCACTGTCGCTGTCCAACGGGTTTTTAAATCAATATCGCGGCCATCGCTTAATTTGTATTTCTCAATCCCATCGCCTCTAACAATTCCCATGGTTTTATTATGGTACAACTCAGTTAAAGCATCGGGACTCAGTGTCATTTTTAATGAAACTAAATATCCGTCCTCCCCGAACCAGTCTTTAAAATAAGCCTGCATATCAGCATAGGATGAGATTGTATTTTGATTCACGGTTGTTACACGTAAATTTTGGTGGAAAAAAGTATTCAAATCGGCGTAATGTTCAGTATTAACAGCTGTTTCAATCCCAGTGAGTAGCTGTCGTAATTGCTGATGAATTTCCGCATCATCTTCACTCTCAGCATTCACTAACAGTGGCATGAAAAGAAGGGCAGTGATGATGAGTTTTTTGAACATAATATAGCCATTGGTGAATAAAAGTAGAGGTTTAGATTAGCAGATAATCTGCTAGGCTAGAAGAGCTAACACAGGGATAAGTCATTCTAATATTGTTAATGGTTCAGCATTAGGATGTGATTTCATGGTCGATGACTTTAATTGTTGCCCCAGACATTATTGAAGCTAAGGTGAACTCACCTTCGCGGCAACACTAAAGAATGATATTATGTAACTACTTTTGCTGTTTGTGTCGAGTTGTTTGGGCAGCATTGGTTTAATGAGTTAGCTTGTCAGTTTTGATACTATTGTTGGTATGTATTGGGGGGCAAGGGCAAATGGTCGTAGCTGGAAATTTTGCTACTTTGACCCATTAACAGCATTATCTAACCGGTGGCAATTAGAATGAAAAATACAGCCGTTAAACGCATTGAATTAAATGATTTTATTTTAAACACAATGCGTCAGTGTGTTCTTCTACAGCCGCTAGACACAGAAGATTTTGACAAAATTTCACAAACGTTCCATGCTACACAGTTACCTGATAACAGCACGCTTTTTGAGCAAGGTGATATGTTAACGTATATCTATTTTCTGGTGTCAGGTGGTGTGAAAATACAGCGTTTAGCGCCCAATGGTGATGATAAAGTACTTGAAATAATTCGCCCTGGTCAAACCTTTGCTGAGGCCGTGCTCTTTTTGGGTGGCTCAAGATATCCTGTTTCAGCCGTCACGCTTTCCTCTTCGACAGTAGTGGGTATTAATGCGWAGGCATATCTCAAAATGCTGAATACCTCTAATAGTTTGTGTATCAATTTGTTAGGGAAATTAAGCCAAAGATTGCATTGGATGGTCAATGAAATGGATAGGCTAACATTACATAATGCAACATTTCGTTTGGTAGATTATCTGTTAAGCCATATTCCTGCCGATAGCAATGATCGCGCTGATGTCACTTTAGTTGCACCGAAGCATGTTGTCGCTTCACGACTATCGATTAAACCTGAGACCTTATCCAGAACATTAAAAGAGCTCTCTAAACAAGGATTAATCAGTTTAGAAGGTTCAGAAATCGAATTGCTCGACATTGAAAAATTACGCCAGTTAATCTCACTTTAGACACATTAGACCACTCACGAAAACACATACTCATAGCATGACTTGATGTAAGTCAATGCTCGAAAATTATCGCTTAGGTATAATTTTGGGGCTATTTAAAACAGGAGATGTGCGATGAGAGAAACCTTTACTAAGGGCATGGCCCGCAATATTTACTATGGGGGGTCGGTGTTTTTCTTTCTAGTACTTATTGGATTAACGATAGATACCGTTAATCGATTGCCCGCAACAGATAATCGAGAAAACCTGACCGAACAAGTTGCAGAAGGTAAACGCGTATGGGAAGTAAACAATTGCATTGGTTGTCATACGTTATTGGGTGAGGGCGCTTATTTTGCCCCTGAATTAGGGAATGTGTATACCCGTTTTGGTGAGAGCACTGATGCAATCAAAGSYTTTATTAWRTMTCGTCCTGYTGAWGGKRTTMMSGGGCGTCGTAGYATGCCRCAATTCAAYYTAACAGAKGANGRATNTKGARGCTGTTGCTCAGTTTTTRAAATATGTYGAYGGYGTTAAAACTGCCAGAGACTGGCCACCAAATATTCAAGGTTAAGGGGAGATAAGTATGAAATATGAATCACAAGGCATTGCAAAAATGTATTTTATTGCTGCCATTGGCCTGTTTTTAGGCCAAATTTTATTTGGCGTTACCATGGGGTTACAGTATGTAATGGGAGATTTTTTATTCCCTGAAATCCCATTTAACGTTGCTAGAATGGTACACACCAATTTATTGATTATTTGGTTATTATTTGGCTTTATGGGGTCTGCCTATTTTCTGGTACCRGAAGAAGCGGAGCGAGAATTGTATTCACCCATGTTAGCGAAAGTGATGTTTTGGATATTCTTAGCGGCAGGCGTGTTAACTATTCTCGGTTATTTGTTAGTGCCTTATGCACGATTGGCTGAGATTACAATGAATGACTTGTTACCCACAATGGGTCGTGAGTTTTTAGAGCAACCTACTATTACTAAAATAGGCATTGTTATCGTTGCCTTAGCCTTTATCTTTAATATTGGAATGACCATACTTTCAGGTCGGAAAACCGTTATTAACGTCGTATTGTTAACCGGTTTAGTCGGCTTAGCGGTATTCTTCTTATTCTCTTTCTACAACCCAGATAACATTGTGCTAGATAAATACTTCTGGTGGTTTGTTGTGCATCTATGGGTAGAAGGTGTGTGGGAATTAATCATGGCTTCAATATTAGCGTATGTATTGATTAAAGTAACGGGTGTTGATCGTGAAGTGATTGAAAAATGGTTATATATCATTATTGCAATGGCATTGATTTCAGGATTAGTCGGGACCGGGCATCATTTCTTCTGGATTGGAACACCTGGATATTGGCAGTGGCTGGGTTCCATCTTCTCAGCATTAGAGCCGATTCCATTTTTTATGATGATGTTGTTTGCATTTAATGTTGTCAACAAACGTCGCCGTGACCATCCTAATAAAGCCGCTGTTTTATGGGCATTAGGAACGGCAGTAATGGCATTTTTAGGTGCAGGTGTGTGGGGATTCTTACATACATTAGCCCCCATTAACTTTTACACGCATGGAACTCAAATCACGGCGGCACATGGCCACATGGCATTCTATGGTGCCTATGTAATGGTTGTGTTGACGATGATTTCATATTCAATGCCGCTAATGCGGGGACAAAAAGCAGCAAATGAAACAGCTCAGAAACTTGAAATGCGCGCTTTTTGGTTGATGACCTTATCTATGGTTGCACTAACCTTATTATTGACGGGTGCCGGTATTATGCAAGTTTATTTACAACGTTATATGGAAGATGCGATGCCATTTATGGCAGTGCAAGATGAATTGGTCAACTTCTACTGGTTACGTGAAGTGGCTGGGTTTACTTTCCTTGCCGGGCTCCTTTTGTATATATATAGTTTTTTTGCAAAAGGTAAAGAAGTGGCAGATGTTGAATAGTGAATAAGTTATTCAAGGTTTGATGATTGAAGAATATACCGCCATTATGGCGGTATATTTGTTTAAGAGAAGCTAAAAAATAAAGGTCTAATCATGAAAACAGATACATCACAGTTAAATAGAGCATCGAGCGCCGCTTTATTTTCATTATTAAACTTAACGGCTTTCCCTATTGTAGGTTTCTTAGTATTACTTTTTATGACGTTAAAAACGGAGCCAAATACAATTGATCGCTATTATGTCGTGTTAGGCATTAAAACTAATTTAGCTGCCGGTGCGGCACTGATTGTTGTGACAGCATTAATGATTTTATTGGGTGGTTTTGACTCGCCGTGGACATGGGTTTATGTCATATCATATTTTGTTTTTGTTCATGCACTCTTTATCTTATTTGCAACCTGGACGCTTACATGTTCATGGACAGGTGAAGAACTTAAAAGATCATTTCTTTCAAAGTAACTTGATGCGTATCAAGGCTAACTCTCAGCTAAAATGTCAAAATAGACTTCATTATTTAAATTAAGGTTGTCGTGTCCTCTGCTCGAATTAAATTAGAACCTAAACTGCTACCAGGTGATTTAGCAATTTGGTTTTTCATCTTTATGGAATTGCTGGTATTTGGTATTTTTTTCATATCTTATGCGGTGATGCGACTGCTCAATGCGGAAATGTTTCAGCAATATCAACTGACATTGAATAAAGAAATAGGGGCAGCGAATACGTTGTTGCTTATTACTTCTAGTTATTTTGTGGTGCGGGCAGTACATGCTATTCGGCAAGATAGAGTGGTGAGTTGCATTCATTGGATTTATGCTGCTCTGCTGGGAGGAGTAGGGTTTTTAATTTTAAAGTCAGTGGAATATTACGATAAATTCTCAGCAGGCATTAGTTTAAGCACCAACACGTTCTATATGTTTTATTTATCACTGACGATGTTTCATTTTTTGCATGTCATTTTAGGCATGATAATTTTAGCGGCCATAGCAATAAAAGCGAAACGTGGGGCGTATAGTGCCCAAAACCATACAGGTGTTGAAACGGGCGCATCGTATTGGCATATGGTCGACTTGGTTTGGATTATTTTATTTCCACTCGTGTACATAATTCGATGAGACAATATTACAACATACATGTGATCTGGCTGATCATGATGGCACTGACTGTATCTACTTATATCATAGGTGAGCTAGATTATTACGGCATGACAGCCGTGTTGTTTTTACTGCTAACGGCCATCATCAAAGGCAGCTTTATTATCCGTGATTTTATGGAGTTAAAGGGGGTGTCATTTCTATGGCGAGCAATCATGTTTGGTTGGTTGTGGCTAGTGTGTTTAGGGATTTTAATTTCTTACGTTATTACTGTTTAGGCTAAGGAGTATATGATGTCATCGACTAAGATCGTGCTTACCGCTGAGGTGGTTCCGCATGTTGCACTTGATTTTATGAATAATACCCATTTTGAAGAACTGGATATGGTGCAGTCATTGGGTGAACTTATTACAGATTATCAACAAAGTGATAATGCTACATTGAGTCACGCTTTAAAGGCGTGGTATGAACATACTCAAGCGCATTTTTCCCGTGAAAATGAATTAATGATGGACATACATTTTCCCATGTACCCTATGCATTCAGGTGAACATGCGCGTGTTTTAGAAGAAATGGAATTGATGGTGACATCATGGAATCATAACTATGACATTGCCTTATTATCAGAATATGTTTTTACGGCTTGGCCACAATGGTTTGAACAACATGTAAATTCAATGGATATGGTCACAGCACAATTTGCTGTTATGAATGGCTATGAGCCACATAAATAGGCACAGGATTAATAATGACTGAACAGAGTACAAAAATTCCCTATTATCAAGCTCAGAACAATGAAGTTGAGTTATTTGAACATGCTTATAATAATCAGTTGCCGCTGCTTATAAAAGGGCCAACAGGCTGTGGGAAAACACGATTTATTGAACATATGGCCGCTAAATTAGGACGGCCTTTATACACTATTGCGTGTCATGATGATCTCACTGCGGCTGATTTAGTGGGCCGACATTTAATTGGTGATGGTGAAACGTATTGGCATGATGGTCCGTTAACCAAAGCGGTGCGTGAAGGTGCAATTTGTTACCTTGATGAAGTAGTTGAGGCACGTAAAGATACTACAGTTGTATTGCATCCCTTATCAGATAACCGTCGAATTTTACCCATTGAGCGTACCGGCGAAGTGCTGAAGGCCGCGCCTGAGTTTATGTTGGTGGTATCGTATAATCCCGGCTATCAAAATCTATTGAAAGGAATGAAACCTTCAACACGCCAGCGTTTTATTGCAATGCGTTTTGATTATCCTGATAAAGCAACTGAAATAGAGATTATTCAACAAGAAACAGCGATTGACGTGGATACGGCTTCACAGTTAATTGAATTAGCACATGTATTGCGGATATTAAAAGATCATGATTTAGAAGAATCGGCATCAACACGGTTATTGGTCTATGCAGCAACTTTAATTAAATCTGGATTTGATCCCGTAGAAGCGTGTCGTGCTGCGATTATTGAGCCACTGAGTGATGATGAAGAAACGGTGTCAGCACTGATGGAAGTGGTTAACGCTAAAATAGAGATGACATAAGATGAAGATGAATCAATCAAATGATAATACCGCCGCGTTTTCGGAAGCATTTTTTATTGGTAATTTGTTGTTTGTGGGTGTTTTTTATATCGCACTGTGGGTGCTGTATTTTGCACGCTATCAACACACTTCATCGGTCGGTAAAAAGCATCTAAGCCAAACTTTAATTGCGAGTAGCATCAGCACCATTATTTTCCTTTCGATCAATATTTTTATTCTATTGACGGATGGCTACCATTCACTGACAGCATTATTCTCTTTGGAATTTTATTATATGTTGATTGTTCCCGCATTTTTGGTGGTGGGCGTTATGGGCTTTAGCAAAGCAATAAAAGGCGTTGATTTTCGCTACCCATTGATTGGTCAGATTTTTTAATGTCACTGTGCAGCCACTGTGGTCGAGCGGTGAAAGCCGATGATGTTAGCTGCTCCAATTGTGGCATTCCACTTCCTCCTCACCATGCCAACCAAAGGCAAAGAACTTTTGTTTACTGGTTTATTGCTTTAGTTATTTTTTGTTTTGTCATTATGTTTTGGCTACCGCCAAATTGGACATCGTAAACGATGTTAGAAGAACTAGTCGGCTCAACATGGCATCGATTTATAACGAAGCACGCAATAACAAATTACCCTGATGCGATTGTCTATTTAGACGATATTCGTGTCACAGCAGGTATTTTCTTCCGGGCATTGGGTGGAGAAGGGGGCTTGCATGTTGAAAGTTCTACTGATTCTGATGTGCATGCACAACGCTCGCTGCTACAGCGTATTGCAGGTATTGGTAAACATACTCAATATGCTTGGCGAGATGAAGAAACCCTTAGATTGCCGGCAAGTATTGCCTTATTTCCCACGAAGCAACTGAATAAAGATTTGTATCTATGGCTGACAGCGTTATCGGTTGTTGATATCGATGAAAATGAGGGCGATTGGATTAGTCAAAATCAAATTCGTACGGCAAAAACATTACGCATTTGGCCGGGGTTAAAACGCCGTTATAAATCGCTTGTTGTCGCTCATTTACAGCAACGGCCAACACTAGAAGATTTGTCTGATCGTGAGGCAAAACAAGAACACGCAATCCGTGTGGCATTAGTCGATTCAGAACACGCTGTTCACTTAGAATATGCAAAACGTCCACCGCAGCCAGTATCGCTTTGGTTGCATCCTTCACCCCCTCCTCTGGAGTTTAATAACACGGCTGCGATTCATGATCCTGACTTACCAGAAGCAGCAAAAGAAAAAAAAGATCAAAAAAAACATAAAATAGTAGATACTGGTGATGGTCACGGAGGCGCGTTAACCCTCATAGGCGAGGCCTTGGAATACGTTTTCAACAAACCAAAACAGAAGGAAAAAGATAATGATTAATTTTTGCAACAGCGAAGAACAAACAGAAATTAACGGTAAATGGGTCCAGGCCCGCCCTGAAAACTACAAATACCGCACATTGCGTGAAAAGCTAAAAGATGCATGGTGGGTATTTACAGGCAAGGCTGATGCTGT
>NVVK01000025.1 GCA_002733335.1 Methylophaga sp.
TAATCATCTACATCAAACTTTTCACTGTTAAAAGGATGTATTTCGCAATATATGTTGAGTTCTCTAACTCTACGCGCAATTAACTGCGTAAATTGCGATCCGAAATCTAAAATAAGTACTTTGTGTTGCATGCGCAAAAATAATACTAAAATTTTTATAGGCTTATTATTTCTTAACTTTTTTTATGATGTTTATCATATACAGTATAACATTTGCTATTTTACGCAGAATTCATCATTTTTCTAGAAAACAAAACATCGTTTTAAGCCTCTATTACTAAAATTGAATTTTTCCCGAAACTTTTCTTAAACTGATCAATCACAAAATCGATTTTAAGCACTTTTAAGCAGGTTTTTTTATTTTAAACTCCCACAGCTATGGTAAGATCACTAAGATATTTAATTCTAAAATTTGCGATAGACGCTACACAATAGGCCCCAATAAGTGGTTTGTTGATTAAAACTGGAGATTTTGTCTATGAGTAACACCGTTGATAACGGTAAGCGACGCTTTCTAACCACGGCTGCGAGTGTAGTTGTGGGTGGTGCTGGCGCCGCAGCCGTTGCTATCCCTTTCGTAACATCTATGTTGCCTAGTGCAAAAGCACAAGCTGCTGGCGCCCCCATTGAAGCAGATATTAGTAAGCTTGAAATGGGCCAACAAATGACTGTTGAATGGCGCGGAAAGCCGGTTTGGATAATCCGCCGCTCTCCTGAAACATTAGGAAATCTAGCGTCACTGAATAGTACACTTCGAGATCCCAGTAGTGACATGACCAGTCAACAGCCGGAATACTGCAAAAATGATACCCGAGCAATTCGCGATGAAATTATTGTTTTAGTCGGTGTTTGTACGCATTTAGGTTGCTCGCCAACTTATCGTCCTGAATTAGCACCTGAAGATTTAGGTCCTGAATGGAAAGGTGGCTTCTATTGCCCTTGTCATGGTTCAAGATTTGATTTAGCAGGCCGTGTTTATTTAGGCGTTCCGGCACCAACCAACCTCGTTGTTCCCCCTCATTATTTCCAAGGCGATAATCGCATCGTTATTGGTGAAGACGCACAAGGAGCTGCATAATGTTCTCTAGTTTAATGGGCTGGGTTGATGCACGTTTCCCCGCTACAAAAATGTGGGAAGATCATCTTTCCAAATATTATGCACCAAAGAACTTTAACTTCTGGTATTACTTCGGCTCACTCGCGATGTTGATATTAGTGCTTCAAATTGTTACCGGTATTTTCCTAACAATGAATTACAAACCCGATGCAGCATTGGCCTTTGCCTCTGTTGAATACATCATGCGTGATGTGAACTGGGGCTGGTTGATCCGTTATCTACACTCTACCGGGGCTTCTGCATTCTTTGTTGTCGTTTACTTGCACATGTTCCGCGGAGTGCTTTATGGTTCATACAAAAAACCACGTGAACTAGTATGGATCTTCGGTATGTTTATCTATATGGCGCTGATGGCCGAGGCCTTTATGGGGTATCTATTACCTTGGGGTCAAATGTCATTCTGGGGTGCCCAAGTTATTATCAACCTATTTGGTTCCGTTCCTTTTGTGGGCCCAGACATAGCATTATGGATTCGTGGTGACTTTGTTGTAGCAGATGCCACCTTAAATCGTTTCTTTGCCTTTCATGTTATTGCTGTGCCGCTTGTTTTGCTTGGCTTGGTAGTTGCTCATATTATCGCGTTACATGAAGTCGGCTCGAACAACCCCGATGGTGTCGAAATCAAGAAAGATAAAGATAAAAATGGTATTCCACTTGATGGCATTCCGTTCCATCCTTATTATTCAGTGAAAGATATTGTCGGCGTCGTGGTATTCTTATTTATCTTTTCTTTAGTGTTATTCTATGCCCCAGAATTTGGTGGTTGGTTCTTAGAAAAAGATAATTTTATCCCCGCTGATGCACTTAAAACACCTGAACATATAGTGCCATTATGGTATTTCACACCCTTCTATGCCATTTTACGTGCTGTACCAAGTGTTGCGGGTTCCGCTTTCGCTGGTGTTGCAGCAATGGGAGCGGCACAGGTCATGCTATTCTTACTTCCTTGGTTAGATCGCAGTCCTGTTAAATCTACTCGTTATCGTGGTCCACTTTGGAAAGGCGCTTTAACACTGTTCATTATTAGCTTTATAGTACTTGGCTACTTAGGCACGCAGCCCTCTGCAGATACGACGTTCCTAGTAAACAATACTATTCTAGCGCGTATATTCAGTGTGATTTATTTTGCATTCTTTATTCTAATGCCAATTTACACCAGCATTGATAAGGACAAACCTGTTSCAGAAAGGGTGACAACGAAATGAGAAATTTAATCTACGTACTGTTTATTGGTTTAATTTCCATTTCAGCAACGCAACTGATGGCTTCATCAAAAATTCATCTTGAACCTGTTGAAATTGATTTATCAGATAAAGCATCATTGCAACGCGGAGCTAAAACCTTCGTTAATTACTGTCTTAGCTGYCATGCCGCATCTTTTATGCGCTATAACCGTATGGCAAAAGATCTTGACCTCACAGAAGAACAAGTAATCGATAATCTGATGTTTGCATCAGATAAAATCGGTGAGACAATGACGATTGCAATGCGCAGTGACGATGCAAAGAAATGGTTTGGGGTTACACCTCCCGATCTGTCTGTTATCTCCCGTGCTCGTGGTGTAGAGTGGTTAAATACCTATCTACGCACCTTCTATCTAGATGATGAAAAAATCATGGGAACAAACAACCTAATCTTTAAAGATGTGGGTATGCCGCATGTCTTATGGCAACAACAAGGCTATTTAGAGAATGAGCACGGCCATTTAACCGCTGCMAGCAAAGGTAATGATGCAGACTACAACCAAACGGTAGCTGATCTCGTTAATTTCCTAGCATATATTGGTGAACCCTCTAAAATCCAGCGTCTAGCACTCGGGAAATGGGTATTACTTTACCTATTCTTACTGTTCTTAGTCGTCTATCCAATGAAAAAAGCGTTCTGGAAAGACATACACTAATTATTGAAAACATTCTTTCAGCATAGTCAACAACATAAAAAGGCTATGCTGAAAGAAAAATTAGTGTGGTGATTMTATTTTTATACCACCATACTATGTAGAAGAACGGCTGGCTTAGAGATAAAGAAACACAACAAGCTATAAAAATTAAAGTATGATAAAAAAACCTATTGTACTTACACCTTTATTTTCTGAAGGTCTTTTTCTTTATGAGTAAAGATGTTTCACGATTAGCTACAATTTKATANCTTATATTGTGGCGTTTACGTTGACTTAATATTAAACTACTTACATATTGGCGGACATGGTCAAATATTATGCCACACATATTTCACCCGAAAAAACTTTCAAACCAGCCCAAGTAATAATATTGAATGAGCAATACGACCATGACCTCTCAAAAACCATATTTAATTAGAGCCATTTATCAATGGCTCTTAGAYAATCAAAATACACCCTACCTGTTGGTAAATACAACTTTTGATGGCGTGCAAGTTCCTCACGAATATATAAATGATGGCAAAATCATTCTTAATATTGAACCTGATGCAGTAAATAATTTTCACTCAGACAATGAATGGATAAGCTTCTCAGCCCGATTTTCTGGTAAACAAATGGAATTGTTTATTCCTGTTGTATCTGTACTTGCCATTTATGGCAAAGAAAATAATGAAGGCATGTTTTTTACTGAGGAGGAATCTTCTCCCGCGCCCTTAGCAACACAATCAACTAAACCTGCTCCCCCTAAGAAAAGAAGACCAGGCTTAAAAATCGTAAAATAACATCCACCAAACGTATGTGTTGCTCTATAGAAACCTAATTCTTCTCTGCAGTATCATAAGAAACACCATCAAAGGTTAGTGTTTCTTCTGTCACAACGTCGTCACCCTCTTGCCATGTTTTTCCATCTGGAACAATGGTACGAAGTTGGTATATTTCACCCGGGATCTCTTCTGACAGTGTAAATATATAATACTTATTCGCATACAAACTATAACGCGCATTTTTAGGATCATTGATAAAAGGCTGAATAGTATATTGCATCGCCTTTATTGTTTTCCCTTGGTAATCWAGCTCAATCTCTTCAGACTTAGCTCCTTTCGCTAAAGCCCAACGAATTTTACGCTGAAARTAGGCCCAATCTCCGCCTGTTAAACGATCAAGCTCRCGAATATCAAACTCTARATACAATACAAAAATACCATTACCTTGCTGATTGTCGCGATCCTCATAAGGTCGGTTGTGGGGGCCRGTGAAAAAGTCATAATGCGTATCACGACGCCCTGTRTTACGAATATTTGTGACCGTAACATCGATAGTATCTTCTCGGTCACCATCAATGAAACTTTGTTTTTTATATTTATAATGTAACGTCGTAGGCTTTAAAATATTTTTTAAATGTGCTTTATCAAATAATACATTATTGATATCAGAAAAGCCTGTAACAGCGAATACATTCATAGCAGATGTCGCTAAAAAACTCGCTGTAATTAAAGAAAACCAAAACTTTTGCACTAAACTATACCTCTGTAAAATTAATGTTATTCTAACGCTATGTAAACACCACAATACACTAAAAATCTAACGTGTAAAGCTWTCTAAACACGTAATTAAGGTGATGTCTAAAAAGGGTACTATTATGACAACAAAACAGGTCTTAAAGATTCATTTATTGTTTATTTTTATATTAACGTGCTTAACGGCATGCAACAACAATAATGAGACCTCAATGCGGATATTTCAACGGGTTACCAATGATTATAATTTTGAAGAAACCTTATTAAATCTTGATATTGCTATTTCCGAGCATAATTACCGTATTATACATCGAAGTAATATTGGTCAAGCTGTACGTGACCGTGGTGAAGAAAACTATCCTCTCTCCACCGTCATTAGTTTTTGCAATATCACCTATGCTAAAGAGATGATGGAAATCAACTCTGATCTTATCAATGACATGCCCTGTATCGTTACCGTCCGTGAAGAAAGAGAAGGCATTGTTGTTGGTACTAAATTAATGGTTACCAACACTAGCAACAATCGTCAAAATGACTTTGCAAATCGAATCAATATCAATTTAATCTCAATTGTTGAGGCAACTGTAGAGTAAGCCCCAATCAAATTAAGCCTTAGTCATCTGCCTTTGTCGCCATTTGTTTCTTTCCAGATACAGCAACATTCTCAAGTGATGGAAAGTTATATTCTGCAATAATTGCAGCAATATCATCTTTACGTTTTTCCATTATTTGATTAAGTAGTGCTTTCCAGCTTTTGTCTTGATGTCTAACGCCGAGTGCAAAATTGAAGATATAACGATCTCCAAATTCATTCAGAGGCATGACCTTCATAGCTACTTTAGATTGGCTAGCATAATAGCCCCCTACAGGTCCCCAGGCAAAGGCCACATCAATTTGTCCAGATGCAAGTGCATCTTCGACGATGCGACCAGGATAGACGCGTGTATCGCCTGCCATAAATTGAAAATATTCAACCTGTTCTGCTAAGCCAAGATTTATAATTTTTTCAGTGGCTAATGCACGGTCAAATAAGCCAATTCTTAATTTTTTACCTTCCTTTGTACGTGCGGCAACAATGTCACTGATTTCGTTTAATTCGTAACCTTCACCGGTGCGATAAACCATTACGTCAATCGATTCAAAATAAGGGGTTGTTACTGCCAAACGACCTGGAGAGGCCGGCATACTCATCGCTAGATCGCACATAAAGCGACCTGTTTTAGGATCAACCTTTTTAATTGTATTTCGAGTAAAACCAATTCGTTGTGGAAACCAGTAATACTCAACAGGAATGCCTAGTTCTTCACCAATCAATGCCGCAATTCTATTATCAAAACCTTCTAACTTCTTATTTGAATAGGGTAAGTTATAAGCATCCGCGCATACTCGAACTGCAGTTTGGCCTTTCACTGGTTTWAAGTCAGCTGCATATACGGAGCTAAAACTCATTAAAAATGTGAATAGAAGAATTGATAAGCGTTTTGCGATCATTATATATTCCTAAAAATTATCGGTACCATTAAGGTAAGAACTATAACCATAAAAAAAGCCCGACACAAGTGCCGGGCTTCTTTATTTAAGTTTTTATGTATTAAATAAATTTAATGCATAAAGGTCTTATAGGCTAAATACGCTTAAAACACCACCTAAGTTAGTCCAGCTAGATAGAGCTGAGTACGCACCTACTGCACCCAAACCATCAGAACTGTTTTCTAAGCTAGGAATAGCAATACCGATACCAGCCCAACCACCAATACCTGAAAGTATTGCGATGTACTGTTTACCKTCATGYTTGTACGTATTTACGTTACCGATAATRCCTGAWGCMGTTTTRAAWCKCCAWARYTCACGACCAGATTGTGCATCTAACGCTTTGATGTAACCTTCTAGTGTTCCGTAGAATACTAAATCAGACGCAGTGGCTAACGCACCACCCCATGCTGAGAAACGTTCTGGGTTAGACCATACGATCTTACCTACACGTGCATCCCAAGCAATGAAGTTACCTAAGTGTGTRCCACCTGGAGCTGGGAACATTTCAAGTGTCGCACCAACATAGGGCTGACCTGAAGTGTATTCAACTTCAAATGGTTCATAATCCATACATACGTGGTTTGTTGGAACATAGAATAAACCAGTACGTGGAGAGTATGCAGCAGGTTGTTGATCTTTAGAACCTAACGCTGCAGGGCAGATACCTTGTGTATTTASRTCKGMACCRTTWCKWKSTGTWGAATATTTAGCAACACGATCATGAAGACCYGTYTTAAGGYTTACACCGTTAGACCAGTTCACTGCTGGATCAAATTTTTCAGCRACTAACAATTCACCRCTTACGCGRTCCATTGTGTAACCAAAACCGTTACGATCGAAATGCACTAAYGTTTTACGCATTTTACCGTTGATTTTTTGGTCAACTAAAGGTRYTTCATTRATACCATCATAATCCCACTCATCGAATGGYGTCATTTGGTAAACCCATTTAGCCATACCTGTATCTAAATCACGACCGAATAAAGACATAGACCATTTGTTGTCACCTGGACGTTGTACAGGATTCCARGTTGATGGATTACCGYTACCGTAGTAGAACATGTYTAGATCAGGATCRTAAGAATACCAACCCCATGTWGTACCACCACCRATTTTCCATTGGTCGCCTTTCCAYGTTTTCAAWGAAGARTCTTTGCCWACTGGTTTRMSCATAGMCATTGTTTTCTTAGGATCGAAACCCATTTCAGCATCAGGACCGGTGCTGTAAACTTGCCATTTTTCTGCACCGGCTAAGTCATACGCTTTAATGTAACCACGTACACCAAACTCACCACCYGAAATACCTACTAATACTTTATCTTTAAATACATGTGSAGCAGCAGTTGAAGTAGCACCACGTTTYGCATCATCACGTTTGTGAGACCAAAYWACKTYACCKKTRTTCATGTTTAAWGCAACTAAWRYRKTATCWGCTTGRKYYARGAARATTTTWCCGTCRCCATAYGCTAAACCACGGTTMACYGTGTCACAACACATMACKGGAACAGTTTCGTCGTARTTTTGTTTTGGCTCATATTTCCATTTGATCGCGCCGTCGTTGTTTAAGTCTAAAGCAAAAACGATGTTAGGAAAGGCAGTGTGTACATACATAGTACCGTCGATAACTAATGCGTTACCTTCGTGACCACGTAATACACCTGTTGAGAATGACCATGCCATTTTCAAATCAGCAACGTTATCTTTGTTGATTTGTGCTAGTTTGCTATAACGTTGGTTGTTATAGTTACCGGCTGCAGACACCCAGTTGTTTTCGTTTTCTTGCATTGTCAATATTTCATCAGCTACTGCTACTCCAGACACAGCGATTGACATCATTGCAATTGATAATGTTTTCAGCTTCATAATTATTCCTCATTTTTTATTATAGTTTACTTTTTTCGCTACAGTGTCTCTAATAAAATTTCAGATAGCCGTACGAAGTATTACTTTATCTTGTCCTACACCAACTGGTCACTAGGATTAACTCCTTGATAAAATCGGGAGTTCCTCCCGATTCGGGAAGGCCTTAATATCCTTTTATTTCATAGCTTTATAACATCATTCTTTACCGCTAAACGTACTAAATCAATTGGGCTGTTAATCCCTAATTTTTGTTTTAATAACGTTTGATAATTTGCGACCGTTTTTTGGCAAACATTTAAACGTTTGGCAATTTCTTCAACTGTTTGCCCTGTTGCAAGCAACCTAAACACCTCAAATTCTCTGGTTGATAATGTCTGCATTGGATCATTTTCTAATGTAYTYTKMAKMGCAAYYTKCWKMGCCATRAYKGCACTCAAATAATTTTTACCTTCTGCTGCGGCATTGACGGCTTTGATTAAATCATCCGTTCCACCCGATTTARAAATATAGCCCATAGCACCCGCAGCAAGTGCATGTATTGCATACGTTACATTTTCGTCCATGGAAATAATAATAACTTTAGCTTGTGGATGGCGAGATTTAATACGCCCTAAAGATTCTAGCCCACCCATTTTAGGCATTGATAGCTCCATAACTAAAACATCCGGCATAAATTCACCAAATAATTTATAAGCTTGTTCACCGCTATGGGCTTCAGCTACAACATCAATTTCATTTGACTCCTCAAATATGCGCCTTAAGCCTGCACGCATAATTACATGATTATCAGCTAATAATACGCGTATTAATGCTGTCATTTCAGGCTACAAATGAGCTTTTGCGGTGAAACTAGCTCCCCCATTTTCCCTTCATGTGTGTTGTATAAACGGCGCATGATCGACTGTTACTCAAGCACATATCGAGAATTTATAGCTTGCAACGGTCTATTATTAGATTCATAAAGTACATCAGAGAAATCTTCTATCTGTTCTTTAGACACAGTCACGGCATCTKTCATCACTAACCAACGAACACCTTCAGAACACGGAGGTGTTGTTAAAGAGCCATTAAACCGATAATGATCTTTGTTTTGGGGCAAAATAGCATCTAAATTAATCATTTCAGTTAATGCGTATTTTTCTCCTGTTTGTGTAGGCATCACAGACCAAATTTGTTTAAGTATTTTATTAGGGGATGCAGCTGTTCGTATCRTTTTCCCATGGGTTTTATCAAGCTCTATTTTAAGCCTTTGATTAGGCAGTCCTTGTTTATACATAACGGCAATGACTGCTAGATCACCGCCTTCGTTTGCATGGACAAAATGAGCTTCCAATGGATATGGTTGACCCTTAATATGATTTTCGCTCGGCGCGTGGAAGTGAACTTGAAGTAAATTAAATATCTGCCCATCCACTTCAATATTGCTACCTTTTTGATAATTAAGCTGAATAGTGTGGCCATTATTTACTATTTCATTGGTTCCCTGTGCGTAATCAAATTTTATAGGATCTAAATCTGCTTTAATAAAGCCTGTTAGGTTTATTGGTGATTGGTTTTTAGCTGAACATGCAAAATTATCAGCACTCAACGCTACCCAGCTTTCAGAWCCATCATGGCCCGAATAACTCCAGTGAGCAGTTTCTCCAGCATAAACACTATTTATTGTCGCCAACATACCAGCAAATATAATTGCCTTTTTCATATRTAAATYCCTAATATGAAAAGATATAGCACCCCACATAATTACTTTTAGCTACATCTTGCAGTTATGATGTAGTCATTCTTCACTATTGCTAAATACGCCAAGTAAAGCGAACAACAACCGCATAGATAGCTACACATCTATACATACTAAATGAATAAATWTCGYAAGAAAAGTCGAATAATTTTGATCAACTCATCGTAAAAAACGAACTACCAAGTAAGCTTAATAGTTCCTTATAAACACYTACATTTTTTTGGATGTGGTAATRAAGGCAGCATAGAWCGTGCTGATTATTAGTGGACTAATTACATTGCTAGAGACCTATAGTTAATGAAGRACTGTTTAAAAAGGTAGCGCGAAACATAGTGTTAACGGAGACAGGCTGGTTAATATTAAATTTTGCCGATGAAATTTTTTCCTTAAGCAGTGAATTAAAACAAATAATGCATTACTTACCCTATTATCAGGCTAATAAATTTAAAGTTGRGGTGGTTGATGTCATACCCAAATCTATTGCTAAAGATGCCAGATACGATACGGATGCTCTGTCATGAAACTGAGCTAGACATATTGCTCACGGTTTTATCAATTCACTGCTTAGATTTAGTCTTRGCTRAGCGCCTCGCCCATACCATCGACAGTAAGCGCGCGCGGTTTTAGCCATAAGGGGGGCTCTGTCAGGAAAAGTTCAACAGCAGTTAAACTGGAGACATTCCTAAATGCCTAAATAGAACGCCATTGTTATTATCAGGCATAACAGCCCACMGGAGCAGAAATTTTAGGGGGARTTGCAGAATCTATTAACACGTAAATTAGATTGTGGCGAAAATTATGAGTAAAAATRACTATGCTTTAATCTTTAGAAATGGTGCGCCCGACAGGACTCGAACCTGTTACCCTCGGCTTAGAAGGCCGATGCTCTATCCAGATGAGCTACGGGCGCATTGTGAGTCATTCGATGGGAGTTTAAGGGTTCTTTGAGAAAGAAATGGTCGGGGTAGAGAGATTCGAACTCCCGACCCTCTGGTCCCAAACCAGATGCGCTACCAGACTGCGCTATACCCCGACGTTTCTTCAGTATATCCCCCAGCATATTGTGGAGTAGACTTCTTGAAGAAAGGCGAAATCATACGCTGATGACCTTAAACAGTCAATCTCTACACAGATATTTTTTGCTGTAATCCGCCCAACATGCGAATATAGCCTCTTTTTATTACTTGGAATACTCCATGGGCGCACAAATCATAGACGGCAAAGCGATGGCAGCTGAGCTAAAACAGGATCTTAAAAAGGCTACAGATGTGCGTTTAGCAGCAGGTAAACGTCGCCCAGGTTTAGCCGTTGTATTAATTGGTGGCGATCCCGCATCAAAAGTATATGTCGGCAGCAAACGCCGCAGTTGCGAAGAGATTGGTTTTAAATCTGATGCCTACGATCTTCCTGTTACAACCACTGAAAATGAGTTGCTAGCGCTTATTGACACCTTAAACAATGATGATGAAATCGATGGCATATTGGTTCAACTGCCATTACCCGACCATATCAATACCGAAGCGGTTATTGAACGCATTGCTGCTGATAAAGATGTCGACGGTTTTCATCCCTATAATATGGGGCGTCTTGTTCAACGCAATCCACAGCTTCGCCCTTGCACACCGAAAGGTATTATGACGATGCTACAAAAMTCAGGCGTAAATTTGCCGGGTTTAGAAGCCGTTATAGTCGGCGTTTCTAATATCGTAGGTCGCCCGATGGGATTAGAGCTTCTTTTAGCGGGCTGCACAACCACATCATGTCACCGCATGACGAAAGATTTAGAATCGCATGTGCGTCGCGCCGACCTGTTAGTCGTTGCGGTGGGTAAGGCTAATTTTATTCCTGGCGACTGGATTAAAGAAGGYGCAATTATCATTGATGTTGGTATCAATCGTCTTGAAGACGGTTCATTGTGTGGTGATGTTGAGTTTGCTACCGCTAAAGAAAAAGCATCATTGATCACGCCTGTTCCGGGTGGTGTCGGCCCAATGACGGTGGCAACATTACTTGAAAATACGCTTTACGCAGCTGAGCTACACGACGCATAAATAAATACGTCATTCTTAATAAATATGGGAATGACGTATTTTTAACTTTTGCGCCACGTCGTTTTACCTGCAACATCCTCTAACACGATGTCCATAGCGCTAAGCTCATCMMKCWCYNKVWYMVSYKKYSBCCMANTSYWYSKWMGSKYGYRYCRYATWCCRCTGTTCAATCAGTGATTCAATCTTGGTCACGTCATCATCCTCATTACTGCCCAATAAAAAACTATCTGCCGATTGTTGAAATAAACCCAATACGGTTCCAAATGAAACTAATAATCCCGCCAAATATTGAGCTTGTRTAACATCCTTATTCTCGTTTACTTTATTCAACTTCTGACGAACATCAGCCATCAYCGATAAAGCAAGCGCGGTATTAAAATCATCATCCATTGCTTCGCTAAAACGCCCACCAAACTCTTTATCATCGTGCCAATCGATATCAGCTTGCGGTTCAATATCACGCAAGGCCGTGTAATAACGTGTTAATGCTGATTTTGCTTGCTCTAACGATTCATCAGAATAATTTAATGGGCTMCGATAATGGCTTGTCAGAATAAAATAACGCACCACTTCCGGTGAATATCTGGCCAACACTTCACGYACCGTAAAGAAATTGCCCAATGATTTTGACATTTTTTCATCATCAATACGCACAAAACCATTGTGCATCCAATAATTGACTGATTGGCAACCATGCGCACCTTCTGATTGCGCAATTTCATTTTCATGATGCGGAAACTGTAAATCTTGGCCACCGCCATGAATATCAAAATGTTCACCTAAGCAGTGTGCCGACATTGCCGAGCATTCTATATGCCATCCTGGGCGTCCACGTCCCCATGGCGAATCCCATGCAGGTTCTCCTGGTTTGACTGCCTTCCACAATACAAAGTCTAATGGATCATTTTTAGCAGTATTCACCGCTACACGCTCACCGGCACGTAATTCATCGATATTACGTCCCGATAACTTTCCGTAGCCATCAAACTCACTGACATCGTAATACACATCACCATTATCTGCCGCATAAGCAAAACCTTTAGCTATTAATGTTTCAATCATCGCAATGATCTCATCCATAGACTCGGTTGCTTTGGGTTCAAGGCTCGGTCTTACAACTCCTAACGCGTCAGAATCTTGATTCATCTCATCAATAAAACGCTCCGTCAATGCTTGGATACTTTCCCCATTTTCATTGGCGCGGGCAATAATTTTGTCATCAATATCGGTAATATTTCGAATATACGTTACCTCATAACCACTGGCTCGCAAATAACGTGTCACCACATCAAATACCACCATTACGCGCGCATGACCAATATGACAAAGGTCATAAACAGTCATACCACAAACATATAATTTTACTTTCCCCGGTTCAATGGGCGTAAAAACTTCTTTTTGTTTGCTCAGACTATTGTGGATCTGCAACATGGTTTGCTCGCTTACTTTCTGATTAAGATTTATATACCCAAGTGAGTTCAATTTAAAGAATTAATGACCGCTCATGGTGAGCGTGTCGAACCATAAACTTAGCTAAACCATCCTTCGACAAGCTCAGGATAAACGGAACTATTTATTATCAAAAAACGGCAAACTAATTTCACTTTGGCTATATTTTACGGCATTTATAACAGGAAATGTGGCAGAAGACGATAGATACCGTTATTATGTCGCTTTTAAATTTATCTTGGTCTAAACACTAATGAAATTTTTCTCACGCCTATTTATCGTATTATTATTTTCAACCTTATCATTTATTGTCCACGCTGAAGGAGACAACACCTTGCCACAAGTAAAATTAGAAACATCTCTTGGTGATATCATCATCGAACTTAACCAAGACAAAGCACCCAATACCGTTGCCAATTTCCTCAATTATGTTGAATCGGGCTTTTATGACGGTACTATTTTTCACCGCGTAATTGAAAACTTTATGGTTCAAGGTGGTGGTTTCACTGAAGATTTTGTGCAAAAAGATCCAAATGATTCCATTAAAAATGAAGCAGATAACGGCTTAAGTAATGTAAAAGGATCACTCGCAATGGCGCGTACTGGTGACCCACATTCGGCAACTGCACAGTTTTTTATTAATACTGTTGATAATGGTTTTCTTGATTTTAAATCTGACAAACAAGATGCCACATGGGGTTATGCTGTCTTCGGCCAAGTTATCGAAGGAATGGATACAGTAGATACTATTCGTGCCGTTGCAACAGGCAACAAAAATGGCCATGGCGATGTACCCGATGAAAATGTAATCATCATTAAAGCAAGCATTGTCGAATAGATATATACCCGTACCAGCTGAATATGCGTGCCTCAGARCATTTGAGTAACTTCAATTCTAGGCGCACCTATGCAGGAAAGATTGTTCCCTTTCAAATAGGAGCAACAACGAAGTGGAGTTGCTCAAACGCTTCTTCGATGGGTTTAAAAACGCTTTATACCGCGTTATTGATTTTAGTAAGGGAACAACCATTACTTGCAATCAATGCCTTGTCTAAAGCGTTTTTAAATCCCACTGAGACATGCATATTCAGCTGGTACGGGTATAGTACCGTCCTAACGAAGTCATTACGCTAGGGCGGTAATCATCTCCATGTCCACATTATTCATCTCTGATCTCCATCTCAACCCCAATGAACCCGCGCTCATTCAACTCGCTGTTCACTTCCTAAAAACTAAAGCCATACATTGCAAAGAACTTTATATTCTAGGCGATTTATTTAATATGTGGTTGGGTGATGATCTRATAGCAAAAGAATTTACACCTATAATAGAACAGCTACAAAACCTTCATCAGCAAGGCATAAAAACCTATTTAATGGTCGGTAATCGTGATTTCATGATGGGTGAAAAATTTGCGAAACAGATAGGCTGTGAGCTACTTGATGATAGCGTCATAATCAATCTTTACGGCACAAGAACATTATTACTACACGGTGATACCTTATGCACCGATGACGTCGCCTACCAGCGCTACCGCTTATGGTCTCGAAACACCGTTATACAGTGGTTTTTTAAACACCTTCCGCTTGCACTTCGTCAAAACATTGCCAACAAAATCAAACAAAAAAGCACACAACAGAAACAGACTAAATCGGCCGAGATTATGGATGTAAATGCCGCTGAAGTCATCCGCACGATGAATAAAGCTAAGGTAACGCAACTCATCCACGGCCATACACACCGGCCCGCTATTCATAAATTAGAAATTTCAGGCAAGCCAGCGACAAGAATTGTACTAGGCGATTGGCATAGCGAAGTGAGTTATTTACAATGCAGTGACAATCAACAGCTACTGGTTGATTACCGTATTCGCACTTAAGATTCAGCTAAGGCTTTCTCATCTAATATTTGTCTTAATCGTTTAGGTGGCACATAACCGGGAAGTGATTCCCCACTCTCTAAAAATAATGCAGGCGTACCATTAACACCTAATTTGCCCCCCAAATTATATTGTGATGCAACTGGGCTTTCACACTGTTTAGAGTTTACCTTCTCACCATTCTTAGCCGCTGTCATCGCTTGCTGACGATCTTCAGCACACCATACAGCTTCAGCCTTATCAAATGCCTCAGAATCAATCCCTGCGCGAGGAAAAGCCATATAACGAATACGAATACCTAATGCATTATATTGTGCCATTTCTGAATGTAATTTCCGGCAATAACCACAATCAATATCGGTGAATACCGTTAAGGTGTAATCTGTTTTCTTCGGTTCATAGATAATCAATTCTGATTCATCTAGYGATGCCAATATGTTTTTTCTTTGGTCTTTACGTTTGACTGCAGTAATATTTGTGCCCGTTGCCATTTCAATGACATTACCTTCAAAGCCATATTTCAGATCTTCAGAAAAGTAGATGATGTCACCACTCTCAAGAACAACCTCAAACAAACCTGAATTTCCCACTGCTTCAATGCTTTCTACACTGAAGGGCATCGTCGCTTCTAATTTTGTTTTCATTTCTGCTGTGTCAGCAGCATGAACCACACTGGTTACCGCTAAAATCGGTAGCCATAGAAATTTTTGTATCGCAGTCATTTTGTTAATCTCTGAAATTATTAAATTGTAATGGCATATCAATGTCGTCATTGCCTTTCAACAATGCCATTACACCTTGTAAATCATCTCGTTTTTTACCCGTTACGCGTACACTTTCACCCTGTACCGCAGCTTGAACCTTACTTTTACTCGCTTTAATCAGTTTAACAATTT
The DNA here is from genome assembly GCA_002733335.1 of Methylophaga sp. Taxonomy (GTDB): domain Bacteria; phylum Pseudomonadota; class Gammaproteobacteria; order Nitrosococcales; family Methylophagaceae. The sequence continues at coordinate 15,943 of NVVK01000025.1, forward strand.
TACGTGATAAGTCAGAATCAATACCTTCGCGCACCACAATATCTTGTTTACGCATTTTTCCATTRCCAACAGAGTCTTTAACTTCTAAACAATTCACCTCAACACCACGTTTGACGAGCTTGAGTCGTAAAATATCCTGTATTTGATCTAGCTGAAAATCGCTCTCACCATGTAATATGAGTACTTTATCTGACTGCTCAACTTTGGCATCCGTTCCCCGAAAGTCAAAACGATTACCTATTTCACGATTAGCTTGATCGACAGCATTAGTTAATTCATGCTTGTCAATTTCTGAAACAATATCAAATGAAGGCACTTTCTTCTCCTAAAATATATAAATATGACGCATAGTTTAGCATTTTGTTACAGCTGCGCCTCATAGYAAGTTTGCGCAATATGTATTAACGACATCTAGGTAAATAAATCTGCGTAATCTAATAAACACGTGCCGTATTATCGTTCATGGCTCAATAACCATTGCTTTACCAATATTTGGTGTCCCTTCGTTTTACCTGCAAAGCCACCTAATCCTGACTTTGATACAATCCGATGGCAGGGAATAACAATCGGAAATGGGTTAGCCCGRCAGGCATTGCCCACCGCACGWGCRGAWGAATTAAGTRATGCYGCTRCTTCACCATAACTTCGTGTTTCACCTARAGGTATCGCTTGCATATAACGCCATACTTTTTGYTGGAARTCCGTTCCTTTTATTRTTAAAGGAAYATTCCATTGTGTATGCGCATCTGAAAAATAAGCACTTAATTGCTGTTCMAGTTKCTGCAAAATAGTAGAGGATTCGTTTACGCTGTTTGAAGCTGAAGAAAATAGTTCAATCYTGTCTACCGCCTCTTCACTCGCATAAAGTGTAATCGGCCCAAAAGGCGCATTAAAGATCATTTKAGATTTCATAGTTCTATACCCGCTCCACCTGAAGATGCGTGCCTCAGAGTGATTGAGCCGCTTCAATTCTAGGCGCGCCTATGCAGGAATGGTTGTTCCATTTCAAATAGGAGCAACAACGAAGTGGAGCGGCTCAAACGCTTCTTCGATGGDTTTAAAAACACTTTATACTGCGTTATTGATTTTAGCAAGGGAGTAACCATTGCTTGCAATCCATGCCTTGTCTAAAGCDTTTTTAAATCCCACTGAGACATGCATATTCAGSTGGTACGGGTATTAATACAAAAAAAGGCACAACTAAAATAGTTGTGCCTTTTTTATTTCTACAGYGCTGGACTCAATAAATCCAGAAACCGTTTAAACYACTGCTRAAAYSAGCAGTGTGCTAAAGCGTGCTTTAGCCTAATTTTTCTTTAATTCGTGCTGCTTTACCTGTCAATTCACGCAAGTAATACAATTTCGCACGGCGAACATCACCACGGCGTTTAACTTCAATTCCTGCAATTGCAAGACTGTGTGTTTGGAAAACACGTTCAACACCCACACCATTTGAAATTTTACGTACTGTAAATGCAGAATGTAAACCACGATTACGAACAGCGATAACTACACCTTCAAACGCTTGTTCACGTTCACGGTCGCCTTCTTTAATTTTTACTTTAACAATAACCGTATCACCCGGTGCAAATGCAGGAAGATCCTTTTTCATTTGCTCTGCGTTAATTTGATCAATAATATTGCTCATTGTACAACTCCAATTTCTACTTATTTTTTGCCGGTATTATACTCAGCAATAAATTGTTCTAATAATGCACTCTGTTCGCTGGACAATGACTTCGCCTCCAACAGATCAGACCGCCTCAACCACGTTCTTCCTAAAGCTTCTTTAAGACGCCACTTTCGTATCGCCTYATGATCACCRCTCAGTARYACCTTTGGYACCGACTGCTGCGCTAATCGTTCTGGTCGTGTGTAATGTGGATGGTCTAATAAACCGTCCATAAAAGAATCTTGTTGYGCTGACTCTTCATCACCTAACACRCCCGGTAATAATCTTGCCATACCATCAATRATGGTCATTGCRGCAAGTTCACCACCACTRAGAACATAGTCACCTATCGACCATTCCTCATCAATCTCTTCGCTAATCAAGCGTTCATCTATGCCTTCATAACGTCCTGCAACAAAGATCATTGCATCCCTTGTTGCCAATTCTTGCAAACCTTGCTGGTCAAGTTTTCGACCCTGCGGTGACATATAAGCCACTTTTGTTTGCTCGCCTAATTGCTGTTTTGCAGCGCGAATAGCTTTTTGCAATGGTTCGACTTTCATCACCATTCCAGGTCCACCACCATAAGGCCTATCATCTACTGTTTGATGTTTATCCGTAGTAAAATCACGAGGAGTCCAATAATCTAGGCTTAACTTCCCCTGCGTTACCGCACGACCTGTCACACCATATTGCGTTATTGCATCAAACATTTCTGGAAATAAAGCAACAATTCCTAACTTCATTCTCAGCCTCAACAATACTCTTGTGTTAGTAATCTAACGCCCAATCAACTCGAATAATCTTATTATCCAAATCAACTGAATCAACAATTTCATCCATTACAAATGGAATCAAGCGTTGTATTTTTTGTTCTTTATCTTCCACCTGCAATACATCATGTACGCCTGTTTCAAATAAGCGGTCAACAATGCCTAGTGGTTCATCYTGCCTRTTYACCACAGCCATGCCAATCAACTCAGACCAATAAAAGTCCTTGTCGCCCGCCGGTTTTAGTTGTTGCTTAGTAATCGCAAGTTCATTGCCTATTAACGGCTGAACTTGATCAGGATCCGTTACATTTTCAAGGCTTAATACAATGCCTTTACCTTGAACGCGACCCTCAGTTACTTTTACTTCTATCCACTCACCCCGTTTTGACATATAGAGCGGTGAATAATTTAAAATATTTTTCCGGGGGTCGGTGAATGAAAATATCTTCATCCAACCTTTCACCCCAAAGATGCCAGATATTTTYCCTACCGGAATAAATTCCTCGGAAGTACTCATAACGGGAACCCTATAAACTTATATTATTAAGCTGCTGCCGCTTGCTTWATAAGTTTTGATACGCGATCAGAAGTTTGAGCACCTAAACCTACCCAGTGCGCAACACGATCTAAATCTAAACGTAATATTTCTTCCTGGCCTTTAGCCAAAGGATTGAAAAAACCAATACGTTCGATGCAACGGCCATCACGTTTGTTACGTGAATCTGCTACTACTACTGTGTAATAAGGGCGCTTTTTAGAACCGCCGCGAGATAATCTAATTGTTACCATATTCCTGCCTGTACAAATCTGGATCGAAAAACAGATATATTCTACGCAAGAATTCGGCATTTGGGAAGCATAATTTAACTTTGCGTAGCCTAAGCACACTATATTTAATTGCTTGTACTCTAAATTCAAAGAGTGGTTACGCGATTTAATACTAAGTAACTCTTAACTTATACGGCTTAAAGAACAATTTCCCTTTGTTACTAAAAAGGCATTCCACCACCGCCGCCCATCGGAAATTTTCCACCTAACGCGCGCATCATCTTCTGCATGCCGCCTTTTGCGTTCATTTTTTTCATCATGGTTTGCATTTGTTTGAATTGCTTTAATAATCGATTTACATCTTGAATTTGYGTGCCTGAACCAGCRGCAATMCGTTTTTTGCGGGAGCCTTTAATCATATCTGGCCGCTTGCGCTCTTTAGGTGTCATTGAATTAATAATCGCTTCAAGCTTGCCCGTTTCTTTATCATTCACCTGAGCTTTGGCGGCAGCAGGAATATTAGCCATGCCTGGCATTTTATCCAGCATTGAACCAATACCGCCCATATTGCTCATTTGACGAAGTTGGTCACGGAAATCTTCTAAATCAAAGCCTTTGCCTTTTTTAAGTTTGCCCGCTAATTTCTCAGCCGTACCTTTGTCCATTTTTTGTTGTGCTTGCTCTACTAGCGACAACACATCGCCCATCCCTAATATACGAGAGACGATACGATCAGGATGAAAGGGTTCTAGGGCATCTGTTTTTTCACCGACACCCATGAATTTGATTGGTTTGCCGGTAATATGGCGAATGGATAAAGCCGCACCACCTCGCGCATCACCATCTGTTTTGGTTAAAATCACACCTGTTAATGGCAAGGCATCATTAAACGCTTTAGCTGTATTAGCTGCATCTTGCCCAGTCATGCTATCAACTGTAAATAAGGTTTCTACAGGGTTAATGGCCGCATGAATATTTTTGATTTCGGTCATCATATCGTCATCGATATGTAAGCGACCAGCAGTATCAATAATGACAACATCAATCAATTGCAATTTGGCTTGTTCTACTGCGGCACGCGCAATCTCAACAGGGTCTTGATCAATTTGGCTTGGGAAGAAATGCGCATCAACCTCGGCTGACAATGTTTTTAATTGCTCTATCGCCGCAGGGCGATAGACATCAGCACTGGCAACCATCACCGATTTCTTTTCACGTTCTTTTAACCAGCGTGCCAGTTTCGCTACGCTGGTTGTCTTACCTGCACCTTGTAAACCTGCCATTAGAATTACGGCAGGCGGTTGCATACTTAGATCAAGCGTTTCATTCGATTCACCCATTACCGCAGTTAATTCATCTTGAACGACTTTAATTAACGCTTGGCCCGGTGTGAGGCTGCGCAATACATCTTGCCCCATGGCGCGTTCTTTTACATTCGCTATAAACTCGCGTACTACCGGTAATGCGACATCGGCTTCGAGCAATGCCATTCGCACTTCACGCAAGCTATCTTTCACATTATCTTCTGTAATTCGGCCTTGGCYACGAAGTTTTTGTAATGTGCTACCGAGCCTATCTGTCAAACTATCGAACATGSTTCACCTTAAAATTATGCTATACATCTAATATAATGGGATTATAACTGATATAGTATGCAAATTAAGATTACATCSATSAATATGTATAAAWCTATGGCTATCAATATAGGGAGTGAATAGCAGTGGCAATCGCTAACTCATTAGCCTTTTTACTCTATCTTTGCTGTACAGCATTATTAATTCGACGCTTTGTGCAACGCGACCAGCCTAGCTCAGCATCCTTATTACCTGTGGGCATTCTTACCATGCTTGCGCTTATTTTCCATGGGGCTGACATCTTCATGACGATGAGTCATGGCTGGGTTCTAAACTTATTTACGACGCTATCAATCGTTGCTTGGTTTATGGCCTTAGCAGCGCTTATTTGGGGTGCTAAAATACCTAATGCGCCACCAGGGATTATTATTTATCCCATCGTAGCATTAAGCCTTATGCTAAAAGCATCGCTGCCTAATGAGGAAGTCAAAGTATTAATAAACCCCGCTTTAGAATGGCATATTCTACTTTCACTCGCCGCCTATAGCTTATTTGCTTTAGCAGCCATTCAGGCTATTGTGTTAGCGGTGCAAGAGCAACAATTGAAGCAACGACACCTTGCTGGCTTGATACGAAAACTACCACCGTTGCAATCAATGGAAAACTCTTTGTTCCAACTTATTACTAGTGGCTTTGTCCTATTGTCTATTGGCCTCATTGCCGGTGCTTTTTTTATTCATGATATTTTTGCGCAACATCTTGCCCATAAAACAATATTATCGCTCATTGCTTGGTGGGTATTTGCAATAATATTATGGCAACGTTGGCGAAATGGCCTRCGYGGTAAAACMGCGATAAGATGGACATTAATTGGTTTTATGTTTTTATTACTGGCTTATTTTGGTAGCCAATTTATTTTGGAATATGTGCTGAACTAATGCTTGAAAGTACCTCTCTCTCCCTGTTATTTTTAGTTCTATTCATTCTGCTACTATTTTCAGCTTTTTTCTCTAGCTCCGAAACGGCATTAATGTCTTTGAACCGTTATCGATTGCGGCATTTGGAAAATGAAGGTCATGCAGGCGCCAAACGCGCTAGCCAATTATTAGATCGTCCTGATAGATTAATAGGCCTTATTTTACTCGGCAATAATTTCGTTAATATTTTAGCTTCAGCCATTGCKACYGTTATTGGYGTTAAAWTRTATGGYGAAAATGGTATTGTTATTGCCACWTTYTCACTYACTYTAATYGTSTTRTTATTTGCMGAAGTCACACCAAAAACACTCGCCGCATTATATCCAGAACGTGTAGCGTTTCCTGCCAGTTTTATTTTAAARCCACTRTTATTTTTACTTTATCCTTTAGTATGGTTTATTAATCTTATTACTAATCAGCTATTAGCATTATTGGGTGTTTCAGCCAAAGAATCGACATCATCAGCAATTAATAGAGAAGAGTTACGTATTGCGTTGATTGAAGCGGGAAGCTTAATTCCAAAACGACATAAAGAAATGCTAGTGAGTATTCTTGACCTAGAAAAAGTCACTGTCGACGATGTGATGATTCCTMGGAATGRAATCGAAGGGCTCGATATTAATGCCCCTGTGCCTAGTATTATCAAACAGCTCTCTTACTGTAGCCATACTCGATTACCCGTATATGAAGATAATATGGATAATATTATTGGCATTCTACATGTTAGAAAAGCGCTTCATTTACTAGCACAAAATAATCTCACCAAAGAATCCTTAAGCAGCATTGTTAAGGATAGCTATTTTGTGCCCGAGAACACCGCACTCAATGTACAGTTAATTCAATTTCAACGCCAACGCCGACGTACTGGAATTGTCGTCGATGAATACGGTGATATGCTTGGYTTAGTTACTTTGGAAGATATTTTTCGCGAGATTGTGGGAGAATTCACTGCTGATTTGATTGATGAAGATAAAGATATTCATCCACAAAAAGATGGCAGTTATCTTATTAATGGTTCGGCAACTATTCGAGATATAAATCGTCATAATCAATGGAACTTACCRACAGATGGTCCAAAAACAATTAATGGTCTCATCTTGGAATTACTAGAAAGTATTCCTGATCAGGGTGTCAGCTTACGTATTGAAAATTATATTATTGAAGTGATTCAAACAGCTGATAATACAATCAGAACAATAAGAATCTGGAATGATAAAAAATAGGATGTATAGGATCGCGCTTTAATGTCAATATTAAAAATCAAGCTTTGTGAATTAAATGATGGTGATATTGGCTCAATCAAGTCAATGTTTCACTTAACAGCATCTCAACGTAAAGATAATTGGGAAATTATATTATCGGGCGCTGCCGACTTATGCATTTATTCTTTTGAATCAGAAAGCAGCATTACCGCTTGGCAAAGCCATGCAAAACCAGACGGTATGTCGGTATTATTATCGACCAATTTAGATGTGGACGTAGCAGTAGATATCGTTTTAAAAAAACCATTACGCACAAAAAACTTTTCAGCAGTACTCAATACGGCAGCAAAGCAAATTAAGTTGGCTTCCCAACTAAAAAATCATTCCGCTGAAGAAATAGCATTACAAGAAATATACGCTGCTGAAAGTATAGAGACTGACGTCGTTATTAAAGAAAAAAAATCTATTCTAAGTGCCATGTCTAAACGTCTCACTCGCAAATCATCATCCCATCGTGATTTGCCCATTCTAAACTTCGTTTTACCAGAGCAAACAGAAATACAATCTGATTTAATATTAGATCCTGTTGAATTAAAACAAGCATTAGAATTACTCGTCGCAAGCCATGATAATGATGCACTTATAAGTTCAGTACTCAGTAATCTTAGACCTTTAAATCGTTTTATTATTCCATCGAAAACACGCCAAATATTACTTGAGATATATCGCAAATCAACCGTTCAATTAATGCGTAGTTGGGAAGTAGCCGTAAATACACTCGAAGAATTATCCCAAGATGATTATTTAAAATCTGTATACGCATTAGCTTTGCTGATCGATGAACTGACGATAGGTTATAAGATATTACTTATGGAGGCATATGAACAGGGTAGTCATCCTAAATCTAAGGAAGCATTTTTACTCGCCATCAATCGCGTAGCAGAATACAGTAGCCTATCTATATTGCATTCATATTGTTTTCTTCGAAGCACCCAAGCAKCGTCAATAAACACGCTRCACCAACTCTATYTGTGCTGCGAAGCTGCGAAGGTATTAGATTCAAARGTTTCTACCAAGGATGATCAGGCATCATTATCATTTTCTAGCATCTACAACCAAATTATACTAACAAGCATTGCCGATCCCTTCCGTCTGACTAAAGTTGACATATTGAARCTATATCGACTGATGGCTAAATATACACAAAAAATMACGATCGATTTACTTTCAGAAGAGCAAAAGCAAGCGAACAATGATGCTCTGATGGGYGGACTATTCTGCCTAGATCTTRCCAGTGAYAGCCTTCCCACYTCATTAGACAAAATGAMCAGTGARGARCGGAGCTTACCTAGTCTCCGCGTTCTCAATACGCATTTAGCATTGACAGCAATTGAAAGAATATTTCAATTAGCTGCATCGTCTCTTGATGACACCGTTTATAGTTCAGAAATCCAATTGCTGAAAAAAGTTATTCCTCATCTGAATAATTCTTATGAACGCCAATTTAAACGTGCTCAATCCAAGAATGATATTCACGTTACACTAATTTCTGGCCTAGAAAATATTCAGAATGCTTTGTGCTCTAGCCCAAATGATCTCAGCAATGATTGGAATGTCCATAATCGTGGTTTAGGCGGCATGATGCTGAGCAATCAAAATATCCAATATAGTCATCTTGAAGTAGGTGATTTTTATGGTATTTTTGAGGATAAAAAACCAGCATCGCTCGCGACTGTTCGCTGGTTACGTCTGAATGATAACACCGTAGAAATGGGTATAGAACTATTCCTTGGAGAGCCGCTTGCCATCCATTTCTTCTTAGAAAATGAGCCGACACAGATACCCGCATTATTGTTACGTAATAAAAAGCAAGCTGATACACTCCTCGCACCCAAAGGATTACTTAATCTTGAGGAAGCATTAGAGCTTACAGAAAATGATAAAACCTATATAATCTCAATTGATACTCTCATTAATAACTCATTTAACTATGATCATTTTAGTTTTACAAAAATCTAAAATACTACAAGGATAGAGCCATGCGCACTTTTATTAAAGTACTGATTTTCCTTATTATTCTCATTGTGGCAGGCCTCATTGCCTTGCCATTTTTTATTGATCCAAATGATTATAAGCAAGAAATTTCGGAACAAGTAGAAAAAGCAACTGGCCGAAATCTCACGCTAGACGGTGATATTAAACTTTCTGTTTTCCCGTGGATAGCGCTTGAATTAGGGCCGCTATCGCTTAGTAATGCAAAAGGCTTTAAAGCAGATAAATTTGTGAAAATAGAAGCCACTCAAATACGCATAAAGCTCCTGCCTTTACTTAAAAAACAATTAGAAATGGACACTCTCGTTTTTGACGGCTTAACACTTAATTTAGAGAAAAATAAAGCCGGTAAAACAAACTGGGATGATCTTACCGGTGAAAATAAAGCCAAGGAAGAAAAAGCTACTGACTCTGATAGTGGATCAGCCGCACTTTCATCCATAAACATTGCGGGCATTAAACTGACTAATGCAAATATTTTTTGGACTGATGCAACAAGCTCTGAACAATACGAATTAACCAACTTTAATCTAACGACCGATCCAATAGTTCCGGGAGATCCTTCTGCAATTGATATGGATTTCGACCTCGCCAGTGCCAAGCCTCAAGTCAAAGCACATATCAGTTTAGATTCAAAAGTAATGCTTGACGTGGCCAAACAGCTCTATACCTTAACCGGTCTTAATTTTACTATTAATGCAGAAGGTGAGACCTTGCCTTTCCCTAAAACTGACATTGTTTTAACCGGTGATATTGTGGCAAATATGGAACAACAAACTGTCTCCATTTCTGAATTAGAGATTCAAATACAAGACTTATTAATAAACGGTGATATTAAGGCAAGTAAAATCTCATCAAAAACACCTAGTATTTCTGGTAATCTTATCGTCAATCCATTTAATTTACGCCAATTAGCCAATAAACTAGCCATTGAATTACCTGTAATGGCTGATAGYTCAACGCTTGAATTGTTGAAATTAACAACCAGTTTTACTGCTTCTAATAAACAGTTTAATGCACAGAATTTAGAAGTGACACTAGACCAAACAAAATTGACCGGTCAAGTAGGTATCAGTGATTTTGCTAATCCCTTCATTAATTTCAAACTGGTTTTAGATGAAATTGATCTTGATCGTTATTTGCCACCAGCAAATAGCAAAACGACAACAACCGAAACAAAATCTGCTTCCCCAGCTAAAGCAGGTGATGATACCTTACCACTTGAAGCACTCCGAGGCATTAATGCCAAAGGTACTTTTGATATTGGAAAACTAAAAATCAGTGGCACACATAGTGAAAAAATTCATTTAGAACTTAATGCGAAAAAAGGGCTTATTAAACTAGCTCCCTTAAGTGCCAATATGTATCAAGGACAATACAAAGGTAATGTTAGCCTTGATGCTAGAGGAAAAACATTAAAATTAGCCTTAAATGAAAGCTTAAAAGGTGTTCAAGTTGCCCCGCTGTTAAAAGATTTAAACGGCAGCGATAGACTTTCTGGAACAGTTAATGCTCAAGCAAAGCTAACGGGTAACGGTGCAACCGTAGAACAGATTAAAAAAACGCTCAGTGGTAACGGAAGTTTCTCTTTTACTGATGGCTCGGTAAAAGGCATTAATATTGCCGAAAGTATTCGCAAAGCGAAGGCTGCATTAGGTGGCAAATCAATCACATCAAATGAACCTTTGAAAACAGATTTCTCTAGCCTTACCGGTTCATTTATTGCAAAAAATGGTGTCATCAATAATCAAGACCTCTTGGTTAAATCACCATTATTACGCATCGATGGTGCTGGCAAAATTGACTTACCAAAGGAAGGGATAAATTACGGTCTTAAAGTTTCTATTGTAAGCTCTACAACAGGGCAAGGTGGTGAAGCACTTGCTGACCTTAAAGGCTTAACTATTCCCATTAAAATTACAGGTACCTTTGATAATCCTAARCCTACAGTTGACTTAGAAAGCATGTTCAAAGATAAGGCTAAAGAAGAAATCAAAGCAAAAATAGCAGATAAACTTAAAGATAACGGCGAGTTAGGCGGTCTATTAGGCGGCTTATTAGGGATAGATAGCGCTGAGGAATCTGCTACCGAAGAAACGGACAGTMAAACCMTTRAAGAAGTAAAACCAAAGGAAGCAGAAAAATCAATTGAAGACCAAGCTAAAGATGCTTTGAAAAGCAAACTAAAAGGTTTATTCTAAAAATATAAGCATCTAGCTGGCTTTGAATACTACAGAAAGCTTTAGCGAGCGATTATTAACCTGGTTTGATGTTGCAGGTCGCAAAGATCTGCCATGGCAGATAGATGCGACGCCTTATCATGTCTGGCTATCTGAGATCATGTTACAACAAACTCAAGTTAATACGGTTATCCCTTATTACACACGGTTTACTCAACAGTTTCCTGATATAACAACGCTCGCAAATGCATCCGTTGATGATGTTCTCGCGCTGTGGACAGGCCTTGGTTACTATGCRCGAGCCCGAAACCTTCATAAAACAGCCGTAATTGTCAGTGAATCTTATCAAGGAAAGATGCCATCAAATATTGATGATTTAATTGCTTTACCCGGGATTGGACGCTCTACTGCTGGCGCCATTATGGCATTGGGTCACCATCAACGTTTTGCTATTCTTGACGGTAATGTAAAACGTGTGTTGACCCGCTATGCCGCTATTGAAGGCTGGCCTGGTAACAAAACCGTAGAAACTAAATTATGGCATTACGCCGAACAACTATTACCYCAACATCGCTTTGCTGATTATATTCAGGCACAAATGGATTTAGGMGCMACCTTATGTACGCGTAGYAARCCYAAYTGTTCTGCCTGCTCTCTTAATAGTGAYTGCCAAGCATTCACACAGGGGAATCCCACTCAATACCCCACACCTAAACCTAAAAAAAYAAATCCCACCCGCMAAATACACTGGATTGTWGCYCAATCATCGAATGGTGARATATTACTTGAGCAACGAGCAAGCCAAGGAATATGGGGCAGACTGTGGAGYTTTCCAGAAACAAAAACAGCKGATGAACTCAATAATTATTGCCAACAGAMTATAAATTTCTCTGTCAACACAACTCAGTCTCTCGCATCTATCCATCATATCTTTAGCCATTTTAAGCTTAACATTCATCCTCATCTAATAAACTGCATTCGTAATTTAGATCACGTCGCTGACAATAATAAACTCAAATGGTATAAAATAGATGAAGCATTACAACTGGGCTTACCTGCTCCAGTAAAATTACTACTACAATCATTATGAGAAGACCATGGCACATACTGTTAACTGCATAAAACTACATAAAGAAGCTGAAGGATTAGACTTTCCTCCTTATCCTGGTGGATTAGGCAAAAAGATTTACCAATCCGTTTCAAAAGAAGCATGGCAATCATGGTTGAGCCAACAAACCATGTTGATTAATGAAAATCGCCTCTCTTTAGCCGATCCTAAATCACAACAATTTCTCAAAGAAGAATTAGATAARTTTTTCTTTGGYGAAGGCTCGACACCCCCTAAAGATTTCGTTCCAGAATAAGGTTTTAYARCCCTGTTTTGCGCTGAWATYACTGTGTTGCGAAATATCAGCTTAAAAYAAATCGYCTTAACGTTATTRGCACRCTTACTCMWRAAYACAAGTAAARACRTTMAAYATCAAYWKGTTATWGRGYTSCMGYMTGAAAATARGGCTGTAAAACCCTATRAAAYACAGTTRTTTTTTGTAGCTATTAGACTTGACATGGYCATAACGTGTAYAATGCGAAGAGCTTCTCGTTAGGAGTTACGTAAGCTAGCTTCTAAGAATGTTAGTTAAAATATTAAGTTACACAAGTTAAAAATTTTGAGGTAGTTATGGCAGATCAAGTTACAGGAACCGTTAAATGGTTCAATGATGCAAAAGGTTTTGGATTYATCGAGCAAGAAAGTGGCCCAGATGTATTCGTACATCACAGCGCTATTCAAGCTGATGGTTTCAAATCATTAAAAGAAGGACAAGCAGTAACGATGGAAGTTACTCAAGGTGCTAAAGGTCCACAAGCTGAGAATGTTCTTCCAGCTTAATAAGATTTAGACCCAATANAAAAGGCCGGTTGGATTTATCCTCCCGGCCNTTTTTATTGCCAAAAATAAATTCACCTTTCATACTATTGCCATGAAAGTATTTAGTTTTAGAAATATCCGTATTGTATTTTTGCTATTCATYTTAGCAATTACTGCCATCTATACACAAAACCAACGACTCAACACAACATCATGGTATCAGCCTATTGAGGTCATTATTTATCCAATAAATGGTGATAATAGCGATGCCACCGATCGCTATATCAATACCCTATCTAAAAAACACTTTATCGATATAGATAATTTTTTTATCAAGGGTGCCAAGCACTATCAGCTTGCTACTAATCGGCCGATCATTACMCGCTTAGGCTCAACCGTTACAGCACACCCTCCTTCTCCTCCCAAAGATCGCAATGCAACCTTTCACATTATGTKGTGGAGTATAAAATTACGYTATTGGGCTTATAAAAACACGCCTGATAGCAAATCAAATACCAATCGCATYAGAYTRTTTGTGCTGTACCATCAAGGTCAAGATAATCAAGCACTCGAACATTCACTTGGCTTACAAAAAGGYTTAMTCGGMATYATCCAYGCCTACTCACGGCCGAAACAAAATAAGCAAAATGCACTGGTGATGGCACATGAAATACTCCATACCGTCGGTGCCAGTGATAAATATGATTTCCGWACTAATCAACCTATTTATCCTACTGGTTATAATAAACCAGACAAGCGCCCTCGCTATCCACAACGTTATTGTGAAATTATGGCTGGCCGCATTCCGATCTCCGAAACACATGCTGAAATACCCAAAGACCTGCGTTTTTGTAAAGTRGGAAAAACAACCGCTCAAGAAATAAACTGGATCCTTACGCCATGAACAAACTCAATCCAAGCCAATTTATTCAAGCACAAAATTATGGTGTACTCTCCACCCATTCAAAATCCGAGGAAGGTTATCCTTTTGGCTCRATCACACCGTATATAATTAGTGATGAAGGTGATATTGCTATCTTTATTAGCCATYTAGCAGAACAYACCCAAAATATTAAAGAAAAYYCTAAAGTATCCCTYACTATTTTCGATCCTGCTGATGCTAAAAACCCAAGTGCAGGTGCACGCATCACCTGTYTGGCYCTYGCACAGCGTGCTAAARATGAAACCCAATTACGYATARATTATCTTAAACAATTCCCAAGCGCTGCGGTGACCTTAGACTTACCTGGTTTTAATTTTTACKTGTTAACATTAACAAAAATTAGACTGGTTGCAGGTTTTGGGCAAATAGCATGGTTAACACCTACGCAACTAAGTCTGTAATACTTCCGCCGCATCCTCTATCACTAAGCGTTTAAACGCTTCCATTAACGCCGTCAATCGTTTGCCTTGTCGATGCACTAAATACCAATGACGCATAATCGGGAAAGATTCAACATCTAAAATATCTAGACGTCCCAATGCTAACTCCAACTCTAAAGTATGCTGCGACACAATACCTAAGCCCAAACCCGCTTCAACAGCCTGATTAATCGCCTCATTACTACTCATTTCCATCACTGAACTAATGCTATAACCACTTTCTTCAAAAAAACGTTCCATGGCGATCCGTGTACCAGAGCCATGCTCTCGCATAATAAAGGTTTCTTGCTGTAATACGGATAATGGAATCTGTTTTTTATTTGCTAAACGATGACCTTTCGGTGCAATAACGACCAAAGGATTATCCAAGAAAGCGGTCGCTTCAACGTCCATACCTTCTGGTGGTTGCCCCATAATCACCATATCTGCCGTATTATCATTTAGATGATTCAGTAATCTTTCACGGTTGGTCACATCTAAACTAATATTTGTACCCGAAAACCGCCGATAAAACTCACCCAACAATTTTAATGCAAAATAGTTTGCCGTAGTCGCTACTGCGATTGTTAATCGTCCTTTTTTACTGCCTCTCATTTCATTAAACACATCGTCTAATTCAGCTAACTGATGCGAAATGTTTCGAGCATAAATAAGTAATTCTTCACCTGCTTCCGTTAAAAATAATTTCTTACCCATTCGCTCAAATAAGGGCATTTCAACCTCACTCTCTAATTGCTTTATTTGCATTGAGACTGCTGGCTGGCTGAGATAAAGAAGCTCTGCTGCTCGGGTATAGCTTAAATACTGTGCCACTGCTTCAAATATTTGGAATTGACGTATTGTTATGTTCATAGGCCTAATGATAAGTATTTCTTATGCTAAAAGTCAAAATATTTGAGTATTATTTATAGTAAAAATACCCTACACTACTTCTACGTTATTAAAAACGTTACATACATTTTTTCACAAGCTATTTAGTAAAGAAGGTAAATATAATGGATCAATCATCACGTTACGCCGATCTTAGTTTAAATGAAGAAGATCTGATCGCTGCTGGCAAGCATATGCTTGTCGCTTATACCATGACTCCTATGCCAGGATTTGGCGGTTATTTAGAAACAGCTGCTCACTTTGCAGCCGAATCATCAACAGGTACTAATGTTGAAGTTTCAACTACTGATGACTTCACTAAAGACCTTGATGCTATGGTCTACGAGATTGATGAAGCAAAAGGCATCATGAAAATTGCTTACCCTAATGATCTGTTTGACCGCAATATCATTGATGGTCGYACTATGGTGGTATCATTTTTAACACTTGCTATTGGTAATAACCAAGGCATGGGTGATGTTCAATGTGCACAAATGCAAGATTTCTATGTGCCTAAAGCAATGTTAGATATTTTTGATGGCCCATCAATGGACATCTCTGATCTATGGAATGCGCTAGGKCGTCCACGTGAAAATGGTGGTTATATCGCAGGCACAATCATCAAACCAAAACTAGGTTTACGTCCTAAGCCTTTCGCAGAAGCAGCATATCAATTCTGGTTAGGTGGTGACTTCATCAAAAATGATGARCCACAAGGTAACCAAGTCTATGCACGCATGAAAGACGTAACGCCTTTAGTGGCTGATGCCATGAAACGCGCACAAGATGAAACGGGCGAAGCAAAATTATTCTCTGCCAATATCACCGCTGATGATCACCATGAAATGTGTGCTCGTGCTGACTACATCTTAGAAACATTCGGCGAAAATGCACATCATGTTGCATTCTTAGTTGACGGTTATGTCGGTGGACCAGGCATGGTTACTACTGCTCGTCGTAACTACCCAGGTCAATATGTACATTACCATCGCGCAGGTCATGGTGCAGTCACATCACCATCATCAGTACGTGGTTATACCGCATTTGTATTAGGTAAACTTTCACGTCTGATGGGAGCATCAGGTATCCACGTAGGTACAATGGGATACGGAAAAATGGAAGGTGGTGCGGATGATAGAAACATCGCTTACATGATCGAACGTGATAGTGCTGATGGTCCTTTCTTCCACCAAGAATGGTATGGMATGAAACCCACTACGCCAATCATCTCTGGTGGCATGAACGCATTACGTTTACCTGGTTTCTTCGAAAACTTAGGTCACGGTAATGTAATCAACACGGCCGGTGGTGGTGCTTATGGTCATATTGATAGCCCTGCTGATGGTGCGCGTTCATTATCACAAGCTTATGACTGTTGGAAATCAGGTGCAGATCCTATCGAATACGCTAAAGAGCATCGTGAATTTGCTCGTGCATTCGAGTCATTCCCGGGTGATGCTGATAAGATCTTCCCAGGCTGGCGTGAAAAATTAGGCGTTCATAAGTAAATAGCCTAGCAACAAAATGATACCTCCCTGCCACTCAGTGGCGGGGAGAATATCAACCATAACACTCCTCACTACGATTCTCTCTCTTCGAGAGTATTCAGCAAAATAAATGGCCCATAATTCCCCCTTCCTTTCATTTTGCTAAATTCTTTCTTCAATTCAAGAAGCCAATACCATGACAGATACTAGCCAATACTTAATCAAAGAAGAACCTTTCTACCAAGTTCAGAGTGATGAAGTTGAACTCTATACTGCGGCATATCAAGCGCGTTTACCGGTCATGGTAAAAGGCCCAACAGGCTGTGGTAAATCACGTTTTATCGAACATATGGCGTGGAAATTAGGCAGGCCTTTAATTACCGTCGCTTGTAATGAAGATATGACTGCTTCTGATCTAGTAGGCCGTTATCTATTAGATGCCAATGGTACACGTTGGTTAGATGGGCCGTTAACCATTGCTGCGCGTATTGGAGCAATTTGTTATCTTGATGAAATTGTCGAAGCGCGCCAAGATACCACCGTAGTTATCCACCCTTTAACCGATCATCGCCGTGTATTACCCTTAGATAAAAAAGGTGAGTTACTTACAGCACATCCTGATTTTCAATTAGTCATTTCGTATAACCCCGGTTATCAAAGCCTAATGAAAGACTTAAAACAATCAACTAAACAACGGTTCACTGCCTTTGAATTTGATTACCCATCTGCGGATATTGAATCAACTATTTTACAAAAAGAAAGTGGCATTCAAGCCGATCTAGCCGACAAACTTATTAAAGTAGCAACCACGGCACGTAACCTAAAAGGTCACGGACTTGATGAAGGTATTTCAACACGGTTATTAACCTATGCTGCCTCATTAATGAATCAGGGCATAGAGGCTAAAGCAGCATGCAAAATGGCATTAGTACGTCCGATTACTGATGATGCTGATATTCGTGACACGTTAGATCACGCCATCAATACCATTTTTGCTTAATTAAAGAGATTTCACTAAATGAGTGAAACTGAAATAGCAAAGAGCCCTTATCGCGGAAATCTCAAATGTGGTTTTGATCAAATTGATCCCATCTTTGATGACTGTATGGAAGAAGCAAGTGCTTTACTTTCCGAACAAGGTGTGGAGGATTACCTTGCTGGTGCCTCGCTAATTTGTTCTATTGGTCGCGGCGTTGAGCCCGTATTAAGTTATTTGGAAGAGATGCCGACCATTGCCGATCATCTTGGCGAAGAGGTATTAAATGTCGTCTCTCAAATGGTATGGAAAATTTCTCGCACCATTAACGGCAAAGCCATCCCCATGTTCTTACAAACATTGCCGCCGGTTACGCGTCGCTTAGGTGATATTTCTGCCCTAGAAAAATATTTTGATCTCATCTTTAGTATGATGGAAACAACTTCTGTTTCTATTCATGGGCATCATGCCACTATACCGAGTCCTAGCGCATCTGACTTATTAGCAAAAATGCCTTATCTTATTGGGCAACTATCACTTTCAGGCTTAAAAAACTGGATTGAGTATGGGATACGTTTTTATAACAACCACCCAGAACGTCAACGAGATTTTTTCACCCTGCAATCTGCTGATAGCCTTGCCATTATGCAAAGAGAACGACATGGCACCTTATTTTATGATCATGAACGCCAACTCTCTTTATATATGCAAGCTTTATGGAATGATGATCCACAACTGGTGCCCTACTCCTTAGGCTTTGATGAATTACGTAAACCACAACCTTATTTTGATAGCTTAGGTTTACGCATTCCTGATGTTTATGATGATATTAATAATGTAAAAGGCATTGATCGTTACCGTGCAACCTTAGCCCATATGGCCGCACATCAACGTTGGACTCGTCCTATCATCGCTGATAATTACAGTCCATTTCAGCGTTTAGCGGTGGAGTTTATTGAAGATGCTCGCGTCGAATATTTAGCCATACAACAATATCCTGGTTTACGGCAATTATTTATTAAATTGCACCCTCGCCCTGTTGAAGGTGCCTGTGATCCTGAAATACAATCTTGTCTTCGTCACCGTTTAGCCATGTTGTCATTAGCATTACTCGATCCCGACCATGGCTATAGCGATACTGATTTATTAGAATTTGTTGATCGTTTCCAACAAGCTATGAATGAAGGCGAATCGAGCACCAAAGAAATCGCAGGTATCGGCTTATCTTATGTAGCTCGAACACGTATTCAAAGCGATCAACTCGCTAATGTCTTTTTTGATAATACTGAAATTGACTATCGTGATGATAATCGCCATATGTGGACCTTTATCGAAGAAGGCGATGAAGAAGAAAGCTTTGAAGAACGTCGAAGCCAACAAGTTGAAGAAGAACCAGAGGGGCTTCCACCCCGTCATTACCCTGAATGGGATTATAACTCTCAAAGTTATCGACCTGATTGGGTCAGTGTGTATGAGGCTTTACATCCAAGCAGCAAAGCAAGTGATATTGACGCGCTATTAGACAAACATGCTGCTGTGCTAAAACGCATGAAAAGAATTTTAGAATTACTCAAACCTCAAAATACCGTGCGTATTCGGTATCAAGAAGAAGGGTCTGAACTTGATCTAGATGTAGCGATTCGCTCATTGATTGATCTGAAAAGTGGCAGCCAACCCGATCCACGCATCAATATGAGTCATCGCCACGATGGGCGTGATATTGCGGTAATGTTACTCCTAGACTTATCCGAATCAACCAATGATATTCCAGAGGGAGCAAACCAATCTATTTTAGAATTGTGCAAAGAATCCGTCTCACTTCTTTCTTGGTCGATCGATCAACTGGGTGATAAATTTGCCATTGCAGGTTTCCATTCTAATACTCGCCATGATGTCCGTTATCATCATATTAAAGGGTTTAGCGAACAGTGGGATGACGAGGTTAAAGGACGGATCGCCGGTTTAAAGGCGGCTTATTCAACGCGTATGGGTGCAGCAATGCGTCATGCCGCGCATTATCTTTCCGCTCAAAAAGCTGATAAAAAATTATTATTAATCCTTACCGATGGTGAACCTGCTGATATTGATGTTGATGATGAACGTTTATTAATTGAAGATACTCATAAAGCAGTACAAGAACTCGATCAAGATGGCATTTTCAGTTATTGTATAACCCTTGATCCACATGCAGATGACTATGTGAGCAATATTTTTGGCAATCAGCATCTTGTTATTGATAATATCAACAAGCTGCCTGAAAAATTACCCGCATTATTTGCTAGCCTCACAAAATAAAAAAGGATTTAAAATGACCTCAGCAAAACACATATCAGCATCACTTTTTCTGATTATGGCACTGGTCAGCACATCATCCAACGCCGATTGGCGCTCACTTCTTAAAGAAGTAACCGATGCCGGAAGTGAACTATTATCAGGCGATAGCGATAATAGTAGCAGCGATGCTGTTAGCGCTTTAGATTCAAACACCATTGTTTCAGCTCTAAAAGAAGCACTCAGCCTAGGTAGTGAACGTGCTGTTGATGCCGTGAGTAAACACAACGGTTATCTTTCAAATGATCTTATTAAAATTGCAATGCCGCCTCAATTACAACAAGCGGGCGATTTAATGCGTAAATTTGGCCTTAGTTCATATGCTGATACATTTGAAGAAAGCATGAACCACGCAGCAGAAAAAGCAGCMCCCGAAGCCACCGCACTTATTATTGATGCCATAAAAGATATGAGCATTGAAGAYGCCAAGACGATTCTTCAAGGTRACGATGATGCCGCCACACAATATTTTCGTGAAAAAACYACRCCACAATTAACCGAATTATTCCGCCCCACAATTGATGATTCACTTAATCAAATAGGTACCACTAAATATTATAATGATTTGACCGATAAAGTAGCTGCAATACCATTAGTAGGTGAAAACATTGATATGGAYCTAACCAACTATGTTACCGAGCAAGCCTTAAATGGTTTGTTTACCATGATTGCTTTAGAAGAAAAGAAAATTTTTACAGCGCTGAAGCAATTAAGAAAGCATGGAAAAAGAGAAGCAATTACGCCATTAATTGATTTGCTTTCTTCTACAGAAAATGAAGATATTAAAAATGAAATAACAACTTTATTATTTGATTTAAAAGACCAATCTGTAGTAGAAGAAATTATTTTAGCTCTTGAAAATGATAACTACACTACAGAATTAGCTACACTTGTATCTATCTTTTGGCAA
>NVVK01000007.1:0-115842 GCA_002733335.1 Methylophaga sp.
GCGGGGAGAATATCAACCATAACACTCCTCACTACRATTCTCTCTCTTCGAGAGTATTCAGCAAAATAAATGGCCCATAATCCCCCTTCCTTTCATTTTGCTAAATTCTTTCTTCAATTCAAGAAGCCAATACCATGACAGATACTAGCCAATACTTAATCAAAGAAGAACCTTTCTACCAAGTTCAGAGTGATGAAGTTGAACTCTATACTGCGGCATATCAAGCGCGTTTACCGGTCATGGTAAAAGGCCCAACAGGCTGTGGTAAATCACGTTTTATCGAACATATGGCGTGGAAATTAGGCAAGCCTTTAATTACCGTCGCTTGTAATGAAGATATGACTGCTTCTGATCTAGTAGGCCGTTATCTATTAGATGCCAATGGTACACGTTGGTTAGATGGCCCGTTAACCATTGCTGCGCGTATTGGAGCAATTTGTTATCTTGATGAAATTGTCGAAGCGCGCCAAGATACCACCGTAGTTATCCACCCTTTAACCGATCATCGCCGTGTCTTACCCTTAGATAAAAAAGGTGAGTTACTTACAGCACATCCTGATTTTCAATTAGTCATTTCGTATAACCCCGGTTATCAAAGCCTAATGAAAGATTTAAAACAATCAACTAAACAACGGTTCACTGCCTTTGAATTTGATTACCCATCTGCGGATATTGAATCAACTATCTTACAAAAAGAAAGTGGCATTCAAGCCGATCTAGCCGACAAACTTATTAAAGTAGCAACCACGGCACGTAACCTAAAAGGTCACGGACTTGATGAAGGTATTTCAACACGTTTATTAACCTATGCTGCCTCATTAATGAATCAGGGCATAGAGGCTAAAGCAGCATGCAAAATGGCATTAGTACGTCCGATTACTGATGATGCTGATATTCGTGACACGTTAGATCACGCCATCAATACCATTTTTGCTTAATTAAAGAGATTTCACTAAATGAGTGAAACTGAAATAGCAAAGAGCCCTTATCGCGGAAATCTCAAATGTGGCTTTGATCAAATTGATCCCATCTTTGATGATTGCATGGAAGAAGCAAGCGCCTTACTTTCCGAACAGGGTGTGGAGGATTACCTTGCCGGTGCCTCGCTAATTTGTTCTATYGGTCGCGGCGTTGAGCCCGTATTAAGTTATTTGGAAGATATGCCGACCATTGCCGATCATCTTGGCGAAGAGGTATTAAATGTCGTCTCTCAAATGGTATGGAAAATTTCTCGCACCATTAACGGCAAAGCCATCCCCATGTTCTTACAAACATTGCCGCCGGTTACGCGTCGCTTAGGTGATATTTCTGCCCTAGAAAAATATTTTGATCTCATCTTTAATATGATGGAAACAACTTCTGTTTCTATTCATGGGCATCATGCCACTATACCGAGTCCTAGCGCATCTGACTTATTAGCAAAAATACCTTATCTTATTGGGCAACTATCACTTTCAGGCTTAAAAAACTGGATTGATTATGGGATACGGTTTTATAACAACCACCCAGAACGTCAACGAGATYTCTTCACCCTGCAATCTGCTGATAGCCTTGCCATTATGCAAAGAGAACGGCATGGCACCTTATTTTATGATCATGAACGCCAACTCTCTTTATATATGCAAGCCTTATGGAATGATGATCCACAACTGGTGCCCTACTCCTTAGGCTTTGATGAATTACGTAAACCACAACCTTATTTTGATAGCTTAGGTTTACGCATTCCTGATGTTTATGATGATATTAATAATGTAAAAGGCATTGATCGTTACCGTGCAACCTTAGCCCATATGGCCGCACATCAACGTTGGACTCGTCCTATTATCGCTGATAATTACAGTCCATTTCAGCGTTTAGCGGTAGAGTTTATTGAAGATGCTCGCGTCGAATATTTAGCCATACAACAATATCCTGGTTTACGGCAGTTATTTATTAAATTGCACCCTCGCCCTGTTGAAGGTGCCTGTGATCCTGAAATACAATCTTGTCTTCGTCACCGTTTAGCCATGTTGTCATTAGCATTACTCGATCCCGACCATGGCTATAGCGATACTGATTTATTAGAATTTGTTGATCGTTTCCAACAAGCTATGAATGAAGGCGAATCGAGCACCAAAGAAATYGCAGGTATCGGCTTATCTTATGTAGCTCGAACACGTATTCAAAGCGATCAACTCGCTAATGTCTTTTTTGATAATACTGAAATTGACTATCGTGATGATAATCGTCATATGTGGACCTTTATCGAAGAAGGCGATGAAGAAGAAAGCTTTGAAGAACGTCGAAGCCAACAAGTTGAAGAAGAACCAGAGGGGCTTCCACCCCGCCATTACCCTGAATGGGATTATAACTCTCAAAGTTATCGACCTGATTGGGTCAGTGTGTATGAGGCTTTACATCCAAGCAGCAAAGCAAGTGATATTGACGCGCTATTAGACAAACATGCTGCTGTGCTAAAACGCATGAAAAGAATTTTAGAATTACTCAAACCTCAAAATACCGTGCGTATTCGGTATCAAGAAGAAGGATCTGAACTTGATCTAGATGTAGCGATTCGCTCATTGATTGATCTGAAAAGTGGCAGCCAACCCGATCCACGCATCAATATGAGTCATCGCCACGATGGGCGTGATATTGCGGTAATGTTACTCCTAGACTTATCCGAATCAACTAATGATATTCCAGAGGGAGCAAACCAATCTATTTTAGAATTGTGCAAAGAATCCGTCTCACTTCTTTCTTGGTCGATCGATCAACTGGGTGATAAATTTGCCATTGCAGGTTTCCATTCTAATACTCGCCATGATGTCCGTTATCATCATATTAAAGGGTTTAGCGAACAGTGGGATGACGAGGTTAAAGGACGGATCGCCGGTTTAAAGGCGGCTTATTCAACGCGTATGGGTGCAGCAATGCGTCATGCCGCGCATTATCTTTCCGCTCAAAAAGCTGATAAAAAATTATTATTAATCCTCACCGATGGTGAACCTGCTGATATTGATGTTGATGATGAACGTTTATTAATTGAAGATACTCATAAAGCAGTACAAGAACTCGATCAAGATGGCATTTTCAGTTATTGTATAACCCTTGATCCACATGCAGATGACTATGTGAGCAATATTTTTGGCAATCAGCATCTTGTTATTGATAATATCAACAAGCTGCCTGAAAAATTACCCGCATTATTTGCTAGCCTCACAAAATAAAAAAGGATTTAAAATGACCTCAGCAAAACACATATCAGCATCACTTTTTCTGATTATGGCACTGGTCAGCACATCATCCAACGCCGATTGGCGCTCACTTCTTAAAGAAGTAACCGATGCCGGAAGTGAACTATTATCAGGCGATAGCGATAATAGTAGCAGCGATGCTGTTAGCGCTTTAGATTCAAACACCATTGTTTCAGCTCTAAAAGAAGCACTCAGCCTAGGTAGTGAACGTGCTGTTGATGCCGTGAGTAAACACAACGGTTATCTTTCAAATGATCTTATTAAAATTGCAATGCCGCCTCAATTACAACAAGCGGGCGATTTAATGCGTAAATTTGGCCTTAGTTCATATGCTGATACATTTGAAGAAAGCATGAACCACGCAGCAGAAAAAGCAGCACCCGAAGCCACCGCACTTATTATTGATGCCATAAAAGATATGAGCATTGAAGATGCCAAGACGATTCTTCAAGGTGACGATGATGCCGCCACACAATATTTTCGTGAAAAAACTACGCCACAATTAACCGAATTATTCCGCCCCACAATTGATGATTCACTTAATCAAATAGGTACCACTAAATATTATAATGATTTGACCGATAAAGTAGCTGCAATACCATTAGTAGGTGAAAACATTGATATGGACCTAACCAACTATGTTACCGAGCAAGCCTTAAAKSGTTYSWKTMMCMKKWKKKCKWKWRRWRRRMAKWAAAYMMSKGASRAKYYRKCCRMRRSARMKMYWSAATTATNNNWRAAACARRKYYWWMSCAMATMMWAWWRYAKAGCCATTATTATCACCATAYAATAACCAGCAAAAAGGGAATAAAACATGACTTCAGTAGCTGCACATAAAATAAACCTTTGTAGCCAAGGTATCGCACTTAAAGCACTGTTTACAGGTTATTTGGTTGTTGTAGCCATCGGTTATGCAATGGCATTAGTTCAAATTCAATTCACTCATGGCATGGCCGATGGTGAACTAGGTTTATCCGTTGATGATATTGTTTACAGTTATTATGGCAAACGTTCTGGTTCAGTAATCGAAGCAAAATTGAATGGTTCGATGAAACTAATGGCACCCGAAGAAGATCGTTTAAAGATTATTAACTGGGTACATAAAGGTGCTCAGGAGCAAACATTTTATGATACTGGTATCCGTAAAATCATGGATACCAACTGTATCATGTGTCACAACGCCGATTCCGGATTACCTATTCCTGATTTTACCCAATTTTCAAATGTAGCTGAACGCGCTAAAACAGATACTGGTGCAAGCTTCTCATCACTCGCCCGTGTCTCGCATATCCATCTATTCGGCATATCGTTCATCTTTATGTTTGTAGGCCTTATTTTTAGCTTAGCCGCCGGCGTACCAAAATATCTAAAAGCAGGCGTAATCGTGATGCCTTATGTCTTCTTAATACTTGATATTTCATCGTGGTGGCTCACCAAGTTAAACCCTATATTTGCATGGTTAGTGATTATCGGTGGTGGTGCAATGGCAATGTCCTTCCTCTTTATGTGGACCGTATCAATGTACGRAATGTGGATCATGCCACGCTTGCATAGTGATGACCGTGATGCCTTATTGGATGAATAGAAGAGCGGCTTAGATACTTAAATTGATAATATAAAGAATTATGATTCTGGTTTATTAACAAGTTAAAAGGAAGCTGGAGTGGCAAAAAAACTTGGTAGAAATGCACCGTGCTGGTGTAGGTCAGGAAGGAAGTACAAAAAGTGCCATTTGAATCGACACCTTGAAGAGCCCATACCACATTGGGAAGCTGAGCAGCAGTATAGAAAGTCCTTTGGGACTAAGTATTGCTCCAGCCCAGAAAGCATGAAGTCTCAATGTGCGGGCCAAATCATAAAAGCTCATACCGTATCGAAAAGTAGCTCACTCCTAAAGATTGCACGYGATGGWCACGTGTATGGGATCGTTCCGTCATTCACAAACCTTACGAAAAATAATGGCTTGCTAAATCCTGAACTTATAGGCGTAAACAAGGCATCAACATTCACCGGGTTTTGTGGTGTCCACGATAAATCACTTTTCTCTGTGTTTGAAAATAAACCTTTTATTGGTTCGGCTGAGCAATCTTTTCTGATTGGCTACCGTTCATTGTCAAGAGAATACTTCACCAAGATGTCGCAACACAACCTTCAGAGTTCCTACAAGGAACTAGATAAAGGAAGATCCGAGTCGACACAACAATCAATACAGCAATTTTCTTCTCTCCATTCCATTGGGGTGGAGTTAGGCGTGAGAGATATCAAATCACACAAAGCAAGCTACGATAACGTGCTTGTATCGGGTAATTTCAACAAAGTTCGGTCATATGTCATTGAGTTTTCCGGTATCGTGCCCATAGCATGTAGTGGTGCTTTTTTTCCTGAAAAAGATTTTAAAGGAAAACGATTACAGGACCTCTCCGAGCTAGGGCCTGTACTCGACATCCTATGCTTTTCAATATTTACTAGTGAAAATAATAGCTATGCAGTGTTTACGTGGATGGAAGAAAGTGATGCGGCTTGTTCAAGCTTTATCGGCTCCTTAATGAAGATAAGCAACGATAGGATTTTTCCTGTCCTCGTGCAGTTTTCGTGTGCTACGTTTGAGAACGTATTTTTTTCCCCAGAATGGTGGGAAGCATTACATGGAGAAAAACAGGAAGCAATAATAGCATTGCTTATGTCGGGTGCAWGTCCTTTCGTTTTGTCAGATTTCAATATTCTCGTAGATAAAGGGATAAATTTAGGTCAATACAGAGTAGCCCGACACTTCAGCATAAACACTTCTAACAATACCGTTAACTAAGATATCAAATAAAATCAAGCCGGCAGCCAACTTAATGTTCAGCAAAATACGCTTTAGTCAGTTTAAACACCACGGGGCTAAGCAGTAATAAAGCAATCAGATTGGGCAATGCCATCAAGGCATTTAAGGTATCAGCCACCAACCAAATAAACGATAAATCAGCTGTTGCACCTAATGGCACGGCAATAATCCATAGAATTCGAAATGGAATAATGGATTTTATGCCAAACAAATACTCCACACATTTTTCGCCGTAGATACTCCAGCCTAAAATAGTTGTGAAAGCAAATACACACAGCCCTACCGCCACAATGGTGCCGCCAAAGCCCGGCAGCACTGATTCAAATGCTAAAGAAGATAAGCTTGCCCCCGTTTCGCCACTGGTCCATGCCCCTGATACGATAATAACCAGTCCGGTGATTGAACAGACGATAATGGTATCAATAAACGTGCCCATCATTGCCACCGTACCTTGTCGTACTGGGCTATCTGTTTTAGCAGCAGCATGGGCGATAGGCGCGCTACCCAAACCTGCTTCGTTGGAGAAAATACCCCGTGCCACACCAAAACGAATGGCGGCCCACACAGCCGCACCGGCAAAACCACCGGTTGCCGCAACAGGCGTAAAAGCATAGGTGAAGATAAGCTCAAAAGCTGCGGGTATCTGTGAAGCATGCATCGCTAAAATAACAATGCCCGCTAACACATAACTGATCGCCATAAACGGGACTAATTTACCTGCTACTTCGGCAATCCGTTTAATTCCGCCTAATAAAACAAGCGCAACTAACACGGCCATTACACCGCCTGTTACCCAAGGATTGATACCTAAGTTTGAAGATAAAACATCGGCGACTGAATTTGCTTGAATGGTGTTGCCTATACCAAAGCCTGCTAAGGCCCCGAAGATAGCAAATGTAGTGCCTAGCCATGCAAAACGGCTACTTAAGCCATTTTTAATATAGTACATTGGGCCGCCAACTTTATTACCATTTTCATCAGTTTCACGAAAATGAACGGCTAATACTGCTTCGGCGTATTTTGTTGCCATGCCTACTAATGCGGTCATCCACATCCAGAATAAGGCACCTGGGCCGCCTAAGAATATGGCGGTGGCTACACCGGCAATATTACCTGTGCCAATGGTGGCTGCCAGTGATGTCATCAACGCATTGAAAGATGAAATGTCGCCTTCACCTTTATCAGTATCRCGGCCTCGCCATASCATTTTGAAACCGTATCCCAATTTAGCAATGGGCATRCMTCKCAAACCAATCATCAACACAAGGCCGGTGCCGAGAATAAGCACCAGCATTACCGGGCCCCAAACAATCCCRTTAAGTTGCTTGATGAGTTCAATAATTGATTCCATTTTTATTCCTTAACGTGCTGTTAGGTATTCGCTATTCTAACGCTTGATCTGGCGGCTAAAAGATACCGCTATTAACGGGGTTATCCGTCACCATTTGCGTATAGAATTCACTAAACTCCAGCCCCCACAATGATTCAAGTTTTAACAGATAGGCMTCGAGTTCTTTGGGTARTGCTTGCGGTTTATTGTTAGAGGCTAAGACAACTGTATTTCGATGRTTTTTTAACGATAAACAGGCTGTGTTACCCTCAAACACATTTCTAATAGGAGATAAATACTGCTTAAAGGYATCGTCATCATCAACTAATAAATTGAGTGATATTTGCCCTTTGTCAGTGAGCAATGAGCGACATTTCTGTAGGAATTCGYGATCAACGGCCCATTTAGGTGTTTTTTGATCAACAATAATATCGATCACTATCAAATCATATTTGTGCTGACAATGCTGCACATAATCAGCAATATCTTCGGTAATAAGYTGCCAATYTTCAGTGTTGGGGAATTCAAAAAAATCTTTAGCWATATGGCTAATGACTTCTGATATTTCTATCGCATCRCCTTTCGTTTCAGGAAAACAACCCGCAAAGTATCGTGCCGTCGCRCCGCCKCCTACTCCYGCTAAYAATACCCGYTKTGGCRCWTCGACAAATAGCATTCCTGCTAACATGGCGCGGT
The DNA here is from genome assembly GCA_002733335.1 of Methylophaga sp. GTDB lineage: Bacteria > Pseudomonadota > Gammaproteobacteria > Nitrosococcales > Methylophagaceae. The sequence continues at coordinate 8,090 of NVVK01000007.1, forward strand.
TCAGTATTGACGGTAAAATTTCCGGACGATTAAGTATTATTTCAGATTGAGTTAAACCATCATTAAACTCTAACCAACGTCGGTCATATTGATGCCATACACGAATGTCACCGTCTTCCGTTTCTTGATTAAAAAGAAGTCTAGGTTCAACTAAAGTCATTAGCTTTCCTGTTTYGCCTCAAGCGCATCCCATCGTTCATAGGTTGTTTCGAGATCTATTGTGAGTTGTGCCAATTCATCTTGAATTTTAGCTTGTTTYTCAGCWGYTTGCTGATAAAATTCAGCAGCACTTATTTTTTTATGTAATTCTGCTTGTTTTAGCTCAAGCTGTTCTATTTCTTTTGGCAATATTTCTAAATCAAGTTGCTCTTGATAGGTCAGTGACGATTTTTTGTTTACTTTTTTGACTACGGGTTTTGCTTTTACATTGCTTGATGATGTGGCCCGTTTATCGAGTGCTCGTTGTCGTATCCAATCATCATAGCCACCGACATATTCACGTACTTCACCATCATCATCAAATACAATGGTACTGGTCGCTACATTGTTCAAGAATGAACGATCATGACTGACTAATAATAGTGTGCCTTTATAGCTTAATAACAAATCTTCTAATAAATCTAATGTTTCAGCATCCAAATCATTAGTCGGCTCATCCATTACTAATAAGTTAGCGGGTTGCGTAAATAGTTTAGCTAATAATAAGCGATTTCGTTCACCACCAGACAAAGATTTAACCGGAGTTCTTGCCCGTTCAGGTGTAAATAAGAAATCTTGCAAATAGCCCATTACATGTTTGCTATTACCATTTATTTCAATATAGTCTTTGCCTTGACCGACATTATCAACCACACTGACTTCTTCATCTARTTGRCTACGCAACTGATCAAAATAAGCCACTTCCATTTTTGTRCCTARTTTAATRCTGCCTGTTTCCGGCTCYRWRCGGCCTAATAAAATAGATAATAARGTCGTTTTACCGCAACCATTAGGCCCWATCAGACCAATTTTGTCACCACGTTGAATCACCGTAYTAAAGTCTTTAAACAATACGCGGCCATCRTAACTTTGGCCRAYATTTTCAGCTTCAATCACYAATTTACCACTACGRTCWGCATCTTGAAGTTGCATTTTGACATTGCCTTGCACTTCACGGCGAGCACCACGTTCACGACGTAATTGTTCTAATGCACGTACCCGACCTTCATTACGTGTTCGGCGTGCTTTCACCCCTTGTCTGATCCACACTTCTTCTTGWGCTAATTTTTTATCGAATAAAGCATTTTGCTGTGMTTCTTCTTCTARCATWGCTTCACGACGAACCAAGAAGTTAGCGTAATCACCCGGAAAGCTCACTAATTTRCCACGATCAATCTGAATRATKCGGGTGGCTAATGATTGTAAGAACATACGATCATGGGTGATAAATAATAAAGTACCRCCATARCCTTTCAARAAYTCTTCTAACCAGGTAATCGATGAAATATCTAAATGRTTAGTCGGCTCATCAAGCAATAATACATCCGGTTCTTTCACCAAAGCTTGTGCTAATAAAACCCGGCGTTTCATACCACCCGATAAAGCTGAAAACTCCATATCGGCATCTAATGATAAGCGTGAAATAACCGCTTCTACTTTTTGCTCAACAGACCAGCCATCTACCGCTTCAAGATTGTGCTGTGCTTTTTCTAATGCCGCTAATACTTTGTCAGAACTATCAGTTTCTAATTGATGAATCACATGATGATATTCGATCAATAATGGCGCGATATCGCCCAAACCTTGAGCAACCACATCAAATACACTGCCACTGGTTCCTGCTGGCACTTCTTGTTCTAATCGGGCAATGTTTAATCCTTGGCCCACTATTTCACCTGAATCTTGGGTGATTTCTCCGGCAATGACTTTCATCAAGGTTGATTTACCCGCACCGTTACGGCCGACCAAACAGACGCGCTCGCCACGATCTAATTGAAACTCAACCTTATCTAATARGTTAGGTCCGCCAAAGCTAATCGTCAATTGTTTTAATGTTAATAATGCCACGTACTATTCCTCAGCGTCTTGCAATGCTTCACTGGCTTCAAACCAATCCATTTCAAGTTGCTCTAATTCTGATTTTAATTCACCTTGTTCTAATAATAAGGCTTTCAATTTATTTTTTTCGCTGTCTGCATACAGATTATTATCAGCTAATTTTTCTTCAACTAAATCTAATTTRGCCTGTACCGACTCCATTTTTTGTTCAGCTTTTTTAACTACATTGCGTAATGGTTGTAGTTTTTTCCGTGCTTCAGCTGCCGTGCGCCGATCRTTTTTCTTAGTATTAACACTACTCTGCTCTGCAACGGTTTTAACTACTTTATCTTTATTYAATAACCATTGACGRTAATCATCTAAATCGCCATCAAACACTTTTGCTTGGCCGTCCGATACCRACCACAACTCATCAGCCACCGTGCGTAATAAATGCCGATCATGTGATACCACAATCAAGGCACCCTCAAAATCTTGCAGTGCCATTGTTAAAGCCAAACGCATATCCAAATCAAGGTGATTGGTCGGCTCATCTAATAATAAGACCGCCGGTTTTTGATAGACCAACAACGCTAAAACTAAACGTGCTTTTTCACCACCCGAAAAAGGTCCAACAGGTGCTAAGGCATCATCACCGTGAAAACCAAAACCACCCACAAAGTTACGTAAATCACTTTCAGAGGCTTGTCGGTCTAAACGCTGCAAATGTTGCAGCGAACTTTCATCCATTATCAGTTGTTCTAATTGATGTTGAGCAAAATAAGCAATTTTAATATCTTTTGCTTCTTTTCGTTTGCCTTGCAGTGGCGCTAATTCACCAGCAATTAACTTAATCAAGGTCGACTTACCCGCACCATTCGGCCCTAATAATCCGATGCGATCACCCGGTGCCAATGATAGCTTCACCCCAGAGATTAAAGCTTGGTTATTATAACCCACCGCCACTTTATCTAAACTTAATAACGGTGCCGTTAATCGTGTAGGCGGATAAAAGCTAAAATGAAACGGCGAATCAACATGGGCAGGTGCAATCAACTCCATCCGTTCTAAGGCTTTAATTCTACTTTGCGCCTGTTTTGCTTTGGTCGCTTGCGCTTTAAAACGMGTAACAAAACTACGAATATGCGCTATCTCGCGTTGCTGTTTATTATGAGCAGCTTGTTGATGTGCTAAATGTTCGGTACGCGCCAATTCAAAGGCTGAATAATTACCRGTGTAGACTTTCAATTTTTGCTGTTCAATATGAACAATTTGAGTCACCACCCGATCAAGAAAATCACGRTCATGAGAAATMARCACCAAGGTACCTTGATAACYACGTAACCATTCTTCTAGCCAATAAACSGCTTCTAGATCTAAATGGTTGGTGGGCTCATCGAGCAATAACAAATCAGAACGGCACATTAAAGCCTGAGCCAAATTYAAACGCATTCGCCAACCACCTGAAAATGTCGTCACGGGGTGTTCTTCTTGCCCAGCAGAAAAACCAAGACCATGCATTAAACGACCCGCTCGACTACGAGCAGTATAGCCATCAATCACTGCTAATTTATCATGCAACTCACTTTGTGCATGACCATCRTGATCAGCTTCCGCCGTAACTAACTGCTGCTGTAAAGACACATATTCCGCATCACCTTGCAGCACATAATCAATAGCAGCAATATCAACCGCAGGGGTTTCTTGTGCAACATGCGCTATCACCCATGAATCAGGAATCGACACACTGCCCGTATCAGCATGTAATTCATCTCTAAACAAGGCGAATAAACTTGATTTACCGGTGCCATTTGCCCCTGTCARCCCAACTTTATGTCCGGGATGAATGGTTAARTTAGCGGATTCAAAAAGCAGCCGTGGTCCACGGCGAATAGAGAGTTGATTAAGTTTTATCATGGCTTACATYCCTGTAAGCCACCGCTTCGCGGCCGCCTAYGGCTGTGCAAGTTTAATCCAGTTAAATTTGTCATGGCGCGCATTGTATCAGCCAGCGGCTAAGGCTACCGAACTATTACCTTGGCAATTGCCAATCAATCGCCTGTTTATCATGCTGTTGTAGATAGCTATTTGCCTGACTAAAATGCTGACAGCCMAAAAAACCACGATAAGCTGACAGCGGCGAAGGATGAGGCGCYTCTAAAACACAATGGCGCTGCCGATCAATCATCGCSCCTTTTTTCTGAGCATARCTKCCCCACAACATAAACACCACATGGTCACAGTGCTCATTGACGATGGYCATAATCTTATCGGTAAACTGCTCCCAGCCTTTGCCTTTATGTGCATTAGCCTGTGAGTCTTCAACCGTTAAYACTGCATTSAGTAATAACACMCCYTGCTTGGCCCAGYTTTCTAAATAGCCATGATTGGCTGGGGGTATATTTAAATCAGATTGTAACTCTTTATAAATATTAACCAATGATGGCGGCGTTTTAATACCCGGTAATACCGAAAAACATAAGCCATGTGCTTGCTGAGGCTGATGATAAGGATCTTGCCCCAAAATCACCACCTTAACCTTATCTAAGGCACAGGCCTCTAAAGCATGAAACCAATGTGATGCATCAGGATAAATCGTCTTGCCTTGTTCTTTTTCARCCTGCAARAATGTCATTAATGCCTGCATATATGCCTGCTCAAACTCAGGGAGTAACACTTTCTGCCAACTTRGAGCGTGTTCTAACATCACAARCATTCCTAATCTTTTTATTAAATCTASWKMWMYWWMAWAAKARWRAATGACTTATTTCTAAACCTTAGTTTATCGCTAGAAAACATAAACTTTACTATTAATAGCTATTTCTTCTTAACACAATTACAGCAAAACACTCTAACTCTGACAGCTTGCGTGCAACTRGCTGCCGCTTATCAACTTGACGAACGCAGTGAACTTGAGTTTAGAGTGGGTGTAACTTYACGYAATAGTRATGATGACGATACSGATGTCAGTATTGCRGGTAATCGCTTTAGTTATRMTAATGCGGGTGATGAGAATGTATCAGGGCGTTTTKCCGGTCTGAACTTGCGTGTGGCTAATCAAGAYAATTTAACACTGATGGTTGATGTTGAGTTTGGTGGCAAYAGTGATGAAGATTATGTTAATGGTGAGATTAGTTTGGACTATCAGTTTTAATCCTTCGACAAGCTCAGGRCGAACGGAAGTTGCTCTGACTATTAGGCGAAATAGAACCTTTTTGYTCGAAGAATACGTAATGATCTTTAATCGTCAATCTTTATAGTCATAATTGTTATTTTAAGCTAACAATGCTGATCTATCATGTGGATAGGCCAGTCCCGTACAATTATTGACAGAATCCCAAGTATTTCRGCTTAGACATTAAAAGCTTTTGACTTTTCCGAAAGAGCTGATGAGATATTTTCGGAAATTCTAAGARCTTGTCCATGTATACATGTTCGGTATTTAATCACTCTGTCTTCTACGACGTAAGCTACCTGGTGGATAGCCGAACTTTTTTCGAAATGCCGTTGTGAAATGATTGGAATGTGAATAACCCATTCTGGCAGATATCGCTTTGATAGCTAAGTTGCCCTCGAGCAGCGCAGCATGGGATTCATTAAGCCGAAGGTCACTAATGAATGCATAAATCGATCTGCCATATTCCTTGGAAAAAGAGGCATTCAGCCAGCGAGATGAGAGTCCATATCGAGTAGACAGYTCATCTAAAGAAGGTAGTCTTCCCTCTARTGTCACTAAGTATTCATGCAGTTCGTGGWCTACYTTTTGTTTGCGTTTTTCCTGAAAATTAGGAATAGAAGTTTGCTTAGAAACATGCCCCGCCAATAAACACAAATATTCCAGCACCTTAGCCTGTGTAAATAACGTTAACAATCGACCTGTTAATGCAGGCGAAATACAGCGATGTAAGGGGGCGGTAATATGTAGAGGAATGGGTTTTACTTTAACTTGAGGTGAGTGYGTGAGTTCAAGTCCCGCGAGTACTTGTTGGCTAAGTTCATCGCCCAGAAGACGCCTGAGTACCGAGTAGCTGACACTAAGCGAAGTCATCTCACTGTCGGATGAGGTGTCAATTAACGGTGTCAGATGAAGGCGATCTGCATAGCGAAATAAATCATGRCCCGGTTTATAAATGAGYTCAGTCTTTGGATAGTGCTCTCGGTGGCAAATTGTTCCACCCTGAACTGTTTGAATGCCTAAGGTATTTTCAGGAAACGTAAACTTAAACTCGCCAAGCGGCAGTAGCTGGTTGGCGAGTTTAGGGTTGAATCGGTGAAACGCTTTATACACAAATAAATCATCTGTCATCAAAATCCGATCACTCCAGCCACGCCCTACTTCTGGGGGGAAGGGGTAGTCAATTCTACTGGGTTCACTGCTGGCAGGGAATGCGCTTGCAGGACTGCTATCTTCGGATTCAACAAGCCATGAAATATGAAGAGTGGGGTAAGTGGTATGTGACATACCGATANTTCTACGGAAAATAACAGTTAAAAACACACCACTTCCACAATTCGTATAAACCTGTCTGYAATTCGTATAARAAACGCATATTTTAGCTAGCATTATTCAGCATAATCAATAAACCKCTTATTACACATAATGGTGTCAGCGAAAAATAGCGTATTAATTTATGGCTGAACAAGCAGAACTGTCTCGCGCTATTGAGATAACAGACCTAGTTAACCAAGAACTTGAAAGACACATAATAATAATAAAGGGTGACATTGAATGAATCATTTATATCGACTTATATGGAACAAAGCCAAGCAATGCTKGATGGTCGCCAGTGAATTAACTAAATCRCATGGWAAAACAAGCAGTAGTGCAGGTAAAAGAAGCACTTCACCCGCGTTAACACGGCTTAGTGCTCTGCTACTGAGTGCGGGTTTAGGTATGGCGGCTTCACCCGCGATGGCGATAGAGCAGTGGATTGGCACAAGTGGTGATTGGACCACCACCTCAAACTGGTCTGGTGGATCGGTACCGGGCTCCAGTAGTAATGTACTCATAGATAATGGCGGTACCGTTACGCTTACGTCAACAGCGGCGCTAGGGGGGTATCTCATTTTAGGGAGTGKGGAYGGTTCTGGTAGCTTGATAATAGGGAGCGGTGGCGATTTGGCTCTTGATCAGTACCTTCACGTTGGGCGTGATGGGTTGGGTAGCCTCACTATTCAGGATGGAGGAAACTTGAGTTATCTCACTGGTACTATTGGGGCGAGTCGTGACGGTGTTGGGGCGGTGACTGTTACGGGCAGCGACTCAGCCTTGCAGGTGCTTAATGTATTGAGGGTGGGTATGGCTGGCGGCACCGGCACTCTTACTATTACAGAGGGTGGCTCGGTAAGTGCACGCTCGAGTGATATTGGTTATGACTACGGTGGCTTGAGCTCAACCACCGACACCGTCATTGTCGACGGTAATGGCTCTGAGTTTAATATGGGAACGGGATCTTTAACCGTGGGTGCTTATAGCGCTGCCCTACTGACTATTCGTAATGGTGGTGATGTGATTAGTGGTTCGGGTAACATTGGTAACGAGAGTGGTTCGAACGGCACGGTTATTTTAGATGGTGCGGGCTCTACTTGGACTGATTCAGGGCAGTTGCAAGTTGGTGTCAGTGGTGAAGGCACATTAGAAATTAACAATGGTAGCTCCGTTACGAGCACGCATGCCTTTATTGGAATAGATGAAAAGGGCACCGTAAAGGTGGATGGTGTTAATTCTTCTTGGGCTGTAGACGGACAGCTGACGATAGGCARYMGTRATAWTGGTTCGCTAACACTGAGYAATRCCGGTTCGGTTAAYGTTGAAGCKGGTRCRGGCATTGTKTTTATTGCYCAGAGTGCAAGCGCTACRGGTACGCTWAATATTGGTGCCGCAATRGGTGAAACGGCSATTGCAGCAGGCACTTTGACAGCCAGTGCAATTAATTTTGGCGAGGGTACGGGGTCACTAGTGTTTAATCATACTGATAGTGCGTATGATTTTGCCACGACGATTAGAGGCGCGGGGGCGATTGGCTTATATTCTGGAATCACGCATTTTACTGGGAGTTTAACGGGCGAAGCTTTGACCGGAACAGATCCGGRTTTTGGASCTTATACGATACCGGGATTTTCTGGCACGACGACTGTTGATGGTGGCACACTATTGATAGCCGATGGTGAAGAATTAATATTAGGCGGTGATTACTCCCAAACAACGGCAGGCATGTTAAAACTGGGCGTATCGAGTGGCACGAGTTTTGGTCAATTAAATGTGGGCGGTATAGCTAATTTTGCGGCTGGCTCAAAAATCGAGATGAATGTTACTGCCGTCAATACACTGGCGAATGGAAATACCTTGAGCGCTGCTATTAGTGCTGGAACTCTAAATGCCACAACTTTTTCTGTAACGGATAACTCGGCGCTGTTTGATTTCACAGCAACCGTTAATGGAAATCAGGTTGATCTTAATACGGGTGCTGCAGGAACGGGTGGTGGATCAGGGATAGCTACAACAGTCTTAAGCAGTGTCCAGCATAATAAGTTGCCTGCAGCTGTGGGCGCCGCGACCGTATTAGATAGCTTTGTTGCCGGTGGCACAACACAYACCGATATAGATAATGTTGTTACGGCTTTAGGTCAGCTTGCAACAGAGGCAGAAGTTGCTCAAGCGGTTGCTGAAACCTTACCTATTTTTGTGGGCGGCACTCGGCAAGTCGCGAGTAGCACGATGCATAGTATTAATAGGGTGATACAAGCCAGGCAGTCTGGCTTTAACGGTTTATCATCAGGTGATGATTTTTTAACTGATCGTCATCTTTGGCTCAAGCTAGTAGGTAACTGGTCAGAGCAAGACAAACGTAATAATGTGTCAGGGTTTGATGCGAACAGTTATGGTTTTATCGCCGGTATGGACAGTGAAATTAATGACTATACTCGCATAGGTTTTGCCCTGTCTTATATGAATACGGACGTTGAAGGTAAAGGTTCTGCATCAGGTAGTAGTGCTGATATTGACGCCTACCAAGCTATTTTTTACGGAAGTCATGCTGTTGATTCGATGCCTAATGTTGAGTTTAACTGGCAAGCTGATTTAGGGGTGAATAAAAATAAAGGCCGTAGAGATATTCGCTTTATCAACCGTGTTGCTAAAGCGGATTATGATAGTTACACCGCACATATTGGCGTGGGGGCTGGTCATGCGTTTGAGCTAAGTAACGTCACTACGATTATTCCTAGTATCCGAGCGGATTATAGTTACATCAGAGATGAAAGTTATACCGAAACAGGTGCGAACTCCTTAAACCTTAATGTTGATGGTGAGCACTATGATGAACTCATTGTTATGGCAGAGGGTCATCTGAGTCATGTACTGAATGAAAAAGCGACATTCATTGCCAATGTAGGTTTAGGCTATGACTTGCTTAATGATAGCGCGAGCTTGGCAGCAAGTTACTCTGGTGGTGGTACAGCCTTCACTACCGAGGGTATTGATCCTAGCCCGTGGTTAGTGCGATCTGGAGTTGGCATATCTTATGTAAGCGGTGATACATCGATGATTACCGCGAGTTATGCCCTTGAAGGACGCAGTGACTTTTTGAGCCAAACTGCCTCCGTTAAGTTTAGGTGGTTATTCTAAGATAAGCTGCTTTTTTGTTTTGGGGGTTTAAAGTTAGCTTACTTCCGTTCGTGGTGATTCTAGCTGTCGGTGGTGAGCCTGTCGAATCAGGAATCACTTAAATTCACCTCGAAAGTTGTCGATTACATCTCACTAGCGCATAATGCCCGACAGTATGACTAAAATCACTAAAACAGACATTCAATGGCGAACTGATCTTAATGATGAGCAATATCGCATTACGCGACAAGCAGGCACTGAACCCGCATTCTCAGGTGTCTATGTTCACCATGCTGAAAGCGGTAATTATCACTGCGTTTGTTGTCATCAAACTTTATTCTCATCCACCGGCAAGTTTGATTCTGGCTGTGGCTGGCCTAGTTTTTCAGCTCAATCAGAACACGGTGTGGTAACCCATCATTCAGATCAAAGCTACGGCATGGATCGCACTGAAGTTCGCTGCCAACAATGTGATGCGCATTTAGGCCATATTTTTGATGATGGCCCCGCTCCGACCGGTTTACGTTATTGCATTAATTCAGTGGCATTAGGTTTCGATAAAGCAAGATCATGACCGCTTCAAAGCGTGATTGGTTTGTTTATATAATCGAGGCCGATAACGGCCATTTTTATACCGGCATTACAACCAATCTCGATCGCCGCTTTAATGAACATAAGACAAAACAAGGTGGCGCGCGTTTTTTTCATACCAGTTCCGCCAAAAARATGGTCTATCATGAACCACATCCTGATCGCAGCAGCGCATCGAAACGTGAGTCAGCAATCAAAAAACTTTCTCGTAAAAACAAAATTCAACTTATCACACAGAAGTAAGCTAAGACCATGTATAATGGTCGGTTTTTCAAACCCTTGAGTTTCTAAAACTCGCCCATCACAGGAACACGATCTTGCTTACTACTGCAAATATCACCATGCAATTTGGCGCTAAGCCGTTATTCGAAAATGTCTCGGTTAAATTCGGCGGAGGCAACCGCTACGGACTTATCGGTGCCAATGGCTGCGGTAAATCCACTTTCATGAAAATCATTTCTAAAACACTCGAGCCTACTGCCGGTAATGTGAATTACGATGTAAATGAAACGTTTGCCGTATTAGAACAAGATCAGTTTGCTTATGAAGATCAGCGTGTTATCGATGTTGTTATTATGGGCAATAAAGCGTTGTGGGAWGTGCATCATGAACGTGAGCGTATCTATAACTTAGCTGAAATGTCAGAAGAAGATGGTTTGAAAGTAGCCCATCTTGAAGGTGAATATGCTGAAATGGATGGTTATACAGCTGAATCTCGCGCCGGTGAATTATTATTGGGCGTAGGTATTCCTACCGAGCAACATTATGGSCCAATGAGTGAAATAGCCCCAGGTTGGAAATTGCGTATTTTACTTACTCAAGTATTATTTGCTGAACCTGACATTATGTTGCTTGATGAGCCAACTAACCATTTGGATATCAATACGATCCGTTGGTTAGAAGATATTATCAATCAACGCAGCGGCACCATGATTATCATCTCGCATGATCGCCATTTTTTAAACAGTGTATGTACACATGTGGCCGATATGGATTTTGGTGAATTACGTATTTACCCGGGTAACTATGACGAATATATGCTGGCTTCAACACAGGCACGGGCACGACTCATATCAGATAATGCCAAGAAAAAAGCGCAAATCATTGAGCTGCAAGACTTTGTTCGTCGTTTTTCTGCTAATGCCTCGAAAGCAAAACAAGCAACGTCTCGCGCCAAACAAATCGATAAAATTGAGCTTGACGACATTAAACCTTCAAGCCGTGTCAATCCATATATCAATTTTGACCAAGAAAAGAAATTATTCCGCAACGCGGTTGAAGTAAACAATATCAGCCAAGGTTATAAAGGCGAAGATCTCTTATTCAAAGATTTTAAGTTTATGGCTGAAGTGGGCGAACGCATCGCTATTATCGGTCCGAATGGTGTCGGTAAGACTACCCTTGTGAAAACACTGGTCAATGAATTACACCCACAATCTGGCGCGATTAAATGGTCAGAAAATGCCAATATTGGTTATTACGCTCAAGATCATGAAAACTTTTTTGAAAATGATCTCACCCTCTTCGAATGGATGCAACAGTGGGGCCAACCCACGGATGATGAGCAAGCTATTCGCGGCACCTTAGGCCGCTTATTATTCTCAGGCCACTCTATCGACAAAAAAGCCAGTATTTTATCCGGTGGTGAAAAAGGCCGAATGATGTTTGGTAAATTATTACTCCAAAAACCCAATATTTTAGTGATGGATGAACCCACTAATCACATGGATATGGAATCGATTGAATCATTAAATATGGCTTTAAATCGCTATGACGGTACATTGTTCTTCGTTTCGCATGATCGTGAATTTGTATCTTCATTGGCTACGCGTATTTTCGATATGACAGAAAACGGCATTATTGATTTTGCCGGCACGTACGAAGAATATTTAGCTAGCCAAGGGGTTAAATAAGAAATTAATGAGCCAGATGTGATGTCTGGCTCCTTTTCTCATTCAAGCCCTTTATTCTATTTTTTCTCTGTGCTAACGTGATGAAGATATTTATTAATCAAGATGGAGTTCACCATGTCTCTAACACGCCTATCTTTATTTAACTTCCTTGTTATTATATTAACGAGTCTTAGTTTATCTTTCAGCTCTATTGCCGCCGCTGCTTCTGCCACAGAAATAAATATTGGCGTTAAAGAAACACTAAAACGTTTTAAGGCTGATATATCCGGTGGTGAAGAATTTCTGAAACAATCCAAGGCTGTTTTAATTTTTCCCAGTGTGATCAAAGTAGGCATTGGTATTGGTGGCGAATATGGAGAAGGCGCACTTCAAGTTGCTGGAAAAACAACGGCATATTACAGTACCGCAGCAGCTTCGATTGGTTTTCAACTCGGTGCCCAATCAAAGTCTGTTGTAGTAATTTTCATGACGGATGCTGCTATCAAAGGCTTTCAAGCAAGTAAGGGATGGAAGGCTGGCGTTGATGGATCCGTTGCCATAATTGAATGGGGTGTTGGCGAAGATATCAACACTGTTGATATTGAAGATCCTATCATTGGCTTCGTATTTAGCAATAAAGGATTAATGTATAATCTAACAATTGAAGGCTCTAAATTTACTAAAATAGTGAAATAATATGACAGAAGAAAATTACCCTGAAAAAAGCTGTGAGATTGATCGTTTAGTCACACACCCTAAATTAGTTGAAGCGACATTGGCAGGTCAAAAAACGGAACAGCGKCGTGATGGTGTTTATGCCTACCCCGGCGAAAAATTTGAACTCGACGGTACTGAATTTACCGTTACCGCATTGGATCGTAAAACCTTAGGAGATATGACCGACGCCGATGCTCAGGCAGAAGGCTATCCGAGTATGGAAGCATATAAAGCAATTATTCTAAGAATGCATGCAGGCATGAAATGGAATGAAAGCCACAAGGTTTGGGTGCATAAATTTGAGAAATCAGCTTAAAAAAATAAAAAAAGCCCGTAAATAAAATTTACGGGCTTTTTTTATCTAACATTAAGTGCATTACTACCTAATCATAACCTTAAACTAGAAATCAACCGAAGCAGATAATGTGACTGTTCTCGGAGCGCCTAGTACTAAATAACCATTATCCGCATAACCACCTGATGAAGCCCAGTAATCACGGTCAAATAGATTATTTACACGCAAACGTAAGGTAAGGTCACGATTGTTTTTTATCGGCATTACATATCTAGCTCCCATATCTACACGTGTCCAGGATGGAACCTTAAGCATATTCGCATTATCAGCATAAACAGAACCGGTATACACAACTCGAGTATCAAGAGCTAGACCACTTACACTTGCTACATTCCACTCTAATCCGAGATTAGCCTGCCATTCAGGAATACCAATCACTCGGTTACCATCTAGACTAGATGTGCCTGTTTTTTTCTGTTCTGCTTCAAGCCAAGTCAACCCACCTAATACTTTAATGTCATCCGTTAACAATCCAAATGAGGTTAACTCCAAACCTTGATGTTGATCCTCACCCGCAGCTCTGAATGTTAATGAATCATCAACAAAGAAGCGTGGCTTCTCTGTTGTAAAGTAAGCAAAACCTAAACCTAAGTCACCACCATCATATTTAACACCCAGCTCCTTTTGAACTGAAACATAAGGCGATTGCACCTCATCTGCATTGGTAACAGCRCTACCTCCAGACACTAAGGGCGCAGTCTCTCCTTTTTTCAGGCTTTCAACATAGTTTCCATAAATAGACCAACTATCATTAATTTTAAAGACTATCCCTGCAATAGGTGTTAACTCACCTTTATCGTATATTCCAGTGCTAGCATTTCTGCCATAATTAAACCCTTCAACTTCAATTTTTTGATATCTAGCGCCCAGCGTTACTAAAAGACTCTCATCAAATAAACTTACCGTATCACCAATAGCATAACTAACAAGCTTTACACGTTCCGTTAATTGCGGGTCACTTAACACACCACCAGAAAATTCTGCCCCAGAATAAACAGGAAGATCATAATCCACAGCATCATAAAGGTTCGTTGCTAACGTATTGAAATAATCCCATTTATAAGCTGTTTCTTTTTCTGATTCAAAAGACGATATTGCTAACACCCAATCATGTCCAATGGAACCTGTTTCTATATATCCTCTTAAGCCCAATTCATATGTATCCACTGTATCTTCACGTGTATTATCAAATCGTGACACAGTGCCATCACCATTAAGATTGGACACATCTAGGTTAGCCAGAGAATTTTCTTCTTCACTACGACGTAGGCCATAAGCAGCCCATGCAGTTACACTGTCGCTTAAATCGACTTCTGCACGAAAAGTGGCGAAGATATCTTCTTCGTTAGAATAGGACCATGGTTGGGCCCAGTTACTACTTGAATCAGCTGCTGATAATACACTTGATAATCCCACCATTGTGACATTTGATCGCGTTTCATCCAGCTCGTTATTTTGATAACCCAAATCTGCTGACAGTCTAATACGGTCATTATGCCAATCTAAACCAAAAGCAAACAAACCTAATTCAGCTTCCTCACCGTCAATGGCAGTATCACCATCATGATAAGCACCATTAAAGCGAATACCAAATTGCTGGTTTTCGCCGAATCTACGGGCAATATCTGTTGAAACGTAGCCTCTTTCACCATTATCAGTACCTATACTTACTCTATTTAATGGCGTATTCGGCGCACGTTTAGGCACCAGGTTAATAGCTCCACCTATACCACCACCACCTGGCGTTGCCCCAGTCAAAAAGGCTGATGCACCACGAAGCACTTCGACACGTTCAAATAACTCCGTCGCAATATACTGACGAGGAAGTAAAGAATATAAACCATTGAAAGCAATGTCATCAGAGTTAAGGATAAAGCCGCGGATAAAATAAGACTCTTGAAAGTTACCAAAACCTCTTGCTACACGAACTCCAGAATCATTCAGTAATACATCACCAACACTTCTTGCTTCTCGATCGCGTATTAATTCATTTGTATAACTGGTAATACTAAAAGGACTATCCATATAGTCCTGAGTGCCTAAAATTCCTGCACGTGCAGCCGTTGCCACTTGATTACCCGAGTACGCTTCAGCTAAACCCTCAGAAGAAGCATCAGCACTTGCTGTTACGGTTAAAGACTCTAAGRTAGCAACATCATTTTCATCTGCAGATGATATAAGGGGAAATGATATAAGCGCCAAGCTTATACATAGAGACAGAGTATTAATRCGTCTAGGGAGAATCATAATTATGTCCAAACAACTTCAAAATCCGCCCATGATAAAGTTATTAATTCTCAATTGCAATAGCTAATGAGAAACATTATTATTTGTAGCGTAAGGGTTGGAATTAACTCGTTTTAGTTTTAACTTAAGTTCATTACTTGNCATTAATAAACTAATAAATTAAAAGACTAATACTTAGAGTTTCATTTTTAATTAAATCCTAAACTAACAATAGATGTTGGTATGTACTATCAAATAATCGGTATTTGTTTAGCGCTTAATGTCATCAATTTATTCAATAAAGAATATTATTCTGGCGGCTCAAAAAATACGCGTATTTATACCGGTGAGCCACATAATTAAAGTTACCTAATCATATGAACTATGACTTCCTAAATAAACAAATCAAAAGTCTTTAATCTTAATTTAAGGATACATTGTAAAAAAATAGAGCTAGCCTTATTTGCTATCGCCACATAGCATCAAGCAAGGGTAGCTCTTAAATACATGTTAGTCTTTTAACCGAAAACCTACTTTAATCGTTACCTGCCAGTACTTAACCACACCCTCTTCAATATTGCCTCGGGTATCCACCACATTAAACCACTGCATGTATTTAACGGATGTGGCTGCTTTGGCAATGGCATTTTGAATTGCTTGATCAGAGCTTTCTGTCGAGCTCCCTGTAAGCTCAATATGTTTATAAATATGGTCCATTTTTTACTCCTTATTTTTAATTTATATTTCTGTATCACCAATTATTATAGACCTAATTTAACAGTATGATTTAACTGTATTTTATTGCTCAGTTAGCGTATAATATGTCGATTATTTATTGGAAGACGATATTCCTTCTTCCTCACTCTACCAGTTTTACCATCAAAACTGGCTTTCACAGGCGCATTCATGTCAGACACAGAACAAACCCCCGTTGTTTTATTTTCAGATCTCGGTTTATCAGAAGCCGTTCTTAAATCCGTAAACCAAGCGGGTTACGAAACACCGTCACCTATTCAAGCACAAAGCATTCCGCCCCTTCTTGAAGGACGTGATCTCCTTGGTCAAGCACAAACAGGAACGGGGAAAACAGCTGCTTTTTCTTTGCCATTATTAAGCCAAATTGATGTTAATGCTAAAACACCTCAAATGTTGGTGTTAGCCCCTACTCGTGAGCTTGCTATTCAAGTAGCCGAAGCAATTCAAAGCTATGCTAAATACATGAAAGGATTACATGTATTGCCTATCTATGGCGGCCAAAGTGTTGGTATTCAATTACGCCAGTTACAACGTAATCCACAAGTTATTGTCGGCACACCAGGTCGGATTTTAGATCATATTCGCCGTCGCACCCTTAAACTAGGTGATCTTAAATCGTTGGTGCTAGATGAAGCTGATGAAATGTTACGCATGGGCTTTATCGATGATGTTGAAACCATTCTAAAAGAAACACCCGATTCACGTCAGGTCGCGTTATTCTCAGCCACYATGCCGGGKCCCATTCATCGTGTTGCTACACGATATTTGAAAGATCCTGTTGAGATCCGCATTAAGTCTAAAACATCTACCATGGAGACRATTAACCAACGCTACTGGCAAGTRACAGGAATGCATAAGTTAGAAGCGTTAACACGTATTCTTGAAGTTGAAGAATTTGATGCCATGATTATTTTTGTGCGYACTAAAAATGCGACWACYGAAYTGGCTGAAAAACTCGAAGCCCGCGGCTATTCAAGCTCCGCAATAAATGGTGATATGAATCAAGCRGCACGTGAAAAAGCAATTGCRAATACTAAAAAAGGRAAAATAGATATTCTCATTGCAACCGATGTGGCTGCGCGTGGTTTAGATATTGAACGTATTAGTCACGTCGTCAACTACGATATCCCTTACGATACTGAATCGTATGTTCATCGCATTGGTCGAACAGGACGAGCAGGCCGTAAAGGTGAAGCTATTTTATTTGTACAACCACGCGAAAAACGCATGCTGTTTGCAATTGAAAAAGCGACACGACAAAGCATTGCAAAAATGCAATTGCCYAGCACTGAAGATATTGCTGATCGCCGTGTGATGCARTTCACCCAGCAGTTRAGTGAAACMATTGARTCTCAAGATTTAAGTTTCTTCCAAGAAGTGATTAGTAATTACCAAGAATCCCATGATGCCGATCCWCTTGAARTRGCCGCGNGCACTBACATATTTAGTTCAAAAATCACGHCCTCTAAAACCCGTTGTTCATGYACGTSCYGMACGTGNNNAACGTGRNANNCGTRGTRRYMGWRGYGATMGWGGYGMTCGTGGYGRRCGCARTGACCGACCAAGTAGATTTGATCGYAATGAYCGTGRYARYAATAGYTCTTCRCCGCGTCGTGGTAATAAACCWAGTCAACACCGTAGCGAAGAAGGTATGCAAACCTACCGTGTTGAAGTGGGTAGAAATCATGGYGTYGAAGTTAAAAATATCGTCGGTGCTATTGCKAATGAAGCCGGTATAGACAGTAAAGATATTGGCCGAATCAGCYTACAAGATGACTACAGCACTATTGACTTGCCACAAGGTATGCCAAAAGACTTGTTCCAACAATTACGMAAAGTTTGGGTTGTGAACAAACAACTTGAAATCAGTCTTGTAAATAATAATGATGCCTCTGCGCCAAGCGATGGTGAAAATACGCCTCGTAAGCCAAAACGCTCTGGTAAGCCGCGCAGCCGCGCACGTGATAAAKCACGTCGTCCTAGCCAAAATCGTAACTAATACGAYACAGATTAAGCCTCCTTATTTAGGGGGCTTTTTTTTACCYTRAAACAATCCCTTTMACTATTGAGCATGACATGTAAAAATAGTCTTCATGCTTAATATCATCTGGATCTTCTTTTTCACCACCGCGTTTATCGTTGCTCTGATAAAACTATTTGCTTTCGGTGATACTGAAATATTCAGTCAATTAATGACAGCCATGTTTAGCCTTTCAAAAACAGCGTTTGAAATTTCACTAGGGCTGACAGGAATCCTAGCATTATGGTTGGGCATTATGCGRATCGGTGAACGCAGTGGTTTTATTGCCTTGCTCACGCGCGGTTTARCACCTTTATTTTCTAAACTCATGCCCGAAGTGCCTCGTAATCATCCCGCCCTTGGTGCGATGGTAATGAATATTTCAGCCAATGCCTTAGGCTTAGATAATGCTGCAACCCCACTCGGCATTAAGGCAATGAAAGAACTGCAAAAACTCAATCCATTGAAAGACACAGCCAGTAATGCTCAAATCTTATTTTTAGTCATTAATACGTCAGCTGTCACCTTATTCCCGGTCACCATCTTTACCTACCGTGCTCAAATGGGGGCGGTTAATCCCACCGATGTGTTTATCCCTATTCTAATTGCAACTTACGCCTCAAYACTAATGGGATTATTGACCGTATCGTATGTGCAAAAAATAAACTTATTCGATAAAGTTATCTTAAGTTACCTAGGTGGATTTACCGTTTTCGTTGCAGGTTTACTGTCTTATTTTTCGCAGTTAACACAAGCTGACATGTTGGCCCAATCAGCCTTAATCAGTAATGTCATTTTGTTTTCATTAGTGATGCTATTTATTGTCGGTGCTGCTATTAAAAAGGTAAATGCCTACGAAGCCTTTATTGAGGGTGCAAAAGAAGGCTTTGAAACGGCCATYACTATCATYCCCTAYCTCGTTGCCATGTTRGTCGCTATTGGYGTATTTAGAGCCAGTGGMGCATTAGATTTATTGGCTGATGGGCTACGTTATAKTGTGTTGGCCTTARACTTYGATGATCGTTTTATYGATGCCTTRCCCACCGCGTTAATGAAGCCTTTTAGTGGCAGTGGTGCCCGTGCGATGATGGTTGATACYATGCAAACCTATGGTGCWGACTCTTTTGCAGGTCGYTTATCRTCWATMGTRCAAGGTAGYACCGAAACAACRTTCTACGTTTTAGCCGTGTATTTTGGYTCAGTAGGCATTAAAAATATACGCCATGCGGCGGCCTGTGGACTGGCAGCAGATATTGCAGGTATTATGGCTGCTATTGCTGTTGCYTACTGGTTCTTTGGATAATGRTCAATTACGAAAATATTGCAGATACRCTCGCTCAGGACGGTGTGATCATTTTGCCTGANTTTSTKNCCATTAGMAACAACAGAGCAACTCTATCAGCACGTCTCAATGCTTCCAGAAGAACATTTTAGTCAAGCAGGTGTCGGACGTAACAATACGCTACAGGTCAATCATGAAATTCGCAATGATGTCACCCTKTGGTTAAACAAAGAATCATCRTGTGATCACRACTATCTGCTGGCAATGGAYACATTACGCCTTCAATTAAATGAAAAACTGTTTCTAGGATTATTTGATTAYGAATCACATTATTCTCTCTACAAAAAGGGAAGCTMCTATCAACGCCATATTGATGCGTTCGAAGGCCGATCAAATCGTGTAATCACCACCGTTTTTTATTTAAATCCTGAYTGGACTGAAAAGGATGGTGGCGAATTAGTTATTTATAAAACRAATAGTAATGATGTGCTTCATAAARTATCCCCCAGCTTTGGYACCTTGGTGATATTTCTAAGTGAAAARTTCCCYCATGAGGTACTGRTAGCAAATCGTGACCGCTATAGTATTGCAGGTTGGTTTAGARTTGATCGTCCCTTTTAAATGRCACATCATAATTTTGAGATACTTCAACTGGGTCACCCTTTGCTTCGCAAAACAGCTAAGCCMATTGATGTCTTTAACGAACAATATCAAACTCTATTTGATGACCTCATTGAATTTGTAGTCAGTAGAAAAGGTGCCGGCATTGCCGCACCACAAGTGGGCATTTCAGAGCGCTTTTTTATCCTATCCTCCCGAGCTAATGAGCGCTATCCAGATGCTCCGAATATGAAACCTTTAGTTATCGTTAACCCTGAAATTATAAATCACTCTGACCAAATAATTGAAGACTGGGAAGGTTGTTTGAGYATTCCWGGYMTTAGAGCWCGCGTRCCWAGATACACCTCAGTAACTGTAAGCTATCTCACTCGACATGGTGAACACATTGAAACTGAATATTCAGGCTTCATTKCACGTGTATTTCAACATGAAATTGATCATCTAAATGGCACGGTATTTTTAGATCGTGTTGAAAATACGCACACCATAATGATGGAGCAAGAATGGTTAAAAATGATTAAGGCCTATTGACCAAACATTTCRCCGACAGCRTGRCTTAATTGTTCRGARCGTTCGGWGGAACGTAATGCYTGCATAATATGCACTCGTAGACCCGGCATAAACATMGCATCAGCCAATAGTTGGCTAAAWGCCCCTTGGCCCGCATCATTTTTTGCTAGGCGCTCAACAAATAACTGGCAAATAGTTTCATCGGYCAGAACWCGCCATATTCGCCCMACRATGGTTGCCAATATTTCAATRTGATTACTGCAATCATGYTTRAGAACATGTATSACCATATGATCRACTAATCCTGTAGCAGGGCTATGTGATGCGGCTCTCAAGCAAGCACATATTCGCGTGATATTAGGGTCAGAYWSCTKYRATYCTWTWWCMRSWSKMKGMWCRWRYTYYTSRWCAATNNTMCTRWYRCTAMKTSKNGSATRYWYYAWWTWACTSMTYMNTGCYNTAWAAACCTTATCTGAAAGTCTAGGAATCGTTTCGATTAAACTCGCTGTTTCTTCATGTTCATCCAATCTCATGGCAACATCAGCTACACCTTGCATAGCCAGTGATTGCCACTCATTAAGAGGTATTTCACCGGTAAAATAGGCTAATGCATCATCATAATGCGATGACGGTGGCAACGCGAGACTTTTGGTTGCCACTGCATTGAAAGCCGCCATCTTTTCTTGTCGTGGCGAAAAGCTATAAGGGCTATCTTGCAGTGCACTTTGAATTTTTTTATCATTCTTAGCGGCTAGCATGCATTCACCTACACGTTCTAACAACATTTTCAGGAAGTCATCGCGTGCGGCTTGTTTTAATAAACCCTGTTCATCTAATGGGAAATTCAAAAACCAGACATAGTGTTGATCTGATTTTTTGGGATCCCAAAAAATAACCCCAAATAAAGCCGCTTGTTTAAAAGGGTAAGGGTAAGGATTTTTTGCCCACTCAAAACCAACAAATTCATCGGGTGTTAATGGAACAATACGACGTCCCATATCAAATACGCGATATTGTGCACCACTTTCATGAAGAAATTCACTTAAGGTAAATATTTTATGTGTTGTCATTTAACGTATCTTTTAGGTTCTATATTCAGCATTTATTTTTACATAATCATACGAAAAATCACATGTCCAAACAGCATCTTCTGCCTGCCCACGACCTAGCTCAACAGTGATCGTAATTTCTTCCCCATCCATGACCTGTTGACCCTTCTCTTCACTATAATTTTCAGCAGGTTCACCTGCTTTAACAATGCAAACATCATTAAGGTAAATAGCGATTTTTGTTATATCAAAGTCTTCGATGCCTGCTCGCCCAACAGCCGCTAAAATTCGTCCCCAGTTTGGATCGGATGCAAATAAGGCTGTTTTAACCAGTGGCGAATGCGCAATGGTATAGGCAATTTGGCGACATTCAGCCGAATCCAATCCTTGTTGAACATTAATTTCTACGAATTTTGTTGCCCCTTCTCCATCACGGATAATGGCATGTGCTAGCTGTTGCGTAATTTCTGCAATGGCCTGATAAAGTGTTTGTGCGGCATCAGACTCAAATTTGGTAATCAGTGCATTTTCTGCTTTGCCGGTCGCCATCAATAGGCATGAATCATTGGTCGACGTATCGCCATCAACAGTAATGCGATTAAATGATTGTGCTACAGCATGGGCTAATATTTCATCTAAAACATCTTGCCTAACCGCGGCATCGGTTGCGATATACGCGAGCATAGTAGCCATATCAGGGCGGATCATACCGGAACCTTTTGCCATGCCTGTTACCGTAATGGTAATCCCATCTAACATCACTTGCTTTGAAACAGCTTTCGCTACAGTATCCGTCGTCATAATGGCATGCGCCGCACCAAACCAGTTATCTGTAGATAAATTGTTGAACGCTTCAGGGAGCGTTTTTTTAATTTTATCCGTAGGTAATTGCTGACCAATAACACCGGTCGAAAAAGGTAAAACGCTATTGGCATTTTCATTGGCAATATCAGCGACAGCTTGGCAACACGCTTTTGAGGCTGCTAAACCTGCTTCGCCTGTACCCGCATTTGCATTACCTGAATTAATTAATAAATAGCGTGGACTGGCATCTGCTTGATGTTGTTTTGCAACTATAACGGGCGCAGCACAAAAAGCATTCTGAGTGTACACCGCTGACGTGATCGTACCTTCTACTAACGCAATCAATACTAAGTCAGGATGGTTTTCTTTTTTTATGCCCGCGCTTGTAATAGCAAGCTTAATACCCTCAACAGCTAATAAATTTTCTTGTTTAGGCGGAGGTAAATTTACCGGCATGGCTTGAACCCTCAAATATTAGCTAATAGCGCCATGACATTGTTTAAATTTCTTACCGCTGCCACATGGGCAAGGATCATTACGGCCGACTTTCTTACCTTCGCGCGTAACAGGACTCTGGTGTGAAGGGTGCTCATCAGTCTCAGCCCCTTCCCCATCAGCCATACCTTCTGCTTTATTATGTTGATATTCAACCTCACCTGACTGACGACGTTGTTCATCAACCGCTTCAACATCTTCTTCTGAACGCACTTGTACACGTGACAGAATTGAAATAACGTCATGCTTTATTGTGCCTAATAAGGTGCTAAACATTTCAAAAGATTCACGTTTGAATTCTTGTTTAGGGTCTTTTTGTGCATAGCCACGCAAGTTAATGCCTTGACGTAAATAATCCATTTGTGCTAAATGTTCTTTCCACAAACTATCTAATGTTTGCAAGGTAATTGCTTTTTCATAATGACGCATTATTTCACTGCCCACAATTTGCTCTTTTTCTTGGCAGGCTGCTTCAGCGGCTTCAATAATACGCTGTTGCAATGTTTCTTCATGCAAYTCATCTTCAGTTTCGAGCCAGTTTGCAATCGGTAAATCTAACGAAAAATCTTTACGCAATGACTCTTCTAATCCTGAAATATCCCATTGTTCATCAATACTACCGGGTGGAACAGAAACACTGACTACGTCACCGATCACAGATTCTCGCATTGAAATAACCGCATCACCCACCTCTTCAGCTGCCATTAATTCATTACGTTGATCATAGATAACTTTGCGTTGATCGTTCGCTACATCATCAAACTCAAGCAGTTGCTTACGAATATCAAAATTGTGCCCTTCTACTTTCTTTTGGGCATTTTCTATCGCACGTGACACCCAAGGGTGCTCAATCGCTTCCCCTTCTTCCATTCCCAATTTTTGCATCAACCCCGCCATGCGTTCTGATGCAAAAATACGCATCAGATTATCTTCAAGCGATAAATAGAAACGACTAGATCCGGCATCACCTTGACGACCTGATCGACCACGAAGTTGATTATCAATTCGGCGAGATTCATGGCGTTCAGAACCAATAATATGTAAACCACCTGAGGTTAAAACAGCATCATGTCTAATTTGCCATGCTTGCCTTATTTTGTCTTTATCCGATTCACTGGCTTCTTCGTCTAAGGCATCGAGTTCAACATCTAAGCTACCACCCAATACAATATCGGTGCCTCGACCCGCCATATTTGTAGCRATGGTWACMRYRCCTGSRYKWCCYGCTTSYKCWAYAATATSTGCTTCTYTTTYATGCWRTTTTGCATTYAARACWTYRTGTSTWAYTTTYNCTNNGMTTMNCAARNCATKTWRNATAKYMAKWMCKWTNAWTWNNCKACSKWMSWASYAMCNACCRRTWSMKKKCKTYCGWYASMWWCNNNTTTARCAWCTWMTWCRATNNCNGCATYGTATTTYTCNGMGKTYGKYWTWNTAAATYWRATCMKSTCYRTCWWWACGMWSYAWWKSWYKRTKRGTTGGAATWWCYAWYACWTCYAAGCCATAGATAGATTGCAACTCAAATGCTTCCGTATCAGCAGTACCCGTCATACCTGATAGTTTGTCATATAGCCTGAAATAATTCTGAAACGTAATTGAAGCGAGTGTTTGATTCTCATTTTGAATATCGACACCTTCTTTCGCTTCTACCGCTTGATGCAAACCTTCAGACCAGCGGCGACCTTCCATTGTTCGTCCTGTAAACTCATCAACAATAACAATTTTATTTTCTTGCACAATATAATCAACATCACGTTGAAACAATACATGCGCACGTAATGCAGCTGTAACATGGTGCATTAAGCTAATATTTGCAGCATCATAGAGACTTGCCTGAGGATCTAAAATGCCTTCTTTTTCTAGCATTTGTTCTACTTTTTCATGACCTGCTTCTGTGAAATACACTTGTTTAGCTTTCTCATCAACCGTGTAATCACCAGGCACTTCAATTTCTTCATCTTCACCTTCACCACCAATCTGTTTGGTTAAATGAGGGATTAAAGTGTTCACTTTCTTATAAAGTTCTGAGCTGTCTTCTGCGGGACCAGAAATAATGAGCGGTGTACGCGCCTCGTCAATTAAAATTGAATCCACTTCATCGACAACGGCAAAATTCAGTTCTCGTTGTACTTTTTCATCAATGCTAAAAGCCATATTATCGCGCAGATAATCAAAACCAAATTCATTGTTGGTACCATAAGTGATATCTGCCGCATACGCTTCCCGACGGGCATCTTGGTTCATATTAGCAACGATGRCAYCNWGYYGATMAACYTMANWRKTCANRAWRCYGGNNMATMSAAGNCARMAKSMCGNTTGKGNMGRGATRWKCMWYWRYKGWMAMWARWTGAACACCTTTACCTTCTAAGGCATTGAGATAGATGGCAAGTGTTGCAACTAACGTTTTACCTTCACCTGTTCGCATTTCTGCGACTTTTGCCCCATTAAGTACCATGCCGCCAATTAGCTGCACATCAAAATGACGCATATTTAAAACACGTTTTCCTGCTTCGCGAACAACAGCAAATGCTTCTGGTAAAATATCATCCAAGGTTTTACCTTCGGCTAAGCTCTGCTTAAATTCAGCTGTTTTTGCTTGTAACGCTTGATCGCTTAACGGCTCAATTTCTGCTTCAAAATCATTTATTTGATCGACAGTTTTATGTAATTGTTTCAGAGCGCGGTCATTACGACTGCCAAAAATTTTACGGATAAACTTGCTTACCATTGTTTTAACTACCTGTTATTGGGCGAAATAGCGCCCTTTGTGTCTATATAGAAAATCGCGTGATTATAACGCGTAGAACCAATAAGATCTAAACTCTTTACTATATGGGGTTTAAGCCGGAAAATTCAAGCGTTAGATTGGAAAAACTTAGGGTCAACCAGAAAGAATTAATCAGCAATAAAATCATTGCTTATAAAGAAATAATGCTTAATTTTTAATAAATGCTTGCGGGTTTATTGTAAGCCCACCACGCAGTAGTTCAAAATGAACATGAGGGCCAGTAGAACGACCTGTAGAGCCTATTAGAGCAATTTTCTGACCCTTAGTGACCTTGTCCCCTAAACTGGCAATAAGTTCTTTACTATGGGCATATCGAGTRACATAACCATTACCGTGATCAATCTCTATTGTTTTGCCATAACCACTTTTGCTTCCCGTCCAGCTAATCAACCCATCCGCTACCGCATAAATTCCTTCGCCTTCTTGTCCTGCGAAATCAATTCCGTGATGGAATGTCTTCTGGCCATCAAAAGGATCAATTCGATTGCCATAATGTGATGATAACCAGCCTTCATCAATCGGCCTTCTACTTGGAATCGTTGATGCTATCGCATCTTCTGTAACTAAGTAGGTCTGCATTAATTTCAATTGATGTAATTGTTCATCAAACGTATGGGATAAATGGGTAAGATTCAATCCAAATTCAGTGTCATTTAATGTTATTCCGGCTTCTTCTATTCCACCTTGACCTGGCTCAGAATCAAATGTGTAATGCGACAAGTCAAAGCTTGTCAGCTTGGCAAGTTGCTTTGTTATTGCTTTTAATCTAATGGCCTCTGCTTGCAGAATTCCTAAGCGTTTTGCATAAAYATCAGGTACACCCTGCTTTATAGCCACACTGTTTTGTTTTTCTTCTCGTGTTAAAGATAACGCTGGATTTGATGCGGCGTACTGGGGCAATACTGCCAAAGATGTGTGTGAGATGGTGTATTGCGAAACATAAAACACCGCAGCTGTAAAAAACACTGCAAATGTAATGAGTGCTAGAATTAGATGAGATTTTGTAAGTGTCCAATGCGTATGTGCCGATTTGTTCGGCGATATAATGAGAACCTGCATTTTAATAACACCTCTAAAATAGATCCAATTATTGGAAATATACGCCTTAAAAATTAAGCAACACAACACTGTCAGGATAACAGTTTTCTTTCAGAAAATAGTACGCTATCCTGAAGAAAAGCACTTCGGCCAATGTTAAACCCATATCAACCATCATCATTTTAGGTATAATTCTAGTAAAAACTAACACTAGAACCATCATGTCAAAACAGCCAGAAAAAATTAATTCCATCTGTCAGCACAATGCAATGTTGGCTAAATTAGCCCAGCATGCTCAGCTTATAGAAAAGCTGAATCACACATTACACCAAACACTACCATTACAATTTTCTGCTCATTGTCATTTAGCTAATATTAAAAACCAAACGCTTGTTATCCACACAGATAATGCTTCATTTGCTAGTTTAATCCGCTTCCAAGTTCCCGCGCTATGCAAAACATTTACCGAACACCTTAAAATGCCGATCAAGCATATTGAAATTAAAGTTCGGCCTAAAATCACAGCGCCAATAACAATAAAACKRCCYRCCACTACATTACCAGAATCGGCAGCGAAAGTGATTCAACAAACAGCTGAAGTCATTGGTAACGATGCRCTGAGYGCCTCACTTAAAAGACTAGCTACTCGCTTTAAAGTTTAASARMCGCTATTTTNAAGTAACAATCGATGCGGCAGGRCGGCTAAATGAAATAGGCGCATCTTTCTCATCTTCAAACGTCACTAATTCCCACGCATCTTCTTGCTYTAATAATTTGCGTAACAATTTRTTATTGAGTTCATGTCCTGATTTATAGCCATTAAATGARCCWATTAGRCTATAACCCAACAGGTATAAATCRCCAATMGCATCTAAGACTTTATGACGCACAAACTCATCTTCATAACGCAGGCCATCTTCATTAACGACGCGATAATCATCTAAGGCAATGGCATTATCTACACTCGCACCTAAAGCCAARTTATTTTCACGTAGTTTTTCAATATCCTTCATAAARCCAAATGTCCGAGCACGACTGACTTCACGCACAAATGAYGTTGAAGAAAAATCAACTTCAACATGTTGTGATCGTCCTGAGAAYGCAGGATGTGAAAAATCGATGGTAAAGCTTACTTTAAAGCCTTCAAACGGTTCAAATATACCCCATTTATCACCATCTTCGACCTTAACGGACTGTTTAATACGAATAAATTTCTTCGCGACAGCTTGTTCTTCAATACCTGCTGACTGTATTAAAAAGACAAAAGGCCCTGCACTACCATCCATAATCGGTACTTCAGCCGCATTCACATCAATATAAGCATTATCAATACCTAAACCAGCAAAAGCTGAAAGTAAATGCTCAACCGTTGATATTTTTTGGCCATGTTCCATTAATGTAGTTGATAATGCGGTCTCTCCCACATTCTCTGCTTTGGCTTTTATTTCGACAGGAGGATCAAGATCAACCCGTCTAAAGATGATACCCGTATCGGGAGCAGCCGGTCGYAACGTAAGRTATACAGTGTCACCACTGTGTAAGCCWACACCTGTTGCACGAATTACATTTTTCAATGTGCGCTGCTTTATCACGACGTACCATCCCCTTGTTTCATATTTATGACAAATATAATATCACAATTCTAAGCTTTTCAACTAGATATACTACTTCCGATTTAATCAGCCTGCCTACGTAAAAAAGCAGGAATATCTAAATAATCCATATTTACATCACCATTTACGACCTGTTTTTGCTGTGATTGTTCCTCATTTCGCAAAATMGTKGGTTTATCGTAATCAATATCAACCTGYTTTTTGGCAATRACCATTTCTTCYATTTCWGCATCAGGTACCAGTGAAACAGTTGCCGTTTTTTCAGCGCCTARGCCTGTAGCTACGACCGTTACCCGTAATTCATCTGTCATTTCTGGATCAATAACGGTTCCAACTACAACCGTAGCATCATCAGATGCGAATTCTTTAATGGTATTACCCACATCTTCAAATTCTTGAATAGTCATRTCTAAACCAGCAGTRATATTAACTAAYACGCCTCGTGCACCTGACAAATCAACATCTTCTAACAATGGACTTGATACCGCATGACGCGCTGCTTCTATACCGCGATTCTCGCCTGTTGCTTTACCTGTTCCCATCATGGCCATACCCATTTCTGACATAACGGTACGTACATCTGCGAAATCGACATTAATCATRCCTTCGCGGGTRATGAGCTCTGCAATACCTTGCACCGCACCAAGTAATACATCATTGGCTGCTTTAAAAGCATTGAGTAAACTCATTTCCTTYCCTAAAACCGCAATCAGTTTTTCATTTGGAATAGTGATCAGTGAGTCAACATATTGTCCCAACTCTTCAATACCTGCATTGGCAATTTTTAGACGCTTGCCACCTTCAAATGGAAATGGCTTTGTCACAACAGCAACCGTTAATATGCCCATTTCTTTGGCTACTTGCGCAACTACAGGTGCAGCACCGGTCCCAGTACCACCGCCCATTCCTGCTGCAATGAAAATCATATCTGCACCACTAATAACTTCCATAATACGTTCACGATCTTCTAATGCCGCTTGGCGACCTACATCAGGATTAGCACCCGCACCTAACCCTTTAGTAATATCCGCTCCTAACTGTAGTTGTGTCGTCGCCGAACTTTTTCTTAATGCTTGTGCGTCCGTGTTAGCACAAATAAAATCAACACCTTCAATTTCATTTGCGACCATGTGCTCTAATGCGTTACCACCGCCACCACCAACACCAATCACTTTAATTACCGCGTTTTGTGTGTATGTATCAATTAGTTCAAATGTCATTTTTCTCTCCTTCCGTATTTACTTTAATTATTAATATTTTGTATGCTTAAATTTTAGAAATTACCTTGAAACCAACTTTTCATTCGCTCCATCATCACCTTAAATCCACCGCYCGTTTTTGTTACCGATTGYCCACTTTCATCTTCTTGATTGCCAAACAACAACAAGCCCACACCTGTTGCATGTATTGGATTTCTCACCACATCCACTAAGCCCCCCACATGTTGTGGTAAACCTAGTCGTACCGGAAGATGAAATACTTCTTCCGCTAATTCAATAACACCTTCCATTTTTGAGCTACCGCCGGTTAATACCACACCCGCTGCTAGCATTTCTTCAAAACCACTTCGACGCAATTCAGCTTGAATCAGCATGAGTAGTTCTTCATAGCGAGGCTCAACAACTTCGGCCAATGTTTGTCGTGCTAACTTTCTAGGCGGTCGGTCRCCKACACTAGGTACCTCAATGGTTTCATCTTCACGTGCTAACTGTGTCAAAGCACAGGCATATTTAATTTTTATTTCATCCGCATATTGTGTCGGTGTACGTAATGCCACAGCAATATCATTGGTAACTTGATCCCCAGCAATGGGAATAACTGCGGTATGACGAATCGCACCATCTATAAATACTGCGATATCCGTAGTGCCACCGCCGATATCGACCAAGCAAACACCTAGATCTTTTTCATCTTGTTCTAATACCGAATAACTTGAGGCCATCTGTTCCAAAATAATGCCATCAACTGTCAAGCCACATCGTTCAATACATTTAGTGATRTTTTGTGCAGCACTCACCGCACCGGTAATTAAATGTACCTTTGCTTCAAGCCGAACACCTGACATACCAATCGGTTCACGAATACCTTCTTGATTATCAATAATATATTCCTGAGGCATAACATGAAGTAATTGTTGATCGCCTGGAAAATGAACCGCCTTAGCAGCATCCAACACACGATCCACATCACTTTGAACCACTTCTTTATCTCTAATCGCAACCGTGCCATGTGAATTTAAGCTTCGGATATGACTCCCTGCAATGCCAGCATAAACGGAGTGRATCTGACAYCCTGCCATCAATTCAGCTTCTTCAACTGCGCGTTGAATAGACTGCACAGTAGATTCAATATTAACCACCACACCTTTTTTCATTCCGCGTGATGGATGTGAACCAATMCCTATAATCTCGAGTGAATTTTCATTTGGCCCKGCATCAGGAATAGGYGCAGCAACAATGGCTACAACCTTTGAYGTSCCAATRTCCAAACCGACGATTAATTCTCTTTCTACTTTCTTTGTCATTAGACTGTTCCACTAAAATTTGGTTTTTGCCCTTGCTTCCAGATCACYGCTAAGCCATTGGTGTATCGCATATCCATCACTGCAATGTGTGCTTGATGTTTTTGTAACTCTTKCTKATAAACACGAATAAAKCGTGTAAAWCGTTGTTCRCTATTTGCACGACCTAAYACTACTTTTATGCCATTGTTCAGTGTCARACTCCATGCACGRCGTAGATCCATTTTCAACTCCGCAATAACAAGATCATGCTTCGCCAATACACTTGCCATTGATTGATACCGCAACACGACTACTTCGTGACTACTTTCTGGCCCATCTAGCACCGCTAAACCATCCGGAATATCACGTTTTGATGATAAAAATGTTTCRCCTTTCGTGTTGACTAACCATTTATCTTTCCATCTCGCTACCGCCACCTGCTCTTCAACAATTAAGTGCAAACTATCAGGCCAAACACGTCTCACCTGAATCTGTTTTATCCAAGGTAATGCTTCACCCGCTTCGCGTAAGCTAGCAACATCTACACTTAAAAAACTGCCTGTTGCATACGGGGTAACCGCTTTCACTAATGCTGCTTTATCAACATGTATAAACTTGCCATCAACRGTGACATGCAATATWGGYAAGGTMGGCGTTTGYTGTGTATARCYTAGCCCAACRACGACRATAATMAGCGTTAGAATAACGGCCGCAGGCTGCATTAATTTTTTCCACGCGATCGGACCACGTTGCTTTTTCACCAACTTRCGACTCGCACCACGGTTTGTTTTTCTTRCCATTATTCGGTGCCTCCCATGCTRGTTTCTAAAATCTGCCACGCCAAATCAGCAAAAGATAARCCYGCCTGYTTCGCTGCCATAGGCACTAAACTATGATCGGTCATACCGGGAATACTATTGGCTTCTAGCAAATAAAACTGACCTGCTTTATCACGCATAAAATCAACKCGTCCCCAGCCTTTCATACGCAAACTGTTAAAGGCATCTAYCGCAAGTTGTTGGCAAAAYARTTCATCTTGCTCATTTAAACCACAAGGRCATAAATATTCAGTYGTATCYGMTTGATACTTCGCTTCAAAATCATAAAATTCATTCGGYGTTCTAAGCTGAATGGTCGGTAARGCAACACCTTTTAARATTGCMACCGTATATTCTTCACCATCAATCCATTTCTCAGCAATCACTTCAGCATCATATTGCGTCGCAAGYATTATCGCCTSTGATAATTCAGYAATTGAATTGACCTTACTCATACCAATGCTAGAACCTTCGTTCACCGGTTTAATAAATAATGGYAATCCTATCTGTGCCAMAATTTCGTTRATATCTGTATTCTTAGTTACGTGCTCAAAGGCTGCTGTWGGCAAGTTTTGTTGTAACCAWATTTGCTTACTAATCATTTTATTCATCGACAAAACTGCACCAGTGATATCACTTCCTGTATAAGGAATTGATAGTGATTCTAGTACCCCTTGAATTTCACCATCTTCACCACCACGGCCATGTAAAATAATAAAAGCCCTATCAAATTTGCCTTCTTGTAATTGGCGACTAACCGTATTTGCCGTATCAACTTTATGCGCATCAACACCTTGTKCWAGCAAAGCGYCTAGCACTGCTTGTCCACTGTTAAGTGAAATCTCACGTTCAGCAGAATTACCGCCCATAAGCACAGCTACTTTGCCAAAATCTGTTGCTGCCAATACGATGCGTTCCATCATGCCGCCTCGCCTACAATATGTACTTCTGGTTGTAGTTTTACGCCATATTCTTGCTCAATTTTCTGCTGTAATAAGAAAATCAATGCTTCAATATCGGCTGCCGTTGCTGTGCCATCGTTTACGATAAAATTAGCATGTTTTTTAGATACGCTTGCACCACCRATYGTTAAACCTTTTAARCCCATTTCTTCGATTAAYCGACCTGMAAAATCATTTTCTGGATTACGAAAAACTGAGCCCGCACAAGGTTGATTGGTTGGTTGTGTATTATTGCGTCGTTTTAATAACGCTTTAATCTCAGCCGCTTCAACGGCAGCATCACCTTCTTCCAAGCTTAATTCAGCGGCAACAAACCATTCACCATTAGGAATATCCACATGGCGGTATGACACAGTGAAATCTTCTGGCAAACGTTGACGTAATACACCTTGACGGTCTACCGTAGTCACCGATGAAACCAATGACCATGTTTCAGCGTCATGYGCYCCCGCATTCATTGCCAATGCMCCSCCTAATGTGCCGGGGATYCCAGCTAAAAATGTTGCACCTTTCAARCCWGMWCGCGCCGCTTTYCGGGCTAATCTRGCACAATACATYCCTGCTTCTACAKTRATTTTATTRCCTTCTATTTTTAMTGCRTTTAATACACCTGCCRTTGCAATTACGGTGCCTGCAAAYCCRCCATCACGTACTAATAAATTACTTCCTAATCCYAACCAAAGAACGGGCTCTCCTTGAGGAAGTTGTGATAAAAACAGCGCTAAATCTTGTGCRCTTGCTGGGCGATAAAATTGCTGTGCAATGCCACCTACTCGCCAYGTAGTATGYTTCGCTAATGGCTCATTGAGCAATAATTCACCTTGCAGTYTATCTGGTAAAGCAATCATTATTTTTGCCCTCCCAACTGCACTTCTAATTGACGTGCCATATTGCCAATATCACCGGCACCTAAGGTTAGCAGCACATCATTGTCACTTAGCAATCCGGGTAAAATCTCATAAAGTGCTTGCTCACTTTCAGCAAAAACAGGCTCAACTTGACCGCGTAATCGAATCGCTCGACATAAACTTTTACTATCTGCACCTGCAATTAATGTTTCGCCTGCTGGATAAACTTCCARCATAATCAATACATCAACGGTTGATAATATTTGRGCAAAATCATCAAATAAATCGCGGGTTCGGCTATAACGATGAGGTTGAAATACCAGCACCAATCGTCGACCAGACCAACTCGCTCTCGTCGCAGCAATGGTGGCTGCAAGCTCAGTAGGATGATGGCCATAATCATCAATCAATAACACCTTGCCCGTTTCAATCGGCACGTCACCTAGAATATTAAAACGACGACCAATCCCCGCAAAATTATTGAGGGCACGTTGACATGCTGCTATCGACACACCTAAGTTTCTGGCAATGGCCAATGCCGCCGTTGCATTTAATGCATTGTGCTCGCCGGGCATATTAAGGGTGATATCAAATTGTTCATCATTTTCTTTATCAATAACGGTGAAGTGACTGATGCCTTGTGCTTGTTGTAATTTTGTTAGTTTGAAATCGGCATCATCGTGGCTTCCATAACTTAAAATGGGACGTGTGACATCAGCTAAAATCTCTCTTACCACATCATCATCAATGCACATTACCGCCAGGCCATAAAAAGGCAAATGATGCAAAAACTCAATAAACGTGGCTTTTAACTTGTTAAAATCACCTTCGTAAGTAGCCAGATGATCTTCATCAATATTAGTCACAACAGCGATCACAGGTTGTAAATATAAAAATGACGCATCACTTTCATCTGCTTCGGCGACAAGATAACGACCACTTCCCAATCGGGCGTTGCTGCCGGCACTATTTAATCGCCCACCAATAACAAAAGTTGGGTCTAAGTCACCTTCACTCAATAATGCAGCCAACAAACTCGTTGTTGTCGTTTNCCCATGGGTTCCGGCAACTGCAATACCGTAACTAAAACGCATCAATTCAGCTAACATTTCAGCACGGGGTACAATCGGGATCCGTAATTCTTTCGCCGCCAATAATTCAGCATTATCCGCATTAATTGCTGTCGTCACCACAACAACATCTGCACCGTTTAAATGACTCGGATCATGACCAATCATCACAGTGGCACCCAATTTACGCAAATGACCGATTAATGCATTTTCTTGTATATCGGATCCGGAAATTTGATAACCCAAGTTAAGTAACACTTCAGCTATGCCGCCCATACCCACGCCGCCGATACCAATAAAATGGATATGCTTGATGCGGCTTTGCATTGCTGAGGTTAATCTATCCACGTGCTAACTCCAAACAAATAGATGAAATGTGGTCTGCGGTGCCTACTTTGGCTTGCGTGCGTGCGGCAATAGCCATATTTTTCAAATGTGTTCGATCACTTATACATTGCTTAATCTTGTCTGCCATTATTTCTGCTGTCAGTGTGCTTTCAGACATTAAATATGCCGCACCCGCATCAACTAGCGCAGCTGCATTATGGGTTTGATGATCATCAACAGCATAGGGAAAAGGCACTAATAATGATCCCACTCCCACTGCTGACAACTCAGCAACAGTCAGCGCACCTGCTCGGCAAATCACTAAATCTGCCCATGCATACACTGTGGCCATATCATCAATAAACGAAGTTATCTCAGCATCAATACCCGCTTGCTGATAATTTGCTTTGCAATCTACTAAATGGCGTTCACCACATTGATGCTTGATCTCAATAGCATGTTTTTCAATTAATGCAATTGCGTTTGGCACCACTTCATTTAATGCTCGCGCACCTAAACTTCCGCCTAATACTAATAAACGTATTGGGCTTGTTCGCCCTTCAAATCGTTGTTCGGGGGGCGATAATGTTTCAATGCTCGCTCTAACAGGATTACCAACCCATTGTGCATCGTTAATATTCACAAAACTATTATCAAAGCCTTCCAAAACACGTTGAGCAAATTTTGATAACAAACGATTTGTTAAACCTGGAATTGCATTTTGCTCATGAATAACTAATGGTTTTCTTAATAACCAAGCCGCGAAGCCACCGGGGCCAGAGGCAAAACCACCTAGGCCTAACACTACATCAGGTTGAACACGTTGAATG
The DNA here is from genome assembly GCA_002733335.1 of Methylophaga sp. Lineage (GTDB taxonomy): Bacteria > Pseudomonadota > Gammaproteobacteria > Nitrosococcales > Methylophagaceae. Next base: position 43,824 of record NVVK01000007.1, read on the forward strand.
ACGCGCAACGCTTCAAAAACCGCTTTAGCTAATCTGAACGGTGCCAATAACCAGCCTAATAAACCATTGCCCCGCAAGCCTTGCACATGTATAAAATGTAAGGGATGACCGGCTTCTGGAACAAGTTTAGCTTCAATACCTTTTGCCGTACCTATCCATGCAATATCCACATCGTGTTTTTGCATAGCAGTCGCCACAGCTAATGCTGGGAAAACATGACCACCAGTACCACCTGCCATGATTAATGCTTGAATAGTCATCGTTTCACCCTCACCGCTGATTTTTCGGGGTAACGTGTTTCAAGATCAACGCGAAATAATAAAGCGATAGCAATGCAGACAATAACCAAACTACTGCCGCCRTARCTCATYAGTGGYAAGGTCAGYCCTTTGGTCGGTAATGCMCCCATATTGACACCCATATTGACRTAGGCTTGTAARCCAAGCCAAAGACCTATKCCATASGCTAGTTGTGATGCAAATACTTGGCCGGCTAATTCTGCAGCGCGTCCAATAGCAAATGCGCGCCATATAAACACTGCAAATAAAACCAGCACACTCATCGCTCCGATMAGACCTAGTTCTTCCGCCAATATTGAATATAGGAAATCGGTGTGTGCCTCAGGTAAGTAGAATAATTTTTGCATGCTGCTTCCTAGCCCCACACCCAACCAATCACCTCGACCAAAAGCAATTAATGCCTGTGTTAACTGAAAGCCACTTCCAAAAGGATCAGCCCATGGATCCATAAATGACTGTAAGCGCTGTAAACGATAGGGGGCTAGCCATACTAAGAGTGAAAATAGCCCAGCCAATATCACCATTAAGGCCACAAATACGTCTAATCGAGCACCACCCAAAAACATCATCGCTAGTACAACAGATAGAATGACCACAACCGATCCCATATCAGGTTGTAGCAATAACAATACCGCCGCCACACCTAGTAAAAATAGCGGCCCCGTCACTTTAAAGAACGAGCCACGTAACAGGCCATGATGACGTTGTAAATAATCAGCAATATAGATGATGGAGAATAATTTAATGAGCTCTGCCACTTGCATATTTATCGGCCCGATCGGTAACCAGCGTTTACTGCCATTCACTTCGCGACCAACGGGCGTTAATACTAGAATTAACAAGGCAATACCAAGCATTAATAAATAAGGGGCATTTTTTTGCCAAAATGATAAGCGTATTGTCGCTACGCTCCAAGCAAAACCAATTCCAATTACAGCAAAAATACATTGTCGGTTAAAATAATAAAAAGGCTGATCCAATTTACTGGCAGCGGTACTAATCGAAGCCGAACCGACCATCACTAAGCCCAGTGCTAATAAACTGGTCACAACAAATAACAATTTTCGATCGATTATAATGGGTGACATCACAGACAATGCTCCCTTACTAAGGCTTCAAATACATCACCACGTTGTTCATAACCGCTAAACATATCAAAACTTGCACACGCTGGTGACAGCAATACATTATCAGCCGATACCGCTATTTCTTTCGCTTTCATGACTGCTTCCTGTAATGAAGCAACATGATATTGTTCCAGTTCATTAGGTACAACAGTCGCTATCAATTCAGCATCTTGGCCCATTAAAATTACCGCACGCACATTCTGTTGTAGTGGTGCAGTTAATTCTGCAAAATCTTGATCTTTACCCACGCCACCTAGGATTAATACAAGATTCCCTGTATTTTCGAATCCTTCTATAGCAGCAATACATGCACCAATATTGGTCGCTTTTGAATCATTAAACCAACGTATATCATTATGCTCACCGACTAAACGACAACGATGTGGCAAGCCTAAATACTGTTGCAATGCAATTAACATTGCTGGCATTGGCAATGCCATTGCCGACCCTAAGGCTAATGCTGCTAATGCATTGGCAATATTATGCTTGCCGACTATTTTTAATTTATCAACTTCTATTAGCGGCTGGCCTTTTTCTGCTAACCACTGCTGACCACCACGGCTAATAACCGTAAAATCAGCATTGGTGCCAAATGTAATTTGATTGCGATCGTCTTGCACGAATTGACGCACATAAACATCGTCCGCATTAATCACCATCACGCCATCACCATTAAATATTTTTGCTTTGGTATCTTGGTAATCTTGCTCACTATCATATCGGTCCATATGATCTGGGCTGACATTAAGCACAACGGAGGCAAACGCATTCAAAGAATGTACGGTTTCTAATTGAAAGCTAGAAAGTTCTACAATATAAAAATCAGGGGCCGGCTCAATAATTAAATCTAATGTGGGCGTACCTAAATTACCCCCTACCTTAATATTTTTACCTGCTTGCAATGCCATCTCAGCAAGTAAAGTTGTCACGGTACTTTTACCATTTGATCCCGTAATGGCAATAACCGGTGCATTGGCGTAGCGTGCGAATAATTCCACATCACCCACAATTTCAATGCCACTATTCTTGACCGCTTCAATATCTTTATTGCGTGGATCAACACCAGGACTAAGCACAATCATATCGGCCTGTTGTAACCAACTTGCGTCAAAACCACCTGTTTTTACTAAAATCTCAGGATATTCTTGCTGAATAATGCCCAATGAAGGTGGCTGCTCACGGCTATCCATAATGGCGACTATATAGCCTTTCTGAGTTAAAAATCGCGCACATGACAATCCTGTTTGGCCTAAGCCAACAATGACAATTGATTGTTGTGTGATTTCAGCAGCCATAGGGTTCATCTAATTTTCAAGCTCGCTAAACCGACTAGCACTAAGAACACCGTAATAATCCAAAACCGCACAATAATACGAGGCTCTGGCCAGCCTTTTAATTCATAATGATGATGAATAGGTGCCATTAGAAAAACACGTTTACCACGTAATTTATAAGAAGCCACTTGCACCACTACCGACAGCGTTTCCATTACAAAAACACCGCCCATAATCAGTAACACCAACTCTTGTCTTACAAGTACGGCAACCGTACCCAAAGCAGCGCCCAATGCTAAGGCACCGATGTCTCCCATAAAAACTTGGGCGGGATAGGTGTTAAACCATAGAAAACCTAAACCTGCACCGACCATGGCAGCACAAAAAACAGTTAATTCGCCTGCGCCAGGTATATAAGGGATTGAGAKWYMRYKTGYMAWYWYWRCRKKSMCWGYMAMWYWRMYMARTWWTSMYMRSKCWKYAKMYWMYRYYRSYKTWRGCATRRKSGCMWMRCCAYYTAAGCCATCGGTCAAGTTCACTGCATTACTGGTACCCACAATCACCAGATAGGTCAGCAACATATACCATGCACCCATCGGAATAACGACATGCTTGAAAAAAGGAATAATCAGCTCTGTTTCTGCCGGCATACTTACCGTCATATATAAGAATATCGCGGCACCACCACCGACAACAGATTGCCAAAAATATTTATATCGGCTTGATAAACCATTGGGATCTTGTCGTACCAACTTGATGTAATCATCGACAAAGCCAACAATACCAAAACCGAGTGTGACCGCTAACACCACCCATATATATTTGTTAGACAAATCAGCCCATAACAATGTACTTATCGCTATAGCCACTAAAATGAGTGCTCCACCCATTGTAGGTGTGCCTGCTTTACTTAAATGTGATTCAGGACCATCGTTACGAATCACTTGACCAATTTGCTTAAAACTAAGGTGGCGAATCATGGTTGGCCCTACCACTAAAGCAATACCCAATGCCGTCATCACGCCTAAAATAGTGCGAAGTGTTAAATATTGAAATACGGTGAAGCCACCATGAAATTGGCTTAGATATTCGCTCAACATTAATAACATTAACGTTCTCCCTCTGCGGCCAGTGCATCAGCCAATTTATCTAATTGCATAAAACGTGAGCCTTTTATTAGGCAGGTCACATCATCTGTTAATGCACTCTTTAATTCACTTTCTAGTGCCGAAGCACTCTCAAAATGCTGCGCACCTACACCGTAAGCGTTACTCGCTTTTTGACTCTGAACACCTACTGTCCATAAACGTGACACACCGGCTTTTTTAGCATCAATCCCCATTTGATAATGAATTGCTTCACTCTCCGACCCTAACTCAGCAAAGTCGCCTAATACCAACCAATGCTGACTATGAAAAGCTGTTAATGCTTGCAACGCTTTTTGATATGAACCCGGGTTTGCGTTGTAACTATCATCTAATAAATGTGACGCATTCACCCCCGCTCGCAACTGCAAACGGTGTGGCACACTGGTCATTGATGACAATCCTTTCACCATCGCCTGTGCTGGAATATTTAAGGCTTTGGTGACACTAATCGCTGCTAAAGCATTGGCTACATTATGTCTGCCCGGTAAAGGTAAGTTGATATGATGGAATTCATCATCCAGCTTCACCATAAAATGACTGGCATCTGGATCTATTTGTAAATCTTGAGCCGTAATTTCAGCCTCATTTTCTAATGCAAAGGTGATCAGCTGTTTACCCTTTAGTTCTGTCTGCCATGTAGCAACAAATGGCATATCATTATTCACTACGGCAAATGCACTTTCAGCTAAGCCCGCATAAATTTCTGCTTTCGCCGATGCCACACCCTTAATATCGCCAAAACCTTCAAGATGCGCTGCGGCTACATTATTGATTAGAGCAACATCAGGTTTTGCCATCGCCACTAACGTAGCAATTTCACCCGCATGATTTGCACCCATTTCAATAACAGCATAATCTGTCGAATCATTTAACCGCGTTAATGTCAGCGGCACACCCAATTCATTATTCAAATTACCTTGTGTTGCGATCACACGGCCACATTGCGCTGCAATGGAGGCCACCATTTCTTTTACTGTTGTTTTACCGTTACTACCGGTAATGGCAATAACTTTAGCATCACTTTGTTCACGCCAATAACTCGCTATTTGTCCAAATGCTTTCACAACATCTGCGACCACTAACTGCGGTAATACATCCTCTTGTTGCTGTTGAACTAAAGCGGCACATGCCCCAGCTTGTCGTGCTGCGGAAATATAATCGTGACCGTCTAGCTGCTCACCTTTCAGTGCAAYAAAYAATGTGTTTTGTWCTACTTTTCGGCTATCAATYGCAGTRCCKSWTATTTCACAATCMYGTGYYGGWRCRCTRSMBCCTAAYAAYDTTGCAAGWTCAGAAAGWARGATCGCCATGCTATGCCCCCATCCTKATATTCTGATTATCATTGGCWGCYAACATYTCAATCACAATRTYTTTATCACTAAAAGGKTTTTGAACACCTAAAATTTCTTGGTACTGCTCATGGCCTTTGCCTGCCACTAGAACGATATCATCCGATGTAGCATGACTAATGGCATACTTAATAGCCTGTTTTCTATCCTGTTCTATATATGCTTTTTCAGGTGCTATTAGCCCCGATAAAATTTCTTTAATTATCTGAGCTGAATCTTCACTGCGAGGATTATCATCGGTTAAGACCAACTTATCGGCATATTGCTCGGCACTACGTCCCATCTCTGCACGCTTACCGGTATCACGCTCACCACCACAACCAAATACACACCATAATTGGCCTTGTTCAGGCACATGTGTACGAAGTGATGTTAAGGCCTGCATCAATGCGTCGGGCGTATGTGCAAAATCAATCACACACTGAACTTGTTGCTCAGAACCATAAGACTGCATCCGTCCATCGACAGAGTGACACTGTCCAATAACGCTAATAATATCTTTAAAGGCAATATTAACAGCGTGCAAACTGGCAATGGTTGCTAATAAATTATCGATATTAAATGAACCCAAAAGTGGGCTATTAATGACTGTCGAACCAAAATGACTCACTAAGTCGAACTGCACGCCGCGTTGTGTTACATGGCTATTTTCGGCATAAAAATCGGCACTACTATTTTGATTGTTATAGCTTAAAATATTTGTCGTATTTTCGGCCGTCAAGTTTGTTATTAATGTTTGACCAAATGTATCGGCATTATTTATGACCGCTGTTTGAACACTCGCAATATTAAATAATTGTGCCTTAGCTGCCGCATAAGCATCCATTGTGTTGTGATAATCAAGATGATCACGTGTGAGGTTCGTCAACACAGCAACATCAATTGTAATGCTATTTAAACGGCCTTGCTCTAAGGCATGGGATGACGCTTCAATCACCGCATATTGAATATTTTGTTGGCAAAAACCAGCCAAGATACCTTGTAATGTAATCGGGTCTGGCGTGGTCATTCCAGTGCTATTTAATGCTTGAATTCGGCCGACACCTAGCGTTCCGACTATTCCACAGGGTAATCCTAATAACTCTAAGCTTTGTGCAATAAATTGGCTGACCGATGTTTTACCATTTGTTCCTGTCACTGCGATAATCGTCAAAGCTAAAGACGGATGACCATAAAACCGTGCTGCAATTTCAGCTGCTTTTTCTGCCAAATTTCTAACCGCATAGGCCGCTATATTTTCTTTCGCCAGTGCTGTTATTTCATCTGAGCTTAAATCTTCTTTCAGCTCATAAAGCACGACAGTAACACCCAGATTAATGGCTTGTTCTAAGTGCATTAATCGCTGTGCTTCATCCTTTGATAACGATAAAAACAATCCGCCAGCTTGAACCTGCCGACTATCTAAGGTGATAGCCGTTACATCACAATTTTCCAACACCGAAGGATCAACCAGCATGCCTGCTAGCAGGCTATATAATGATTGTTTATTMRSSKTMWKSMTSSYYRRMSRMSCYSTRAMCSWRWKKCKSSSRKNATTATSGRGYGYSWMNANTTTAATAAGCGCATTGCACCGGCCATTACTTCTGAAAATACTGGCGCGGCAATTAAGCCACCATAATATTTATCACCTTGCGGATCATCAACCATCACCACCATCACTAAACGTGGATTGCTCGCGGGAATAATGCCTGCAAACAGTGACACATAATGCCCTTCGGAATAGCCCCCTTTTACTGCTTGCTTAATGGTGCCTGTTTTACCTGCAACGGTATAATTCTCAACTGCCGCTTTTCGTGCTGTACCTCCGTCTTTTACAACGGTTTCCATCATACTTAATACGTCCCGCATCACTTCACGTGAATATACGCGTCGTCCTTCAGGCGGCTCTTCTAATTTCATAAAACTGACAGGTAGCAAAATACCGCCATTCGCTAACACCGTATAAGCACGTGCTATTTGTAATGTTGATGCGGCTAGACCATAGCCATAAGCCATAACAGCACGGTCAAGTTCACGCCATGATTGTGGATCAGGTAGCCGCCCCATTGCTTCACCAGGAAAATAAGCGCCGGTCGGTTCACCCATGCCAAATGCAGAAAAACCTGTCCATAATTGGTCAGGTTTTAACGCCAATGCCATTTTACTTGCACCCACATTACTTGATTTTTGAATCAAAGTTTCGAGACTAATCTCACCATAATCACGAAAATCTCTAATCGTGTGCCCGCCAACTTTAAACAAGCCTGGCCGTGTATCAATAATCGTATCTGTCGTAAATCGTCCTGATTTCAGAGCGCTTGCCACGGTGAAAGGCTTTACAACTGAACCTGGTTCAAATAAATCGGTTACCGCACGATTACGGAAATCGCTTACTTTTAAACCACGACGATTATTAGGATTAAACGAAGGCTGATTCACCATCGCCAACACTTCACCTGTTTTTACATCTAAAATTACAGCCGAACCTGAACGCGCATGGTATTTTTTAACCGTAGCTTTAAGTGATTGGTAACTCAAGTATTGCAATTGCAAATCAATGCTTAAGCTAATGTTTTGTCCGTTCTTGCTGGCTTTTATTTGTTCTCCGCCACTCACATAGGTGCCGCGACTGTCGCGCATCATCCGTTTTAAACCCGGTACGCCTGACAACACATCATTATGTGTTAATTCCAAACCTTCTTGGCCATTATCATCAATACTGGTAAAACCTAATAGATGCGACGTTACTTCGCCTACCGGATAATAGCGTTTATACTCACGTTGTAGCGCTACACCGGCTATATCAAGCTGTTTTATTTTTGCGGCTAACTCCGGTGCAATTCGACGCTTTAAGTAAATAAATTCTTTATTTTTATTACCACTTATTTTTTTAGTAATAACGCGATGTTTAATATTGAGTAATTTTGCTAAGCTTTTTAATTGTGCATCGTCACTGTCTGCTACTTGTGGATTTAGCCAAACAGAATGGACGGGAGTACTGATTGCCAGAGGCTCGCCATGGCGATCGAGAATCATGCCTCGATGTGCAGCCACCGGTACCTTACGAACATGTCGMGCATCACCTTGGCTTCGTAAAAAGTCTGTATTCAGCACTTGAATATCAACTAATCGCCAGCCCAAACCTATTACCAAAGCAAGAAAAACCATTCGCACTAGGTTTAGCCGCCAGCTAGCAACATAATTATCTCCGCGGCGGCCCATTATCTAATGACCACCGTCATATCTGCTGTCGGCACGATCATATGTAAACGCTTAATCGCTTGCTGCTCAACATGACTAGGGCTTGCCCAGGTGCTTTGTTCTAATAATAAACGCCCCCATCCTTCATTGAGCGTATCGCGTTCTTGCTCCAAGCTTTGCAATGCAATAAATTCTGTTCGCGCAGCATGTTTGCTATAAACAACTGCTACCGCAGAGGCCATAACCGCAAATAACATCCACATTACCGGCATCAAGATCCGCAATGCTTGTAATTGGCTCGCTATACTCATGCCAATTTCTCCACCACACGCAGTACCGCACTACGTGCTCTTGGGTTCACCGCCAATTCTGCTTCACCCGCTTTAATTATTTTACCGATGATCCGAATACGCGGATTAAGATCCGCCGCTCTAATAGGGAAGTCAGAGGGGTAATCATCACCGCGCGCTTGATCACGGAAAAAACGCTTCACAATGCGATCTTCTAATGAATGAAAACTGATAACAGATAAACGTCCACCCACAGCCAATACATCTAATGCTTGCTCTAAGCCCGCTTTTAAATCTTCCAACTCATTATTTATATAGATACGAATAGCTTGAAAAGTGCGCGTTGCAGGATGCTTATTTTTCTCACGTGATGGACTCGCCTTATCCACTAATGTCGCCAATTGCTTGGTCGTTGTAATCGGTGTGTGTTCACGCATCTCAACAATAGCGCGTGCAATACGTTTACCGTATCGTTCCTCACCCAATGTTTTTATTACTGACTCAATATCCGCCATGTCTGCTTTTGCCAGCCACTGTGCCGCACTTATGCCAACATCAGGATTCATACGCATATCTAAAGGGCCATCTTTCTGAAAACTAAAGCCACGTTCAGCTACATCAATCTGTGGTGATGACACACCAATATCTAATAAAATACCGTCTACTTTTCCWWKYMMTRRASSMSSWTTAATCGGCGTTGCTAATTCTGCGAAAGAACATTGCTCAATGCTGAATCTAGCGTCATCTTTTCCGAGTAACTGACCCGCCGCAATAGCCGCAGGATCTTTATCTAAACCCAGTAGCTGGCMTTGCTCTGATAACTGTGCTAAAACAGCGCGTGCATGACCGCCTCGACCAAAGGTTCCATCAACGTAAATACCATTCGGTTTTACATCAAGGGAGGCAACTGTCTCGGTGAGTAAGACAGGTAAATGTTCAGTAGGATTCGTCATATCAGTCCCTAGATGGAAAGATTTTCTAATTCTGTCGACAATAGGCCGTCAAAATTTTCATCTAGACATTCATCCATTAATGCATTCCACGCATCTTCATCCCATAATTCAAATTTATTACCCTGACCAATCATCACCGTGCTTTTCTGCAAGTTAGCAAATTCACGTAATTTGGCGGGCAGCAAAATACGACCGTTGCTATCCATTTCACATTCGGTGGCGTAACCTAATAACATTCGCTTTAATTTACGCACTTGAGGGTTTAAACTAGGAAGCGCTGATAATTTTTTCTCAACTAACTCCCATTCAGGCAAAGGATAAATTTGTAAACAATGATCACTATGATCGATGGTCACCACCAAACGACCTTCACAACAGACGTCAAGATGCTTACGGAATTTGGCTGGGATTGCCATCCGTCCTTTTGCATCCAGATTAAATGTTGCTACGCCTCGAAACACGTGTTGCCCTTTTAAAATATGTGATCCACTTTGATCCACTTTTACCCACTTTCAGCCACTATAGGAGTGAGCTAAGGGTGTGTCAAGCATCAAAACAAACAGAATCCTCTTTTATCGTCAATGACTTAGCGTAATTTTGTTAAGGTGGGAGATAAGTAGTAATAGTGGATAATAAAGACTACTTCTCTATCAAAAAAGTGGCGTTGGAAGTTAAAGTAGATTCTAGATATCTTTATCCAATAGAGAACATCTGTAATTATTTGTTTAGCCAAATAATTTTTGAATCGGATTCCTTTGAAAAACACTAATTCGCGGAAGCGGTTTTTAGTTGTAAAAAACAAAAAAGCCACTTGCAAGTGAGGTGGCTTTTTAATACTCTGTTTACAGTGCTTGGCTACTTTAGCCTTAGCTTACATTCCCTAAGATTTATCCATCAATTTCTCAAATTGATCCGCCGGAATCGGTTTAGAAAACAAATATCCTTGGCCATAGTCACACCCCGCATTGCATAAAAAATCTCTTTGTCCTGCGGTTTCTATTCCTTCTGCAATAACTTTTATACCTAGGGCATGGGCCATAACAATAATCGCTTTACATAACGCTTGATCATCACTGTTTGTATCAACATGTTGAACAAACTGGCGATCAATTTTTATATAATCGATATCAAATTTTCTAAGATACGCCAATGAAGAATAACCCGTACCAAAATCATCCAGTGAAACTTCAATACCCTGATCTCGAAAAGCCAGTAACTGTTCGGTAACAAAATCTTTAGAGTCCATCATGACCCCTTCGGTAATTTCTATCGAAATACAACCCGGTGAGCATTGCTTTTTATCCAAATATGCTAACCAATCTTTATGGGAGTTACTTTCTTTCTCAAACTGTTTAGGAGACTTATTTATACTAATTTGAAACTGCTCATGAATCTTAGTACGCCACTGGCTAGATTGGTTGGTAGCCTGTTTAAAAACCCAATCTCCTATCTCAATAATCAAGCCAGTCTCTTCAGCAATCGGAATAAATTTATCAGGAGAAATCAATCCCTTTTTTGGATGGTGCCATCGAATTAATGCTTCTGCTTTATAGGTAACTCCCGTATGCAAATCTACAATAGGCTGATAAAACAACTCAAATTCTTTATTTTGTAATGCCAACCTAAGATCTTGTATCAGTGTTTTTCTTTCTAAAGCGGTACTTTCCATTAAGGGTGTAAAAAAATGTGCACAGTTTCGACCTTTTTGTTTTGCGTAAAACATAGCCTGATCGGCATTTTTTAAAAGTGCTGAAACCTCATTTGTATCACTAGAATAGTCAACTACTCCAATACTCATTGAAAGGTAAATCGTTTCTTCTTTTAACGTAAAGGGTTTCCTCATTACTAATAAGATCTTCTCTATGATAATGTCTATATCATTTGAAGAGTCATAAGGTGAAATACAGATTGTAAATTCATCTCCGCCCATTCGAGCAATAAAATCTGTATTTCGCAGACAACGATTCAATCGATCAGCTGTTTTTTTTAATATGAAGTCACCGCAATCATGCCCCATCGTGTCATTTACTTCTTTGAAATTATCAATATCAAGAAATAAAACGGCAAATTTATACTGCTCTTTATCTGCTTGTTTAAGTTCTTGTTCAAGGTTACTTTTAAATAAACGACGGTTAGGTAACCCTGTTAAATCATCATAATAACTAAGCTTTCTAACCGCTTCTTCAACCGCTCTTCTTTCAGTAATATCTGCAAAAACAGAACAGTACGATACCACCTCACCTTCTGCATCAATTGTGGCATTAATCGTGATCCATTCTAAAAAAAGGTCTCCATTCTTTCTTTTATTCCAGATTTCACCACTCCAGTGTCCCGTAGCATTAATGCTATCCCACATTTCTTTATAAAAAGCAGCATCATGCTTACCTGAGCTAAGCAATCTCAAGTTACAGTTTATAACCTCTTCTTTTTTATAACCTGTAATAATACTGAAAGCATCATTCACTTGAATGATCTTTTTATTTGCATCTGTAATCGTCATCGCTAAGGATGATGTGAGAAAAACAGATGAGGGTAGCTGCCACTTTTGTTGTTGTCTAAGCTGATAAGCACACTGTCGAACCACATTTACGAGCTCATCTAAAATCAGTGGCTTACGTAAATATCGTGCTATCAATAAAGAAAACAATTGCTCTGCCACGATTACATTAGAAGGCTCACAGCAAGCTACAACAGGAACAACGGCCCCATATTGGGGTAAAATTATTGCTAGTTCTGATTGGTGCTTCAGCAAAAAAACAAGATCTATAATAATTAAATCAGGTTTGTATTGATAGGCAATAATAGCTTCATCTACTGTCTCACAAAGATCAATATTCCGAACATGTTGACCTAAATTGCGAGCAATACTATCCAAAGATGACTTATCTGGATCGATACAAAGAACCCTACACTGTAAAAAGGGTCCATCACTCCCATTGTCATCTTGTTTATTCACCACTACAGTACGATTTTCAACTGAATGTTTAGCGGAATGAATGCTTACTTCTAGCAAAGTAATATCATCCATTTTTCCATTAAGCTGTGCTTTTTCAACATCTGAGCATATTGAGTCAAAGCGTTTATTTCTCTCGGCCTTCCCCACATAGAGTAGTTCATGTTCTGCTATATTTTTACACCTACCACCTTGTATTAAGGTGTCTTGTATACCGTCGGTGAACACATAAAGTTTTGCAGGTTCCTTACATTGAAATCGTTCAGTCAACAACTCATAAGCATCATTTTCCATAATGCCACATGCCAATGATTTAGAACAAAATTTATGTAGCATAATGCCATCGTCCCCCACTAATAAAGCGGAGGGGTTGCCACAATTAAGCACTTCAATAAAACCTTCATATTCATTTATTTGCACCAATGTCATAGCGATAAAATAACCCTTATGCTTATACCGGCACAACTCCTCATTTAACTGAGATGCAATGGTTAATATAGAGTGGCCATTATTAACTAATTCTACAAACATACTAGGAAAGCGAAGGCCGGGTATCACAGCAGATAAGCCATGGCCGACCCCATCAGCAACCAATAGGTAAATTGAGTTTCCATTCCGTATGGCTACATGAAAATCACCATTAACCGCGTCTTTAGGAATCGTTAATACACGCATCCCTTCGATAGAAGCACTTTTATCAAGGTAGTTGCTTGTAAGCTGCTGTATTTTTATCTGTTCAAGTACATGATCATGACTCTCTGACATGGTCAAATTAACCCCACTAAAAAATAGTCCCACTTAATAAGTGGGTGAATATAATACACACTTGTATCTTATAGTGGATATCAAGTCAATATAATTATTAAGGTTATTTTATTTTATGTCATCCGAGTGTTATCATGTAAGTAAGTACTCTCAATACCAGCGAGGATCGCGTTATGGCGAAGACTTCATATCAACTGTATCAACAGCGGTTGATCGCCAAAAGAAAAAAATTAGGATTTAGTCTCCAAACTCTGGCGGAACGTTCAGGTGTCAGCAAATCAATTATCTCTAAGATCGAATTAGCCCAAGTACAACCTAGCATTCAAACAGCATCACGTATTGCAGAAGGTTTAGGATGCTCTCTTTCCGATATGTTTCAATCTGAGCAGGTAGGTGAGGTTATATTTCATCCCGTTGATCAGCAATTTACATTTAAAAATGATACGCACACTAAAAAAATAATCTCTCCGACCATAAAAAGTGCATGCTTGGAGATATTTCATGAACACTTAGATGTGGGCGAAACTCTTGAAGATCTAATTAATTTAGATGCTGATAAATTTATTTTGGCATTAGATCATGAACTCAGTGTGAAAACGGAGAGTACTGAACATACTATGAGTAAAGGTGACTGCCTTTATCTTGACAGTAAAGTCACACATTCAATAAAGAATCTATCTCAATTTCAAGTGAGTTTTATCACAACAATTCATCGTAAAAATCACCCTTAGCTATTGAGCTTTTCCTTAAGTTCTTGGGAGGGTAAATAAAAACGAGATGGCCGATAAGCCGGGTTCTGTCGAGAACAATCATTCATCTGGGACAAGCATCGCTACTTGCCTCAAGCAACCTACCCAGGAACCGTGCGAGCCACACGTGTTTGCAAGCAAACTGTCCCTCTATTTGGTCTTGCTCCAGGTGGGGTTTACCCTGCCACAACGATTACCCGTTGCGCGGTGCGCTCTTACCGCACCATTTCACYYWTRCSYWGMWYKWMRMYTAGGCNGGWAWAKYYKSTGYSGMAMTYGYCMWRWGCWMWCGMWKYSCAGACGTTATCTGGCACCCTGCTCATTGGAGCCCGGACTTTCCTCACAATTAGTCTAGCTAAAAGCGCGATTGTCTGGCCATCTCTGGATATGATCTTACCTTATCACTCAGCTTCTTGCTTGAGTTTCAACGCCATATCGTAGGCGGTGTTTTTACTTACCTCTAACAATGATGCCGTTAATGCCGCCGCCTTTTTAACAGGTAACTCTTTAATCAAGAGGCTCAGCATGTTATTAATTTCTATTTCACTGCTTTCTTTTTGCTGTTGAACACCCTCAACAAGTACAACACACTCGCCGCGTTGTTGGTTACTATCACTGCTCACCCATTGGAGTAAGTCCGCTAAAGGTTTAGTAGTGATTGTTTCATGTAGTTTTGTAAGTTCCCGTGCTAAACAGGCAACACGGTCTTCTCCAAAAATTGCATTCATATCGGTCAAGCTTGCTTGTAAGCGTCGTGGGCTTTCATAAAAAATAAGTGTTCTACTCTCATTCGCTAATGATGTTAAAACCTGCTGACGGGCCCCCTGTTTCGAAGGTAAAAACCCCTCAAAACTAAACCTGTCTGATGGTAATCCGGAGGCAGATAATGCGCTGATAAGAGCGCAGCTGCCGGGAATGGGTACAACACGAATATTATGTTCACGCACCAATGATACTAAGCGGTAGCCAGGATCACTAATTAAAGGCGTGCCGGCATCACTAATTAATGCCACCGATTCACCTTGTTGCAATTTTGCTAGTAACACTTCACTGCGCTGTTGTTCATTATGTTCGTGCACCGAGATCATGAGTGTAGATATCGAATAATGCTGCAATAAGGTGCCGCTGTGTCGCGTATCTTCCGCAGCAATGATATCTACCTCTTGCAGAGTATCAATTGCGCGCTGTGACATATCCGATAGATTTCCAATCGGTGTAGCTACAATATAAAGTGTCGCTGTTGGGTTATCTGACACAGAATTTTTCCTCTTTTGCKAWSKMKKSKKSWSSWMMKMYRMASRRRYRGRKAAGMTGTTTGTTTATATAGAACTTACATTAGATATTAAACCATGAATTCACGCATTTATTTGTTTTTGATTGCCTGTTTGGTCATCACCCTCAGTGCATGTCAGCCAACAGATCCAAATGTCTCTACACGGCCTAATCAATCTGACGTGCTAGCGGCTCAGCAGGCAGAACAATCGGGAGATTATGCTAGTGCAGCAACACACTACATTAATCTGGCTGAAAAAAATAATAATGAGCAACAAGCACACTTTTATTTATATGCTGCCCATAATTTTTGGCAGCTTAATGATTCAGAACAAGCACTCACAAACCTAGCGAAAATAAATCGTGAAAAACTAAGTGATGCAAAACAAATTGATGCCGCCATTTTAGAAGCAGAAATAACACTCAGTAATTCACAGCCAGAAAAGGCATTACGTGCATTAGAGTCGTTTAACTTGAAAATGGTGCCTGATGCACAAAAGAAAATTATGCTTGAATTTCAGATCCAAGCTTATCAGCTCACTGAGAACTGGCTAGAAAAAGCCAATAGTCATATTTTATTAGCGCCGCTATTAGAGGGTGCTGAACGCGAACAAAATCAGCAAGTATTGTGGCAGACATTAATGTATTTAACGCCTCAAATATTAGATTTATTTAACCCCGGTGTTCCACCCTCTATTGATAGTGGTTGGTTTGCCTTAGCATATGCTGTTAAAGCCTATCCGGCAAATTCAGAGTCATTAGCGGTCGCCATTGAAGACTGGTATCGTAGTTACCCAAACCATCCTGCCGATCCCGCACTGTTCTCATCATCTAATGATGGCGATCCCCATGTAACGACAATCACAAATTTACCTCAAGATATTACTGACATTGCCATATTACTCCCTGAGTCAGGACCTTATAAAATAGCCGCAAAAGCAATTAGAGAAGGCATTATTGCAGCACACCTTACCGCACAATCAAATACGCAACTACACTTTTTCTCTGTAGAAACAGACCGAGAATACGGCACCAGTAATGTATTACAACAATATCAACGTGCGCTCGATAAAAACGTAAGCTTGATTATTGGCCCACTCGATAAAATTGCGGTGCAGTTACTGGCCGAATCAACATCATTACCTGTGCCCGTATTAGCACTCAATAGATTGACTGATCAAGCAAGTAAAGCGAATCTCTTTCAATTTGGCTTAGCACCAGAAGATGATGCCATCGCCGTGGCTAATTATGCACTAGCCCAAGGCTTTGAACGTGTTGTAATACTTGCCCCTCAAAATAACTGGGGAGAACGTATCAGCACGGCCTTTATCGACCAATGGCAAACAAACAATGGCACCATATTAAATCAAGCCACTTATGATGTAGCACAAAATGATTTCTCAGATGTGCTAAAGCCACTGCTAGGATTGGTGGCAAGCACACAACGCAGTAAGGCATTAACGCGAACCCTCAGCCGGAATTTAGAGTTTGACCCTCGCCGCCGCCAAGATATTGATTTTTTATTCTTAATTGCTAAACCAGCCAAAGCAAGACAGTTAGTGCCTCAGCTTAAGTTTTATCGCAGTGGAGACTTAGCTATTATTGCCACATCCCATGCCTATACTGGTTATCAAGATCCACAAAAAAATATCGATCTCAATAGACTTATCATTGGCGATATTCCATGGGTTTTTGATGACATAGCAGTGTCAAATCCTACTTATAACGCCCTATCCACTAGCCATCCTGAAGACTTCAATCGTTTAAAACGTCTTTATGCATTGGGAGCAGATGCCTATCATTTAGTATTTGAACTCAACATGTTAAGCAATGACTCAAGCTCACATTTTAATGGTGCAACGGGAGAAATATCTATYGACCAATTTGGTTACATTATGCGTGAAACACGTTGGGGGAAATTCAATAAAGGCACACTTCAAGTCTTGCCTAAATGAATAATAAAGGCAAACAAGCCGAAGAACTTGCACGTCAGTATTTACAAAATAAAAATCTCATATTAATAAGCCAAAATTATTATTGCCGCCGTGGTGAAATTGATCTCATTATGCAAGATCATCAAACCTTGGTTTTTATCGAGGTGCGTTATCGAAAAAATGAGCGATTTGGTAGTGCATTAGAAAGCATTGATCATCGAAAGCAAGCAAAAATCATTACCACTGCTGAACATTATTTGCTTGAATCTAAAGCTGACTATATTGATTATCGCTTCGATGTCGTTGCTATAATGCCAACACTAAACAGTGAACAAGCAGAAATCACTTGGATAAAAAATGCTTTTCAACTTAATTAAATAAGCTAAACTCTGGTTAAAGCAGGAACTACTTTACACTCTATATGTTCAGACATATTAGGTATATACTCAACAAAAATTACGTAGGAAAACAACCATGCTAAAACATAAATTCACATTACTTCTTTTATTATCAGTGATGCTATTACAAGGCTGTGCTACAGCCATTGTTACCGGCGCAGCAACAGGTGCATCGGTTGCAACAGATCGCCGCACTACTGGCACAGTAATTGATGATCAAGGCATTGAATTCAAAGCAGCGCATGCCATCTTTAAAAATAAAGAAATTTATGACCAAAGTCATATTAATATTACCAGTTATAACGGTTTAGTTTTAATGACCGGTGAAACCCCCACTGAATCATTAAAACAACAAGCTGAGTCTATCGTAAAAAATCTTCCAAAAGTGCGTCGTGTTTTTAATGAAGTTATCATTGCCGCACCAAGTGCCCTACCTTCTCGTAGCAGTGACACCTGGATCACATCAAAAATAAAAACAAAATTAACGCTTGAAAAAGGCGTTAATCCGCTTAATATTAAAGTAGTTACTGAGCATGGCATCGTTTATTTAATGGGTATTGTCAGCCATGCTGAGGCCGATAAAGCAATTCTAGTTATTACCCAATCGGCTGGCGTACAACGTGTCGTAAAACTATTCGAATATACAGATTAAAAGGGTTTAACAACCACTAAAATAACGACGGCAATAAGAATAAAAACAGGGAATTCATTAAACCAGCGATAAAATATATGTGAACGTGTATTGTTATCCTTGCTGAACCGTTTTAATAATCTGCCACAATAACCGTGGTAACCATACAGTATTGCAACGAGCAATAATTTAGCATGCAACCAATGCATAGATGAAATGAGATCTAATGGATAAAAACTAAGCGTCCATAGACCAAAAATGAGCGTCAAAATGGCACTGGGTGTCATAATACCCCAATATAACTTGCGCTCCATAACTTTGAAACGCTCATTTCCTGCCTCATCATTACACGCAGCATGATAGACAAACAGGCGTGGCAAATAAAATAGTGCTGCAAACCATGTCACCACAAATATTATATGAAAGGCTTTAGCCCAAAGCATTGTTTTCTCCTTTTTTGTCAATCAATGTTACTATTATTATAAATATATTGGGAAGCTTAACATGACAAATTTTCCGTCCACTGAACGTCGTCGCTTCAGTCGTATTCCTTTTCCAGCAACAGCTCATCTTAAAGCTTATAAGGGAGATTTACATCTTAATTGTGCTGTAATTGATATCTCTTTGAAAGGTATTTTAATAAGTCTACCTATTGACTGGCAAGGTGAAATGCATGATAAGTATAAAATTGATCTCTTACTTGAGAATGCACAGCTCGTCATTAATATGTATGCTTCTGTTGCTCATATTGATAACGATTCCGTTGGCTTCCTTTGTGAACATATTGATCTCGACAGTATTAGTCATTTAAAACGTTTAGTTGAACTTAACTTAGGTGATGAAGAATTACTTCATCGCGAACTATCAGCATTAATAAGTAGCTAATTTTCATTCTATTTCAACGCATCTATCGCTTCTGAAAGATGCTGTACAGCAACCACATTAATGCCTTTAATCGCTTTGCGTGGCGCATTGGCWTYKGGSAMRRYMSCMWGGGTAAAGCCATGCTTAGCCGCATCATAAATTCGCTCTTCACCAGCTTGCACAGGCCTAATTTCACCCGTGAGTCCTACCTCACCAAATATGACCATATCGCGTGCGATTGGTTTATTTCTAAGGCTTGAAAGAATCGCTGCTAATACTGCAAGATCAGCCCCTGTTTCACTTAGTTTTACGCCACCCACTACATTAATAAACACATCTTGATCGCTACACGTGACACCACCGTGTCGATGTAAAACAGCCAGTAACATTGCAATACGATTTTGCTCTAAACCCACCGATACACGACGAGGATTTCCGAGTGGACTTTCATCCACTAATGCTTGCACTTCCACAAGCATTGGGCGACTGCCTTCTCGAATAACCGTGACCACACTACCGGCAAGTGATGCTTCACCGCGCGATAAAAAGATGGCAGATGGATTGCTCACTTCTTTTAAACCCAATTCAGTCATGGCGAAAACGCCCAACTCATTAATCGCGCCAAAGCGGTTCTTAACAGCCCGTAAAATTCTAAAGCGCGTTGATGTATCACCTTCAAAATAGAGCACCGTATCAACCATATGCTCTAATACGCGAGGCCCCGCCAAGGCTCCTTGCTTGGTCACATGACCAACTAGAATCAAAGTCGTACCACTTGATTTTGCAAAGCGCACTAAATGGGCGGCACTTTCTCGCACTTGTGCAACCGTACCCGGTGCTGATTGTAGTAACTCGGTAAATACGGTTTGAATTGAATCAATCACCATTACTTGTGGTTTGCGCTTTTTTGCTATGGCAATTATTTGTTCGGTGTGAGTTTCAGCTAACAAATCCAGTGGTGTGTTTTCTAAATTGAGACGTTCAGCACGGAGTCGAATTTGTTGTAATGATTCTTCACCACTAATATATAGTGGGCTAGTTCCGCTGGTTTTGGCCATAAGTGCCATGGCTTGCAACAATAATGTCGATTTACCAATTCCCGGATCGCCCCCTATTAGTACGACAGAGCCTGTCACCAACCCGCCGCCTAATACACGATCTAGTTCCGGTAATCCTGTTGTCCAACGCACAGCCTGTTCAGATGTAACCTCACTGAGTGATTGCACATTATTCTTTTGCTCGCCTGCATAGCCTGTATGCCGAACAATTGTTTCTAGGCTCGTTGTTGACGCTGAGCTTTGCACTTCTTCTTGTAAACTATTCCAAGCACCGCATTCACCGCAACGTCCTGCCCATTGAGGAGTTTGTGCTCCACAGTCTTTGCAGCTATAGACTCGCTTTACCTTAGCCATGATATTCTCGCCTTACCCGCTCACTTATTTGGCATAATAATTCATACGAAATAGTATTTGCCTTGTTAGCAACATCCTCTATTGGCAATTGTTCACATCCCCAAAGAACAACGTCATCTCCCTCTTTGGCATGCAGAATATGAGACAAATCAATTGCAATCATATCCATCGATACTCGACCCAGTACTGCGGCAATTTTATTGTGAATTTTTACTGATCCGGTATTTGATAATTGTCGACTATAACCATCACCATAGCCAATATTTACAATACCAACACGGGTGTCATGCTCGGCTACCCAATCGCCACCATAACCGACCTCATCACCTGTTTTTAGATTCTGGATTGCAATTAATGTTGAGGTTAATTTCATAACCGGCTTCAGATTTAAACTACTCGCTGATTGCATTTTAAAAGGTGATGAACCATAAAGCATTATGCCCGGTCGAATCCAATCCGCATGGCTTTCTGGAAAGGATAATATCGCGGCAGAATTAGCCATACTTACAGACAATCTGTGTTGTTTGGCACATTGCATGATCTGATCTAACTGGTGCTGATTGCGCTCATCCCTCAATAAATCTGCATTAGCAAAATGACTCATCAAACCGATAGAATCTGCAATATTCTCTGCTCGCTTTAGGCTTTGTATTGCTTGGTCTAACTTCTCAGCCGGAATACCTAGACGATGCATTCCTGTTTCAGCCATCACCCAGCAAAATAATAGTGCTTTACTTAAGGTCGTTGATAGCACTAACTCAATTTGTAATAAGGTCGTAAAGACAAGTGATATATCATTTTCTGCGGCTAATTGAAGATCACTTACTGTATTTACACCTTCTAAAACAACAATGGCATGCTCAATGCCCGCTTCTCGTAAAAGTAGCCCCTCAGACAATCGCGCCACAGTAAAAGCATCACTCGCTGATAAGGCTCGAGCAACATCAACTAAGCCATGTCCATAGGCATTCGCTTTTACAACAGACATAATTCGGCTATCAGGTGCAACCTGTTTTACACAGGCTAAATTATGTTGAAGGGCAGCTAAATCAATATGAGCAATAGGATGCAATTGCACGGTTACCCTCCGTCAAAGCCCGCTTGAGCGCTATTATCAAATCCTGCATCATAGTCATCGTAATTGTTATAGGCAAAATTTTCGAAGCGCGTATATTTCCCCTGGAAAGTGAGCATAACAGTACCAATGGGGCCATTACGCTGTTTGGCAATATTGATTTCTGCCTTACCTTTCTCTGGTGAATCTTCGTTATAGACTTCATCTCGATAAATAAACACAATCAAATCCGCATCTTGCTCAATCGCACCTGATTCACGTAGATCGGACATGATCGGGCGTTTATTAGGACGCTGCTCTAAGCTCCGATTTAACTGCGATAAAGCCACAACGGGTACATTTAATTCTTTTGCTAACGCTTTAAGCCCGCGTGAAATTTCCGATACTTCAGTGGTACGATTTTCATTCGCCCTGCCACTGCCTTGCATAAGTTGAATATAGTCAATCACAATCAAGCTTAAACCATGGTCACGCTTTAATCTACGGGCACGGGCGCGTAGCTCCGTTACCGTTAATGCGGGTGTATCATCAATGAATAAAGGCGCTTCATTTAATAAGGCAATTGCCGAGGTTAGTCGTGGCCAATCATCATCATTTAACTTCCCAGTACGTAGGCGATGTTGGTCAATTTGACCTAATGATGACAGCATACGCATTGCCAACGAATCTGCGGGCATTTCCATACTGAATACGGCTACTGGCTCTTTACTTTTTATGGCCGCATGCTCTGCTAAGTTCATCGCAAAAGTAGTCTTACCCATTGATGGCCTTCCTGCCACAATCACTAAATCTGCAGGCTGTAGCCCTGCGGTTTGCATATCAAAATCAGTAAAGCCACTAGACAATCCTGTAATCGGGCTATCTTGCTCAAATAGGGTATCAATGCGATCAACAACTTTACTTAAAACTTCTTTAATTTGAATGAAGCCGCCACCGCGATTAACACTCTTTTCAGCAATGGCAAGAACTTGTTGTTCTGCTTTGTCCAGCATTTCATCGCTATCCAGACCTTCCGGATTAAAAGCGACATTAGAAATAGAAGTGCCCACAGCAATAAGCTGACGCAAAATAGAACGCTCACGCACTATCGAAGCATAAGCCACAATATTAGCCGCACTAGGCGTATCGCGTGCCAACATACCTAGATAGGCTAGCTCACCCACTTGATCTAATTCATTATGCTTATCATGCCACTCAGCTAACGTAATAACATCAACGGGTTGTGATTGTTCGAATAATTCGGAAATTGCACGGAAAATAAGTTGGTGAGCACGACGATAAAAGTCATTTTCGACTAATAAATCCGCAACTTTGTCCCAACTACGATTATCCAGCAGTAGACCACCAAGCACTGATTGCTCAGCTTCCACAGAATGTGGGGGAACCTTAAGTGCCTCGGTAGCAGTATCCGTATAGGATTCAGGATAGCTTATATCTTCCACGGATCACCTTAAAGTTTTTGACAAGAAACAACTAGAAGTTAAAGTATACTCAAGCAACTTAAAACTTCAAGCTGTTGAATATCATAGAGCAAACATGAATAGAGCTGTATAAAAATACAGCTCTATTCATTTATTCTTATTCTTCGTCTTCTTGCGCTTTTGCAATTGCTTCAGCTTCTTCTAATGCTTTTGCTTTTGCCGCATCAGCTAATTCAGCTTCAGCTTGTGCTAACAATTGTGCTTCAGAAGTGATATTCACTTTTACTGTCACAATAACATCTGAGTGTAATTGGATATCAATATCAAATTCACCCGTATGTCGTAATGGACCAGCCGGTAAGCGCACTTCATTACGTTCAATCTCAGCACCTGCTGCGTTCAATTCGTCAGCAATATCTGCCGCGCCTACTGAACCAAACAATTTGCCTTCAATACCG
Source organism: Methylophaga sp. (assembly GCA_002733335.1). Lineage (GTDB taxonomy): Bacteria > Pseudomonadota > Gammaproteobacteria > Nitrosococcales > Methylophagaceae. Next base: position 67,376 of record NVVK01000007.1, read on the forward strand.
GCATTTGCTTTGATATTAACATCACCAGCAGCTACAAGTTTAACCTTGCGTTGCTCTGCTTCTGCTTGCAATTTAGCCGCCGCCGCTTCTAAGTCAGCACGACGTGCTTCAAAGATTTCACGGTTACGATTATTAGCAGGCAAAGCTTTACCTGTTGGTACTAAGAAGTTACGTCCGAAGCCAGCTTTAACTACTACTTCATCACCTAAATTTCCAAGTCTTTGAACTTTCTCTAGCAAAATTACTTGCATCGTTCTATCCTCATTCGCAGCTTAATACTGCTCTTAGTCACTCATATCGTTCAATGAACGATATCGAAAATTAAACCATTGTTCCAAAATACCTATCACCGCAAGTATTACGACCATCTGCGGTAAAATCATTATCAGCAAGGCATAAATTGCCACCAGCCAAAATGTTGATTTTTGTTGGTTTTTGACAATAGCGTGAACTACTGACAAACCTTGCAAAGCAAATACAGTCAACACAACGGGCAAGCACTCTCGCAACAGCGTCAACTCAGTTCCTAATGGCAAAATAGTAATCACCATCAAACCCGTTGCTAATACTGCGATAGGCTTGCCTAAGCTGAGTTGATGAAACTCGCCTGCAAAACCACCCGGATTATACAATTTTGCTTGTAATGCTCGCCCTATTAACAAGCCTAATACTATATTAATAGTTAAGCTCGCTGCTACTAGCCCTGTCATCATTGCTGATAACACAGCCACCATTTCCTGCGTTTCTTTTGGGTCTAACGTCCAGCCAGCTTGTTGGCTGACTGCATCCCAAAATGGTGTCATTAATGCCTGCCACCACAATGCAGGTTCTGGTAAGAACAAATAGATACCAGCAACAAATAAAATCCCCATACCACCAGCAGCTAATAAACTCGTCGCCAATGATCGGGTATAACCCAATACCAAACTAGTTACCAAAACAGGCAACCAACTCGATAACAAAAATACAGCTGAAATAAATGTCTTATCCGAAAACAACATTGTGATAACACTGAGTATCACAGTTGAAAAAGCAATAACTTTTATTCCATCTTTCGGCCCCATCCGTAAGGTATAGAGCGCGATAATACCACTTGCAATATAATTAAAGGGAGGCAACACTAAGGCTGCTAATGAAAATAATGCAATTATACCTGCCGCATATAAAATGCCTTGCATTGAAAACACTGCAATTGTTCGCAGCATAATTCTACCTTTTAATTATTTTAGATATTTTGACCAAAACCCCTTACTTATGCATATCGCAATAAGGGATTAACGCTAAGAAACGCGCACGTTTTACACAAGTAGAAAGCTGACGTTGGTAACGTGCTTTCGTACCGGTAATACGGCTAGGAACAATTTTTCCTGTTTCTGTAATGTAATTTTTTAACAAATTTACATCTTTATAATCGATTTGCTTAACACCTTCAGAGGTGAAACGACAAAACCTTCTACGTCTAAAAAAACGTGCCATTTTATGCTCCTAGTATTTAGTCGTTATTAGAACGACGTGGCTTCTCTTCATCTTTTTGCATCATTGGTGAAGGCTCAGTAATAGCTTCATCACACGATACAACAAGATTTCTAAGAACAGCGTCATTAAAACGGAAAGCTGTAGCAATTTCATCCATTTGCGCAACATCACATTCAACATTCATTAAAATGTAATGGGCTTTATGAACTTTATTAATTGGGTAGGCCAATTGGCGGCGACCCCAGTCTTCCATGCGGTGTACAACACCGCCATCGCTTGTGACAATCTGCGTATATTTTTCAATCATAGCAGGCACTTGCTCGCTCTGGTCAGGGTGGACCAGAAACACAATTTCGTAATGTCTCATTAGAGCTCCTCACGGTTTATACAGCCCCATTAATCAATATTAACAAGGCAAGGAGTTTACCTAATTCATAGGTAACTAATAATTATAGTCTATATCTTTACTTTCGGCAATTCGATTTACACCACAGTAAATATAAACGCACTTTAATTTCACACCAAAACTGAGTTCCAGATTAATGGTCATCAACTCACTCCTGTTAAACAATACCAATTCAATATTATATTTCAGCCTATTTATTGACAAATAAAGCTTATCAAAATACCCTGAAAAATCGCTGCACTGTTACAAAAGTAATTTTTTAACGATGTTCATTCACCCTTTAAATACTGAAGCAGGTCTTGATTAATCACCATGAGTAAGCAGCCCACCCAAAACAATACGACTGAAGCACCCGCAGCTAATAATGCTGAATACTCCGTCTCGGGCGGCTTGCTGGCTAGATTACACAATCTCAATATCGCCATTGCTTTTACCTCCTATCAATCTGGCTTGCTTTATTTAATTGGTCGCAACGGTGAAGGTGGCATCAATATACATCAAACAGGCTTGCCCAAACCAATGGGCTTGTGTCTTGATAAAAAAGGTAGCCTCACCATGACAAGCGGCTACCAGATCATGCGTTTTGAAAACATTCTAGAGCCAAACCAGAAAATCAATGATACCTTTGATACCTGCTTTGTCCCTCGTCGTGTTCATGTTACAGGTCATTTAGATGCACATGATGTGGGCATTAACAAAAATGATCAGCCCGTTTTTATTAACACTCGGTTTAACTGCATTGCCACCGTATCAGAACGCCATAGCTTTATTGAGTTGTGGCGGCCACCTTTTATATCTGCCTTGGTCGATGAAGACCGTTGCCACCTAAATGGCATGGCGATGCAAGACGGTGAGCCACGTTACGTCACTGCAGTCAGTAAATCAGATACCATTGACGGTTGGCGCGACAGGCGAGGTGATGGCGGTGTAGTAATTGACGTTAAAACCAATAAAATTATCTGTGAAGGCTTATCTATGCCGCATTCCCCTCGAATGCACAACGGCAAACTTTGGCTGCTAAACTCCGGTACAGGTGAACTAGGCATTGTCAATATTGGTGACGATGGCATAGGTCAGTTTGAACCTAAAGTCTTTTGCCCAGGCTTTACCCGTGGTTTAGCATTTTATGACAACTATGCCTTTGTTGGTTTATCTAAACCCCGCTACAAGCGATTTGAAGGTTTGGCCTTAGATGAAAAACTCAAACAGGCTGATTCGGAGCCGTGGTGTGGCGTACAAATTATCGACTTAAGCACCAATAGTTGTGTCGATTGGTTCCGAATAGATGGCAACGTAGCTGAATTATTTGATTTAGAAATTATTCCTGATAGTGTCTGCCCAATGGCTGTACCACCAGAATCGCCAGAAGCCGCCGACTTAGTAACCTTTGCCCATCAACCTTAAACTAGAATACATTAAGTCATTTTTTGCCCTGGTAAAACCACAAAGCAAATTGAAATTACGTGGTGACATCCATTCAGTTGAGGGTGAGTTGAGCTTTGAAAGTGCATTTTTAAATTAAGATTGGCTTCAGTTTAAAATAAAAAAGGACGGCTAAGGCCATTTTTTACTTTTAAATTAAAGTAAGCCCTTGTTTATGCTTAACTTAATTCAAGATAAGACTTGTCTAGGATCTGTAAATGGACTACTATCAAATGCTATACCATGAATAATTAATCACTATAAAGGCTTTGTAAATGGAGTTATCACGCCCYCTTATCAAAAAAACACCTTCTACTCGTTTAACAGTGGGCGCATCCATTGCTGCCGCATTATTATCCGGTTATAGTTCGCGGCAAGCGTTTGCAGGCAGTTGCACCGGCAGCTTGGGCACCTACATCTGTTCGGGGGCAGCGGGAGTAGATACCACACAATCACTTACCGCAAACTCATTAACAGTCACCACAAGCTCTGGCTTTGGTTTAAATGTGGGGGCTGGTCATGGTCTAACCCTAATCAATAGTACAGGTTCCCTAAGTTTTACCGATAATTTCATGTCCTCTATAACAGGTTCTTCTACAGGTATTGATACTTATAATTCTGGCTCAGGCGCCACAAGCATTACCAGTACCGGTATGGTGACCGGCGGAGATCGTGATGGGATATATGCCTATAATGCTCTCACCACCTCTGACATCACTATTAATGCCGCCAGCGTCTCGGGGGGGCGATATGGTATYAACGTTGCCAACTATGGTACAGGCGCCACAAGCATTACCTCTTCCGGCACGGTGACAGGCACCGACTATGAAGGCATAAACGTCCTTAATTACGGAACAAATCTCACTATTAATAGCATCAACGTCTCTGGGGGCGAGTATGGTATTCACGCTACCAACGGCGGTACAGGCACCACAAGCATTACCAGTACCGGTATGGTGACCGGCGGAGATCGTGATGGGATATATGCCTTTAATGCTCCTACCACCTCTGACATCACTATTAATGCCGCCAACATCTCTGGGAATAATAGTGGTATACGCATGAAAAATAGGGGTACAGGCAACACAAGTATTACCACTACCGGCACCGTGACAAGCGCAAATAGTTATGGAATATACGCCTATAATGCCTCATCCGCCTCTGACATAATCCTTAGTGTCTCCAGTATCTCGGGGCATGATAAAGGTGTCTTTACTAAGAACTTAGGCTCAGGCAGCACCAGCATTAGCAGTACTGGCGCTGTGACAAGTGCAGATGATATTGGTGTGTATGCCTATAATGCCCCATCGGCCTCTGATATCACCTTTAATACAGCTAGTGTCACAGGGTATAGTATTGGCTTACATGCTCGGAACAAGGGGGGCGGCAACGTCATCATTACCAGTACAGGTACAGTGACAGGCGAACATAGTGATGGGATACATACCTATAATGGCGGAATCAACCTCACCGTTAACGCCACTAACGTCTTGGGAGATATCAACGGAATACGCACCCTGAATAAAGGTTCTGGTAACTCCACTATCACCAGCACCGGCACAGTGACAGGCACCACTTACCATGGAATCAATGCCTATAATTACTCCCCTGCTTCTGGTCTCACCGTTAACGCCGCCAACGTCTCGGGGGCAATTGACGGTATAAATGCTGATAACCGTGGCACTGGCACAACCAGCATCACCGTCAACGGCACGGTAACAGGGGGCACCAACGCCGGCATTTATAACCAGACCGACAACACCACCACCATCACCCTTAATTCAGGGGCTACAGTAAGTGCAATATCGGGGACGGCTATTGAAGACAAGGCCGGCGACACCATCCTCACTCTCAATAGCGGAGCATCTATTACGGGTATTATCGACTTAGGAGGTGGCGAAGATGCAATCGTTCTTGCAGGCGGTAACTTTAGTGGAGTGACACAGTTTGTCGGCGGTACGGGCACTAATGACAACCTCACTTTTTCAGGTTCTACCGGCACCTTTGACCCAACACTTATGGCGGGTATAGAAACCGTTATCTTTGATAATGGCAGTACGATGGGGCTTACTTTTACGAGCAACACCTTTGACGCCAGCGGGTTAACAGGTAGTGCACTGATAGTACAAAACGGCGGGGTTCTAAATGCTGCGGGAGGATTCACTCTCACCGGAAACCTGACCAATAGCAGCGGTGTAATGAGCTTGCAAAATAACACCATCGATGCAGCAGCAACTATTAACGGCAATTTCACCGGTGGCGGTCGGTTATTAATCGATGCTAATTTTGCAACTGATACGGCAGATACATTAACGATTACGGGCGATGTGCTTGCGGGTGGCACGGCAGTGAGTGTGAATGATATTTCTTCTGGTCCTGCAACGGGTGCGAATATTACCTTGATTTCAGTGGGCGGTACAACGACAGGTGGCGACTTTACATTAGCCTCTTCTGTTGTTAATGGTGCGTTTGATTATAATATTTTAGCATTAGATGGCAGTGATTGGGTGCTGCAGTCTTCTGCCTTCACAGGTGGTGGTGGCGCTCCGGTCTTTACTCCCATAGCCTCAAGCTTTGAGGCTATCAGCCAAAGTCTATTAACCCTTGAGACCTTGCCTTCTTTTGCCGATCGAACCCGTAATCGAGTCATCGGTGCCAATAGTGGTGATAGCGTGGGCTTTGATTCTCCACTGTGGATGCGGATTGTAGGCGGCAAGCGTGATATAGACAGTCATCGCTCGACGACCGGCGCTGACTTTGATACCACGCATTGGCTGGCTCAAATCGGGGCTGATTTTACATTAAGCGATACGCCTTCTGCTCAGTTTGTGTTGGGCGTGAATGCGGGTTATGGTCGCGCTAAAACCACTGTGTCGGCGACGGCTGGTAACAGTAAGATTGATACGGATAATTATACTGTCGGTGTAAGTGCTACGTGGCTAATAGCTAATGGCGCCTATGTTGATTTGCAAGCACAAAAAAGTTGGTATGAAACCGATTTATCAGCAGGCGGTGTCGGTGCAGGTAATGTCAATGATATTGATGGTGATGGCTATAGTGTTTCAGTTGAGGTCGGCCATGTGCTGACGTTAAGTGATACCTTGTCGATTACCCCACAGGCGCAGCTTATTTATTCGCGGGTGGATACCGATAATTTCACGGGTGCCAATGCTGAGCAGGTTAAATTAGAAGACAGTAAAAGCTTAAAAGCGCGGTTGGGGGCTGAGCTTAATAAACAGTTAACAGATGATGGGGCGACCCATGGTTTTGTGCTCGCCCATGTTATTCGTGAATTTGAAGATGAAACGCAGGTTAATGTCAGTGGCGCTCAATTGGCGAATTCGGTAGATAAGTGGAGCGGTGAGTTAGGAATAGGCTTAACCCATGCATGGGGTAAGGGCACAACGCATTATGAGCTATTTGCTGCTGTCACAGCAGGAACCAGTTTAAATCATGTCGGTGATAGTAATTCAGTTGAGGGTGAGCTGGGCTTTAAAGCACACTTTTAGGGCTGACTTAGTTGAAAGGGAAGGCCGCCCCTTTTTATTGCCTTAGCTTAAATAACCATGCTGTAGTAAATAAGCCATTATTTCATCTGCACATTGCTCTAATGAATGATGACCGGTATCAAGTCTTATTTCAGGATTAATCGGAGCTTCATACGGTGATGATATACCCGTAAAGTCTATTATTTCACCCCTTCTAGCTTTTTTGTATAGACCTTTCACATCTCGCTGTTCGCATATTTCCAATGAGGCTTGGCAGTATATTTCAATAAAATCATCTTCTGGTACCAGACTTCTCACTTGATCTCTATCGGCTCTAAAAGGTGAAATAAAGGCGGCAAGCGTGATAACTCCCGCATCAATAAACAATAGGCTTACTTCGCCAATTCGACGAATATTTTCACTCCTATCTTCATCACTAAACTGTAAGTCAGTACATAAACCTTGTCGAACATTATCGCCATCCAAAATGAAGGTATTGCAATCACGTTCGAATAAGCAGCCTTCTAGATACTCGGCAAGGCTTGATTTACCGGCACCTGATAAACCGGTAAACCATAAAATAAAACTGCGATGCTGATTTCGTGTCGCTCGCTGTTCGCGTGTATTTGCAGTTTGGTGCTTATTTCTCATGGTAGTCATTATACATAAGGTAAGGCAAAGATAGCGTACCCCATTGTTCTGCCCAACAACAGTGATGGTCAAAGTCTGGGAGTGTAATTATTTGTATTCGTCCTTCACCATTAAAGTGCCGCTGATAGGATTGTGCTACAAAACTGCCCATGATGGGATCATTACCACCAATAAAATGGATCTGTTCTATAGGAGTCAATTCACGCCAATAATCAACTGGATTTAACGAGCCTGTAAGCGGTGATAAGTGTTTTTCTTTGGTCCATGCTTGATGATCAAGATTACCTGCGATAGAAATAAGGCGAATAACATCGCTACGACGTGCCGCGATTAAAGCCGCAACAGCGCCGCCACCTGAATACCCTATTAATTGCAATTGTGATGCACCAAACTTGGCTTTAAGTGCTGTTACAGCCTGATTACTCATCGCAATAACTTCTTCTGAAAAACGGCCCGTTGTCCAATCATTTTTATCACACGCTATCGCATTCGCTCCCCCCACATATTGGCAAGGTCGTGCTAGATATACGGCATTACTACCACCCGGATGGTTAAGTGCAAGTTGTAGCCCGACAGGATTGATAGGGGTAGGATCCATTGAGGGAATTGAGCGCGTTCGCCATGCAAAACCATCGCCTTCAATATAAATAGTTAATATGGATTCTGGGCTAAACTGTCTTGCTTGATAACTCATTAAATTAAATGAATCAGTAGTAATAATGTAAGACTGCCAGCCAAAATGTGCTGCTAGTTGATTTGCTGTATCGCTTCGCTCTTCAACTTTTGGAATGCTGACACAGGCAGTGAGCATAAGGAGTATTATCGTAAAAACACTGCCACGTATAACGTTATTTACATTCATTCAACATCCGTGCTTTACCAGAAAACCATTATTTTAAATCAGCATCGTTCAAGACTAAATAGTTAAGCCCGTAGAATAGACCTAACGAATTGAGTTCTGTAAGCGTTGTCTACTCGCTTCAAACAAACAGACACCTGCCGCGACTGAAACATTCAAACTTTCAGCTTCGCCTTTCATCGGAATATAAACTGTTTGGTCACAATTTTCACGTGTTAAGCGACGAATTCCTCGTCCTTCTGCACCTAATATTATAGCCAGCGGACCTTTTAAATCAGCCTCAAAGAGTGTCGTTTCACTCTCACCTGATGTGCCCACTAACCAGACACCGTATTGTTGTAGTTCACGTAATACGCGTGCTAAGTTGGTGATTTGAATGAAAGGCAATCGCTCTGCCGCACCGCTAGACACTTTTAACGCCGTATGGGTGAGGCTTGATGCCCTATCTTTAGGCGCAATAACGGCATGTGCACCTGCCGCTTCAGCCGTTCGCATACACGCACCAAGGTTATGTGGATCTTGTACGCCATCAAGAATCAATAAAAATGCCGGTTCACCTAATTCATCAAGTCCATCTAATAATTTAAATAAATCTGTTTCATTTAATGCTTCTAGTGGTCGACATTTAGCAATGCTACCCTGATGTTGCACATCGGGGATCATGTTATCGAGTTCTTCGCGTGGCACTTTATGGATCGTGATGCTGTGTTTTGCTGCCCCTTTTATAATGGCATCAATACGTGCATCTTGCCGCTCATCTGCCAACCAGATTTCTTTGATACGCGACACAGGCACATCGAGTGCTGCCTGTATCGCATGTAAACCAAAAATCAGATCATTTTGCGCTGAGGGTGAGTCAGACTTAGAAGCCTTGCGGCGTTTCGTATGCTTGTGATTCTTGTCCTTCGATGACGGGTTTGACATATATTTCTACTCGACGATTTAATTGACGACCAGCCTCTGTATCATTGCTAGCTCTAGGTTCTGACTCGCCTCGTCCAACGGTAACCAATCGACTTTGAGAGATGTCTTGCAATACAAAGTAGTTGATCACAGATTGAGCACGGTGGCGTGAAAGATCCATATTATAACCCTCTGAGCCCACACTGTCGGTATGACCTACTACATGAATCACCGTACGTGGGTAACGCACTAAAATTTCTGACACTTTTTTAAGCGTTGGCATAAAGGCGGGTTTCAAATCGGCACTACCAAAATCAAATGAAATCTCACTCGATACTTCAATTTTTAAAGTTTCATCTTCTAAACGTTGAATTTCTAAATCGTGACGTGCTTGTTCATCCGCTAAGGCCGCTTCCATTTCTTTTTGTTGATTATCCATATAGTAACCAATACMWSCAYCRSSSRMYSMWYSCACTGCCGCCCCTGCAATAATGCCACCTTTATCATTTTCAATCCCATGGCCTACAACAGCACCCACGACTGCGCCTACTGCCGCCCCTATTTTAGTTCTCTGGTTAGGATCATCTGTTGCACAAGCACTTATTAATGTCACCATAGTGGCCATGATCAATAATTTTTTCATTTTAAAACTCCTTTGTTCGAATGAGGACGACTATACTAGTCTTTAATGTTCATTAGCGAGATCCACATCATGGAAAAACACTTTATTCCAGTGAATATAGCCCTACTCACTATTTCTGATACACGCACCTTAGAGAACGATACCTCCGGAAAAGTTCTCCGAGAACGAGTATTAGCTGAAAACCATTTGCTAGCCGACCAACAAATTGTCCGTGATGATCGCTACCAAATTCGTGCCGTAATATCGCAATGGATTGCCAATCCTGATGTTCAAGCTATTATTACAACGGGGGGAACGGGCTTAACAGGTCGTGATGGCACACCCGAAGCGGTCAGCGTATTACTCGATAAAGAAATCAGCGGATTTGGTGAATTATTTCGCCAAATTTCTTATGACGAGATTCGTACATCAACCATTCAGTCTCGTGCCATTGGTGGTGTAGCAAATGGTACCTTTATTTTCTGTTTACCCGGTTCATCAGGTGCGTGTAAAACAGCATGGGATGCGATTCTAAAAGAGCAATTAGATAACCGTCATCGTCCCTGCAATTTTGTTGAACTGATGCCTCGGTTATTAGAAAAATGACCACCATTATCTTATTCACCACTGCGGGATGTCATTTATGTGATCAAGCAGAAGTTATTTTAAATTCGATGAATGTACAGATAGATAAAGTTGAAATCGGTGATGATGATGATCTTGTCGCTCGCTATGGAGTGCATATTCCGGTATTAAAATTTACTGATGACAGTGAGCTTAATTGGCCATTTGAACAACACAATATAATTGCTAGAACTCAACAATTACCCAGACAATGAAACTTTAAGCTGAAAAAGGCGTCGATTTATTTATAAGCAAATAAAGGAGATTTATGCGTTCAATTCTCTATCTCATCTTATTTATCTGTATATTTCAAGCGCTTGCTCATGCAGAAGATATGCCACCACTGCCAGGCAATCGCTATGATATTGGCGGTTATAGCTTACATCTAAATTGTGCTGGCGAAGGTAAGCCCACCATTATTATGGATGTGGGCTTAGGCGATGATTCATCCGATTGGAAATTATTATTTGAACAGTCTGCTGAAATAAGCCGCACCTGTGTTTATGACCGTCCGGGTTATGGCTGGAGCGATTACGGCCCACGACCTCGCACCAGCAGACGCATTGCTGTGGAACTCAGAACACTGCTAAGGCAAGCCGATATTAATCCGCCTTATATTCTCGTCGGCCACTCTTTCGGTGGTTTTAATTTACGCCTATTTGCCTCATTTTTCCCTGAAACAGTTGAAGGTATGATTTTAATTGATGCCTCGCATGAGCTTCAATACGAACGTTTAAATATTAAATTACCTCGTCCATACAAACAACAACGCGACATTATCATTAACACTCCCCCTGCTACTAAGCTACTGCCAGATGATAAACCGCAAATACTTCGTGATCATGCCTATCGTGCGGCTAGCCAAGAAATTGCAGGCTTATACCAAAGCGCTCGCCAAGTTCAACTTAACGGCAGTATTCCCACCGTACCTTTAATAGTAATTAGCCGAGGCATGCCTGAATGGGAAGGTAATGAGAAACTACGCCAACGTGAAAAAATATGGATTGAATTACAGCAAGATCTCACCCGTTTATCGCCTTATAGCCAACATCTATTTGCCAACCAAAGTGGTCACGATATTCCACATGATCAACCTGAAATTATTCTCGATGCCATTTCAGATGTGATTGCACAGGCAAAGCTTGCCGAAGCACCGTAAAAAACCGCTATACTGTAGCTTTTCCCACACAGTAAACAGTTCTCAAAATGACAGTTCAATATATTGATACCGAAGTAGACCTTGCCACTTTTTGCCAACAGATAGCTGGCAGTCCTTGGATAACGGTTGATACAGAATTCTTACGTGAAAAAACATATTACCCGCAATTATGTTTAATTCAGGTTGCTAATGAAAACCAGATTGCCTGCATAGACCCCTTAGCAATAACAAATTTAGCCCCGCTTCTAGACATTATCTATAATCCTGAAATAACCATTGTTTTTCATGCGGCACGTCAAGATCTTGAATTATTCTATATGCTTCGAGATGACTTACCAAGCAATGTATTTGATACACAAATAGCCGCCACTGTATTAGGATATGGCGAACAAATTGGCTATGGAAACTTAGTCAAACAATGCCTAAATGTCGATCTCGATAAAGCCCATTCACGTACAGATTGGACAAAAAGACCGCTTGATCCGGCCCAAATTACCTATGCCGCTGATGATGTGCGTTATTTGCGTGATGTCTATAAAATACTGTCACAACAATTAGCAGATAAAAAACGCACACACTGGTTAGATGATGACTTTTCAATCTTAACAAATGTGGACACTTACAAACCGAATCCCGAAAATATTTGGCGAAAAGTGAAAGGTTTTGGCCGCTTAAAAGGGGTTCAACTGGCTATTTTAAAAAACGTAGCTGCATGGCGTGAACAACGAGCTATTCACTCTAACCGCCCTCGCCGCTGGATCTTAAAAGATGACGTGTTACTAGATCTTGCCAAGCTTGCCCCTGAATCAGTCGATAAATTCAGCATGATCCGAGGTCTAGAAAGCAATACGATTAAACGTTATGGTGAAGCATTATTAGCAGAAATAAAACAGGCTAAATCACTAGATAAAGACCAATGGCCTGTGTTGAAAAAGACACAGCCTTTATCACAACAGCAAAATGCGATTGCCGATGCCTTAATGGCGTTGGTAAGAAAGTTCTGTGATGAACACGCTATTTCCCCAGTCGCAGTTGTCTCACGAAAAGAGGTTGAGCGCATGGTCAGTGGCGAGACAGATTTGCCGATATTACAAGGTTGGCGCAATGAAATAGTGGGCCTCCACTTAAAAGGTTTTTTAGATGGTAAACTGTCAATATCTGCTAACGCATCTCAATTAAGCATCAAAGAATAAGGATAAAACTATGTCAGCACTCATTTGTGGGTCATTCGCCTTCGACACCATTATGGTGTTCCCTGACCAATTCAAAAACCACATTCTACCCGACAAAGTACACATGCTAAATGTATCCTTTTTTGTGCCGGAAATGCGTCGTGAATTTGGAGGTTGTGCAGGAAATATTGCTTATAATTTAAAATTATTGGGTGATGAACCCGTTGCAATGGGCACAGTAGGAATAGACTTTGCACCTTATGCTGAATGGATGGATAAACAAGGCATCAGTCGCCAACATGTACATGAAAAAGAGGGCAGCTACACTGCTCAAGCCTTCATTACCACCGATATAGATGACAACCAAATCACCGCATTTCACCCCGGTGCAATGAGCTTGGCACATGAAACCCCTATCAGTGATGCCAAAGATATTAGTTTAGCTATCGTCTCACCTGATGGTCGTGACGGCATGATTCAACATGCACAGCAACTACATGAAGCAGGCATCGCCTTTATCTTCGATCCCGGTCAAGGCCTACCTATGTTTGACGGTGATGATTTATTAAACTTCGCCAAACAAGCGACTTATATCACCCTAAATGATTATGAAGCCCAATTATTCCAAGATCGCACCGGCTTGTCACCTAATGAAATAGCCGAATATGTAGATGCGCTCATCATCACCCGAGGCAGTGAAGGTTCATACATTTACACAAAGGGTGAGCGTTTAGATATCCCCAGTGCAAAAGTAGATAAACTAGCCGATCCAACCGGCTGTGGCGATGCCTATCGTGCCGGATTATTGCACGGCATCATGCATGGTAAAGATTGGGAAACAACAGGACGAATCGCTTCACTTTTAGGTGCCATTAAAATCGAACAGCATGGAACACAAAATCATACGTTTACCATGGATGAGTTTGCTGAACGTTTTGAACAGAGTTTTGGGCGGTCACTATAAATGAATTTCATTTAATACTAGTAACTGTGGAATAATATCCATTTGAATTTTAATACAATAAATTAATATTAAAAACCTATGTCCCAACTAGAAACTATCACAATTGAAGGATTTAAAAGTATAAGCTCTATCAAGGAGCTTAAACTTAATGCTATTAACATAGTGATTGGCCCCAATGGTTCTGGTAAGTCTAACTTTATTGGCGTATTTTCTTTTCTTCATGCAATTCGGGCAGGTAATCTTCAAGATTATATAATCAAAGGAGGTGGGGCAAATAAAATCCTTCACTTCGGAGAAAAAACAACCCCACAGCTTCATATAAAAATCAGCTTTAATAATAAGAGTAATGAGTACTCAATAAAATTAGAACCAACAGAAGCAGACGAACTTATCCCTACACAAGAAGTTGCATATTTCTGGAACAAAGAGTATCGACAACCACTAGGACACTCGGTGGCAAGAGATGGTAAAGAAGCAGGAATTAGTAATAAACAAACCTCAGATCATATTATCTCTTATGTGAAAGAACACCTTACTAAATGGCGTGCTTACCATTTTCATGATACAAGCTCATCATCTCCAATGAAGAAAACCGTTGATATTAACGATAATCAATTCTTACGCTCTGACGGCTCCAATATTGCTAGTTTTTTATATTATCTTCAAGAAAAACATGAAACATCATACGACCTTATCAAGCGTACAATTCAGCGTGTAGCCCCTTTTTTTGAAGATTTCCGTCTTGCACCACAACAATTAAATGCAGAAAAAATCCGATTAGAATGGAAACATAAAGGTTCAGATGATTATTTTGATGCATCTTCTTTATCAGATGGCACCTTAAGATTTATTGCGCTAACAACACTATTTCTACAACCGGATGCATACAAACCATCCGTAATTCTTGTTGACGAACCTGAATTAGGTTTGCACCCATATGCAATTACTCTACTTGCATCGCTTATAAAACAAGCATCAATAAATACTCAGGTCATTATTTCTACTCAGTCACCATTACTTTTAGATCATTTCAATCCTGAAGATATTCTAATCGCTGACCGTCAAAATGGTGGAACAGTTCTGTCAAGACTTGAATCATCTAAAAAATTAGATTTATGGCTAGAAGAATACGGTTTAGGTCAACTCTGGGAAAAAAATGAGTTTGGAGGTCGGCCTCAAGCCGAATAAAATGTCTCGACTTTTAATTCATGTAGAAGGTCAAACAGAGGAAACATTTATAAATGAGGTTCTTGCACCACATTTACATCAATATGGCTTCTCAACAGTAAGCGCTCGTTTACTAGGAAATTCTCGCTGCCGTTTTAGACGAGGAGGAGTAGGTCATTGGCAATCGGCACGTACTGACATTCTAAATCACTTAAAAGAAGATACTGGGAGTATATCTACAATTATGGTAGATTATTATGCTCTTCCTAATAGCTGGCCTATGAAACCAGAATCAATTCATCTGCCTTTTCCTGCCGAAAAAGCCAACCTTATTCAAGATGAGATTCATGCTGATATATGTGCAGAAATGGGAAATAATTTTTTACCTAGTAGATTTATACCCTACATTATGATGTACGAATTTGAAGGATTATTATTCAGTAGCCCAGATGCATTTGCTAGAGGAATTGCCCATAGCGAACTATCTGCAGATTTTCATCGTATTAAAGCTAATTTTGAAACTCCAGAACACATCAACGATTCACCACAAACAGCCCCATCCAAACGAATCATCAACTTAGTTAAAAATTATGACAAACCACATATGGGGGTCTTAGCTATATTAGAAATTGGACTTACTGAAATTCGCACAGAATGTCCATTATTTAATTATTGGCTTACGCAACTAGAAAACCATAGATGCTGAAATTCACAGTTAAAGTCTTTAAAGTTCTAAAGAAAAACCAAGCTGTAATTCTTCAACATCTGAATCCCGAACAAAGCCACTAGCAGTAACCCCAACCAATCGAACAGCTTGTATCCCCGCCTCCGTACGCGCCAATAACGCCGGCAACAACGCCTTAAAATCATCCAACGTAGCTAGAATATCAGATGAACTCTGAGCACGAGTAACCTGCTGAAAATTAGCATACTTTACCTTCACTGTTAACGTTCGAGCTTCTAATTGCAGTGTTTGCAAACGTTCAAATACAATCTCGGCAAGTGATTCTAACTGACCCAGTAATTCATCAATATTCATCATATCGTTGGAAAAAGTTGTTTCTTTACCCAAAGACTTACGTATTCGCGTACTGCGTACTGGGCGTTCATCAATCCCTCTTGAGACATGAAAATAATACTGGCCTGATTTACCAAAATTTTCATTTAGATCGTGCAATGTCCATTGCCGTAAATCTCTGCCTATTTTGATGCCTAACTTATTCATTTTCGCTTCTGTAGCAGGTCCAATTCCGTGAAACTTGTCTATCGCTAAATCAGCGACAAAAGCTTCGCCTTGCTCGGGTTTTATGACATATAAACCATCCGGTTTATCCATATCAGATGCGATTTTAGCTAGAAATTTGTTGTACGATACGCCAGCAGAAGCAACGAGATCGGTTGCTTCTAAAATGTCTCGTTTAATAGCCTGAGCGATACGTGTTGCAGAGCCATCAAAATCAGCGGTATAGGTGACATCTAAATAGGCCTCATCTAAGGATAGCGGTTCAACTTCTGAGGCATAGCGCCAGAATACTTCCCGTATCGTTTCTGATACCTCACGATAGGCTTCAAAGCGTGGAGGGACAAACAAAGCTTGTGGACATAAGCGATACGCTTGCGAACACGGCATGGCAGAATGAATGCCGAATTTACGTGCTTCAWMKSTRYWWRMWRMMWMWRMMMYTMSSSTATWSRGWYSRMMWCCGACAATGAGCGGTTTATTGCGATAATCGGGGTTATCACGCTGTTCAACAGAGGCAAAAAAGGCATCCATATCAACATGGATTATTTTACGTTGTTGAGGCATGACTTAAGCTAACTTAATTAATTCACCAGCTCATTGTGGGATAGACCTGATACAACCACTGAATAACCACCAACGAGAAAATACCTGCAATTACATCATCGACCATAATACCCAAACCGCCATGAATCGCTTTATCGGCTAAATTTATAGGCCAAGGTTTGAGAATATCAAAAAACCGAAATAATACAAAGCCTAATACCATCCATTGCCAACCCGAGGGTGCGGCAATCATAGTGATTAAATAACCCACTATTTCATCCCATACAACGGCCGAAGGATCCTGTGCTTGAAGCCACTCTGCTGATTTCTGACAAATCCAGATGCCAGCAATAAAGGCGAGTACTACAATGGATATATACGTTATTAAGGGTAAATCCTGCATCAGCCAATAAAGGGGCAACGCTGCTAAGGTGCCAAAAGTGCCTGGTGCTTTAGGTGCTAAGCCTGAACCGAATCCTAAGCCCAGAAAACAGGCTGGTCGTTTCAATAATTCAGTAAAATTAATGTCTGAAGTGGTCATAGCCTGTTCCTATTAATTCGATGAGTTGATCGTTGCCATCAATATAAAAAAGTCCATCATCATCCGTGATCATACCGATGCGTGTCACTTGGCCTTTGAAGCGTTTTTCAACTTCAGCATAGTGTTGTGGTGGCACAATAAAACATAATTCATAATCATCACCTGACTGCAATGCCAATGCTTGTGCTACTTTAGCATCCAGTTTGGTTAATGATGTCGACAAAGGTATATTATCTAAATTTAATCTAGCGCCTACACCACTTTTCTTTAGAATATGCCCCAAATCAACCACTAGTCCATCAGAAATATCGATTGCAGATGTAGCTAAACCCACTAAATTTTGTCCAAGCAATACTTGTGGTGTAGGTCGTTCTAATCGTTGTTGTAAATAGGCTTTGTCATCATCAGTTAAGGCATCATCACTCAATTGTTGTAACGCTAATTGCAGTGCCGCACCTGCATCACCTAAATGGCCTGATGCATAAATCATATCGCCCAGATTGGCATTGCTTCGCCGCATTGCTTGAGTAGGATCAATAAAGCCATGCACTTGAATGCTAATGGTTAATGGTCCCTTGGTCGTATCGCCACCGACCAATTGAATATTATGTTCATTCGCTAGTTTAGCTAAGCCGCTAGAGAAATTTTTAAGCCAAGTTTCATCAAGCTCTGGCAAAGTAAGCGCCAAAGTAAACCACGCAGGTTTGGCGCCCATTGCAGCAAGGTCACTGAGACCTACAGCTAAGCTTTTATGTCCGAGACTTTCGGCATCAACATGAGAGAAGAAATGTACACCTTCAACTAGGGTATCAATAGAAACGGCGACGGCATGATCTGGGGGTGGTAGAAGTAAAGCACAGTCATCTCCTATCCCTAGTGCTACATCATCACGATTCTTTGTGAGTTGTTCAAAATACTTCTGAATCAGTGAAAATTCGTTCAAGACACGTGTTACGATTTTTTACGTCGCAGCTTCGATGCTTTGTATTCAGGCCAACGTAATTTCGATCCCATTTTATCTAACACACCATTCACGTATTTATGGCCTTTTTCGCCACCAAAGGCTTTCGCTAACTCTACGGCTTCGTTCAATACAACGCGGTAAGGTACTTCTGGACGGTGAATAAATTCAAATATGGCAAGACGCAATATTGAACTTTCTACCGGATCTATTTCAGATAAATCACGATCAACAGCATAGGCTAACTCAGAATCTAACGCTTCAAGTTCTTTTGATACACCTTCAACAAGTCCGTTGAAATATTTGGTATCCATCTTGTCAGAATTCTCAGCCGTCACAAAGTCCAGCGATGCCTTTTCTAATGCCTGATTATTTACGAGCGCTTGATACAACGCTTGCACCGCGGCAGCACGAGAATGGGAGCGTGGTAAAACTCTTGCCATTTATTTAGCACCCTCAATTTGACGCAACACATTGACCATCTCGATGGTTCCCATTGCAGCTTCTGCACCTTTATTTCCTGCTTTTGTTCCAGCACGCTCAATCGCTTGTTCAATCGTATCAACCGTTAACACACCAAACGATACCGGAATATCCATTTGTAATGTTAACTGACCCAAGCCTTTTGAACATTCACCTGCTACAAATTCAAAATGAGGCGTTCCACCACGAATTACAGCACCTAGCGCAATAATTGCATCATATTGTCCTGTTCGTCCCATGCGTTGAACAGCTAATGGAATTTCTACCGCTCCCGGTACGCGCGCCAAATCAATATCACTTTCACTTGCACCATGGCGTACTAAGCAATCAATCGCACCTGAAATTAAATTATCAACGATGAAGTCATTAAAACGACCTGCTACGATGCCTATTCTCATTCCGTTGGCTGAAAAATCACCCGAAAATGTTGTGATATTGCTCATGGTTTTTCTTTATCCAGATATATTTAAAGTTATCATTGTACTGTTTTTGGCAAGTTTATACCCGTTATCATTCAAAGTGCCTATTTTTAGTGCATATAATGGATGGGCTAGCAAGGCATAATTGTGATGTAATAGCGCGCTATTGCTCACTATTATAACGCCGCTAGCGTATTTAGTATGTGTGCTATAAATATGCATATTGATTGGTCACGGGTATATGCCTGTTTGACAAGTTTCTTTATAAATTTTTATTCTTAGCATGGGGTAATCCCGCGGGATCAGCATCAATCATAAACCATTGATACGGCTTTTTATCAATTCGTACCGCCGTTAATTGATCGCCCCAAACAGCACCACTATCGGTTGAAAAGACGTTACCATACTGGCCTGTGCCTAATGTTGACCAATGGCCAAAGATAATTCTATCTTCTTTTGTTTTGCGATTTGGCATATCAAACCATGGAATTTGCCCTGTTGGTTTATCTTTAGGTTCGCCTTTAAATTTCAACGCCAAACGACCATCTTCATGACAATAGCGAAGACGTGTTAAACAATTCGCTATATAGCGTAATCTATCCCAACCTTTGAGTTCTTTTGACCAGACATCAGGCTTATTACCATACATATGTTTGAAAAACTTTTGCCAATCGTCCCCCCGCAATACTGTTTCAACTTCTTTAGCTCTTTTTTGAACTTTTTTAAGTGACCATTGTGGCGGTAAACCGGCATGCACCATGCTAAAACCTAAATCAGCATCATGGTGAAATAACGGTTGCTGGCGCAACCATGTGATCAGCTCTTCTCGATCACCGGCAGCAAGAACAGACTCCATGGTATCCATACGGTGCTTGTGTTCATTTACACCAGCAGCCGTGGCAAGTAGATGGAGATCATGATTACCTAAGACCACTTTAACGACATCCGGCCCCAGTTGTTTTGCAAAGCGAATAACATCAGCAGATTTCGGTCCCCGATTCACTAAATCACCCGCCAGCCAAACTTGATCAATCGCAGGATCAAATTCTACAAATTTAAGCAAATTTTGAAGCTCATCAAAGCAACCTTGAACATCGCCTATCGCGTACACTGCCATCGAAGTACTGCCTTCTAGTTAAATGGTTCTACAACCATCTCCACTAGTTATCGACGACGATACAGAGGGTCAGGTTTTAATGCTGTAGTTTGATAGCTTTCACTAAAATCATCAAAAGCCGACATAGCCTCAATTAATTGATGTGAATTTGCCATTTCAAAACTATTAATGCCACATTGTGACATATAAAATAGTTGATCATACAAAATATCACCTTGTGCTCTGATTTCACCTTTATAGTTATAACGATCACGCAATAAGCGCGCAAAAGAATAACAACGACCATCCGTAAATGCGGGGAAATCTAGCACGATTAATTCAAATTTATCTAAGTCCGGAACAATTTCTTCTAAGGGATCATCACCCTTTAATCGCAAGCCAAGGCTGCCATCATGTTTGAGTAATAACTCATGCTCAGCTTGCCAGCGCGCTAATGTTACCGTAATGCCGCCGACGACTAAATCTGCTGACTCATCATCTAGATGCAGCCAACTGTCTTCAATAATTTCGCGATCTTTAATTATCTGCATAAACACGATCCTTAAACGGAACAACACCAACGCGTCGTACTGTAGCTAAAAATAATTCATCTTCATATCGAAGTTCTTTGAATACATCAATCAATGTTTCAACTGTTTCGAGCACTTTATCTTTAGGAATGGCTCGACCTAAACGTTCACCTAATGAGGCATCCTCTTCAGAACTTCCTCCCAAAGTAAATTGATACCACTCTTCACCTTTTTTGTCCACGCCTAGAATGCCAATATGACCGACACTTTGATGCGCACAACCATTCATACACCCTGATATTTTTATTTTTATATCACCCAAATCATAAAGATAATCTAAATCATTAAAGCGATCGGTAATTTCTTTTGCTAATGGAATAGAAGTCGCATTGGCTAGACCACAAAAATCTAAACCGGGACAACAAATCATATCCGTCAATGTATTGATATTTGCCGTAGCCAGATTATTCGATTTTAACYGACACCACAAGGCATAAAGATCACCTTGTTTTACATCACTCAATAATAAATTTTGATTATGTGTTGAACGCACTTCACCTAAGCTAAATTCATCTGCTAAATCCGCAATAATATCTAACTGCTCGGCAGATACATCACCCGGAGGAGCGGTAGGGGATTTTAATGAAATATAGACCGCTTTATAGCCTGGAATTTTGTGCTCAACTATATTCTGTTGAACCCACGCTGCAAAACCAGCATCTTCAGCCTGCATTTTTGAAAAACTTTCATCACCACCCGCCGTAGCATCGTAATCTGGTTCAGTGAAATATTGTTTCACACGTTCGATTTCTTTATCATCTAATTCAAGTTGTTCACGAATTTGAACCCATTCCGCTTCTACCAATTCACGAATATGGCTAATACCGTGTTCGCGAACCGTAATTTTAATACGCGCTTTATACTTATTATCACGACGACCTAGACGATTATAAACACGTAATATGGCCTCTAAATACGATAACAAATCTTTCTTTTCAAGGAAGGGACGAATCTGCTGACCTAAAATAGGTGTCCGGCCTAAGCCGCCGCCAACCAATACCTCAAAGCCAATTTCACCTTCATTATTTTGAACAAGGTGCAGGCCAATATCATGCAATTTTGTTGCCGCACGATCATCCTTGCCACCAATGACTGCAATCTTAAACTTGCGTGGTAAATAGGCAAATTCAGGATGAAACGTCGACCACTGACGGATGATTTCACACCACGGACGAGGGTCTTCTAATTCATTGGCATTGATACCCGCCAATTGATCCGAAGTCGTATTACGAATACAGTTACCACTACTTTGAATGGCATGCATTTGCACTGAAGCTAATTCAGCTAAAATATCAGGTACACTTTCTAAGGTAGGCCAGTTTAATTGGAAATTGGTACGCGTTGTAAAATGCACATAACCTTTATCATAGCGGCGTGAAACATCAGCAATTTTACGTATTTGTTTAGAGGACATAAGGCCGTAAGGAATTGCCACACGTAGCATTGGCGCATGGATCTGCACATAAAGACCATTCATCAACCTTAAAGGTCGGAATTGCTCTTCTGTCAGTTCACCTGCTAAAAAACGACGTGTTTGATCACGGTATTGTGTTACCCGTTGGTCCACCATCGTCTGATCATAGTTATCATACTGATACATATAGTTTCTTAAATTTACTCATCGAGTTGCCTATTATATGCGAACACAGCTTATAACTGGAAATTATAAATAGCTATATTAATAGAATATAATCATCTATTGAAATTAAAACCAGAATTTAACACCAGCAAGCCACTTCACATCAGAAGCATTTCCCCCTTCATTCTGAACTAAATCGGCGGTATGACCAAAACGCTTATCCCATTCAATCCCAATATAGGGTGCAAACTCACGTTTAATCTCATATCTAAGTCGTAAACCTAAACTGACATCAGATAAGCCACTGCCTAAGCCGACCTCATCATCATTTTTACTAAAAAAATTTGCTTCCATTTCTGGCGTTAAAATCCATTTCTGGGTCAATAATAATTCATATTCCCATTCCATTCTTAACCCTATCATCCCCTTTTCGCCTAAAAACAAAGCAATATCTGTCTCAAAAAAATAAGGAGCCACACCCTGTACGCCTAAGACTAGCCAATCTCTATTAGGCTTAGGTTTCACATCGTGGCGCCAGCCAATTTGCGCATCCCAATAGGCTGCTATTGCCCGACTATAAAGCAGCTGAATTTCAGCTTCTTCAATATCATTATCCGCTCGTTCCCCTTCTGTTTTAAACCACAGTTTATTAAGATCTTTTCCAACCCAAGCTTGAGCCTTCCACGCCACATCATGATTTTTTCCAATATCACTCATTTCTAATTGGTCAATCTTAAGCATTGTTAAAACAGGGTCGTCGCCCTCCATTGCAACAGCATTCACAGTGAACGCCATAAAAATTAAAAATATTATTTTGCTCAATGCTGTCTTTTTACGCATCATCTTTTTCGTCACACCACCCTCACTTCACGAAACATCGCAAACATGTGAAAACGTAAATGACAGTGATAAGCCCATCGCCCTAAAGCATCAGCCGAAACTAAATAACTTATTTTCGATCCTGGCTGCACAATTACAGTATGTTTCCGTGGAATATTTTGAGCGTCTCCCGTTTCTAATTCGCTCCACAACCCATGCAAATGCATAGGATGATTCATCATCGTGTCATTAATCAACGTAAAACGGACACGTTCGCCATGCTTCAATATGATCGGTTCTGCATCCGCATATTTAATACCATTAATTGACCACATATACCGCATCATATTTCCTGTTAAATGCAGTTCAATCTCTCGACTCGGTTCACGTGGATCCGAGGTCGGATAAAGATTATGTAAATCAGCATACGTTAGCACTTTACGGCCATATAAGCGCTGATGATCGCGTAAACCAATACCAGGGTCATCAATTTTATACATTGGATTTTCAGCACGCATATCCACATGTGGGCCAAATTCTGTTTGCTGATGAGTGATAGCTAATGCACTACCAAACCCCGCTAAGCCCGTGCCCATAATAGGTGTGTCATTCATAGACATGTGCTTAGAATGATCCATATGTCCGCCATGCCCAGACATGTCCATCATCATGTCACCTTTCATAGCGTCCGCCATCGCACTATGATCCATTCCCATATCGGCCATCGTTAAAATGGGCACGGGATCAAGCTCTGGCAATTCAGACTTCATCTTCAAATCAGGCGTCAATACACCATAAGCAAAACCTGTTCTGTCTATTGCTTGAGCAAAAATGGTGTGTGCTTGATCGGCTGTAGGTTCCACAATCACATCATACGTTTCTGCCACACCAATACGAAAATCATCTATGGTTACAGCTTCAATATCTTGTCCATCGGCCGCCACAACGGTCATTTTGCAGCCGGGAATACGTACATCAAATAGGGTCATCGCCGATGCATTAATAAAACGTAAACGAATTTTTTCACCTTTATTAAATAATCCCGTCCATCCTTGTTCGGGTGTTTGTCCATTCATTAAAAAAGTGTATGTCATACCGGTAACGTCAGAGATATCACTATCTGACATCCGCATAGCATTCCACATTTCACGATCATTCAATGTCTGAGTGACACCCTTTTGTTTCACATCAGCCCATACATCGGCAAAGGTACGTTCCTTCATATTGTAATAATGACTTTGCTTTTTTAAGGTAGCATACACATCAGCGGGGTCGTCATCGGTCCAATCAGATAATACAATCACATAATCACGATCATAGGCTACGGGATCATTAATCGGATCAATGACTATCGCACCATAAACTCCTGTTTGTTCTTGATAGCCAGAATGGCTGTGATACCAATAAGTGCCGCTTTGATTAATATCAAATTGATATTTAAATGTTTCACCTGGTTTTATACCTGCATAACTTAAACCTGGCACACCATCCATATCCGTAGGAATAATCATGCCATGCCAATGAATAGAACTATCTTCAGACAGATGGTTTGTTACATTTAAGGTAACGCGTTCACCTTGCTTCCACCGCAAAGTCGGTGCCGGTAATGAACCATTGACCGTCGTCGCAATGCGYTCTTTGCCCGTAAAATTAACTTTCTGAAAGCCAATGCCAAGATTAAAGTTTTGGCCGCTAAGTATCGGGGTCATGGCATTATTTTCTGCTAAGGCAAATCTCGACCAAGGCAAAGCTACACCGACTAATATCGATGATGCTCCCAGTACAAATCTTCTACGTGTTGTCATAATGATTCATCTTACTCTTTTTTTAAATATCCTTAACATTAAGACAAGCCAAAATAATAAATGACTGCATAATTGCAGTTAGATAATTATAAAAGTAAGATGATCACATGATTTCTCTTCATAAAGACCTTTTCACATGTCATTAAACTCTCGCCAAAAACAGCGTATTGGACTCATTATTGGTTTTGTTGTTCTAGGTTATTACGCCAACCAATTTTCAGAAGAACAAGCCTATTCAACCCCGCGCCAACAAAATAATATCGAACAACTGATTGAACAGAAAAAAAGTGATGTTCAAATTAATCTAACAGCGCAAGTCAGTAGATTACTGGATGATGATTTAAGGGGAAGCCGTCACCAACGATTTCTTATTGAATTAGCCGKYRGCGWMWMSMKYTTMAWWGMMYRMAAWMYTGAYCTTKSCYSMRRMMKAAMMSRYCTAARRMAARGYRRKAWMKTMWSSCTTTNTGGCGAATATGAATGGAATAAAAAAGGCGGCGTAATTCACTGGACACACCACGATCCTGCCAAACGGCATATCGATGGTTGGATAGAGCATAACGGTCATCGCTATCAATAAAATAGCGATAGATACAGGCTTTACTGCTATTGCTGATTCCAATGCAAAAGTGCTCATTCTCGGCTCAATGCCGAGCGTTCAATCATTACAACAACAGCAATATTATGCCCACCCACGAAATGCTTTTTGGCCAATCATGGCCCGCTTATTCAAGTTTGATCTTAATTTAAACTACTCAACGCGTTGCCAAAAGCTGCAACAACATAATATTGCAGTGTGGGATGTGCTAAAAGCCTGCCAACGCCAAGGAAGTTTAGATCAAAATATCGATGCGAACAGTATGATCGTTAATGATTTCAATGCTTTTTTCCAACATCACCCTAGTATTCAACAGCTATTGTTTAATGGTGGAAAGGCCGAAAACGTGTTTAAACAACACGTAGTCCGCAACTTGAATAAACCCTTTAAATCTCTATCCCAAGCTCGACTACCTTCCACCAGTCCTGCCCACGCAGCACAAAGCTTAGATGAAAAGTATTTGATTTGGCAAAAGGCTCTATTTCAATAATGCACCCAAATCCTTAGCATCCCAATGTGGGAAATGTTTTCTGATCAGAGTATTCAATTCAATTTCGAAATCAGAAATATGATCTGAACTAATCACTTGTTGGGCTTGTGATCCTGAAACAGATTCGGTAATCATGCCTGCACCAATCGTGACATTAGTTAGGCGATCGATAATGATAAATGAACCTGTGCTATGGCTACGTTTATACGCATCGAATACCACGGGTTTACTCAATGAAAATTCACATTGGCCGATTTCATTTAGCTTCAATTCAGTCGCTTTATTTTCCGTCAGTGTGTTCACATCAATCCGGCTGTCAATGCCGGTTAAAATACCGGTACTTTCACTTACGCCCACTTTGAAATTGTATTGTTTACCACTAACTAATGGCTTTTCAGTCATCCACACCACGGTCGCTTTGAAGTGGCTGGCTACATGAGGCTGGTGATTACGATGCACTATCATATCACCACGACTGACATCAATTTCATCTTCTAATGTCACAGTAATCGCTTCACCAGGAATAGCATTATCTAAATCACCATCATAAGTGACAATGCTTTTTACTGTGCTTTCAACGCCGGATGGTAATACGGTAATGTCGTCACCGGGTTTTAAAATACCGGATGCTAATGTGCCGCAATAGCCACGAAAATCCAAATTAGGCCGATTAACATATTGCACTGGGAACCGCATATCATCGACATTAATATCCTGTGAAATCTCGATATTTTCTAATAAGTACATCAGCGTTTCACCTTGATACCAAGGCATGTTCTCACTTTTGTTAACAACATTGTCACCCACCAAAGCAGAAAGCGGTACAAAATGTACGTCATCCATTTCTAGTTCACGAGCAAACTCAGTATATTCTTTGCGAATAGCGTTATACACCTGTTCACTATAATCTTTAATATCCATCTTATTGATAGCTACAATAATATGTTTAATGCCTAATAAATTAGCAATAAAGCTATGGCGACGCGTTTGTGTTTGCACCCCATAACGTGCATCAATCAATATGACGGCTAATTGACAATTTGATGCCCCTGTTGCCATATTTCGTGTGTATTGTTCATGACCGGGTGTATCAGCAATAATGAATTTGCGTTTGGTCGTTGAGAAATAGCGATAAGCGACATCAATGGTAATGCCTTGTTCGCGTTCGGCTTGTAAACCATCCACCAACAATGCCAAGTCAATAGCTTCACCTGTTGTACCTGACTTTACACTGTCTTTTGTGATTGCTTCTAATTGATCTTCATAGATCATTTTTGAATCGTATAGCAGACGGCCAATCAGTGTGCTTTTGCCATCATCGACATTACCACAGGTTAAAAAGCGTAAGATTTCTTTATTTTCATGCTGTTTTAAATAAGCATCAATATCGCTGGCAATCAGGCTATCTGTTTGGTAATTATTTTCAGTGCTCATTAGAAATAGCCCTCTTGTTTTTTCTTCTCCATCGATCCGGACTCATCATGATCAATTGCTCGACCTTGGCGCTCTGATGTCGTTGTTAACAACATTTCTTGAATAATTTCTGGCAAAGTTGACGCATTTGATTCTACCGCGCCTGTTAATGGATAACAGCCTAAGGTTCTGAATCGTACTTTTTCCATTTTCGGCACTTCGCCCGGCTCTAAACGCATGCGGTCATCATCAACCATGATCTTCAAACCATTTCGCTCAACCACGGGACGTTCTGCTGCATAATACAAGGGAACAATAGGGATACCTTCTAAATGAATGTATTGCCAGATATCGAGTTCAGTCCAATTTGATAGTGGAAAAACACGAATGCTCTCGCCTTGGTTTACTTTACTGTTATAGATGTTCCACAATTCTGGGCGTTGCTGCTTTGGATCCCAACGGTGATTTTTATCACGGAAGGAATAAACGCGTTCTTTAGCGCGCGATTTTTCTTCATCTCGACGCGCACCACCAAAGGCCGCATCAAAACCGTATTTATCTAAGGCCTGTTTCAAACCATCTGTCTTCATAATGTCAGTATATCGCGCATGATCAAACGGATTAATGCCTTCATCAATACCTTGCTGATTACTGTGCACCAACAATTCCAAGCCCAGATCTTTTACCCGCTGATCTCGAAAAGCAATCATTTCCTTAAATTTCCATTTAGTATCCACATGTAACAAGGGAAAAGGCGGTTTGCCTGGTGCAAAGGCTTTCATCGCCAAATGCAACATTACAGCGGAATCTTTACCTACGGAATACAGCATCACCGGATTATCAAACTCCGCCGCTACCTCACGCATAATATGGATGCTTTCAGCTTCCAGCTGTTGCAAATGTGTTAATTTTTTAGTCATATCATTTCTCTAATGTTGTCGCTTTAACTGTAAGCCACACTCTTTATATTTTACTGGCTTCTATTTTTGCAGCACGTTTTTCATTCATCTCTGTCATGATTTTTTTATTACTTTAATGGTTGACGTTAATGTCTGCTCCGACACTATTTCACATAAATGACCATCATGACGCAGACTTGTGAGAATTTCATTTATCGCATCACCATTATTAACTTCGAATACTATCTCTTGTTCAAACTTCATTTCACTCAAGGCTTCTCTCGCCTTAATATAATGAAGAGGACAGCCATACAATGTTAAATTTAATGTAATTAAATCAGACATTTTATACCCACACCTAATAATAATACGGCTAATAATGGCCTCATAACCGCATCAGGAATTTTCACACCTAAATGGCTACCGATATAAATTCCCGGCAATGACCCCATCACTAGAAAGGATAATAGAGACCAGTCTACGGTACCCACGGCTGAATGTCCTAAACCCGCAATCGCTGTTAAAGGTACCGCATGAGCGATATCTGTGGCAACGATTTCTACCCCTTTCATTTTAGGATACAGAAATAATAATGCCACCGCACCTAATGCACCCGCGCCCACTGATGACATTGTCACCATTACACCTAAAAAGGCGCCAGTCATTATTGTTGCAACTGCCTTATGTTTTTCATCTTGACGAACACGGTATAGAGCACTGACCACCGGATGCCCTGCTCGCGCATGTAAAATATTAGTAATCGTACCTTTTAACAATAAAGCACTGGATGTTAAAATCAATGCTACACCCAACGCAGAGGTAATCAGGTCGCTATGCTCGCCGTCACTCACACCCGTTAGATGTAAAAAATATAGGGTTACTAATGATGCCGGCACACTGCCTGTGGCTAGTCGTTTTACAACGTTCCAATGAACAACGCCATGACGCCAATAGGCCCATATACCACCTGTTTTTGTAATGGCTGCAAATAATAAATCCGTTCCCACCGCTATCGCAGGTTGCACAGAAAAACCAAAAATTAAAATCGGAGTCATTAACGAGCCACCACCCACACCTGTCATTCCGACCATAATGCCGACAAGCAATCCTGCTAATGTATATCCCCATTCCACGATCAATAATATCTTTGTAATGAATTCTAAAAAGATGACAATTTTATCAGTTAATTATATTCTTTGAATGAATATTATTAACTATTGTTATAATTAAATCGTATATGCAACTTGGAGGCTAGATAATGAAATTACAACAATTAAAATATGTGCGTGAAATTGCTCGCCGAGGTTTGAGTGTTTCTGCCGCAGCCAATGCCTTGCATGCATCTCAACCGGGTGTAAGTAATCAGGTTCAACAGCTCGAAGATGAATTAGGGTTACAAATATTTGAGCGCCATGGCAAACGACTGACAGGGTTAACGCCTGTTGGCAAAAGCGTCGTTGATATGGCTGATCGTGTATTGCTCGATGTTGAAAATATTCGGCAACTCGCAGCAGACAGTAAAAATGATCAATTAGGTACATTATCAATTGGTACCACCCACACCCAAGCACGTTATGCACTGCCGAAAGCCATCAAAGCATTTTCAGAACACTATCCTGATGTTCTCCTTAATATGGTGCAAGGCACACCTACCGAAATAGCAGAAATGGCGGCCACTGGGCGCGTTGATATTGCCATTGCAACAGAAGGGCTAGATCAGTTCGATTCTTTAGCTATTTTACCTTGTTATGATTGGAACCGTTCGATCGTAGTTCCTCCCGAACATCCCTTATTATCAGAAAAAAAACTAACACTCGAAGCCATATCTCAATATCCTATTTTGACTTATGTAATGGGCTTTACCGGCCGCGAACAACAAGATCAGGCTTTTACAAAGCGAGGGCTGCATCCCAATGTGGTGTTTACCGCAACCGATGCTGACGTTATTAAAACCTATGTTGAACTCGGGCTAGGCGTAGGCATYWTTGSCAGNNSATSGNCANKYKSAMGMRRTWRAGGATGCACAATTAAGAGCACTAAATGCCAGCCATTTATTTAAAGCCAGCACCACACATTTAGGTATAAAACGAGGGAGTTTTCTTCGCGGTTATAGCTATGCATTTATTGAATTTTTAGCACCACAATTAACACGAAAAGTGGTTGAGAAAGCCATCTCTTAGGAAGAATTTATGACTATTTTTAACTCAATTGAACAAGCAAAATCACTTTTAAGCCAACTTTCAAATACCACTCAACATAAGAATTTAGTAGATTCTATTTCAAAAGAATTGGAGACTATCACGGTTTTTGCTCAACAATTAACCAAAAAATCGTCTCCAGATCCAACCATTTCTAAACCAGAAATGAAATCTGGCTGCTACATTTTTGCTAATGCAAAAGGATTTTTTTGCCCAAACTGTTATGACAATACGGGAAATAAAGTAGCAACCAGACGATTAAATAGCAAACTTCGAGTCTGTCCTATATGTCGAGCAAGCATAAACTAGTTTCTCGAAAATAGTCGATTAGTTCCTTGTTGATAACGTTATAATTGCGTAATGTGGATTGACCTTCAAAAGGAATTTCAGAGAATTTTACAATGTCCGAAAATGATTTCGTCGAAAATCGTCGCTGTGTGCGGATCCCGATAGAAACACTGATCACGTTTACCATTGATGATAACGACGATTTAACATTCCAAGGTACTAGTCAAAATTTATGCAGTAATGGCATTTATATCACCACCAGCTATGCAGCTAAATTAAACGACTTTATTAAAATAGTATTAGAGACTTATGACGAAAATATCGCGCCCTTAATTGCAGAAGGCAAAGTGGTGAGATGTAAGTTTGATAAAAAGAATGCTGACCTGTTCCATATATCGGTAGAATTTTCTGAAACACATGAAAACTGGATCCAAGTTTTCACTGAATCCTCACGTTGAACTAGCGAAAAAAATCAAACATCCGTATAATCATCCTGCGAATTGATGAATCAATTCCAAGCCTAGGGGTGGCAAACGCCTGAGACTTTCTTTCACAGAAAGGACCCTATGAACCTGATCCAGTTAATACTGGCGTAGGGACAGGCCGAGATACACAGACATATCCATATAATAATGCGTGCTCACCTGTCCTTTTTATATACTAAAAAGGATGTTCATGAAGTTTAAAACCTTATCTGCTGTCATTACAGCAATTCTTTCCTCCACCGCAATAGCTGATGAAACAGCAACTGAATTACCTTCAATGG
Source organism: Methylophaga sp. (assembly GCA_002733335.1). Classification (GTDB taxonomy): domain Bacteria; phylum Pseudomonadota; class Gammaproteobacteria; order Nitrosococcales; family Methylophagaceae. The sequence goes on from NVVK01000007.1 coordinate 99,020, forward strand.
TCGTCAGTGCTGATTTTAGACCGAGTCTTGCACAAGAAACCCCTATCAGTCTCACCACGATTGATAGTGCAATTATTGAATCTCGCGGCGCTCAACATATCGAAGACGTGCTCAATCTAGCCCCCAATGTCAATATCTCTAGCGGTGCTTCACGCGGCCAATTTTTCCAAATTCGTGGTATTGGTGTGCGAAGCCAATTTTCAGCACCGATTAACCCTTCGGTAGGTTTAATGATTGATGGTATTGATTTTAGCCGTATTGGTGGTGCTGCTACATTATTCGATATCGAACAAGTTGAAATTCTTCGTGGCCCTCAGGGCACACAATACGGTACCAACGCCTTAGCAGGTGTTATTACTATGCAAAGTAAACAACCCACCGAAGAACTTGAAGTGYATGTTGAAGCAGGTATTGCAGAATACAATACCCATAACCTAGGCGTCGCTGTTGGTGGCGCATTGGTCGAAAACAAACTACTGGGTCGCGTATCTATTCATAGCCATCAATCAGATGGTTATATGGATAATGACTTCCTAAACCGTGATAATACACACGGTCGTGATGAAATTACTGCTCGAGGCCAATTAACATGGTTGGTTAGTGATGATTTAACTGTTGATTTAAATATTCTTCACCTCAATATCGATAATGGTTACGATGCATTTACCTTAGATAATAGTCGCAACAGTATTGCAGATAATCCAGGTGAAGATTCACAAAGAACCAATGCCTTTGCATTAAAAACTGATTGGCGTGTAAATGACTCTGTACAATTACAATCAGCAATGACCTATGTTAAATCTGATGTGACGTATAGCTATGATGCTGACTGGACTTATGATGGCTTTCACCCGGGGGGCTATGTTGCATTTGAAGAGTTCGAACGTAAACGTGAGAACTATTCATTTGAATTAAAAGCGCTATCAAATGAGCAGGGTTTGATATTTAACAATTCCACTGAGTGGGCGATTGGTTTATATCACCTATCTCAAGATGAAGACTTAGATCTAGATTCGCCTTGGACACCACTTGTGAATCAATATGAAACTAAAAATACATCGCTATTTGGTCAGTTAGATACACATTTAAGTTCAAAACTAACCCTTGTCAGTGGTTTAAGAGTTGAGTATTTTGAAGCTGATTATAGTGATTCCAATTCACTTGATATTGATACAAGCGAAGTGCTATTTGGTGGTAAATTAGGCCTGAATTACCAACTTAATGATGATCAGCTTGTTTACTCATCATTATCTCGTGGCTATAAATCAGGTGGTGTTAATAACAATGATGCCCTGCCGGTTGAAAAACGAGAGTTTGATACTGAATATATGTGGAGCTTAGAAGTCGGTCTTAAATCAATTTGGTTAGATGGTGATTTAACAACGAACATCAATGCGTTTTACTCATTACGTAGAGATGCACAAGTAGATAGCTCTGTTTATGTGGGTGGTGGAAATTTCGAAGACTCTATTGCTAATGCGGCAAAAGGTAAAAACTACGGTATTGAAGCTGACTTAGACTGGTTTATCACTAATSMRKKKMGARTRTTKGCWGCTGTAGGTCTTTTACATGCTAGTTTTGAAGAGTATGACAATCCAGATTTAAGCAGTCTTAATATTGAAGGTCGTCGCCAAGCGCATGCACCTGCTTACCAATTTAGTATTGGGAGTGAAGTTAACTTTGCTCAAAACTGGACTTTCCGTGCCAATGTGGAAGGAAAGGATGAATTCTATTTCTCTAATAGCCATAATTCAAAATCTCATTCTTATGCAATTGTGAACTCAAGTATTGATTATCGCCAAGGTGATTGGAAGGTCTCGCTATGGGGTCGAAACTTATTTGATAAGGACTACGCTACGCGTGGTTTTTACTTTGGCAACAACCCAACTGACGGCTATACGAAGACGACTTATACACAATATGGCGACCCTCGCGTAGTCGGTGTTAACCTTACTTGGGATTACTAGTTTTAATCATTAAACAATAAAGGGCTCTTCGGGGCCCTTTATTGACACCAATATGACCCTATTTTTAGTGTTAAACACAGGGTTAATGGCCGAATTTTAAAAAGTGGGGACAAACATGAACGTTGAAAATTATCCACCTATTGCTCTCACCATTGCTGGCTCAGATAGTAGTGGTGGCGCAGGGATTCAGGCCGATTTAAAAGCATTTTCAGCGAATGAAGTTTATGGCGCAAGCGTCATTACTGCGATCACCGCACAAAACACCTGTAAAGTCAGTGCAGTACATGAAGTCCCAGCGAATATCGTCGGTGCTCAAATAGAGGCCGTGCTAAGTGATTTGAATGTCAGTGCCATCAAAATTGGCATGTTATTTTCGCCAGAAATCATTGATGTTGTCGCTAAAAGTCTAGAAAATACCGATATCCCCATTGTATTAGACCCGGTAATGATCGCCAAATCAGGCGATACATTGCTGCAAGATATTGCTATTGAACGAATGATCGAACGTTTATTTCCTTTGGTAGACTTGCTTACTCCTAATCTGCCTGAAGCGGCAGCGTTACTGCGTGTTGATAACGCTAAAACTATCAATGAAATGCAGCAGCAAGCAGAACAACTACTGTTACTCGGTCCAAAATCTATTTTGTTAAAAGGCGGACACGGCACAACCGAGGTATGTACCGATCTATTACTTTTAAAAACGGGGGAAATACTTCAGTTCAGTGCCCCACGCATCAATACAAAAAATACCCATGGCACAGGCTGCACCTATTCTGCAGCTATTGCGGCACATTTAGCAAAAGGTACGGATTTAGCCGATTGTGTAAAGCATGCTCATGACTATTTACATCAAGCKATTAAAGCRGCCGACCAGCTTAATATYGGTTCAGGACAAGGTCCTGTTCATCATTTTCATGCTATGTGGAGCGCTCATTAATGACAAAAAAAATCAGCATTATTGGTGGCGGTGTAGCAGGSCTGTGTGTMGCGCGTGAATTAGCYAATCGCGGYGNNNCTGACATTACYSTTTWTGAACGCGGCGATGGYGTSGGYGAACACGCATGCTCTTGGTGGGCMGGCGGTATGCTGGCCCCYTATTGYGAAGGCGAATCTGCTGAAGAAATTGTMGTRCGTCTGGGAGCTGAATCAGCTCCTTGGTGGCAAGCTAATCTWAAAAACAGCAACCAYATTCATACAARRGGCACYTTAGTCGTCAGTTTAGCCCGAGATCATGCTGATTTAACCCGSTTTGCACGTCGTACCGAAAGTTTYRRYCAYGTKAATASCGATGAAATTTCACAGCTTGAACCTGACCTAGAAGACCGTTTTTCTAAAGGCTTGTTCTTTGCTGATGAAGCACATTTATCGCCCCGTGATTCGCTSMAAACATTACGCGAKCAATTRATTRTTGATGGSGTGAAATTTATCCGTGAWGAGGTTCARCCWRAGCAGATTKCAAAACAAGARCTCACCATTGATTGCCGYGGCCTTTCGGCTAAAGATACKCAGCCTAATTTACGYGGTGTRAARGGTGAAATGCTGATGTTATCTTGCCCAGATATCACCCTCTCTCGCCCTATCCGTTTATTGCATCCACGCATCCCTATTTACGTTGTGCCTCGTGGTGATGGCATTTACATGCTCGGCGCGACAATGCTTGAAAGTAGTGGCGGAAAAAATGCGACAGCGCGCAGCATACTGGAGTTGTTAAGTGCTGCCTATGCACTTAATCCCGCTTTTGGCGAAGCAGAGATCTTAGAAATTGGCGTAGATAGCCGTCCCGCCTTCCCTGATAATATTCCTCGCATTAATCACCAAGATAACGTCATCTCTATTAATGGCTTATATCGCCACGGATTTTTACTTGCTCCGGCTATGGCGCGTATGGTGACAGCACACATTTTCGACAATATTACACCTGAGGTAATGCATGATTATTCAGCTTAATGGCGAGTCTTGCCAAACTAAAGCAACCACACTTAGTCAGTTACTTAAACAGTTTGACTATGGCGATGCAGTGGTAGCAACAGCACTCAATGGTGACTTTATAGCCGAAGGTCAACGTGTCGATACGCCGATCAACGAAGGCGATCAAATTGAAATTTTAGCGCCTATGCAAGGAGGCTAAACATGAAGAAATTCTATGGAACCGAATTAAACAATGGCCTAATGCTTGGCACAGCGCAATATCCTTCACCCGCCATATTAGCTGAAGCATTTAAACGTAGTGCCGCCAGTGTAGCCACCGTGTCATTACGCCGTGAAAGCGGACAAGATAAAGCTGGACAAGATTTCTGGAAATTGATTCAACAACTTGGGGTCAATATCTTACCGAACACCGCTGGCTGTCATACTGTTAAAGAAGCCGTTACCACCGCTCATATGGCCCGAGAAATATTTGGTACTAAATGGATAAAACTCGAAGTCATTGGCGAAGAAGACTTGCTACATCCTAATGTATTTGGCCTTGTCGAAGCAGCAAAAATTTTGACAGAAGATGGCTTTCAGGTATTTCCCTATTGTACTGAAGACTTAGTGGTTGCCGATAAATTACTCAATGCCGGTTGTGAAGTATTAATGCCTTGGGGTGCACCGATTGGTTCAGGCCAAGGCTTGAACAATCTATTTGGCTTGCGAGCCATGCGTGCTCACTTCCCTGATATTCCCCTTGTCATTGATGCAGGTCTAGGCTTGCCATCGCATGCCACACAAGCAATGGAACTTGGTTTCGACGCGATATTATTAAACACGGCAGTAGCCAAAGCAGGTGATCCAGCGATGATGGCCGAAGCCTTTGCTATTGCACTGCAAGCAGGAAAGCTAGCAACACAGGCAGATCCAATGGAAAAACGCGATATGGCTGCGCCTTCTACTCCTGTTATTGGTAAGGCATTTTTACTGTGATCCTTAAGCAACCATCTGCCAAATTAGACTCGTTTTATCCAATATTTGATAATACAGATTGGCTTAAACGCTTATTGCCATTGGGCATAAAACTAGTGCAATTACGTATTAAAGACATACCAGAAGAGCAATTACGACAAGAAATAAGATTAGCAAAACAGCTCTGTAAAGCCGCTGACTGCACCTTAGTAATCAATGATTATTGGCAAATTGCCATCGAAGAACAGTGTGAATTTATTCATATTGGTCAGGAAGATCTCGATGATGCTGATATGGCTGCAATTAAACACGCTGGATTAAAATTTGGCATCAGCACCCATGATCGTGAAGAGCTAGATCGGGCTTTAGCATTTGAGCCAGATTACATTGCACTCGGCCCTGTTTACCCAACCATTTTGAAAAAGATGAAATGGCATCAACAAGGGGTAGAAAAACTAACCGAATGGAAACAAGTCATGGGCGACATACCCTTAATCGCGATTGGCGGCATGACACCCGAACGTGCCGAAGGTGCATTCCATGCCGGTGCAGACTGTGTTGCAGCCGTCACCAATATTACCTTAGATGATAACCCTGAAAACAAAGTGACGGAGTGGCTGAATATCACTCGGGGTCAAAATGACTAGATATTCTCGCCAAGAAATCTTGGCCGAAGTAGGCTCTGATGGACAACAACGGTTACGCGATACACATATAGTCGTGGTCGGTGCGGGTGGCTTAGGTTGCCCTGCCCTGCAATATTTAGTCGGTGCAGGCGTGGGAAAAATTAGCATTGTGGATCATGATGTCATTTCCTTATCCAATCTACATCGGCAGACTTTATATCAAGCAGACCAAGTCGGTTTATCCAAATCACAGATGGCGGCGTTATCCTTAAATAAATTAAATGATGACTGTAATTTAAAAGCGGTTACAGAGCCCTTAAGCCCAACTAATGTTGGCAGCTTGGTAGCAGAAGCCGATCTTATATTAGATTGTGCTGATAGTTTCGCTGTCACCTATATGCTTTCTGATGCCTGCTTGGCTCAAAACAAAGCACTAGTATCAGCCTCGGCACTTGAACTCACCGGTTATGTTGGTGCTTTTTGTGCTGGCAAACCTTCATTACGAGCGGTATTCCCTGAGCTGCCTAAACGCACAGCAAGTTGTGCTACCGCAGGTGTTTTAGGCCCGGTTGTCGGCACTATTGGTGCTATGCAAGCCCAAATGGCATTAGCTATTATTCTTGAATTAACACCCTCTCCTTTAGGCCAACTGATCACTGTTGATTTAAAACAGTATCGCTTCGGTGGCTTTCGATTTGATAACGCGCCTGAGCCTAAAGATAACTTATTAAAATTCATTAGCGCTAACAATATCAACGAGCATGACTACGTGGTGGATTTACGAGGTGAGGATGAAGCGCCTAATGCGATCACCCCCAATGCACTACGCTATAACGTTGCCGATTTTGATCAAAAAATCCCAACGCCTTCTGACCACCAGCATGTCATATTGTGCTGCCGCAGTGGATTACGAGCATGGCAAGCAGCACGTCATCTTCAATCCTATTGGGATGGAAAAATCTCTCTCATCACACAGCCCGATCTTAAGACAGATTATCTGACCTAAACACAGGACTATTTATAAATGAAATTTACTAAAACCGCCCTGGTACTCGTGACCAGTTTATTGGCTTCGCCTGCTTTTTCAGCCGATAAATTAACCATCATGCTCGACTGGTTCGTTAATCCCGATCATGGCCCAATTATCATTGCCCAAGAAAAAGGCTACTTTGCTGAGCAAAATTTAGACGTTGAAATTATTGCACCCGCTGATCCAGCTGATCCGCCCAAACTGATTGCAGCAGGCCAAGCAGATTTAGCCGTAACCTACCAACCGCAACTACATCTTCTTGCACATGAAGGTTTGCCGCTAAAACGCGTCGGTACATTAATCGCCACACCACTCACCTGTTTGATGGTCATCGATGATGGCCCGATTAAAACTATTGCTGATTTAAAAGGTRAAAAAATAGGCACCTCTGTAGGYGGRATTGAAGATGCTGTTTTAGGCAAAATGCTCGGTAATTACGGCTTAAGCATGGATGATATTACGCTTATCAATGTTAACTGGTCATTAACGCCTTCACTTATGTCAGGACAAGTAGATGCAGTGCAAGTCTACCGTAATTTTGAATTAACCCAGATGGAAATAGAAGGCATCAAAGGCCGTTGTTTTTACGTGGAAGAAGAAGGCATTCCAGCCTATGACGAGTTAATCTACATCGCCAACTCTAATTCTATGGATCGAGATAAACTTAACCGTTTTATGACCGCGACTGAAAAAGCAGTGCAATACATGGTCAACCAYCCACAACAAAGCTGGCAGCTATTTGCCAACAGCTCAACCGAGTTACAAGATGAATTAAATGAACGCGCATGGTTTGATACATTRCCMCGCTTTGCGTTACGACCCACGGCAATGGACCACGGCCGTTATTCAAAATATGAAACGTTCTTATTCGAAGCTAATATGATAGATTCGATAAAACCCGTTTCWGACTTTGCCATTGATATCACCGCTCCAGAGGAAAAAAACTAATGAACATCATYCCAGATTACGGCCGCAGCTTCGCTCTTTGGCGCGCAGGCACAGGTAACSTATGGCAAGATTATACTAACCACAAATTTATCAAAGGCTTAGCAGATGGTTCATTACCTCGCGCCTCCTTCATCCATTAYCTAGTGCAAGACTATGTATATTTAGTACATTATGGTCGTGCATGGGCATTAGGTGTGGTGAAATCTGACACCATGGCTGAAATGAAAGCCTGCTCAACCGTAGTTGAAAGCTTAGTCAGCCATGAAATGGGGCTACATATTCAAATTTGTGCAGAAGAAGGCATCAGCGATGACCAATTATTTAATGCGGTTGAAGATGAGGAAACGATTGCCTATACACGTTATGTAATGGATGCAGGGCTTTCAGGCGATTATCTTGACCTAATGGCCGCCTTAGCACCGTGTGCTTTTGGCTACGGTGAAATTGGTCTTAATATAGTTAAAATTGCCTCAGCCGACACACCTTACCGAAATTGGATTGACACCTATACTGGTGAAGAATACCAAAATATTTGCAAAGAGATGGGCGCGATGATTGATACCTCAATCGCACAGCGTATTGGTGATAAGCCAGAAGAATCTGTCCGTTGGGCAAAACTGCAAAAACATTACACCAAAGCCAGTGCACTTGAAAGCAACTTCTGGTCTATGGGCCTACGTGGAAAACTGAGAAATCCATGACCGACTCGCCAACGATTCACCTTGCAGGCGATTATTATTTTGAAAACACGCCATTATTTAAGGGTATTGATATCACTGTACCCGCWAAGAAATGGACATGCTTGCTAGGTGCATCGGGGTCGGGTAAATCAACCATACTAAGGCTTATTTTAGGCTTAGAAACAGGGGGGCGATTTGAAGGAAATATCACTACTAGTGACRCTATTCCCCTGACCGATCGAATGAGTTATATGGCACAAACAGATCTGTTACTACCTTGGTTAAATGTAATCGATAATATTATGCTGGGCTCACGTTTACGGGCTGAWAAGCTCGACCGTGATCATGCTGAATCATTAATCAAAAATATTGGTTTAGCCGAACATAAAGCTAAATATCCCAATGAGCTATCAGGCGGCATGCGCCAACGGGTGGCGCTTGCCCGCACCTTAATGGAAGACCGTCCCATCGTGTTATTAGATGAACCGTTCTCAGCCCTTGATGCCAGTACCCGAGCTGACATGCAGGAACTTACCTTTAAAATGCTAGAAGATAAAACCGTGCTTTTAGTCACCCATGATCCAGCAGAAGCCGCCCGAATTGGCCAYCAAATTCTGSTKTTATCRGCAACRSAAGCACAGGTTTGGAMTACACCTRAAAGCCCAGCGATACGYGATGTRAATGCCAYCGATGTRAYGAATTGCCAAGCAGASCTGTTAAACCATTTACGGAAAAAGAAAAATGAAAAAGCGTGATATATTGGCAGCCCTCGTTCTAGCGATTGGTCTGTGGCAATGCATCATTTGGATAAGCGGTGCACCACCCTACATCATCCCCTCACCATTACGGGTATTRGAAGCRGCATTTAAAAGCCGAGCTTTAATTRCTGAACATGCATGGGTCACSGTMKTWGAAGTCRTTGYCGGCCTAATAATTGGCTCAGSCTTAGGYATTMTMAGTGCACTCGCYTTAGCCAGTTCCCCTTTRTTAAAACGCTTATTTTTACCCATTCTAGTGTTTTCACAAGCTGTGCCCATCTTTGCCCTAGCCCCTATTTTAACACTATGGTTTGGCTATGGCATTGCCTCAAAAATCATCATGACAGTGTTAATGATTTACTTCCCCGTCACCTCTGCATTTCACGATGGATTAAACCGTACCCCACGTGGCATGCTAGATTTAGCCAAAGTAATGGGCGCCAAAAAGAGTCAAATCATGTGGCGGATACGGGTTCCAGCTGCTTTGCCTGCATTAGGTTCAGGGTTAAAACTAGCAGCAGTATACGCACCGATTGGTGCGGTCATTGGTGAATGGGTCGGTGCATCGAATGGCTTAGGTTACTTAATGTTATTAGCCAATAGCCGAGTAAAAATTGACTTAATGTTTGCCTGCTTAATCATCTTGGCATTGTTTGCAGTTATTTTGCATGCCCTTGTCGGCAAGTTTGCCGATTATTTAGATGCTTACTCTAAACGGGTTTAACTGATTTTAAGATTAATAATTGACGCCATAGTCACTTGTTAGCTGCTCTTATAAACATGTGATCGGTGAGCTACCTTAATGACATTTACAACAAGTAGCCCCTCTTTTATCTCATATATTATTCGATATAAACCTTGCCGAACTCTATAGTTTTCTTGGCCTGATAACTTTATACAGCCTTCACCGCGAGGATTCTCAGATAAAGAATCAATTTTACTTAAGATCTTTTTTATATCGCTTTTCGGTAGAACGCGTAAATCTTTAGCTACAGACTTTTTAAAAGTAATTTTATATTTTGCCATGTGACTTCAGATCATTGATAAGATCTTCATAAGATATTTCAGGCTCATTAGCTCTTTCTGATACTGCCGCCAAATCTTCTTGGTCTTCACGCATTAATAATCGTACCGCTTCATCAATTAGCTCAGAAATTGATAGCTGTGAAGAGGCTGCACGCATTTTTAAAGCTTGGTGTATATCAGGTTCAAAATAAACAGTCGAACGTTTAGATAAGTTACTCATGGTAATAGCTCCCTTGATTCAATAACAACATTATAACGTTATAACGTCACTAATCAACTAATGCAGCCATAAGAGGTGAGAGTGAATCAATCGAAACCGACCCTATTGATAATAGATAACGTGTGAAGGTATGATTGATTGGGCTTGTTAGATTTTTTCTCCATCATACGCTGCCAGAATTTGATCTGTCATAGCGCGTGATTTCAATGCTTGTTTATCTTCAACATCAGCACCAGATCTATCAACAATAGCAATTGCTAATAGGAAAAGTTCTGTATACATCTCCTCATTATTGAGTTTATCCAACATTGGATTGCAGTACCGTTCACATTTCTTTTGACTATTGAGCGGAGGGAAATCGTCATTTGTTGCAATCATGGGAACGAGCATTAGTAAGTAGAACCTAATCTTCTTATACCTTTTATCTATCACTCCAGAATTAAATAATGAATCTAAACGATAGAATGCTAATCCCGACATATAATATGGGGAAAACTGATGGTCAACCTCAAACAATTTGGACCCCGAGTTTCCCATTGTTTTAACAAGCGTACCGAGATAGGTGGTAACCAAATGAGGATTTTTGCTAAACATTGAAGAGAATGATTTTATCTGGATTGCAATCGTAATAATCTTCCTCTTTACAACATTTCTATCAGCATTGTATTCTTTTGCTCGTCGTTCGTAATAGAGCTTTCCATCACCGCTAATAGAAGCATAATAATGTTGTAAGTTTTTTTGAAAATCAGACATTGCAGCCAGTTGTTCTTTCTTTATTGCAGTCTGATTATTTGTTGAAACTGTTATTCGAGATTTTATATCTTCATTATTAGTTACGATTAATCTTAATGGAATGTTGATATCATCAATTCCAGCATTGTTTCTATTTTCATATAGCACATTACTAGTTTGGCATCCATTTACTATTTGATAATCAGAAACAGTGATTGTATTAGCGGATGTTTTTATTGAGTCAGCTACAATTGTCACACCATTATTTAGGACGCTAAATAATTCTGGGTTTTCATTGTTTAATGTTTCATTGATATTGCTATTTACTAAGTTGGCGACACCCTGAAAGTCTCGTACATTATCATCGAATATACTTTGTAAATTATCATTATCATCAATCAGGAGCTTCCTTAATTCTGAAAAAGGGAGTACGCCATAAAATGATTGATCTATCCCCTCAATTTCTGGAAGTGTTATTTTGTTAGAAAATGTAAATCTTGATGTTATTGGGTTTTTAGTTTTCCTATATAGCTTACCAAGGTCATTTGCCCCAATTACTTTAGACTCAATTTTTTCAAATAGATTATAATTTTCTAATTCCCTCTCTGATGAGCTTACGACTGCTGAAATATTTTGGTCTTCATTCACAACCCCAGTTGTGATATAAAATGTTTTACATACAGGGTTATCTTTGAAGTCCGATGCATTATCAAGAATATACTCAGAAAGTTCTGCATACTTTTTTATATCATCATTGCGTGCCAGCTTAGGATCTTCAGAGAAGAAATCACTTACACCAAAATAGAAACCATGCATTTCCTTAGTATCAAAACTTGAAGATGTTTTGGCTTGAATAAATAAGTAGGTAACATCGAGAAAACCGTTTGATTCGAGCAAACTGTCAATTTCATCAGTATCTTCTACTAAATGGCCATTTACAATAATTGCCAATCCGTCTATTCCAGTATCAGAACCAGCACCTACAGTGATTGATTTGGCATCAAATGTCTTATTGTATTCATTTGATAGAATAGAATAATTACAAAACAACTCAAAATCACTTGCTTCATCACTGGGTTGCATTTCTTGAGCTTCTAGAAAGTCCTGCAATAATTTTTTTGTGATTCTATCCATTTTACCCCCCTAATTCTCCAGCATACTCAATAATAATCTAACAGTATGTTAGATAAGGTAAGTAGCCTTTTAATTTTCATGACAATATTCTAGCTCATTGAAATAATAGAAATATATTAGCACAATTATTTCATGGTTATTCCTCAATCTTTTCCCCCTATGCTTAGATAAAATTACATTAAAAACAGTGATATGATATCCAGCCACTTTATTATTGAGTGGCTTATGCTTAGGAATAGCACTCTATATGTCTTTTAAACCGTCACTGCCTTATTTCATTTTTGCTTTTTTCCTTACCTTTATTGCCCAGCCTTTAGCCTCTGAAGCCGGCATTTTGTCTATGCTGGGCAAACTGGGTAAGTCTGCAAATAAGAGTGATGGCCCTGATATTGACTTATCCCACTCGGTTTTTAAAGATGTATTAACGGATGCACCTGATGGCTCGGTTGCCGAGATTCATCATATTAATGGTCAATGGCTGGCTAAAACACCTGATGGTACGCAAGTCCCTATTAATGATTTTGTTGATAAGGTAAATGGTTCAAACACCCGTCCGACTTTAATTTTAACCGAAGCAAACCTGCCTTATTCTTCATCGGCATTTAAAAATCTACCCTCAGGTTTAAAAGTCCATATTCATTCTCGTCACGGCAATCGTTTTATCCTCAATCTTGACTCAACACCACCCAAACTAAGCTACAAAAACATTGAATTCAAGCTAACTGACGATATGCCTTTAAGCTCAGTTTTGTGGCAGTTGCAACGTCCTGTCTCCTCTAAAACACCTCACTTTATACAATTATCAAAGAATAAGAGTGATACCTTGTCTCCTCCCGTTTATGGCTCAAGAATCAGTGTAGATAAGGTCGGCATTGATAATCTCCTTGACTCCATTAATTCTCTGCGTTTAGAGACAGTGGTTATTTCTGGCAAAATAGAAAATGGCTTTCTACTGCAAGGCAACAATAAAATTTTAGTCGCCGAACTACAGAAAACTGCTTCTGATCGCGATGTTAGTTTAGTGTTATTGGGAACAGATAATCCTAAAAAGGTGTTAAAAGAACTCAGTTCTAACTGGCAGAAAGCAAGTAATTCCGGTGCTACTTCATTTGATTCTATTGGCGATTTCTACAATCGATTTTCCCCTAAAAATGCAACGACACCATTACAACTGTCTACAAAAAATGCCGGTGAGCACTATTCTGTTTTATATTCTGAAAAAATAATCTCAAAGAAAACAGTTGCCAATAACACAATAGATTCTGGTTTATCTTTGCCATTGCACCTCATTGTCCATTCAATCACGATGTTACATCCCGACCAAGATCATAGCCGTGAACTAGAGCTGCGTATTCATCCTGCTGTGCCATCATGGATTCAGCTTATAATAATAATGTCCATAATGGCTGGAGTTCTTGCAGCAAGAACGTCTTGGTTTTTATATAAAAAATTATGGCCCTCGCCGTCAAGAGAAACGAGTCATAACCTCTTCTCATTTTATTTCATATATCTTGTTCGTTGGCTTTGTTTTGTGCTCTTCTATTTGCCATTATTAGGCTTGTTTAGCCCCATTTATCTCGTTCTAAAATGGACATTTTCACTCATTAACTTTGTACTTATTAGACCAAGTCGTTGGTTACTAGCAAAACTGCGTTAAACCGCCTTATTGTTTAATAATTCAGGGCATTCATCCACAGTCAAATCATTGCATTTTGTTACTATAGCTCGTACTATACGCCAACAATTATATTTTAAGTTACTGGTAAATAAAGATGTTTGATATTGAAAAAGCGAACCAAGACCTGCAAAATTCAACCCCACAGCAAATCATTGAGTGGGCGCTTAAAAATGCAGAAAAACCGCTGACAACAACCAATTTTGGTCCCTATGAAGCCGTAATATTACATATGGTGACGCAAGTAAAATCGGATATGTCTATTGTCTGGATTGATTCAGGTTACAACACGCGCGATACTTACAAAGTTGCACAAAATTTGATTGAAACATTAAATCTAAATATCGAGGTGTATACGCCAAAAATCTCCGCGGCACGCCGTGATGCAGCATTAGGTGGCATTCCAAGTGTTGAAGATGATGCACATGCTGAGTTCACTGAACAGTTTAAATTAGAACCGTTTTCGCGTGCCATGAAAGAACAGCAGCCTGATATGTGGTTTACTGCTGTACGTAGTGAACAAACTGAGTTCAGACAAAGCATGGAAGTATTCGGAACAGGGCCTAATGGCGCGATCAAAGTTGCTCCTGTCTTAAACTGGAAAGAAGCGGAAATGCAGGCTTATTTAGAGAAATTTAATCTGCCTAATGTCGAAAGATATTTTGACCCCACCAAAGCACTTGCTAATCGCGAATGTGGATTGCACACTAAACTATAAAAACGGGGTGGAAATAGCATCAGTGCTGTTTCCGCCTTTTCTACACTATCACCCGATGGTGAAGCCACTTATCAATATCCGTTTCGCCTAATACATTCATCAAAAATAATAATAAGCGATAACTCAATCGCTGATTCGATAAGTCAGGCCAAGGTAAATAGCTTTGATAGACATTCAAAAACACTTCGGCTTGTTGTGGTGTTAACAAATATTCCAGTAATACTAGCTCTAGTTCTCTCGGCCCAATCACAAACGCATCTAAATCAACAACTGCGATATCGCCATTTTCAAGTGTTCGTAGTTGATCCCAGCGTAAATCAGGCATAATTACTGTCCAGCTATCAAGCTGAATATTCGCCATTTGTTTAATGACCTTATCAACGAGATCCGTTGGAATGTTAGTTGGATGTGTTTCTAGCAACGCCAATAAAGTCTGTTGCAAACGTACTGGCCATTGTTCACTCGTTAAATTAGGCTGGTGCAAGCCCCCCCATTTAGTAAACGATTGCTGATGCAAGCTTGCCAAATGCCGAGCTAATTCACTAATCAACTCATCGGTAACATTATTTTCTGTTACGTCTTCGCCTATTAAGTATTGTGATAAAACATAGCTTGATTGTTGTGAGGCAATATAAGGCGGCACTTTAAATGTGCCATGATCTGCTAACAATTGATGTGTCGTTTGAATAGCGCCAAGTGATCGTGGAAAGTCCATATCAAAGAGCGTATTCATGCCCAGCCAAAATGTAGACTTATTTACACTCTGATGATTGCAGACTTTCAGCACCATTGCACCCAGCTCTGTTTCACAATACCAAAGCTGATGGGTGCTATCCTCAAATAAGGCAGGAATGCTGATTGCCGGCGCTATCAAAGCCGGCAATAATTTTTGTTGCTGTTCGGATAAAAGCGGATAGCTTACCAAGGTAATAATTCACCATTGCTATGCCAAAATGAGCCACTATTATCAAGGGTCAGTTCATCCATTCGTGCTAACAATCCTGATGCAGCTTCATCGGTATCCATTAAGCCATCATGCGATGTCATATCTGTTCTCACCCAACCCGGATGCAGAATAGCCACTGCGATGCCTTGTGGTTTTAGATCAACAGAAAGTGATTTACCCGCTGCATTTACTGCGGCCTTAGACATACGGTAACCATAGCTACCACCTGAATCATTATCAGCAACCGAACCCATTCGGCTGGTAATAATGGCAACTTTACTGCCCTCGCCTAAATTGTTAACCAATGCTTGCGTTGTTAATAAAGGACCAAGACTATTAACTTCAAACATACGCTTGCAGCTGGCAATGGTTTTTTCATTCAATTCATCCATTGCAATACCATCGGCAATGCCGGCATTATTAATGAGCCAATCAATGCGGCGGCCAGATAAGCTAGCCACTAATTTCTCTAGGCTAGCAGGATCGCTCACTTCAACATTCTCAATCACTTCAACACCTAACTGTTGGAGTGCGTCCGAGCTGCTTCGGCAGGTTGCGATCACATCAAAACCACGTTGTTTWARTTGTGTRCAYAGCTCTAAACCAATGCCRCGRTTACTRCCTGTTACTAATGCTGTTTGGGTCATTTTCCTGCTCCTAAATTATTGATGGCTCTCATATTKTCTATAGTCGGGGACAATACTACACCAGCTTCGGTCACAATAGCATCAATTAAACTAGCAGGGGTTACATCAAATGCGGGATTAAGCGCCGGCACGTTTTCTGGTGCRATCTGATTATTRTTTATCATSGTTACTTCTTSACTTAAACGCTGTTCAATTGGAATATCAGCACCCKCWGYTAACGCCCAATCAATGGTTGATGTCGGGGCGACTACCATCATTTTCACATTATGATATTTTGCTAATATTGCCARCATATASGTRCCAATTTTATTGGCCACATCGCCATTCGCSGTRATGCGATCGGCACCGACAATAACCCAATCCACATCACCCTTGGCCATTAATGCCGCGGCTGCACCCTCAACTTGTAATGTCACCGGRATATTATCTTGCTGTAAYTCCCAWGCAGTAAGTCTGGCCCCTTGCAGCCAAGGGCGTGTTTCRTCGGCATAAACATGTTYAATTTTWCCATCCATATAGCCCTGCCTGATYACRCCTAATGCYGTGCCRAAGCCACCYGTTGCTAATGCACCTGCATTGCAATGCGTGATCACAGTGCTATYCTTATYAATCAAMGCGSYRCCSARTTTACCCATCGCATGATTAGCCGCAAYATCTTGTTGATGAATACGTTTTGCTTCTGCTAGCAGTGGCGCTTCGGGAGACTCCATATCCTCTAAGCTTTGATAAARTACTGTCATTCTATCAATCGCCCACTGCAAATTTACCGCTGTCGGGCGAGATTCACTTAATGTTGTTARCAGGGCAAKCATCGCCTGCTTCCAYSCTTCAYC
>NVVK01000007.1:115848-141330 GCA_002733335.1 Methylophaga sp.
TTGATTTTGGAACGCCTGTCTTGCTGCCAGCACAAYGGCATAAGCCGCAGTAATRCCAATAGCGGGGGCACCACGTACTACCATCTCAGTAATCGCTTTTGCCACTTCATCTGATTGTTCATATSRCAACCAAATTRTCTGYTGWGGTAGYGCGCGTTGGTCCAATAAATAAAGCGTATTATTACGCCATTCTATTGCTTGGATTGAATCCATATTTTTTCCTATTATTAACAGGTATAATCATCTTTATGAAAAATGTTGATCTCATTATACATGCTCGCTGGGTCGTTCCTGTTGATGCAAAACAGTCGGTTCTAGAATATCATTCTGTGGTGGTGAATGATGGACGAATTGTCGCCTTGCTTCCTCAAGAAAAGGCCAAAAACAAATATACGGCAACGCATACTCATCATTATGAGAATCATTGCATCATGCCGGGGCTCATTAATAATYACACCCATGCCGCCATGTCACTATTGCGTGGACTGGCTGATGACTTACCACTTATGGTATGGCTGAATGACCATATTTGGCCTGCTGAAAAACAATGGGTCAGTGATGCTTTTGTAGAAGCCGGTTCAGAACTCGCTATTGCAGAAATGATACGAGGTGGAACAACGTGCTTCAATGATATGTACTTTTTCCCTGATGCTACGGCACGTGTCGTTGAACAGAGTGGGATTCGTGCAAGTTTAGGCATGATCGTAATCGACTTCCCCAGTGCTTGGGCAAATAATGTTGAAGAATATTTGCATAAAGGTCAGCAATTACACGACCATTACCGCCATCATCCACGTATTTCAACTCATTACGCACCGCATGCGCCTTATACCGTTTCAGATAGCACCTTAGAAAAAATCATCATGAATGCTGAAGAATTAGATGTGCCCATCAATATGCATATTCATGAAACCGCTGAGGAAGTGGCTCAAAGTGTCGAACAAATAGGTATTAGACCTTTAGAACGACTAAAAAACTTAGGCTTATTATCACCTCGTCTTATTGCCGTACACATGACCCAACTTAATGAGCAAGAAATTGGCTGGTGTGCTGATGCAGGCGTACATATCACCCATTGCCCTGAATCTAATTTAAAGCTAGCCAGTGGTTTTTGCCCTATTGCTCAACTTGCTGACAACAAGATTAATATCTCGCTCGGAACCGATGGTGCCGCCTCTAATAATGATTTAGATATGTTTGCTGAAATGCGCCAAGCAGCACTGCTTGCCAAGGCCGTAGCACACGATGCCAGCGCGGTTCCTGCATACACCGCCTTAGAAATGGCAACCATTAATGGTGCAAAAGCATTAGGCATTGACGCTATTACCGGCTCACTCAAAAAAGGCAAGCAGGCCGATATGATTGCCATTGATTTAAGTGATATTGAATCTCAACCTTGTTATGACATAGTGTCACAATTGGTTTATGCCTCAAGTCGAAATCAAGTGACCGATGTTTGGGTGGACGGCAAACAACTGTTAAAAGATCGCCATCTCACCACGCTTAACCAAGCTAAAATAATTCAAAATACTCAGCAATGGGCAGAGAAAATAAAATGACGACACACGCAAATGTTGACCCCGTAGAAATTGCTAAATTTGAGGCACTAGCGACAAGTTGGTGGGATACGGAAGGTGAATCAAAGCCTCTGCATGATCTCAATCCTATTCGCTTAGATTATATTAAAAGTCACTGCCAATTGAGTGACAAAAATGTTATTGATGTCGGCTGTGGTGGTGGAATTTTAACAGAAGCACTGGCTAAAAGTGGTGCCCATGCTACTGGCATCGACATGGGTAAAATGCCTTTAGATATTGCCACGCTACATGCGATTGAAGCAGAATTAACAATCAATTATCAACAAATCACCGTAGAAGAAAAAGCACAGCAATCAGCTGAGCAATTTGATGTCATTACCTGCATGGAAATGTTAGAACATGTACCCGATCCGCTCTCTGTCATTAAAGCTTGCTCACAATTAGTTAAACCCGGTGGCACACTTTTCTTCTCAACCTTAAATCGCCACCCTAAGGCCTATCTACTTGCCGTACTTGGCGCTGAATATATTCTAAAAATGTTGCCTAAAGGCACCCATGATTATAATCGTTTTATTCGCCCATCTGAAATGGCGGCTTGGTGTCGACAAGCAGGTTTAGAAGTCAGTGATATTACCGGCATGAGCTATAACCCTATCAGCAAAATCTTTAAATTGAGTGATGATGTGAAGGTTAATTATTTGATGTGTTGCAGAAAGGCTTTAGATTAATGAATGATTTTTCTGCCGTTTTATTTGATCTTGATGGCACACTTGTCGACACCGCACCTGATTTGGCCTTTGCATTAAATAGCCTAATGGCAGAAGAAGGGCTTGAAGAATTATCCTATGATGTAATTAGACCGGTTGCCAGTCATGGTAGTCCAGGCCTCTTAGCTTTAGGATTCGATATTTCACCTGATCATGATGACTTYCCTTCACTGCAACAACGTTTTATACAGTTCTATCAAGATAATATCGTTAGAGANNCAGCACTATTTGAGGGCATGGAAGAGRTTATTACCGCATTAGAAAATGCCAATATCACATGGGGRATAGTGACTAATAAACCCGCATTTCTAACSGAYCCTTTAGTRGCTAAATTAAACTTAGCCCACCGAGCGGGCTGTGTTGTCAGTGCYGATACCACACCCTTTAGTAAACCGCATCCTGCGCCCATGTTRCATGCTTGCAACSTTATTCAACATGCYCCYAAAGACTGYATTTATATTGGTGATGCAGCACGTGATATTGAAGCGGGGAAAAATGCCATTATGCGTACCGTGGTCGCACTTTATGGTTATTTGAGCGATGACGATCATCCCGAAAAATGGCATGCTGATGCAAGCATTAACCAYCCGCGTGATATTTTRMAATGGATTTAGTGCTGAATACMCTTCAGCAATTTGCTCARCAGCAAAAYGGCTTAATTATCTTATTAATYAYCAGTGYTTTATTAGGCGCWTTAATTGTATTYATTTTCCGTGGYCGAAAAATCAGAAAACTARYGGCAGAAAACGCTGAACTTGCCATGACCTTATCATTAGAAAAACAAGCCATAGAACGTTTTGATGAYATYTTAGATCACACTCAYAATCAACTTGCCAACACYTTTAATCAACTTTCAARTGAMGCMTTAAACCGTAATAATGATAGTTTYCTKAARCTCGCYGAAGAGAAYYTAAAACGCCAYCAAAGTGAAGCTARYGCAGAACTGCAAAGCAGAGAAAAAGCTATCGAGCAGTTAATCAAACCGATTAATGAYGCGCTACTSAATACCTCTAAACAAATTCRYGASATTGAAAAAGAGCGTAAAGAATCCTATGGCAATCTYCGYAGYACCATTGAGCARATGGCRCARGGTCAGCAATCATTACAACAAGAAACACAGAATTTAGTGCAAGCRCTKCGCCGYCCTGAAGTRCGYGGYCAATGGGGTGARATGACCTTGCGCCGTTTAGCKGAATTAAGTGGCATGGTGGCACATTGTGAYTTTTTYGAACAAACWCATACYGTGACTGAAACCGGYAGTATTCGTCCYGATATGATTGTKCGTTTACCGGAAAACCGAGAAATYATTGTCGATGCCAAAACACCTTTAGATGCCTATTTATCMGCYATGCAAACCAGYGATGATCAGGTGCGTGCTCAAGAATTAAAACGKCATGCGCTTATTATTCGCCAGCGGGTTAAAGAGTTAGCCGCCAAGAATTATTGGGCTGAATTTTCACAATCACCYGAGTTTGTYGTGYTGTTTATCCCCGGTGAACAYTTTTTATCAGCMGCATTAGARCGYGATCAAAAACTACTSGAAGATGCCATTCAACAGAATATTATCTTAGCCACGCCCACCAATTTTATTGCATTGCTAAGAACAATTTCATATGGCTGGAAGCAGCAAGCCTTGGCGGACAACGCAATTGAAATTAGAGAATTAGGCGAAACRYTGTATAAACGCTTAAATGTATTCACYAGTCATTTAGCGAAACTRGGTTCYAAYTTAAGCAATACTGTCGATAGTTTTAATAAAACRGTRGGCTCATTAGAACGACAGRTCATCCCWAGCGGCAAGCGCTTTCTTGAYATGGGGATCCGYGCCAAAGATGAAATAAAYTCTGTGCCCGAAATARYRACTCAAATACGTRATGTAAAAAAAGAATCTGATGACTGAGCTAGAAACCGCCTATCAGTTTTGCCAAAAACTGGCACAAAGCCATTATGAGAATTTYCCCGTCGCATCGRTATTYCTCCCTAAAAAACTACGTCGCCCCATTAGCGTRATTTATGCCTTTGCCAGAACGGCCGATGACTTTGCTGATGAAGGTGATGCCCCCCAACAACAGCGACTAGACCAATTAAATGACTATAGTCGAGCATTAGGCGCTATCGATAATCATGATTATCAAGGTGACAATGCTATTTTTATCGCTCTGGCGGATGTAATTACACAACACCAACTTCCCATTAGTTTATTTAAAGATTTACTTGATGCCTTCAAACAAGATGTCAT
The DNA here is from genome assembly GCA_002733335.1 of Methylophaga sp. GTDB lineage: Bacteria > Pseudomonadota > Gammaproteobacteria > Nitrosococcales > Methylophagaceae. The sequence continues at coordinate 120,393 of NVVK01000007.1, forward strand.
TCAACAGCGTTATCAACATTTTGATGACGTTTTAGATTATTGCAAACGCTCAGCCAATCCCGTCGGTCGTTTATTATTGCTATTAGATGGTCATCCTAACGAGCAGCAATTACAACAATCAGATGCCATTTGCAGCGCCTTACAACTGATTAATTTTTATCAAGATATTGTGCAAGATATCACAGAGTCAGACCGCATTTATATTCCAACAGAAGAGCTTGAAGAGTTTGGTGTCAGTGAAAAACAGTTAACCCAATTAGATACAACTGATATTGCGCCGCTAATACGCCTACAGCATAAAAGAGCTCTTGGGCTGATGATAACTGGAGTACGATTAGGAACAACGGTTAAAGGCAGGATCGGCTGGGAAATTAGAGCCATGACATTAGCGGGTATCACCACCTTAAATAAATTAATGTCGCTTAATGATAATGCGCTATTAAATCGGCCTCGACTCAGCAAGTTTACATTATTGAAAATAGTATTTATAAGCTATTCTAAAACACTTTATTTATCTCATGCCGCGAAGAAATTAACCGGTAACTGAGCACTTCCCCCCTATAATTAAACGTCTCACCATCACACTAAGAGAGTGAATTTAAATAAAATCGGGGGCAAAATAGTAGCTACTCCTTTGATTCCTCCCCCGTCCATGGTGAGCCTGTCGAACCATAATCCTTCGACAAGCTCAGGACAAGCGGGAGATCACTCATAATATCAAGGGATCAGCCAGCTTGGTTTCTAGCGACAACGGCACAAAGTGTTGTCGCTAGTACATTTCCAGATTAAAGATATCTTGCCAATAACCCACGTTCAGGCACGCTGCCTTCATAAGGAACTTTCACTTGATGTCCACTACCGGGAGCGACATCAATCAATGCTCCATCTTTGTTATACATTTTATCTAAGGTGAGTTCGACATTACCTTCCGGTAAAACCAATTCTAGTTTATCGCCCACTAAAAATTTATTTTTCACATCAATCTCTAGACTCTTGTTTTCGTTATCATAGCCTATTATTTCACCCACATATTGTTGGCGATCGCTACTTGAGTAACCCTCCATATAGTTTTGTTGTTCTTGTGTTGGGTGGCGCTGATAAAAACCATCGGTATAACCTCGATTGGCCAAATTATCGAGTTTTCCAATTAATGTTGGATCAAAATTATTACCCGCCACGGCATCATCAATAGCACGACGATACAGTTGTGCTGTTCGTGCCACATAATAAATGGATTTGGTACGCCCTTCTATTTTGAGTGAATCAACTCCTATTTTGGCCAATCGCTCTATATGCTGAATAGCACGTAGATCTTTTGAATTCATAATATAGGTGCCGTGTTCATCTTCAAAAATAGGCATCATTTCGCCCGGCCTATTACCTTCTTCAATCAAATAAATATCATCAGCCAGTGGATGACGTTGTTGACTGCCACAATCAGAAAGACCACCCTGATTCATAGCATCAAAGGCCTTAAAGTCTATTTTTTGTGGTGAATCATCATTGCCATCACTTGCATGTGTTTTATAATCCCAGCGACATGAGTTGGTGCATGAGCCTTGGTTAGGATCGCGATGGTTAAAATAGCCGGATAATAGACAGCGCCCAGAATAAGCAATGCAAAGTGCGCCATGAACAAAGACTTCTATTTCCATTTCTGGGCATTGCTGGCGAATTTCTTCAATTTCGTCGAGTGACAGCTCTCGCGATAAAATAACTCGACTAACACCTACAGAATGCCAAAACTTTACAGCTTGATAATTCACCGTATTCGCTTGAACAGACAAGTGAATAGGCACTTCTGGCCAGCGCTCTCGCACCATCATAATCAAACCCGGATCTGCCATAATTAACGCATCAGGTTTCATGGCAATAACAGGTTCCATATCCGCCATATAGGTCTTTATTTTTACATTGTGTGGCATCAAATTACTGGCCACAAAAAACTGCTTCCCTAAGGCGTGTGCCTCATCAATTCCTTGAGCCAAAACATCAAGTTTATGAAAAGCATTATTACGTACACGTAAGCTATATCTAGGCTGACCCGCATACACAGCGTCCGCTCCGAATGCATAGGCATAACGCATATGCTGCAAACTACCTGCAGGCAAAAGTAACTCTGGCGAATTCATATCTAAAACCTTACCTTTTAAAAGGGATTGAATTATAAGCTATTTAACAAAAATTCCAATAAATACAAGCATGCTTCACACAAATTAAAACTTAAGCAATTAAAAACAGTCAATATAGGGCATAATAATTCTCAAAATACTACAAGGAGTCATGGTTGAAGTTTATTAGCGTATTACTTATTTCATTAGGTTTTCTCATAGCATGTGGTGAAGCAATACCCCATTTAGAAGAAATCCGTGAACGTGGAGAATTACGCGTATTGAGTCGCTATGGTCCAACCACTTATTATGTGAAGAATGAGGCCTTAGCGGGTTTTGAATATGATCTAGCAAAACGCTTTGCTGATCATCTTAATGTTAAACTCAAAATTATTGTGCCCGATAATTTAAATGATATGCTCAATTTTATTGAACAGGGCAAAGCTGATATCGCCGCGGCGGGGCTTACCGTTACGCCTGCACGTAAAGATATTATTCGATTTGGCCCGGTATATCAACAAGTGACGCAGCAATTTGTTTATCGATTAGGTACTAAAAAACCTAAAAATATTGCTCAGTTAGCCGATGGTCATTTAGAGGTGGTTGCTGCGAGTAGCCACGTAGAACAATTACACTCTCTGCGAGAAGAAATCCCCTCGCTTATCTGGACAGAAAATACTGAACTTGATAGTAGTGGCCTACTTGAATTAGTACAATTAGAACTGATTGATTACACTATTGCAGATTCAAATGAATTAGCCGCCAACCAAATATTATTTCCTGAGCTGCGCGTTGCATTTAACATTTCTGAGCCACAATCATTAGCTTGGGCAATGCCCTTTGCTGAGGATGGTACGCTCTATAATGAAATGGCCATATTCTTTGAAAAAATGGATGAGTCTGGTGATTTAGAACGGTTAAAAGAAAAATATTATGGTCATATTCGCCATTTTGATTATCTTGATACTCGTGCTATTGATCGTCGCATCTTAACCCATCTTCCCAAATATCAAACACTCTTTGAACAAGCTGGGGAGAAATTTGATCTTGACTGGCGTTTATTAGCCGCCATGTCATATCAGGAATCACATTGGAATCGCCATGCTGTTTCACCCACAGGTGTAAAAGGCTTAATGATGCTGACTCAAAATACTGCAAAACTAATGAAAGTTGCCGATAGAAAAGATCCTGCCCAGAGCATCGAGGGCGGCGCGGCTTATCTAAGCTACATAAAAAAACGCTTACCTGATGACATAGTTGAACCCGATCGCACTTGGATAGCCCTCGCATCCTACAATGTCGGCCTAGGCCATGTAGAAGATGCTCGTAAGCTAACAGAAGGTAGCGGCGGGGATCCTGATTTATGGCCTGATATAAAAACACGTCTACCATTATTAAGTAAGAAAAAATGGTATGAAAGAACACGCCACGGTTATGCGCGTGGGGGCGAACCCGTGCATTATGTTCAGAATATTCGACGTTACTACGATATTTTATTGCAGCAAGAGTCTACTCTTGAATTAAATTCTAGTGCAAGTGAAGAAAGAAAATTATTACCTGGTGCATTATAAGTCGATAATATAGTTCATATTAATTGAGTATAGGTTCAAGGTTTTATAGTCAAAACAATGCTATTTTGTTAGTATTTTTTAAATATAACGCATCCAAGGATCTACGACGTCATGGCAGATGACAATATAACTCAACAGCTAAAAGAGTGGAAAGACAAGTATTATCAATCACTTACTGAGTTTGAGGAGCAGCAACGTTACGATGAATTACTACAGCGAAGTTTAGGTCGACTTGCCCTCGCAGCAGATGGCATAGATCCAATTTTAGATACTCAGCTTAAATCGCTACGCAGTGTATTGAAAGGCAAAAAAGATCATCATGAAATTGAATTGATCTTAGAAAAAATGGAGCGCGCCATCGCCCAGATGGATTCAGATATTAGCAATGGCCCCGTGGCCAATAAAATTTTATCAGAGCTACTCGTTTCATTAAAAATACCTAAGCAATTTAAATCTGAATCAAAATCATTAATAAAACAGCTAAACACCGCTAATAAAAAAGTTTCTCAACTTATCCCTCAAGTATTGTCATTACTCGATAATTGCATGAACAGCGAGAGTGCTAGCTCTTCTTCTTCAGGTTTTGGTTTTAATTTATTTGGTTTAGGTAAAGATAAAACGGAACAAACCGAGGATGTGCTCACAGGTGATTTAGTCGACACTAACGGCGATGAAATTGATTTAGATGATAACTTTGCTGATTCTGGTATGCCGAATCATCGTTTACTCATGGAGTTATTAGAACGCTTCCCTCTCCCCACAGACTTAAGTAAAAAAGCCACAAAAATACGCCATAGTATTGAAGATGGGATATCAGATCAGGCTCTTCCCGATGTTATTAATAGTATTGCCGAGATTGTAAGCTCACTTGGCTCTCAAGCTGTCACTGAGAAGCTAGAATATCAAGAATTTTTAGAAGCACTCACCACTAAATTGCAGTCCCTTGATGAACATATTAGAGAAACAAGTAGCAACGAGCTAGCAGCATTTAAAGAGCGGCATGCCCTCAGCCAAGCCATGGAAGATGAAGTAAAAGGTATTCGTGGACATGTCGATAAAGCAGATAATCTTGAGCAATTAAAATCAACCGTGAATGAACGCTTAGATTCACTTAATCAACATTTTGAAAATTCACAAGAATCTGATCGTACACGCTTTGAGCAATCACAAAAACAAATCCGTGAACTTAATAAACGCTTAAAAGATATGGAAGATGAAAGCGAATTATTAAAAGAATCGGTTGTTCAATCACGGGAATTAGCATTAAAAGATGCCTTAACCGGAATTTGGAACCGTCAGGCTTTAGATGAAGATCTTGAAAAAGAATTTATTCGTTGGCAACGTTATCAAAAGCCGCTTAGCTTAGTGGTTTGGGATATTGATTTCTTTAAACGCGTAAATGATRMCTACGGTCATGCYGCAGGTGATAAAGTATTAAAAACGATTGCTCGTCTCTTCAAACAGGAAACRCGTGATGCTGATTTCATCGCTCGTTTTGGYGGYGAAGAATTTGTAGGTATTTTCCCTGAAACACGCTTAGAAGATGCATTGAGTCTAGCGAACAAAATYCGTAARAAGATCCAAARTTCRAAATTCCATTATGAGCATAAACCTGTCCCTATTACAGCTTCTGCAGGCTTGGCTACATTYAGACCTAACGATACCRTTGAAGAYGTTTTTAAACGGGCWGATGCCGCATTATAYCGAGCAAAAGAAAGCGGCMGAAACCGCTGYATAGCAGACTAAGAACCGAGGGCAMGCCTCGATTCTTATCCMTTTYAAATTTATTCTGATTCTTTCTGAAYTARAAAATCGACKGCTTTTAATAAATTGGGRTGTCCACCAGCCATRGGRCCMGTGCTAATATATTTACCATTAACAATCATTGCWGGTACRCCTGTGATTCCTGABAATTGACTCATCATTADTGCTTTTTTTACTTTTCCTTTYACTGAAAADGAGTCCATCATTTTTGCAAATTCTTCTCTATCAATACCCTGATCAGCAACAAAATCAAGCATATCATCTTCTGTTACCATTCGACGCTTTTCGACATGAATTGCATTRAAAATAAGTGGRTGTAACGTTGCTAAATCACCYGTCGCTTCTGCTGTATAGAAAAGYTTAGCMAGCTCTAACCAGCTATCACGAAAAATGGCTGGTACAGCAATAAATTCTACATTTTCGGGTAATGTTTTTTTCCATTCTTCAACTAATGGATCCAAACTAAAGCAATGCGGGCAGGCATAAGAAAACATTTCCACTACTTCAATTTTCTCTTCACTTCTCGTCGCTAACAGTGAAGCTGTTGATTTGTAATGCACGCCAGCAATAAAAGCTTCTGGCATTGAATACCCACTAAGAGGTAATAATGTAGCACCCACGAATAATGCTGCTGTAATAATTTTCTTCATTTTACTTCCTTATATTCTAACTGTTCACAAACTTACAATTCGCCATACGAATGCAAGCCAGACAAAAACATATTCACACCTAAAAAGGCAAATAGGGTTACAAATAACCCAATTACAGCCCACCATGCCATAGGATTACCACTCCATCCTTTTGTCATACGCATATGTAGCCAAGCGGCATAATTTAACCAAACAATTAATGCCCATGTTTCTTTCGGATCCCAAGACCAATAACCACCCCATGCCTCAGCCGCCCAGAGCGCACCTAATATCGTTGCCACGGTAAAGAAAGCAAAACCTAGTGCAATGGCTTTATACATTAGATCATCCATCATTACTAATGATGGTAARGATGTAGCAAGYAAACCSTGTTGATTATTARTTTGTTGCCACGATTTCAACAAATATGCCACACCAATCATTGCYGCCATAGCAAAGGCTCCATACCCTACAAAGTTGGCAGGCACATGAATTTTCATCCAATAACTTTGCAGTGCTGGYACTAATGGCTGAATTTCATGAGCACCTTTACCAAAGGTATACCAAAGCTGAAAAACAACAGCTGCACTAATAATTAATAATACAAAACCACCTAAGCTACGTGTCTGATAACTGCGTTCATAATATAAGTAAAGTAATGCGGTGATAATGGAGAATAGAATAAARACTTCATATAARTTGCTGACCGGAATATGACCYACATCATAACTAATGAGATAAGATTCACGCCAGCGCACCATTAAGCCTACCAGKCCCATAGTRGTAGCCGACCATGTTAACGTACTGCCTACTTTTTCAGTAAAACGAGAACGCATAAATAAACCMGCAAAATAAGTAAATGTCGCCATTACAAATAAGGCACTCATCCACATAATGGCAGACTGACTAGCGATTAAATATTTTAAAAAGAAATTTGATTCSGCTAGGCTAAGATCTTGACCATAAAGCCATATTGCAAAAAAGCTAAGYACCGYTACAACGACGATAAAGCGACGAAAYCCTGACCAGTTCCGCCCAAGAAATGCCAAGCCTACCGCCGTAAGGATGACAATACCTATTTCATAACTATCAAAGACACTGGAATAAAGCGTCAGCAACACTATTGCTGCTATCGCTGTTAACCCGTACCATAACCGCTGGACTAGAGCTGTGTCTGTATCGGTATACATTGTGCTTATACTATTCGTCATTCTCTCTTCTCTTTTTTTACCTGATCATGGTACMTATTTCAGAACCTTATTCTYGCCCAGAGTTCCCTGTTGCCATTTCTAATTGGYGAGCAGTCTGCTCAAAATACAAGTCAAAATCACGTGGGTTCCGATTACTCATTCCTGCTAATAATACATCTGTTCCATTGCCATTATCTTTTAATATTGCCCAAAAACGGCGTTGCGGTAAATAAAACAGTAAGAACACACCAATAATTARAAAAGTACACCCTAAATAAACAATGGGCTTACCTGGTGAATGCGTTATTTGTAAACCGCTCGCTTCAACATGTTCATAATCTGACAGATATAAAAATACCGGTGAACCATAACGAGATAAACTACCCACAGCATCAACMGCATCTTGGAAGAACAATAGTTCTKCAGCCTGAATTTCAGTATTTWGTTCMGAWCCATCCAATKCATATTTATACAKRGAACCGCCTAGATAAATACGYGATAACATTTCTCTCAGCATACTCAAATAAGCCGATCCTAGGCTCTTTTTCTCAGATTCAGGCAGTGTCGTTTCAATAAATGTATTGATGGATGCAAATCCACCTTTAACAAAGGTTGCCACCAGTAACGTTAAGGTTTCCTGCAAACTTTCCTCTAAATTTTTRTCTTGATTCTCAATATCAGCTAAGGTTTCAAGCATCATTTTATGTGCTACTTCATTAACGATGTCTTTATCTTGCAGTCGTTGTAAGAAATTACTAAAATGCGTCAGCTCACCATCAATATCTACCGGTAAATATAAATACCCGAACTCCTCAGCCTGACTAGCTCGAACGCCACTAAGATAATATTCTCGTCCGTTCCTCTCTACAGGCAGCGCATAATTTATAAATTCCAATGCTACCCCCGTATCTTGCCGTAATTTATAACCAAAACTAGGGCCAAAATCTTTTATTCTATCGGGGTCTTCATCTGTGGGAGCWGGGTTAATATTAAAGGGACGAAATGACATCATTTCTAAACGCAAACTTTGCTTAGCCCAATGCATTTGTCTATTTTCAAATACTTTRGTATCAAATGTAGCGGGRGTATTTCCGGCCTCTTTAACTAAAGGCCATGCTTCAAGTGATAAGCTAGTACCKCCATCACTAAAACTGGCTTGATAAATCGCATAACCTTTATGAAATAAAGGATGATTAACGGCAATGGTTGCTTCAATCGGCTCTGCTAATTCATCATCGTATAGAATTAGATCGGTTTCAAATGACTTGGGCTGTCCAGTTGCATAATGCTCAATGCGGAAATCTTCTACCGCGATTCTGAAAGGTAAATTTTGTACTAAATAGCCATCTCGCATGGCTAAAAAAGCAACCGATGATGCGCGACCTTCAGGAATACTAATACTGCCACGAAAAGCCTGAGAACCCACAGCTAAGCGACTTATTTCTGGGATTTTACTTGTCGGCAAATCTCGTGTCTCAATTTTTAYCTTCCCTTGCCATACTGCAAAYTTTAAGGGCAAGTTACTATCWATTAASCCACCAACACAAATTATAATAATCGCCAAATGCGTCAATATATAGCCAAGACGATTCATCCCCCCACGCATTGCTGAAACTAGAATCTCATCAGACTTAAGCGTTTGTTTAACACGAAACCCTAAAGTGGAAAGCGTGGCTTCTATCGTGGTAGAATTTTTCTGCCTATCCGCAGCCACAGACCATTGTTTTCTATGATGCATTGCATGTAATGATTTTGATTGTACCTGCGTGCGCAGGTTGCGCATGTCTTTCAGCATAGAAGGCGTATTTCGAATCACACAAACAGATGTAGAAATAACCAATAGTGTCAGTATGGCAAGAAACCACAGAGCACTATACACATCGTACATGCCAGCAGATTCAAATATATCAAACCAAAAAGGACCAAAYTTAATCAAATAATCAGCATAGGGCTGATTTTGCTGTAAARCCGTACCAATAATAGAWGCAATAGCCAATACAACTAATAAAGTAACRGCTAAATCCATTGAWCCTAAGAACAGGAATAAGCGYTGGCCTAACCTATAATGGCGGGGTTGTGGGCTACTATCGTCGGACATAAATTATATTAAACCAATTGAAATTAGCACTGGAACGAGTGCCTATAATAAAAAAGCCACATGACATTATTATCATGTGGCTTTTTTTAGAGCGTTAAATATTAATGTAAGCCAGAAGCATAGGCAGAAACAGCTTTAATTTCAGCCTCTGTCATTTTTGATGCAATATCACGCATCATGCTATTTGTGTCATTGCTACGTGTGCCACTCGCAAATGCATTTAATTGTGCTTCAATATAAGCGGCGTGTTGTCCTGATAATGCTGGCCATTTGGCTGCTGGCACTCCTGCACCTGTTGGACCATGGCATGCCATACATGCTGGCACCCCTGTTTCTTTATTTCCGCCACGATAAACCGCTTGTCCAGCTTCTAGAAGATCTTCTGCCGTGCCACCTTCCGTCACTTTATTGCCCGCATAAAAAGCAGCTAAGTCCGCCATATCTTGCTCAGACAGTGCGGCRACCATAGGCGCCATTATCGCATTGTTACGCGTTCCATCTTTAAATTCGATAAGTTGCTTAACTAAATAAGCTTCACCTTGCCCCGCTAATTTAGGGAACATATTTGAAGGGCTATTTCCATCTGCACCGTGACAAGCAGCACAAACCATCGCTTTACCTTTTCCAGCTGACGCATCTCCCGCCGCCATTACTGGCATGGTAGATACTGAAACCAAATATATTACTGTTGCTATTATGATCTTCTTCATTTTTCACCCTAAAATATTGAATACCAAGAATACTCATGGCATAGGCATTTTATCTACCATGAGCATAAACTTGGTAATATGTTACTCTTATTACCGTTTTTTTGCACTAGCTAAGTAGTTAACTTTTATGTCAAATATCTATCGTCAGGCYCACTATACTATTAGTGCCACTCAATTATCTGAACTTCCTGCTGACACGGGTATTGAGGTTGCATTTGCTGGGCGCTCTAATGCCGGCAAATCAAGCGCCATTAATACCATCGCTGATCAGCGAGGATTAGCCCGAATAAGTAAAACGCCTGGCCGCACCCAAATGATTAACTTTTTTGCACTGGATGATGAGCGCGCATTAGTTGATTTGCCTGGATATGGTTATGCAAAAGTGCCTGAAAAGATGAAGATTCGCTGGCAACAAACCTTAGGGAAATATCTTGAAACACGGCAAGCATTAAAAGGGCTGATGTTAATGATGGATATTCGACATCCGCTAAAAGAGTTTGATATTCAAATGGTTAAGTGGGCAAACAATGTTGAATTACCTGTTCATATACTGCTCACTAAATCTGACAAATTTAAAAATGGCGCAGCAATGGCAAGTTTACATTCCGTTGAAACACAGCTTAAAAAACTAAATCTTAATGCTGGTGTCCAATTATTTTCATCCTTGAAAAAGACAGGAAAAGAGCAGGCCATCGCCCAACTAGACAGCTGGTTTATTCCTGAGCTCTAACAAATGAGGCTCACCTATGAATGACTCCAACCCGCAAAGCCGCCGTAAATTTCTAAAAAAAGCGATATTCGGTAGCGCATTAGCAGGCAGTACATTCAGTTTACCGGTGCTCACACATTCTGAAGAACTCGGCTTTCCAGAAAACTTACCTGAATCAATGCGCGTACCTGGYGCTGATTTTTCTAATTATGGTCAGCCATCACACTATGAACAAGGCGTAATTCGCTGGATTTCAGCAAATCCAGCGGCACCCGGCAATGGTGTATCGTGGACACCACTACATGAATTGCAGGGCACTATCACCCCTAATGGTCTACATTTTGAACGCCATCACAATGGTGTACCTGATATCGATCCTGCCCAACATACTTTGCTCATTGATGGCATGGTCAATACGCCTTTAAGTTTTGACCTTAAAAGTTTGATGCGTTACCCCATGGTCTCTCGCACATGTTTTATTGAATGTGGAGGCAATAGCAATAGTGGCTGGAAAAGCAATCCCATTCAATCGCGCGCCGGCTATGCACATGGCCTAGTTTCAAATGCAGAATGGTCAGGTRTWCCACTYAAACTMYTGCTCAACGAAGCAGGAATYAAACCTGCTGCCAAATGGGTYATYGCTGAAGGYGCYGATGCRTCGTCACTCAATATCAGTATTCCRCTTGAAAAATTACTYGATGATGCCCTCCTCGCTTTATACCAAAATGGTGAACGYATTCGTCCTGAAAATGGKTATCCCATGCGTTTAGTCTTGCCGGGATGGGAAGGTATTCTCAATGTTAAATGGCTACGTCAATTACGCTTAACAGATCAACCAGCGATGTCACGTGATGAAACATCACAATATACAGAATTAATGCCCGATGGCACTGCTCGCCAATTYACCTTTATCAATGAAGCYAARTCRMTCATCACTTCACCGTCACTAGGCATGATGTTGCCGGATAATCCCGGTATTTATCAAATTTCAGGTTTAGCATGGTCTGGTCGCRGCAAAATAACRCGTGTCGAAATTTCTGCKGATGGKGGTGATACTTGGGTTGATGCCGAATTACAAGGCCCTATTTTAGATAAAGCCTTTACCCGTTTTTGCCTGCCGTGGAAATGGCAAGGTGAATATGCCATTTTGCAAAGCAGAGCGACAGATGAAACAGGTTATGTTCAACCTGATCGTGAAACATTAATCCAAAAYCGTGGCAAACATGGTTTTTTCCATTACAACGCGATTGTAAGCTGGGAAATTACTGAAGACGGGGATATCAATCATGTCTATGGTTATGACTTCTAAACTTATTACGGGCAGCCTATTTTTTATTATTTCAGCGGTGGCGTATGCTGATATCAGTTATCAACTACTCGGCAAACCGGCCGCAGCGTTAAGTGCACAATCACAATGGAATTTAACCATCTCACCTGATGGTGAAAATCTACCCGTAGGCAAAGGAAATGCTKCCCAAGGYGCTAAAATATTCGCMTTACAMTGTGCCGCATGTCACGGCCCTGAAGGCATWGGTGGCAGTGCGGAKCCTGTTATYGGTGAAGTAGGTTCATTGRCCAGTGAATACCCMGAGAAAACCGTCAACAGTTATTGGCCCTACGCGACAACCTTATTTGATTACATTAGGCGGGCTATGCCTATTGATCGGCCTTATTCCTTATCGGCAAATGAAGTTTATGCATTGAGTGCCTATATATTGAGTCAAGATGGTATAATAGACGCAGACATGATTCTTACTGAAGAAAATCTACCTCAGGTAACGATGCCTAATCGTGATGGMTTTATCTCCATCTACCCTAACGAATATTAGGGTGTCTCAAATTCAATAATYTATATTTTTAAGGACCCATTAAAATGAGCCCTCGCTACGCATGCACKGTTAATCCCAATCCAGAACTCAATAACACCCCAAAATTAGGCATGGATGAAAAATCAYTMGAACGTGATTTTAAAAGTTACTATGGCACCCATCTCGCACAAGATAAAGGSTGTGCATCAGGTCACTACCTCTACACATCGCTTGCTTTAACACTGCGCGATCGCTTGTTTGAGCGCATGAAAGCAACCAAGTTGGCTTACTCTGAAAGCAAGTGTAAACAAGCTTATTATATGTCAATGGAATTCTTGATGGGCCGTGCAATGGGTAATGCKGCACTRAACCTCGGCTTAAGCGAATCMGTCACAAAAGCAATGGTTGATCTTGGATTAGACTTTGAAGAATTAACTGAACTTGAACATGACGCCGGTTTAGGAAACGGTGGYTTAGGTCGTCTAGCAGCCTGTTTTATTGATAGCTGTGCAACRCTACAACTMCCKGTTACCGGTTACGGTATTCGTTATGAATAYGGCATGTTCCAACARAGCATTGAAAATGGTAATCAAATTGAAAGCCCYGATCACTGGTTACGTGATGGCAACCCATGGGAACTAGAACGTCCTGAATACACACAACGTATTAAATTCGGTGGYCACACTGAGTTYCGTAAAAATACAGCGGGCGATATGACCGTTCATTGGCTCAACACCAATGATATCTTGGCTGTTCCCTATGATTTACCTATTCCCGGCTATCAAAATGGCACCGTGAATAAATTGCGTCTATGGAAATCAGAAGCAACGGATGAATTTAATCTAGAAGATTTTAATGCCGGCTCTTACACCGAAGCCGTAGCAAGCAAAAATGCGGCTGAAAACATCAGTATGGTGTTATATCCTAATGATGCCAGTGAAAATGGTAAAGAGCTTCGCTTACGCCAGCAATATTTCCTCGCCTCAGCGAGTTTGCAAGATATTATTGGTCATTGGCTCACTAATAATGGTGAAAATTTTGAACATTTTGCTGAGAAGAATTGTTTTCAACTTAATGATACACATCCCACCGTAGCCGTTGCTGAATTGATGCGCTTATTGATGGATGAGCATGGCTTAGGTTGGGATAAAGCATGGACTATTGTTACAAAAACAATGGCCTATACCAACCATACCTTATTACCCGAAGCATTAGAACGCTGGCCTGTACCSATGTTTGGMCGCTTGTTACCACGTGTTTTAGAAATMATTTATGAAATTAATGCACGCTTCCTAAGTGAAGTAGCACGCCGCTGGCCTGGTGATAAAGCACGTCTTGCTAGCATGTCAATCATTGAAGAAGGTGGGCAACAACAAGTACGTATGGCACATCTCGCCATCGTCGGTAGTTTCTCTGTCAACGGTGTTGCCGCGCTGCATTCAGAATTATTACAGAAAGGCTTATTCCATAAYTTYTATGAGCTTTGGCCTACTAAATTTAATAATAAAACAAATGGTGTAACACAACGTCGTTGGATGGCATGGTGTAATCCAGAATTAACAGCGCTCATCAACGAAACAATCGGTGAACAATGGATTACCGATCTTGATCAGCTTAAAAAGCTAATTCCGTTTGCGAACAGCACCGCATTCCAAAGAAAATGGGATAGTGTTAAAAAATCAAAYAAGCAACACCTTGCAGATTTGGTCAAACAAAGTTGTGGCATTACATTTGATACCAATGCCTTATTYGATATTCAAGTAAAACGTATTCATGAATAYAAACGTCAGTTACTTAACATWCTGCACGTTATCCATCTTTATGATCGCATCAAACGAGGTGATACAAAAGGGCTTGTTCAACGTTGCGTTCTTTTTGGTGGTAAAGCCGCACCAGGTTATGCCATGGCAAAAGACATTATCAAACTGATTAATAATGTCGCCAGTGTAGTCAATAACGATCCTGATGTGGGCGATAAATTAAAAGTCGTSKKKWTACCWARCKNNABCAAGTNTCMRMBAYRKWARYWMKSWGCCYARNNCAGCWNATTKAYMRGAAMAANTNKSARYKSYARGYMANGAANNATCCGGAACAGGTAAYATGAAATTCATGATGAACGGTGCCGTAACGATTGGTACCTTAGATGGTGCTAATATTGAAATTCGTGAAGAAGCAGGTGAAGAAAACTTCTTCCTATTCGGTTTAACCGAAGACGAAGTTGAAAAAAAACGTGTGGGTTATAATCCTCGTGCCATCATTGCACAAGATCGTGACCTTAAACGCGTAGTAGACTTACTTGAAGGCGGCCATTTCAATCAGTTTGAACCTAACCGTTTTGATAACATCATTAACGCTTTTACTAGCCACAATGACCCATGGATGACCATTGCMGATTTCCGTAGCTATATCGATGCACAGCATTTAGCCGGTCTAGCGTATCAAGACCAAAGCCGCTGGTCAGCTATGGCTATAATGAATACCGCCACCAGTGGTAAATTCTCCACTGATCGCACCATGGAAGAGTACAATAATGAGATTTGGAAATTAGAGAAAGTAAGTCCTAAATAGTTCAATGTGCGCCTGTAGCTCAGTTGGATAGAGTACCAGTTTCCGAAACTTGCGTTCATCCACAACAATAGGTACAAAGGCTAACAATCATTTCGGGTATAATTTAAAATTTATGCGCCTATAGCTCAGCTGGATAGAGTACCAGTTTCCGAAACTGGGGGCCGCAGGTTCAAGTCCTGCTAGGCGCACCATTAAGTCCCCTTAATATTTTAATAAGGGTGGAGCCATGCTAGACGTCTATTTTTAGCACTCTACACGATATGATGTTCAATATAGAATAGTTTCTATCTCAGGGATGACTCCGAGTTTACAAAGTAAGTTATAAAATAATATATCGTTTACATCATTGAATATGCTCATATGCACTTTGTAACCACTTAGCTTTTGAGTATGTCTGTTCAAGAATTCGTTGAGCAATTTTCATATCAATACTCTGAACTTTAGCCTGAACTTCAGTCAGAGTGACAGCATGGTAGGTGAGTGCCTCAATATCGCTTATAAAAGCGCTCATCTCATCTAGCAAACCAAGCTTCTTCGAAGTAAATAAGATATGGCGCAGTTGTATATCCTGAATTTTGTACCGATATCCGTTWGTTGTCCCCATCCATCCCATAGCTAATTTTGCACGATGTTTAAGCTGTTTGTTCATAATAGGATAAATTGATAACACGTCATAAACRGGGGTTAGTGAGAARTTATCACCTGGCTGTAAATGAAGACTGAAGTTCTTTGCATGCCCATCAGGGGCTGAGAGAAGAAGAAATAATATTTGYGTCTTRAAGAAWTTAACMCGATCCTCGTAATTGTTTGCACTATCTTGTAACAGCTGTAAACAATCAGCCATGTCAGGGCCACGGTCTGCTTGATACTTTTTACTGGACGGAAGATTCATTGCTTGGCAAAAATCTTCTTGTGGCAACCGTAGCACCCAGTCCTGATTAGCTGTCCATCGCCTATCGAAGCGCTCAACGACCAGTACACGTTGGTCTTCAAAGTTCTCCACCTTAGCTTGGGTGGTCGCAATACCAAAATGTCGGATTATTTCAAGACATGTCCATTCATTATCACAACTACTGGTCAAATCGATATGCCCAGAAGCATTKTGGATCACACCTACAGGCAGCTTGATAATATGTGTGGTTGGTGTCGCACCATGAGGTATTAACCACTCTCCACCTTTGTATAATAATGCTGTCTTTTCCTGAACCCCTGCCAATGAAATCCGAAAATCGACACCTTCATTCATCCCTAAAGGACTTTCTCTATAATGACGTAGCTGGTTTGCAACATCGTGCTCTGACAAATAACTTGCTTCAATTCTAGGGTGATATTCAGTTCTATCTGGGAGCAGTTGGAGAGCGCCAACACAGTCATGACCTATTGCAGCTAAGATATCAAATGGATGATCTACTGGTATCATTAACTTAGCCAGCACCCGCTCACGAATCACTTGGTTGTCGGGCAGCAAATTATCAAAGTAATTATATACTTCATGTCCACTATAAGTTGAAGTAGATAATGGCATTGAAAGAGAAATTGGACGCCTTGTAGGATTATCCAGCCAATCACGATCATAGGAGAAAGCCATTCCTCCGCCACGTGTCTTTTCCAGCACTCCCACTTCAACGCCATTCATAAAGGTATAAAGTCTTTTTACCATTCATCATCCCCTAATGGCAACTGTGCTTTTTTCTCTACTAGGTGCATTTCCAAACCCAATGCATTTACTAATTTAAACAGCGTATCGATTCTCGCAGTMGTTGGATTATTCTCAAAATTAGATACCGTAGATTGTTTTATCCCCCCAGCAAGCTTGGCAAGATCAGTTTGTGTAATRCTTTCCTTCTTACGATRATCACGCAACATAATRCCAAGAGCTTTCGTCGTCGTTATTTTCTTCATAYATTATCCTCCATACAGGATAARTACAATATATACCACTTAAGGGATAATTGCAATTTATCCTCTTGGGAGGATAGGTAAGCATTATTATTTCAAGTAAATAATGAAATAWAACGGTAATKYTTCATAAKAATTGRAGGACWCTGTGAGCTTSCYRYYAGGCRCACCATTTATTTTYCACTAGCCAAGMTCGATTTATTGACTCAATTTAAAATCAATCGAATCAGGCCAGCTAATTAGTAAATMTAAAAAACTCACCAGCTCTTATAGGGTAAGAACTTACCATTCATTGTCACTAAAACACGATCGCCTTTCGGATCTTCAATTTTTTCAACTTCCATCGAAAAATCAATTGCACTCATAATGCCATCACCAAATTTTTCTTGRATGACWGYCTTTAARSTMGTGCCATATACGCCTGTGATTTCATGAAAACGATAAATCAGTGGATCGGTAGCAATTTGTTGATCCCACGTTTTCATTGGATAGTTAGCAAGTGCTGCTACCACTTTGTCATCTAAGCCTAAATAGGCGGCAATCGCTTTAGCTTGTTCAGCTGTCGCACTATTCATACCTAAACATGCAGAAGCTAACCATACAGGTGATAGCTTTAAATCTTCTCCCATTCGCTCCCATGTAAGCCCTTTACTTGCTTTGGTGCTTACAATTACATCTGTCATTGTTTGCTTATTCATTATTTTCCCCTTTAGATTATTTATCAAAARATRRKMACRGTYSWMNNNGCCARAWSWTWAKMYAAYRMWTKRKMTWTAYTKNTAATHHTAAAAAATAATTATATTTGATKKWTWYKMNACCRARYKSAMSYGKTACYSCANTRTTWMAGCTNCYAMKTCWRTWSRNCTTGKYWKNAANATCAAATTGACGCCCCCCCTTTGTTCCCCTTGATATGTTCTATAAAAATCGTCGGCTGGTCGATGTCAAAACATAATGACACTGATTTAGTGAAAGCGGCATTGGTAATAGCTATCAAGAATAAACCAAAGAAACAGAAAGTCCTACTGCACTCAGATCAAGGTTCAACTTACCGAGCATATAGTTACAGAAATTCTCTATGGCATCACTAGATTACCTGAAGGAAAACGAAAATCGGCACTGTTCACTGCGGCAAGTGAAATGTTTGCTCAAGACTTTGGCGGTCGGATATTGGCTTTTGATAGTCAGGCGGCAATGCTATACGCAGATCTCGTTAGCAGTTGTGAAGCATCAGGCCGTCAAGTAAGTATGGCAAATGCTCAAATTGCAGCGATTTGCCAGATGCATGAAGCCAGTGTAGCAACACGGAATATCAAAGACTTTGAGCCATTTAACCTTAATGTAATTAACCCTTGGTAATAGGCATTATGATTCATTGCTCAATTTTATTCGTTCACGATAAGCAGCCGATTTTCGATCTCCACCCTTCGGCAACGGATTGATCCGACGATTTAGTTGTTGTTCAATTTTATTTTTAAAATGCTGGCTACCCAAAATCCATGCTTTATTCGTTGCCTGTCTTATGTCCGCCAAGGTTCGCTGCGTTATATGATGATTAAATAAATCACGATAAGCGTGTTGCCGTTCTGCAGCATTATCTCCCAACTGCAAATATTCTGCATGTGGCGTGATCAAGCTATCTTCTTGCCCCAAGGCATTATAACGATAACTTGACCAAGGATAATCGGCCGGATGTTCAGCCATATCACTTGCACGCACAGGGTTGAGTTCAATATAGCGATAACAGGTGAGAAGATAACGCTCAGAATCAATCAATGTCGCTTTATAACGCCCTTCCCATAATGTACCGGTGCGTTGATAGCTATGATTAAAATATTGCACATAATAACGGCCTATCATCTGCATTACTTTACTTAAGCCTTGCTCAGTATGTGGCGTGATTAATAGATGCACATGATTGGTCATCAACACATAAGCATGCAAATCACACGTGTGTTTTTCACAAGCTTGTTTTAGTTTTTCTAGATAAAACTGATAATCTTCGTCAGCAAGAAAGATAGGATCACGATTATTACCCCGCACAATCACATGCTGCGGTTGGTCAACAATAACAAAACGAGGTAAACGTGCCATTAAATAACCCTAGAAGTAACTAATCTAGAGTATATCTCAAGTAAGGCTTAAAAATCAATCGAGTCTGACCCCATTGATTCGCAATACCTTAAATCAACCTCATTCAAATGTCTTCTATTGAGAATTACTGCCTTTATATCTTGATCGACTTCTACCTCATCTTTAATTCCAACAATGATTGCTTGAGTATAGAACTCGTCTTTATCCCTAAATACTTGTTTTTCACCAGTACGTTTATCAATAATATAGTACTCTAACTGATCAATAAATTGTAAATCAACTCCCCACGAACTTTTTAATTCAGCGCTTTTATATTCACAGCGATATCTCTCACTAACAAGCCTAACAACAGCAATGAATTTTTTATTGAAAGAGTATCCTAATACAGCGGTATCAACTACCGCCTCACCATTTTTTACAATCCTTCGCCCAATAGAGCTAGTGTAATAATAATGATAACCAGCTCCTAAATCTTCTTCTCGACCACAAGACGTAAGAAAAACAAAAGAAATGCATAGTAGCAATATATATTTCATATTAATCATTTGCCTAGTATTATAATTTTTGGTTTATTGAAATATTTTATATTGAATCCTCCTCCACGAGGGTCAGCACTTCCCCAGATAGTAACCCCTGCATCAATTCGCCCAACCAAAGTTTGAGCATCTCTAACCAAATTACCACTATATGCAAAATCATAGGTCTCACGCTGAATTAGTCCATCAACAACCCATACCCTCCCATGTACGGACCAGTGCTCGCCTTGAACCGTAAAAACTTTAGGGGACACTGTTCGGTTCTCTTGTACCGTCAAGACAGAAGCATCAAAATTTATTTGAACTGAAGAGTTATTATAATAAAAGTTAGCATCTGGGCGTGAGAGAATTCCTCTTTTGGCTCCGGAGCGGATAGTTTCTAATCTAGCATTTACTTTACCCCTCTCGCTAGCCTCATCATTAAACGCCCGACTAAACGCCCCAGTCAACGCTCCATTAGCAAACTTACCGCCGCCCAAAGCAGAACTAGCCCCACCCACGGCGGCGGCGGCAATCGTTCGCTGAGCAGAAAATCCAGCATTATCAGCATCAATACCGCCAATTTTTCCAGCGAAGGCTTGCGTTGTTCCAGCGGATAAAAACCCATGTGCAAATTTACCACCATTAAGTTTGGAAGACAAGCCACCTACAACACCGTGAGCGGCAACTTTGCTTGCTCTCAAAAAGTTTGAACTAGCATTAGACAGATTTTTCCAAGGGCTGTTAGCACCATGTCCAACCCAATTAAACGCCCCCGCCGTAATCGCCCCAACCAACCCGGCTTTTAAATCACCTCCACTCCCCACATAGCCAGCAGCAAAGCCTTTTAGAAAGATATTTAGTTCCGGAGCAATCACAGTAATAACAACGGCTACTATGGTCCGTAATACAGGCTGGTTCAAAATACTCTTAATAAATTTAACTGCACCTCTCCACAAGTTTTTAAACGCCCCAAAGATGCTTTTAAACAAACCCTTAAAGAAAAACCCAGACGGATCGGTAAACGAGAGCGGATTATTCATCACATAGCTATAACGATTTAAACTTTGTGCATTAAGCGGTGATTGAATATTCGGATCGGCTGATATAAACCGCCCCAGATTGGGGTCATATACCCGCCCATTCATATGCACTAAACCGACTTCATCAATATGCTCATGGCCGGTAAAGCCGCGGTCGGTTGCGTTTGATGGTGCAGGCGTGCCTGAGATATCGGTCCAATCACTGTTTCTGCGTTTACCATGGGGGTCGTAA
>NVVK01000008.1 GCA_002733335.1 Methylophaga sp.
AATATATTGAAGTGTTTTACAATCGCAAGCGTAGACATTCATATTTGGGCTATGTAAGCCCAGCTGAATTTGAGCGGGCTAACGCCCTTTAGTTAATTCATCCGTTATATTGGAGGAAGCTCACTTCCCTTTTATCCTTAGTCTAAGCATAACTTGATACTGAGATTCCCTGACCTCATTACGGGCATACATTTTTTCGAACCTGGCATTTAATGTATAATTGGTGGTCCAGTTTTGTCTCAACACTTGCCACACGTTTTGAGCGAAACGCCTATATTATTTATTACACCAAGGGTATTTGCACCATGAGCCAAGACACTATTATTCCAATCCGCCTCATCAAACCTAGCGATAAAAAGAGTGATGGTACACTTTCCTATCCTGAGATGGTCAATGGTTTTTTGTCTCTTGCAAATGAACATTTCAAAACTATTGAAATGGATGATATTAGTGCTGCGATGAGGGAAGCTACTGCTCGCTTTAATGCTTTTGAAGCTCAATATAAATCACATAATCTGAAAATTGATCGCGATAATGCAATCAGTTGGTTTAGCGAAGAATTCACTAAGTCATTGACTGAGTATATCGATGAATTAATTGATAAAAACCCTGTACAGTAAGTTTTAGTCTGTAAGCAATGAGCTTTTATTTTCCTGTAAGCAATGGGGTCACGGGAATCAATGGCAGACTCGATTGATTTTTATTAATTCCTTCTCTGTTGGTCGCTCGCCGCTAGGCACTCATTTCTATTGCTTGCCCCAAATAAACGAACCAAAGACAAATATGCAGGAGCATATTTAGGATGCGAAGCAACCCCGTTAGGGATGTATTTCATCAAAAAGGCACCCACCCAACACGTTATTGATTTTACGGGGGGTTAATAAACAGTGGCTATTTGGAATCCATCGTAAAAGTTTATGCTGATGGTATTAACAACAATGTCATCTCGACCAGAGGGAGAGATCTTAAAACTTAACTAAGTAACAAAGATTCCTCCTCTGGTCGGAATGACATACTTAACGACTCGATTGATTACTAATAAAAAACATCCTAGATTCGTTCCAGACAAATTTGTCGCTACGCTCAAACACTCGCCCGCTTTAGCCGCAAAATAAAGATCGTGATGGGCACGATAAATGGGGAGCCAACTACCCTTTTCTAATTTATGAATATGAATTAGACTGAGCAACCTCCATTCGACGATACACAAGCCTTATGAACCGTATGAAAAAGTTAATTCAACTGCACAAGAATAAGTTAAGAAATCCTGAAAAACGCTTGCAAGAGAGTAAGAAAGATAAGTACATTTCAAAAGCTGAAAGAGCGAGGCTGGCATTAGAGGCCGATAATATGACTCAAAATAAAGAAAATTAAAATCGAATAAAAGGGCTGTATTTATGCTGAAAAACTTTAGAGTTATTAGTGTTGTTGAGGGTTTGTCGTTCTTAATGATTTTATGTGTGACGTTTGGAATAATAAGTAGAGATTTTGTTTTTTATCTTGGCATGTTCCATGGTGTTTTGTTCATCGCTTACCTTGTGCTTTCTTTACTTGTCACCGACAAAAAAGGTTGGTCTATCCTTATCTGGTTAGCCTTGTTTTTGGCTGCGGTTATTCCGTTTGCGTTTATTATTGTTGAGCTCCTTTTACGAAAAGAAGCTATGGTTACTAATGCGATCGTGGCGGATTAACAATGGCCACTAATACAAAGCTGCACTCTCGTAACCAACACGGTGATGGCTATGACTTTGCACGTTTAGTGAAACAGTCACCGGCGCTTGAGGCTTTTACACGCAACAGTCCTGTCGGTGACCTCACCATCGACTTTCATGATGAGCTGGCAGTGCGTGCGCTTAATCAAGCGTTGCTCAAGGCGCATTACAATATTGATTTTTGGGATATCCCCGCTCATTATTTATGCCCGCCCATTCCCGGCCGTGTTGACTATATACATCATCTGGCCGATCTGCTTGCTAGTGACAACAATCACCAGATTCCTCATGGACGCAGCATCAAGGTGTTGGATATCGGTACCGGTGCCAATYTGGTGTATCCGCTYACCGGTCAGAGTGAATACGGTTGGCGCTTTACCGGCACTGATATCGATCCTGTTGCCATCAAGGTGGCGCAGCAGATTTGCCAGTTCAAYAAACTGAAKATCAAACTYAAAYTACAAAAAWCRCCYRAKAATRTATTTARAGGYGTGATARGYYCKAATGATTTTTTCCAYCTCASYCTSTGCAACCCACCYTTTCATTCWTCGGCTGAKGCYGCAAAAAAAGGCACGCAACGAAAGTGGAAAAACCTCGGMAAAGYCCAGCAAAAYAAACKTAATTTCGGTGGTCAGAATGCCGAGCTTTGGTGTCCGGGTGGTGAGGTGAAGTTTATCGCGACCATGATCGATGAGAGCGTAGAGTTTGCCGACCAGTGTCTGTGGTTTAGCGCTTTGGTGTCAAAAAAGGATAGCCTCGCCCCACTTTACAAGATGTTAGATAAGGTTAAAGCCGTTGARGTGAAAACYATCGAYATGRCACARGGGCAAAAGGTRAGTCGYTTTATCGCTTGGACGTTTATCAAAAAAGAACAGCGCCACTTAGGRATAAATCAAGCTGGCTGAACCTTTTGGTTCAGCACTACTAAAAACAGGTCTGATATTTTATCAATTTATTTTTGTGAATAGCGGTCAAAACGCGAAATATGTTCATCTATGTTTTGTTCCAACATCTCTGCGAAGCGTTGTGTGAAGTATTCTATCGCGCCTTGTTTCTCTGCTTGCAAYTTCTCTGCACTATCAACTGAACGGGCTACGCTAAATGCATTAAACCGCGCGGCAGAAAATATAATTGATGTATTAACATCGTCTACTGAACTATCAGCCGCTTGCTGGTTTGCAACAGCAATAAACTCATCAACGCGTTGTTGAAATGTCTTTGTAGTGGATGAATTTTCACTCATTATTATTCTCTCAATATTATTATTTGGTTTAAYTGTATTTTTTGATTAAAAAAAAGGCATCCGAAGATGCCTTAATCARTTTAGAAATGCTGGTAATGCTTTTTCAATGTTTTCGTTACTKSCCAAACGCTTTTTAAGCCGTCAGGGAAGACAACATAATCACCCGGTACGATAGTCACAGGCTCGCCACCATCTGGAGTGACTACAATTTCGCCTTCTAAGATGTATGAACGTTCGTTTTTGTTGTCAAAATCTAGACGAAATTCAGAAACTGGGCAGTCCCAGATGTTCCAGCCGGAAACACCTAATTCTGCTAAACGTTCTTCACTTAAGTTTTTTTCAATGATAATTTCTGGCATAACATCCCTACATGGTAATGAGTAAAATAGATATCGCTGTTTTGCGACGTGTCACCACAAAGCGTGAGACACGGGAATAATAACAGAAACCTCATTACAGAAAAATATAAAAATAATACCAGTGACCTRAGGTGYATCGAAACCAATAAAAATCAGTGAGGTCAGGCTCGCTTGGTTTGGAATATCAAGGGGGAAGCCAACATTATTTGRGGTTTTATTGCCTTTTGAATATTATAAAANTACTGATTGATAGGCAATAAAAAAGCCGTGATTTTACCCATCACAGCTTGATTATGTGTTGCTTTGTTTGCTTAGACTTAAGCTGATTTAGCCTTGCGACGTAAACCCATGAAGCCTATTAATGCAGGAGCAAACAAAAATGCTGCTGCTGGTACGGGTACTGCTGAAGGGTTCACCATTAATGAGATACCACCAACATTATCCCCATAAGGTGCATCCTGAATAAAAAACTTAACAGTTGCATCTGATAGCAGTGTGAACGTTACGCTAAGCGCATTTAATAATGCTAGCTCTGCAGTCTCGTATCTCATCCCATTAGTAGTTAGGAACGAACCTGTCTCTGGCGTATCAATTGAATAGTTGTTAATCCAACCGTGTGTACAATTTGCACCATTGCCATCACAGCCATAAGTATTGCCCCAAGCATTCCACGCAGTATATGTACCCGCGTATGCTGTAACATTATATGTGCCGGCAGTTAGATCCAACATAACAGCATTACTAGCTGTTTCTGCGTTAAGATCAACTGTCGCTGCATTTGCAGCGATAGAAGCAATAAAAAACAAGCCTATTGCCATAAATATTTTTTTCCCAAGCATTTTCATGTGGTATTCCCTAAAATTTAGTTYCGTTATGCGAGCTAGTCATCTTTATATTTTCGCACTAAAGAKMWRKRRSTKTSMRTTKYCWKKATNNNNAANGCATTCTCATWCTGACATGGGNGATAGGATATACAATTACGATTAAAATGTATATTGTACTTAGGTACTAGCTCTACATTACCATCATTTTCCTTTTAGCCTTAATCACTTAATTTTTGACARAAGAGCAGGATTAATAACAAGTTGTTTTGCACTTTGAGTTAAAACGATGTTACTAGTAATTTATACACAAATTCTTGATATCGCATAGAATGGCGCTTTGGAAAATATAGTAAAGAGCTTAWTCACAACAATGTCCCATTTTGATACTGAACTTGATACCTCTGGTCTTAACTGCCCTCTTCCTTTGTTAAAAACTAAAAAAGCACTTTTAACAATGAATAAAGGAGACAGATTACGTGTGATTGCTACTGATCGCGGTGCTTTTATTGATATTCCTGTTTATTGTGAAATATCTAATAATGTATTGATTAATCTGACTGAAACAGATGATGAGTTGGTCTTTATTATCGAAAAAGGCGGTGTTTGATCTTTCTAAATTTTACCCCGTAAGCTCAAAGACTCAGCCAAACTAGCTATTCATTCCACTCGATTTATTTTATTGCTGAGCAATCTAGTACAATAGCCCGACTTTATTTAAAACNNNANNAAACCAAACCAAAGAGTATTCTATGAACATTCAAAGCCATYTCRCTGATATTGATACACCAACGGGGGTGATGCGTACTTAYATTCACCGCCCTGATRTTGATGTGGACGGAAGCTAYCCTGTTATTTTGTTTTATTCTGAGATTTTTCAGCAAACAGGGCCAATTGAGCGTGCGGCTAAGTTTATCGCTAGTCAGGGTTATGCGGTRTTRGTGCCWGAGGTRTTTCATGAATTGAATCCRATTGGTACGGTGTTRGGTTATGACGATGCRGGGCGTGAGAAAGGYAATGCCGAYAARCATGCTAAAGATGTGCAGGGTTATGACACKGATAATGTRGCGATGATTGARTTTGCACAGCAACAAGACTGGTGCAATGGTCATATCGGTGCGATGGGTTTTTGCATTGGTGGYCATTTGGCTTTTCGTGCTGCTTTGCARCCTGARGTAAAAGGTGCGGCRTGTTTTTATGGCACKGACTTACATATTCAGGTGATTCCTAATCAACCGGGYCAACACAGCATGGAACGTTTRGATGATATTAATGGTGAGTTGTGCATGATTTGGGGYAAGCARGATAATCATATTCCCACTGAAGCRCTGGCTAAGATTTATAAAGAAYTAAAYRAAACGGATATTACCTTCACATGGCAYGARTTTAATGCGGGTCATGCCTTTATGCGTGATGAAGGTGATGGTGGCCGTTATGATGCYCAAACKGCTCAGTTAGCTTATCAACTGGCACTTAATTTATTTAGYCGAACATTRCGTTARNATTAARNTAGCTCATCTTTTYAYCTTAWAATATAGGCARSGCAWATGGCTCAATTATTACCGCATGTTGAACTTGAAACGAATCCCAACCCKRATGCATCGATTATTTGGYTGCAYGGTTTRGGYGCTGATGGKCATGACTTTGAACCTATTGTTGCTCAATTAGGCTTGCCGGATAAAGCGGCTATTCGCTTTATATTCCCCCATGCACCGTCAATGCCTGTCACCATTAATAACGGTGCGGTGATGCCGGCTTGGTATGATATTTTAGAGATGAATATTGATCGCAAAGTAGATGAAGCCCAACTTAAAATATCGGTCGCGGCTATTGTTGATTTTATCAATAATGAAATAGCGAGGGGCATTGAGAGTGATCGCATTATTATTGCTGGGTTTTCACAAGGTGGCGCGGTTGCTTTTGAGGCCGCCCTGTCCTTCCCTAAAAAATTAGCAGGTTTGTTGGCACTATCAACCTATTTTGCTACCAAAGACAGTATTGAATTTAACGCTGCTAATCAAGATCTGCCGATAGCCATTCATCATGGTGATAATGATTCTATTGTTCCTGTCAGTTTAGGCCAGCTTAGTTTTGATTTGCTGTCATCGAAAGGCTATCCCGTCGTCTTAAAGCGTTATGCTATGGAACACTCTGTTTGTCGGCAACAAGTTATTGATATCAGACAATGGTTTGTTGATACTTTACAGCTTGAGTAATTCGGGTTAAATTCAACTGCGCTCCCTGCCGAGCATAAGAACAAATCTTTTAAATAAACACTCGTAAAAGAAAGATATGATGCTACAACAGGTATAATGTATGGCATTCAATTAGAGGCCTTGGGCGGACATTAACATGGACAATGAGATCAATTACACGAACAATCCCTTACATGGTGTCGGCTTGAAAACCGTGTTGACTGAAATTGTAGAGCACTATGGTTTTGAGATTCTCTTTGCCTATTTAAACATTAATTGTTTCAGAACGAACCCGAGCATTGATTCTAGTGTGAAGTTTTTAAAAAAAACAGATTGGGCRCGTGAAAAAGTTGAAGTTTTCTATTTGTATGAATTTAAAARCTTACCTAAGGTATCTTCCGAACAGTTTTTATTGYCACCTMGGGARCGCGTTATTCCAGAAGGTCAATCGCMAGGTGAGCCTGCTGAACTAARCYTAGAAGACGCTGAACAATTGCGCGTARAACGTAAAGCTAAATCAGATGAATGGGCKAAGGATACAARRCAGGCWAARSAWASWWCRKMGMMNAAAGCMGAYYMAWSSGCMAAWWGGAAGCCGAAACCTGAATCCTAAGCTAACGTATTTCCCACCACGAAATTGATTTTACGATGCTTATGCCAAACACTCGCTGGCTTTATCCGTAAAATAAATAACGTGATGGGCGCAATAAAATGAGGCTGGCAGATATCCATAATCAGGGTGTCTGCCAGCCTCTTTCTCTTTTGAAAATATCTTGCTGTTAAGCTTTACGTTTCAATATCATCTAAAGATATAGCAAGCGCCTTCGCTATACCCGCACCATAAGCTGGGTCAGCCTTTAAGCAGTTTCTAATATGACGCTTTTGAATATCTATTGATGCATCACCAATAGAACCCGCAGTGTTATTAAATAGCGCTTCTTTTTGCTGCTCATTCATCAACCTAAATAAATTACCGGGTTGTGAATAATAATCGTCATCTTCACGGTGATCCCAATGGTCGGCTGCACCCGATAAACTCATCGGCGGTTCAGAGTAATCTGGCTGCTCTTGCCACTCATCTTTACTATTCGGTTCATAACCAATCGTGCTACCAAAATTGCCATCTACACGCATCGCACCATCACGGTGATAACTATGAACAGGGCAACGCGCTGCATTGACTGGTATATGTTGATGATTTACACCTAAACGATAACGTTGTGCATCACCGTAGGAAAACAAGCGACCTTGTAACATTTTATCTGGCGAGAAACTAATACCAGGGACCACATTGGCTGGATTAAATGCGGCCTGCTCAACTTCTGCAAAGTAGTTTTCAGGGTTTCTATTTAATTCCATGGCACCCACTTCAATTAAAGGATAATCGGCATGTGGCCAGACTTTGGTCAAATCAAAAGGGTTATAGGGTGAGTTATCAGCCTGCGCTTCTGTCATCACCTGAATTTGCAACACCCATGACGGGTTATTGCCCTCTTCAATGGCATTGTATAAGTCTGCTTGATGACTTTCTCGATCTTTACCTACAATAACTTCTGCTTCTTGATCGGTTAAGTTTTTAATGCCTTGATTCGATCTAAAATGAAATTTAACCCAAACACGTTCATTATCAGCGTTGATCATGCTAAATGTATGACTACCAAAGCCGTGCATATGCCGATAAGTAGCAGGAAGCCCCCTATCACTCATGACAATGGTTATCTGATGCAAGGCTTCAGGTAATGATGTCCAGAAATCCCAGTTATTTTGAGCACTACGCATATTGGTGCGTGGATCACGTTTTACAGCATGATTGAGATCAGGAAACTTTAAGGGATCACGTAAAAAGAAAACGGGAGTATTGTTACCGACAAGATCCCAATTACCTTCTTCGGTATAAAATTTAATAGCAAAACCCCGAATATCGCGTTCAGCATCGGCAGCACCACGCTCACCGGCGACAGTTGAAAATCGAGTGAATAGCTCAGTTTGTTTGCCGATTTCAGAAAATATTTTTGCTTTAGTATATTGAGTTATGTCGTGCGTTACGGTGAATGTTCCATATGCCGCTGAACCTTTTGCATGCATGCGTCGCTCGGGGATAACTTCTCGATCAAAATGCGCCAATTTTTCTAAGAACCACACATCTTGCAATAATTGAGGGCCTCGTGGGCCAGCGGTCATAACGTTTTGGTTGTCTGATACAGGGCAACCTGAATTTGTAGTAAGTTTCTTTTTCATCTCTTTTCCTCGCTAATTAGAATTGACGGTTTTATAATAATATAAATTGTAAGATTAGAAAAACTGATTATTCCGATTACTTTAACAGTTTTAGCCAATCATAAAGTCAT
The DNA here is from genome assembly GCA_002733335.1 of Methylophaga sp. Classification (GTDB taxonomy): domain Bacteria; phylum Pseudomonadota; class Gammaproteobacteria; order Nitrosococcales; family Methylophagaceae. Next base: position 8,679 of record NVVK01000008.1, read on the forward strand.
GTCTAGTGGTTTCTTTATGCTAGGTGTTCACTACAGTGACAGACTCAGACTAATCCATAGAGTTCAATGCACCATGTATTTCAAATACTCGATAATCCCGTATTTTAAAGAAACTAAATTTAGCTCTCCAATGATATTATAGTGTCACACTTTAATTTAGAGTCTGGCTCTGCCAAATTATCAATATGAGTATTTTAGTATTACAAATAATTATCAAGCAATGGGATAAGGGTCAACGAACAGATGAACATAGTGTGCAAAGGGCTAAAATACCAAGTCAATACCCTATCAATTTCCCACCTGCTTTTTACGCATTCAACAATCAATGTGTCATAGACCAACACGGTGATGATGTACTTGGTAACCGAATAAGCTACTCACAAGACGATAATGGCACGATAACATTTGATCGCTTTCAAATTTGCTTAAACAACAAGATTCTCCAATACACAGCTGAGTCTAACACTGACAAAGACCGCAAAACAATTGGTTCGCTTGATAATAAATGGATCCAATGTAAGTATAATTGGCGATATAGCATATATGAAGGTGGGCTCTATTATTGGCTGTATGAAGAAGTCATACTCAATGTAATTAGTCTAAGCACCTTAAACGAAAACGTATTTTTAGATTCTGATCCAACAACTTTTTTTACCGGATAAATTAGCGTGTTATGTTTCCCCTACCCTCACTGTTGAATAGGCTTTATGTTTAAACTAAAAAAGAATGCTCTCCGTTTTCATCACCAACATGAAACCCATCAAGAAACCTTATTCAAGTTTGTTGCGCTGGTGCTACTTCTTGTCGCTTATTTTTTATATCTAAGTTGGAAATATGATGCAGCCACAGGGTTTGGCGTGGCTACATTAACGTGGAGCTTTTTTGTGTTATGCACACCCGTTGCCGATGGCGGATTCATTATCGCCTTCCCAGTTCGCTTACTATTTAAGATTAGAATGGCCATCACACAGGTTGTGCTGTGGTTTGTTGCAGTAGGTATCAATATCTTTATGCTATCTACATCACCCGAAACATATGATTTTTCATTCTTAACCCAATTATTAAAACATATATTATCTGAACCTTACCCCTACTGGAGTATTGTAATTATTAGTGCAATAGGTACGTTCTTATCCATTTTCTTTGGCGATGAAATGATGGATGTCGCTTCGTATAAAGAGAGGAAGATGAGTCAGCGTCATGGACTGAAGTACCGCACCCTCTTAGTGTTAGGCTTGGGTGTTTTAACCGTTGTTGCATATTATTATTTATTAAGTAGCCTCGGCATCGCGATAGCTGAATGAGTGGGAAGACTTACGCAGACAAATATTCCAATATTGATTGACGAGGCACTAAAACAAGTTCAATGTAAATAGAGTGTGCTGTAATTACTGGGATGTAATAATGATTCAAACTGAACTGTCTGCTCCGCTCGACTTTCTCTTGCAACATCATGTTGAGGAGATCACTGCACCCGCGGGAACTATAATTGCTAGCCCCGGCGATATTTGTCAGAATCTCATTGTGCTGTTAGAAGGACAAGTTCGCATTTATCGCCCTGCTGAGGATGGCCGTTCGATTACCCTTTATAACGTTGGTAAAGGTGAAAGCTGCACTTTAACGGCATCATGCATATTGAACACTACGGCCTTTCCCGCCATCGCTAAAGTTGAAAAGGATGCAAAAGGATTTGTTATTTCAGCCAAACAAGTTCAGAAATGGTTGAAAACAGAGCCCATTTGGCAGAACTATATGTTTTCTTTGCTATCACAACGTATAGTCGCGCTTATTAGTTTAGTTGATGCATTAGCTTTTCAGAATTTAGATGTACGCTTAGCATATTGGTTGCTTGATCATTCACAATCGCAATCAATCATTAATACCACACATCAGCGTATAGCTGATGACCTTGCCAGCTCTCGCGAAGTGATAAGTCGTTTGCTAAAAGAATTTGAGGTCAACGGTTGTCTTAACCTTGCACGTGGATACGTTGAACTCATAAATAGAGAAAAACTATCCCATTTAACGCTTATGTAACATTGGTTACATACCTTCATTATATCCCTCGTTCATAATAGCCGCACATTAAACACAAGGAATGAATAATGAATTCAAATGTAGGTGGAATTGACAGGGTATTAAGAATTATTGTGGGCATAATAATTATCGCTTGGGGTGTTTATACTCAAAATAGATGGGGAGCAATTGGCGTGGTCCCCCTTGTAACCGGTTTTATCCGATGGTGCCCAGCTTATTTACCGTTTGGTCTTAATAGTTGCAAGGTTAAAGATGAGCGCTAGTAAAATCTCTTAATCTACTAAAGGCGATGATGTATAGTTCTAACTAGACTACAATAGTATAAAAATAAAGGGAGCGCCATGAAAATCAGCATTGAAGTAGAAAATGTCCGCTGTGGTGGCTGTGCTAACACCATCACTAAAAAACTCATGTCATTAGAGGGTGTTGAGGGCGTTGATATTGCCACTGAAGATAATATCGTCACCATTGAAGCCCAAAATGACTCAAATCGTGACGCTTATATTGAAGCATTGCTTGCAATGGGCTACCCTGAAAAAGGTTCAGTTGCAGGTCTTGCCGCATTGAAAGGTAAGGCAAAATCAATAGTAAGCTGTGCCATTGGCAAAGTAACGTAGTCTCATTACATCGTAGGTGATCGTGAGGTTCACCATTTTAGTGCTTTAATATCTACGAAACTCGGAGAAAAACCTAGTGGCAACAGCATGCGCACGGCATATTTTAGTCAAAACTAAAGATGAAGCAGAGACCCTTAAGCAACAATTAGCAAAAGGCGGCGACTTTGCCAAACTCGCAAAAAAACATTCTTTATGTAAATCATCTGCTAAGAAAGGCGGAGAGTTAGGTGAGTTTCGCCYTGGCACRATGGTRAAAGCATTCGATAATATTGTRTTTAAAAAACCTGTTTTAACGGTTCATGGCCCCATTAAAACCAAGTTTGGTTTTCATTTAATTGAAACTATTTATCGTAATTAGGCTTGATTAAAATCTATCGCCCTATTTTAGTCGTGGAAATTTTCACAAAGGTACGCGTATAATATTGATTATGATTCGTCGTATCCGAAAATCATTATTGTGGTTCTTTCTCATTGTGTGTGCGTGGCTTGTTTTTATTGCTGCAAGCATCTGGATTTATGGTGGGCAAGATCATGCTATAAAATCTGACTATGCCATTGTCTTAGGCGCAGCTGCTTATCATAAAAATCCCTCCCCCGTTTTCAAAGAAAGAATTGATCATGCCGTATCACTTTATCATCAGGGCCTTGTTGCAAAAATAATTTTTACGGGTGGCTATGGATCAGGTGCACCTTATGCTGAAAGCGAAGTAGCAAAAAGATATGCCTTGCGTAAAGGGGTGGAGAATGCAGACATTCTGATTGAAACACGCTCACGAAGCACAGTGAACAACCTAATTGAAGCAAAGGCATTAATGGATTCAGGCGGCTTTGGCACGGCAATTATCGTCAGCGACCCACTGCATTTAAAACGTGCATCAATAATCGCTAAAAATCTGAATATTACAGCGGTTACCTCCCCCACTCCTACATCACGCTATCGTTCTTTTAAAGTAAAATTTAAATTTTTAGTACGCGAAGTCTAYTTTTATCATTATTACCTTTTCACTCGAAAGTAAACGTTAAAACGCCGCATCAATTTTAAATTTCATTTCTTCTTTTGTAATGGGATGTGCAAATTCTAACGACTCTGCATGCAAGTGTAGACGGTTTGTTTTTTGGCCATAAAGATCGTCACCAACAATCGGCATATCTAAGCCTTTRCTATGTGCTGAATGCACACGTAATTGGTGAGTACGCCCTGTTTTKGGGTAAAAATACACTTTGCTTTTACCCTGCTTTTGCTCTATCAATYGCCAATGTGTTTCTGCTGYTTTGCCGTAGTCATAACAAACTAGCTGGCGTGGCCTATCATTAAAATCAACACGTAGCGGTAGGTTTATAATGCCTTTGTCTGCGGTTAACAGGCCATCTAATAATGCGACATAACGTTTTTTCACCGTACGATTGATAAATTGTTTTTGCAGGTTCTTATGTGCCTGTTTTGATAAGGCGATAACCATTAAACCTGAWGTAGACATRTCTAAGCGGTGAACAATTATGGGGCCTTTGGCATTGGGRAATTGTTGTTTCATTCGTAAATAAACAGAATCTTCTATGTTTTTTCCCGGCACAGATAAAAACTCTGCAGGCTTATTGATTACGACCATCGCATCATCTTGATAAATAATATCGATGTTCTGCCCCTCAGCAGGGTTGATTAATAAGGCATTTTCATCTAACGCTATACCTTCAAGCATATGGGTAAGAATGGGTTGGCATTTTCCTAAACAGGCGGCGTAAAAATTTAAGTGTCGGCGAATTTCTGATTTAGGTGATGCTCCCCACCAAAACTCAGCCATTGCTAATGGTTTCAAGTTGTTAGAAAAAGCATAGTGTAATAATTTAGGCGTGGCACATTCGCCAGCGCCAGCGGGTGGGATTTTATGCACTGTATCTTTGAAAATATCGCTTAAGTTTTTTTCAATGCCCTGCGTATTTAAAAAATGATAATGCTCAAACAATTTTTGTTGCAAAGCCGTGGAGAGTGTTTTGCGTTTGTTTTTGAGTTTGCTGATGTCATCGAGTAATACCTTGAGGCTTTTTTCTGCCTTGTTAATACGAGCATTCCAATAAAACGTTAAATCTCGCAAAGTATTTTTTTGTTTAATACTTTGTTTTCCCAACTCATCCTTCAGTGCAACAAAATCATTTTCATTAAGCTTTATTGTGGCCCTAAGCCGCTGTTCTTTTCTATTTTTCCGTCCTTCAATCATACTAGAACGGTGTATGCTTATCTGCCTATTCGATGCCTGTTGTTCTACTGCTAATGCTTGTTCAAGTAGCGTTATTTCAGGATTGCTTGCTAGCAACTTAATGTGATGGCTGAGTTGTTTAAGTTCATTTTGCCCTTCTCTGAAAAAGCCCCCGTCGGTCAGCATATCAAACACCGGAGGAACAAATTTAGCATGATGATTACTGTCGGCTATTTTCCCTGAGAAAGCAGAGAGATAACCCACCTCGCCTTTATTATTTTGGACCAATAACACACCAAACATCTTGCCAATGGCTTCTGCTGTTGTATCAGAAAGTCCAAAATCATGCTGCCAATCTATGCTTTTAATATGATGCTGTAACTCTTTAGCCGCTAAAATACATAAGGGATGAGGTGTGTAATAAAATGGAAAAGTAAAACGTTCAGGCAAACTATATGAATCAATAGAGTGTTTAAACGAAGTGAAAAAGCTTTTAGACAAGGATTCGACTCATAATATTTGAACAAGACGTATATAATACTGCTTCAACTTGAATAACACTATTTAAGGTCGCGCTAAATTGAAACATATCAAATATACCTTATGGATACTGCTTTCATTTTTAGCTCTCTTTATTGCTCTAGAAGTTCAAAAAGAGATTAAGCAACGTAATATGCTTATTAAAGCCGAAGAGCTGTCGACATATGGCTCTCAGGGAAAACCCAAAAAATATACTCTTGAAAAGATTAGTCTGTCAGGCACTATCTATGCTGATACAAAATATAAAATTGGTGTTGAATATCGAGCTCAATCAAACAGTAAACTGTGTGAAAGCCAGACTCTGCTTACTGGAAAAAGTAAATCTAGCCGACATTATTGGTATGAACCTGAGATAAAGGATGGAAAACACCACATAACGGTACCGTTAGATGAACATAATTCAAATGTAGGATGTAAATATAAGCTACATCATCTCACCTTATCGCTTGATCGAGGTGCATACCAACTGCCATCAGGTAGTTTTATGTTGTTTTATGCCGATGTTGATGAACAACTTAATCCTCCTGCCTACAGATTTAAGCGTCAAAATATTTCAGGAATGGGGAATATTRTTAATATTGAATGTATATTACCTGATCCTGATGATATTAATTATAGCTATTCACCTTGTGGATTATCCCCTATTAAAAGTAAGATTGCTGCAAGCCAGCATTTAGAACCAAATRTATCAAAGTATGRANTNAATWTWNCATTKCCYNTKMYCAMGNTRWWTATYAMMAMACRNCKTARKSASWRYGKTKNTGMWGRCYRMYRMMWYMMWYNGRKGAAAAAAGTATTAATTATAGGRTATGYGTGGCCCGAGCCTAATTCATCTGCGGCTGGCTGCCATATGATGTCAATTTTACGATTGTTTAGGCAGCAAGRTTGGCATGTKGARTTTGCTACKCCTGCTCAAACAACAGACCACATGATAGATCTCAGTAGCGAAGGTATCTCAAGTCAATCAATCGYWYTGAATTGCGATAGYTTYGATGCTTATATCASCGATTACCARCCCAAYATTGTAATGTTTGACCGCTTTATGATGGAAGARCAGTTTGGCTGGCGTGTTGATAAGCACTGCCCTAACGCCCTTAAAATATTRGATACTGAAGATTTACAATGCCTGCGTCATGCTCGGCATAGCGCGCACAAATCAAAACGTGAAATGACACAGCAAGATTTATTCAGCGATATTGCCAAACGAGAAATAGCGGCCATATTACGGTGTGATATTTCATTGATTATCTCTCATTTTGAAATGGAATTATTGGTCAACACCTTTAAGGTAGATCCCCACCTTCTTCACCATTTACCTTTTATGATTGATTTAGCGTCACTTCCAAACACCACCCCTTCTTTTTCTGAACGAAAGCACCTTATGACCATAGGTAATTTTAGGCATGCGCCAAATTGGGATGTGGTGTTATACCTGCAAGAAATATGGCCACTCATTAGAAAACAGATACCCGATGCTGAACTGCATATTTATGGGTCTTATCCACCGCCCAAAGCAACCGCGTTACATAATCCTAAAATGGGGTTTTTAATTAAGGGATGGGCTAGCGATGCGCTCGCTGTAATGGCGCAATACCGAGTTTGTTTGGCCCCTATACGCTTTGGCGCAGGTATAAAAGGCAAGTTAATCGATGCGATGATAATGCAAACACCCAATGTGACGACCTCTTTAGGCAGCGAAGGCATGCATCAAGATGAAGATTGGGCGGGGATAGTGGCTGATAATGTATCTGGCTTTGTTGATGCAGCAGTGACGTTATATAACGATGAACAGATGTGGACTAATGCACAAGCACAGTGTAGAACACTCTTAACATCCTATTATGACGGCTCGTTATTAGGCAAAAAATTAATTCTGAAAATAAAGGCTGTTGAGAGCGATTTAGCACAACATCGCTTAAATAATTTTACCGGTGCAATGCTCAAACATCATTCGATGAAGAGCACTCAATATATGTCACAGTGGATTGCAGAAAAAAATAAACACGCGTCGATGGAAAATGAAGGATAAATCCTATCTCAACGACAAAAGAATATCCAACAGATAAGGTGAAGCTGTAATTAAAATATCGCTTAGCCCTATTCGCTAAGCGATATTTAAAAATTAGGCCTTAGACTTATTCATAAGACACGTCGTTCGCTGGATAGAACTTGTAATCCTTGATCATGTCTTTTTGGCTATCAAGCTGTTTCTTAAAGGTAGGAGCATAAACACCCTGTTCCGTATAATAAACATTGTTAGCGGGATAGAATGTATAATCCTTGATCATGTCTTTTTGGCTATCCAGTTGCTCTTTAAACGACGGTAACATTACACCGTGATTCGTATAAAAGACATTTGTTGATGGGTAGAAAATATAATCTTTCAACAACTCTTTTTGACTATTCAATTGGCTTTTAAATGTTGCCGTTAATGCACTTGATGCATCGTGATAAAAAACCGCAGTGGCGGGATAAAATTTAAAATCTCTATGCGCTTCTTTTTGACTRTCAAGCTGCTCTTTAAACGAAGGGACAAAAATGCCTTCATTGACGTAATATACATCTTCTTCTATAAGTTGGGCTTTAGCACCCGAAGTATCCTTATACATAACCGCCATAGCAGGATAGAATTTAAAATCTTTTAACGCTGTTTTCTGGCGATCAAGTTGTTGTTTGAATGTAGGTACAAAAACACCTGTTTCAGTATAAAAAACATTGTTTGCTGGATAGAATTTGTTATCTGTTATTAAATCTTTTTGACTATCTAGTTCGGCTTTAAAATCTGCAGGATCATTTTCTGCATGCACTGCCATCATTGATGCACTCAATGATAAAAATAGTACTGATAAAATAGTTTTTTTCATGTCGTACCCCTTTAAAATAATATGGGTACTATTATAAACCTGATTAATGGATAAAACAGCAAATAACCCTCCTGATTATAACGTTATATTATCTCGATTTTGTGGGAATTCATTCCCTACTCTGCTACCAAAGTATCGCATTTATAAAAGGCGCCTTCATTTCCAAGGCTCGCAACCAATTTAGGGAGTATCTGAGACATCTTATCTTTCAATGTCCAAGGTGGATTAATAATGATCATGCCACTTGCTGACATACCGCTTCCAAACTGATCCGGCGCCATGGCTAATTCAAAACGCTGTATATTCTTAATACCACTGCGAATGAATTTCCGCTCTAAAACATCAATGACAGTACGATCAACAACCGGATACCATAATGCATAGATTCCTGTCGGAAACTTCTTATAMGCRCTCWCAAGCGTATCAAAGACATGTGCATAATCTGTTTTTATTTCATAAGAGGGATCCATAAGCACCACRCCACGTCGTGACACAGGAGGTAACAGTGACAATAAGCCTTTAAAACCATCTTCATACATCACGCGTGCACGTTTAATATTRGCCATRTTTTYAGMYAARAGCTCAACATCTKTTGGRTGTAACTCATATAACCAGCTGCGATCTTTGACTCTAAGAAAATCCATAGCAATAAGGGGCGAACCTGGGTAGAAATTTAATTTTCCATCTGGGTTATGCTTTGCAATAATAGCTAAATATCTAGTCAGTTCAGGCCATTGTTCTACATTTAATTTTGCCACCCCTTGTTTGTATTCTTGTAATTTTCTGGCATGCTCATTTTGTAAATTATACAATCCTGCCCCTGCATGAGTATCGATATAATCAAATGCAGCATCTTTTTGGGTCAAATGTTTAAAGATTTCGATGAGAACGATATGTTTAAGCACATCAGCATGATTGCCAGCGTGATATGAATGGCGATAACTTAACAAAATAATGTTTCCTGCAGGACTAAATAATTTATCGCCATTATAGCCTTAAAAAATATTGCCGAATGTATTCCTACAACGTATTATCGAGGATTGCCTTTGGCTTATCATAATAATATGGAGAAAAAAATGGGTTTATTTAGCTTTATAACGGATGCGGGTAGTAAATTAGGCGGAAAAATATTTGATGTGACGCATGCTGCTGCTGAAGCAGTACCATCGGAAGTAACGCCAGAACAAATTGATAATGCTCGCGCTAAAAGCATTTCAGATAATATTACAGAATCAGAAGTCATTGTTCAAGATCTTGCTGTGAACGTAAGTGGCCCGACAGCAACACTAGCAGGAAAAGTAAATACGCAAGCTTGCAGTGAAAAATTGACTCTAATTGCCGGTAACCAATTCGGTATTGGTAATGTTGATTGCCAATTAGAAGTAGCTAATCCTGAGCCAGAATCTATTATCTATACAGTGAAATCTGGCGATACCTTAGGAAAAATTGCTAAAGCAGAGTATGGTGACGCCTCTAAATATACTGTCATTTTTGAAGCAAACCAGCCTATGCTGCAAGACCCAGATAAGATTTTTGTAGGCCAGAATTTAAGAATTCCTGCGCTATAAGAATTGATTGCACTGCTTCATATATTAACAATATGAAGCAGTGCTTTAATCGATGAACTCATTGCTTCGGCATTCTAGTTGTAAAGGAAAAGTCAGTGCCTGTAAGCATATTTCCGAACAGCATCTAAAACAAATTAGAAGTGTTATAAAAGAGTAGCTGAAAACAGCATAAGAAAATAAGATCATGAAATTACTCTACACGCGTGAAAATCGTTATTTAGTACATAATATCCAAAATATTATAGAAAATAACGGTGTAATGACAAGCCTAAAAAATGAATACGCCGGCGGAGGTGTAGGCGATCTGGTGCCACATGAATCGTGGCTAGAATTATGGGTTGTTAATGATTACGATTATGACAAAGCAATGCAATTAATTAATGACACAATGAAAGAATCTGAAAAACCGGAATGGACCTGTAGTGCATGCAAGGAAATAAATACGGCCGCTTTTGAGTTTTGTTGGAACTGCCAAAAAAATCATGACTGAACACGATAGTATTGCTCCTGTAAAAAAATGGCTAGAACAACTGGTCATTGGCCTGAATCTTTGCCCTTTTGCTAAACAAGAATTTATAAATAACCGAATTCGCTTTTATCCTTCAAAGGCTACGACCATTGAAGCACTATTAGTTGAGCTTCAACAGGAATTAGAACGGCTTAATTCTGATAATACTATTGAAACCACACTGCTTATTCATCCTCATATACTCGCTGATTTTTATGACTATAATGATTTTTTAGACATTGCCGATGGTTTGTTAATTGAAATGGAATTAGATGGGATTTATCAAATTGCTAGTTTCCATCCTCATTATCAATTTGCCGATACAGAGCCGGATGATGCCGAAAACTATACCAATCGCTCACCCTACCCTTTATTACATTTAATTCGCGAGCAAAGCTTAGCAAAGGCTGTTGCTAATTATCCCCATCCGGAATTGATTCCTGAGCGAAACATTAAGCTAATGAAAGAAATGGGGCATGATAAACTACACACATTATTTACATCCTATTTTGATAATGATGTGGCAATATGASCGCTAAGGTATTAGACATTTTATTAGCAGAAAATGCGGGCGACATTTTACGTTCTCATCCCACTGCAACGCTTGAAGCGGGAAAAGGGATTGTTGGCGATCGCTATTATTCAGCACAAGGTACCTTTTCTGATAACTTTAAGGATACTCCAGGTTCGGAGGTCACCTTAATAGAACAAGAGCAAATTAATGCCTTTAACGCGGTCTCGGGCTTAAATTACCTAGTCACTGATTTTCGTAGAAATATTGTCACAGAGAAYATTAATTTAAACGCATTAGTAGATAAAGAGTTTTACATCGGTACAGTCAAACTAAAAGGCATCCTCCTTTGCGAACCCTGTGGCTACCTAGCAAAACTATTAGATCCACAAGTAGTAGAACATATGACCCATAAGGCAGGCCTAAGAGCCCAAATCATTATCAGTGGCTGCATTTCAGTTTCAGATACCATTCATTTTGCTTAACATCGGACTAGCATGAAAAAAATACTCCTCCTCTGCTTGCTGTCAATTACATTAATTTCCTGTAACTCWCTRGTRAAAGAATTCATCGCTGCACCCGAGATTAAGGCCATTCGCTTAGCGAGTTTTTCTATTGCAGATAAACAGGTCATATTTAATATCGACCTTTATAATCCCAACGCCTTTTCATTGCCTATCWCAGGTTTGAGTGGGGATTTTAAGCTTAATAATTTAACCATTGGCACGGTTAACGCTTCGAGTGAACAAACACTGGCAGCTTACACAACACAGACAATCAASCTKCCYATTCATTTTGATRSYAATGCGCTTMTTGATGCAACTAAAAGTGTGTTGACACAACGGCAAGCTTTATATCGCTTTAACGGAAATATTGCTACWTCAATTGGCAGTGTGCCTWTYTCGCAAGYGGGAGAATTATCYGTCCAAGAAATYATTTCAGGRCTATTGTACTAACTCATGACGACAACAGAACATTTCATCCCCTATAGCCAGGCCGATATTATCCGCATGTGTGCTGATGAAGGTACGCTGTCACCTAATGATATTTTACTTTTTAAAGATGTATGTGCATTAGTATCYAGTATTTTTCACTTCAAATTTCATTCTAATCTTGAGCGGCTTAAAGAAAGTTATGCACCTGTAAACCCTGATCTTGATACCAAAACACCTTATCCAAAAATAGATAATGAAAAAAGCATTCTCGAAACTAGATTAGTTGCTGAATTAAAAGAATTACTTAATGCTGCTAATTTTGAAGAAATAACCCAAGTAGATCTTGATTGTGCATTRCAGGAAGAATCACTTTTCAAAATTAAATTAAATGTTGATTTTAATGATTTTGAACAAGTACTTTTCTTTAGACGTGGCGAATCAATAAAACAGGAAACGCTKAGCCGTTGGTTTGGTCTGTCAAAGAAAACGATTAAATTCATYAATTACGATCGTGTTGTGATTTATGTAAAATATAAAGAGCAGCATTATTTTGAACAACAACAAAGAAAACAACTCTTTTTTCAACCYGGCTCAACCATTATCAAACTGTTCCAGAATATTCCTCGTGCTGATCTAGAAATGCTATTTCCCAATACAGAAGTCAGAATGAAAACCATTGATAAGTTCATTATCGGTGTGCCTGCTGTTGTGGGAGGCATTGTTATGTTGGCAACTAAACTAGGAGCAACACTATTACTCACATGGACGCTACTTGCTTTTTGGCTCAATATGCACCAAGAACCCGTTACGCTTGATCAAACTGCTTTACTAGGATTAGCGGCAGGRTTTGGRGCTTTAGGTGCCTTTTTATGGAAACAATTCAGCAATTTTAAGAATCGCAAGATTCAGTTTATGAAAACATTGACGGATAGTTTATATTTTAAGAACTTAGACAATAATACCGGTGTCTTTCATCGCTTAATCGATGCGGCCGAAGAAGAGGAATGCAAAGAAACAATTTTAGCGTATTATTTTTTGCTTAAGGCCGGTTCAAGCTTGAATATTGAAGAGCTTGATCAGCAAATTGAACATTGGTTCCAAAGCCAGTATCAGCATGCATTTGACTTTGAAATTAGTGATGCTATAAAAAAACTAATTGATTTGGGACTGGTTGAACAATCTGGAGAACAATTGTCAGCCCTCTCACTTCATCAGGCAAGGMTACAATTAGACCGCTTATGGGATGGTTATTTTGAATTCGATCACTAATTTACAATTTAACTGCCMCKAATAGCGCTATCAGCTTGCTTGTCCCCCCACTAATCAGTATGGTCTAAACCTATAAGTCTCTTATAGGTTTTCATTATGTCACTCTCTAAACAGTTATTAATTTTAATTACGCTGATTTTTTTCTTTATTTTCTCAGTAAACTTTTTTTTAAGCGTAGGCAATATTAAAAGCTATATAGAAGTAGAATCTGAAATCCATGTTCAAGATACTGCCACATCACTGGGTTTGTCACTCAGTCCTCATATGGTAGACAATCAAGACCCTATTATTCGTGCAATGATGAATGCTATTTTTGATCAAGGCTACTATAAAGAAATTCGTTTAGTTGATCTTGATGATAATGAAYTAGTATCACTTATAAATACTGAAAAACTTGATGGTGTTCCACAGTGGTTAATAGATTTAATGCCGATGGAACCTGCCACCGCTGTAACAGAAATCAATTCAGGCTGGTCACCTGCTGGCATATTAACGGTTACCACCAATCCTGGATATGGTTATTTAAAGCTTTATCAACACGCTAAATCTTCTTTGAAAAGTGCSATAATCATCTTTGTTTGTGCGATATTATTATTATTAACAACATTAAGACTAACACTTAACTCATTGAAAAAAATTGAGAAACAAGCCGATGAGATATCCAGGGGGAATTTTACAATAATCAATTCCTTACCCTGGACTACAGAAGTAAAAAGTGTCGGKMAAGCAATGAACAGTATGTCTYTAAARGTCGGYAATATGATTGCTCGACTCAACACWAAAGTRACATCCTTAACCGAAAGCCTAAAACGCGACCCTTTAACCAAGCTACTAAATCAAACTGCATTTGATGTTAAGTTAAAACAACTTTTGATTTCTGGAAAATCAGGCTATGCTGCATTTATTAAAATTGATGATCTCGCCCATATTTCAAAAGAGAAAGGTCATCAAGTAGTAGATGAACTCCTCATCAATTTTGCAGAATTACTTGTTRYYCCYAATCATGATGATGTCACGGCCTATCGGCTTTATGGTTCAGAATTTTCATTAATTTGCTCTAATTTTGACAAAGATACGATTATTAAATTTGCAGAGGCATTAAAACAACGTATTGCAAAATTAGGACTTGATTACGAACTTAAAGACCTCGTGCATATCGGAATAATTAAGTTTGAGCGYAGTAGTGATTTTGACCATCTAACACCTGCTATGATTGAAGCGTATGAACAGGCAAGAAAAATTGGTAATAATGCCTATTACATAAAAGAAGATAGCATTAGCTCCATGACAGAAAATGATTGGCGAACAGCTATTCATAATATGATAGACAATGACAGCCCCCAAGTCACATTCACTTCTGAAGCCTACAGTTATGCTAATCCAGATAAGCCTTTGCAGATAATGGAAGAAGCCTTTGCAAATGTGCATAACAATGCAGGTATCGATTTATCAATTGCGACTTTTTTCTCAATGGCACAGGGGTTTGACCTAGAAATAGCGTTAGATAAATGTATTGTTGGGAATATTATATCTACCGTTGCTCAATCCTCTAGAACAGTGCCTATTACCGTTAACCTCTCCTTAGCATCTATTGCATCTACTACTTTTAGGACATGGCTAAAAAACAATTTAGTAAAAATAGACAAGCCATCACTGCTTGTATTTAGTTTGTCAGCTTATGTCGCAGAAAAAGATTTAGCTGCTTTTACAGACTTCAATTTGTTTGTGAAATCAATAGGTGCACAAGTACTCTTAAAACGCTATACACCAGATCTGATTCCTGTTGATCTGCTAAAAGAATTAAATATTGATTTTGTTCGATTAGCACGTGATTTAACGACCGATATTGGCTCTAATCCCACTAAAGAAAATGTACTCGATATTATTCATGAAGTAACGAGTTTTCTGAATATTCATGTTATTGCTGAGGGTGTAAGTAATAATAATGACTTCGAACGCGTCAAACAAATAGGGATTTATGGCATAGGCAGATAAAAATTAATCCTATGTCGATCATAAAAATCACCCTGCTAGCCTTGCTGTGCCTGCTTGTTTCTATACCGATTGTTGCAGARCTCAATATAACAGAAGCGCTGCTGAACAAAATAGAAGCAAATTACAATTCAGCTGCTAGGCTACGTGTTGAATCATGGCAGACGCTMATCGACAGCTCACAGCAACTTAGTGATATTGAAAAATTAGAGCGTGTTAATCAGTTTTTTAATTCTRAAGTAATGTTTGTTAATGATATCAAAGTCTGGAACAAAGAAGATTACTGGGCAACYCCTTTAGAATTTTTATCAAAAGGCGCAGGAGATTGTGAAGATTATTCAATAGCGAAGTACTTTACCCTAAAAGAAYTGGGWATGGATGAACAAAAGTTACGTATTACCTATGTAAAAGCCATTAAGCTTAACCAAGCACATATGGTGTTAACTTACTTTGARCATAAACGTGCGATTCCACTGGTACTTGATAATCTTGATATCGAAATTAAGCCTGCAAATCTACGTAAAGATCTTATTCCCGTTTATAGTTTTAACGGTGATGGCTTGTGGCTTGCTAAGGCGCGAGGAGATGGMAAACGTGTCGGAAACGCCTCACGTTTATCATTATGGGAAGAATTGGCTGCCAGAATGGCKCTCAATGAATAAACTATTTTAGATAAAATGGCAGCTTTAAATAAAGCTGCCAAATATCATACTGCTTATTTTATGCTGCGAAGTTAGCTTCAACAAAATTCCAGTTCACAATTCCCCAGAAGGCTTCAACGTATTTAGGRCGTGCATTACGGAAATCAATGTAATAAGCATGCTCCCACACATCACATGTAAGCAATGGTGTTTGGCCTGCTGTTAATGGGCTACCCGCGTTGCTGGTATTAACAATTTCAATRCTGCCGTCTGCATTTTTTACTAACCATGTCCAACCTGCTCCAAAGTTAGTCGCTGCTGATGTTGAGAATTTAGCTTTAAATTCATCAAATGAACCAAAAGTAGCATCAATCGCAGCAGCAAGATCACCTGAAACGGCATCTTTACCATTTGCTGTTAAACCATTCCAATAGAAAGTATGATTCCAGATTTGCGCAGCATTATTGAAAATACCACCGCTTGATTTCATAATAATGTCTTCTAATGACATMCCTTCAAATTCAGTACCAGGGACTAACTTATTTAAATTTGTCACATAGGTTTGGTGATGTTTACCATAGTGAAAACTAATTGTTTCTGCAGAAATAGTGGGTTCTAACGCATTATCAGCAAAAGGTAATGGTGGCAATTCATAAGCCATGGTGTACTCTCCTAAAAAATAAAATAACCAAGTATTTAACTCGGGATAGTTTAAGCTAGCACTTCAAGCAAATCAAGCAATAGCTTTATTTGTCACTRAACAGTGACATTAAATTTAAATCTAATCCCATTAGAATAGCGTCTTCACGTCCTATTTCAGCGGGGTAATAATTCTTTCGTACTGACATTTCATTAAATCCTGCCTGTAAATACAATTGTTGGGCACGCTGGTTAGAACTGCGAACCTCTAATACAATTAGCACAGAAGAAATGCTGTTGGCAAAGTCGACAATATGATTCAAAATTTCTCGCCCAAAACCTTGGCCTTGAACGCGAGGTTTTACACATATATTTAGTAAATGTGCCTCATCCACAACTTTCTGAACAATAGTATAGCCCACTATTTCATCCGACTTATCGGTGAAAACCCATGCATAATGACCCGACTTTAAGCTATCTTCAAAATTCTTTACTGACCAAGGGAAGGTCGTTGCCGAATTTTCTATTGCTACAACTTCAGCAATATCTGTTTGTTGCATCCTTCTAATCTGCATTCAGAAATTGCTTTGCCAATAATAAATCTTGCCAAACTAATGCCTTATTGTCGGGAGATAATAATAGTTCATTTAAGCTAAAGCTTACAATGATAGGTAYATTMACTATCTGGTGAACAACCTGTCCACGTGCTACAGATTTTCCCCAGAGAGACTGAGCCAAGCTTTCGCCAAAAACTAATAACACTTTTTGCTCGGTAGATGTATTTTGGAGTTGTGCTAATTGTTCTGAGTTAATCATTACAAACTGATCTGGCGTTAATCCTATTGAAAATAATATCGCTTGTAATAAACGGTGACGTTGATCATTGTGACTATCAGGCTCAATCAACACAAAGCAATCCACATCTAATATCTGCTCGTTAGGCGCTAGATCCTCACTGACAGCTCCACTTCCACTGCGTAACGCCCAGACAGGAATCCCCATTTCACTGAGTGAGGATAACTGTCTGGGTGTTAGATCCATTACGCTTAATTAAACTTGTGGATGAGCACGGTCAACAGGCACTAAAATTTTATTAAGTGCATTAATATAAGCTTTTGCAGAAGCGATAACGATATCCGTATCCGCACCCTGCCCACTCACCATGCGTCCACCTTTTTCAAGACGCACATTGACCTCGCCTTGTGAATCGGTGCCACTGGTTATATTGTTGACCGAGTAAAGTTGCAATTCTGTCTTRCTATTYACAATYTYTTCAATRGCACGTAAYGCYGCRTCYACYGGSCCACTMCCSKCCATTTCAACTTGTTTTTCTTGATCATCKACTGAAAGTGTTACTGATGCCACAGGAGTTTCACCCGTTTCACTGCACACTCTTAATGAAATCAATCGYACTCGTTCATTTTCTAATGTGACCGTATCACTGACTAAGGCCTGTAAATCTTCATCAAATAYTTCATGCTTTTTATCAGCCAATTCTTTAAATCGACGGAAAGCCACATTTAAATCTGTTTCTGATTCAAACTCGGTGCCTAATTCTGCTAAACGACTACGGAACGCATTACGACCAGAATGCTTTCCTAACACCATACGATTAGTATTCCAGCCCACATCTTCAGCACGCATGATTTCGTAAGTCTCACGATTTTTCAACACACCATCTTGATGAATACCTGATTCATGAGCAAAAGCATTTGCACCCACAATCGCCTTATTAGGTTGCACTGTAAAACCAGTAATACCCGACACTAATCGTGAAGCAGCTAATATTTGTGTTGTATCAATATTAGAATCACAGCTAAACATATCTTGSCGTGTGCGAACTGCCATCACCACTTCTTCTAATGCGGCATTACCTGCTCGTTCACCCAARCCATTAATAGTACATTCAACTTGTCTTGCACCATTCAATACAGCTGACAATGAATTTGCCACGGCTAAGCCTAAATCATTATGGCAATGCACCGAAAAAATAGCTTTATCTGAATTAGGGATCCGTTCACGTAAAGTATGAATTAACTGACCAAATTGAGCSGGYAAATTATAGCCCACGGTATCAGGGATGTTTAAGGTGCTTGCACCGGCATTAATCACAGCCTCTAAAATACGACACAAGAAATCAGGATCACTTCGTCCCGCATCTTCCGGTGAGAATTCCACATCATCAGTATATTGACGAGCACGTTTTACTGCTCTAACGGCATTCTCTACTACCTGATCCGGCTCCATACGAAGCTTCATYTTCATATGTATTGGTGAAGTRGCGATAAAAGTATGAATGCGCGAAGCATTTGCACCTTTTAAGGCCTCACCCGCACGATCAATATCATTATCAAGTGCACGCGCCAAACCACATACACGACTTTCAGTTACGGCATTCGCCACCGCTTGCACAGCTTCAAAATCACCGACACTGGCAATCGGAAACCCTGCCTCGATAATATCAACTCGCATGCGTTCTAATGATTTAGCGATGCGGACTTTTTCATCCTTGGTCATTGATGCGCCAGGACTCTGCTCGCCATCTCTCAAGGTGGTATCAAAAATTATTAATTTGTCACTCATTGTTCCTGCTCCATATTGCAGACTTTATAAAATAGTTCTAGGATTTTCAGCACTTAAGCTGATTTTTGATGCGTATATGTATGCCCTAGGGCAGTAGCAGCAGGAAGAATGAACACGTTTCAGACGTAACAAAACCATGCTGAGCGAYGCCAGCAATGYGAAATGATTTTGTTTGTTTCGTGTTCATAGTATGGGATTTTAATATGAATTACTCAAATTGCCAAGTAGTTCTTCATTTTTCATGATGTTAGCATGCTAATAAGCCATTTTTTTTGCTATACTCAGATTTTTTATTTCACAAAATAAAATAATGAAAAAATTAATTAGCGTCCTTATTCTTATTGTTGTTTTAAGCTTAGTGTCAGCAGCAGCCTATATTTACATTTCAACTAAAAGCGCAGTTGATTCAATGATTGAATCGGTGCAACCTTTTGTCACTGTCAAATACCAACGCTTTAGCAACCCAATGGATGGTAGCATTGCTATTCATGGRGTAACGATAGGTGATGGCTATGGCTCAAACATTGAGGTAGGTTCAATTGAGCTCAAGATGGATAGCGCACTGGATTATATTAATTTAAAACAGAAATTAACCTCAGGTGAAATCCTACCTAAGTTACAACTTCAGATTAATCATGTCTACGCTGACATGGATTGGTTAGAAAAAGACCAATCGTCATCRAAASCTAACCCCTTCGAACATATCGTTTCCTATATTGCGGCACTAGGGTGTGGCGATGTAAAARCTTTAGGCGCGGAACAATTATCTGATTTAGGCTATTCAGGAATTGATAGTAGCCTTAATTTAAACTTTGAATATAATAAATCGCTTGCCACGGTAACAATGGAATTTGATTACATTATGCATGGGATGGGYGCCTTTTTAGTYAAAACYTCRATACCKTATATCTATTCYGCAAAAGACTTTTCCAATATTGAAAATAAAATCAATAGCTTGACMGTTCAACTTCAAGATTTGGGCTACAATGAAAATATTATTGAGTATTGCTCGCTAGAAAGTAATCTTGAGAGTGACGCTTATATTGATCAACACCTTCAAAAACTAAAAAACTACTTAACAAAAGCGAATATCGAGCTTAGTGATGAGCTATATGCTGCTTATCGCGCCTATTTTGTAGATAAGGCCACCCTTAGCTTTAACAGTCAACCAGACAGCGCAGTTAATCTACAATACATTAATTTATATGAAACAAAAGATTGGCCTACCGTCTTGGGATTGTCGATTGAGGTCGATAAAAAACCAATTAAAGATATTACTTTTAAKTGGAACAAAAATACCGTTATTAAAAAGTTAATGAATGCACGTGAAGGCATTGMGTTAGCAAAAATTAGTGATGACAAACGTGATCCTCAAACTCGCCATAAACAGGTGTTACGAAACAAATCGTATTTTGAAATTCCAGTATCTAATTTAGATCAATACATAAATTCCGATGTGAAATTAGAAACAAAATTAGGTAAATCTTATACCGGCTATATTAAAGGCGTAACACGCCGTCAAGTAATTGTGGTGATACGTTTAAAAGGCGGTAAAGCAGAAATACCGGTGGGTACCAATAAAATATCAAAAGCATTTATATATAAATAACAGTGCTGATAATACCCTTTGATAAAAAATTAGACTGGCAAAACCCACCTCTAATCACCCTACTTTTAATCGCGATTAATGTGCTTAYCTTTTTCTCATTCCAGTTGCATGATGATGAGAAGATGCTTGAAGCTAGTCACTATTACTACCGTTCAGGCCTTGCTGCAATAGAACTGCCTCACTATAAAGAAGCTTTAATCACACAAGGTGATATCGAATTTGTAAATGACTGGCAAGACAGTATTAAACAGGAACAAAGYCCATGGTTCTTTCACATGGAAACCAATAAAGCATTTATGCATGCTTTGCAAGATGAACAAATTATTACTCCCTCTGATCCAAACTATGCAAAATGGAAGTCAAAGCGCGTACATGTAAATGAAATTTTTAATACYAGCGTTACCTGGASCTATTCYCTTAAAGCMGGAGAACCTAAACTTATAACYTTTATCAGCCATATGTTTTTACATGCTGATTTCTCTCACCTATTCGGTAATATGCTRTTTTTATTRGCGGTTGGATTTATTGTTGAGCTATCRATGAATCGTTCRCTTTATTTRTTTKCCTATCTCTTTACGGGCATCTGCTCTGCCTTATTTTACATTCCTTCTGCTAGCGACAGCCTTATTCCCTCTTTAGGGGCCTCAGGAGCCATTGCCGGTTTAATGGGAATATATGCAGTATTGTTTAATACTAGAAAAGTACGCTTTTTCTATTTCATTTATGTTTATTTTGACTATGTGAAACTGCCTGCAATATACTTATTAGTGCTATGGCTTGGGTTTGAAGTCTACCAACAAGCGGCTTATTCTAGGTACAGTAATGTAAATTATTTAGCACATATCGGCGGATTAATTTCAGGTGCTTTTATTGCATTCATTATTGTAAAATTTCAATCAAATYATATAAAYCATGATTATCTGAATGAAAGGGATGCTAATGAAAAATTTGCCAATCTTTTAAATCAAGCTAATACTTTTGTCCATGACTTACAGTTTGAAAACGCCACGCCTATTTTTGCTCAATTAGTCGAAAAACAACCTCATAATCGTGAGGTATTATTTGGCTATTATAAAACCAGTAAATTAGAGGCTAACTCGGAAGCGCATCATCGTGCTGCAACAGCCATTTTATCGTTAACTGAAAGTGATGCTGCCACAAATCAGCTCGTTATTGATACATTTAACAATTATGCTTCTACCGCTAAAGTGAAATTAACCGTTTCACTCATAAACCATCTCATTAAACGCTTTATTAACATTAATGCCTTTTCAGAAGCAGACAAACTCATTTTATTAATGCAAAARCAYGCYGATAAGTTTAGCCATCTTCCTCAGTAYCTATGGTCACTTACAAATAAATTGGTTCGCTCAGGGCAACGAGAAAAAGCAATGAAGTATAGCCAGTACCTGCTCTCTACTTACCCCTCATCTAAAGAAACACAGTTAGCAAAAGAGCTGCTAAGTTAATACTATATTCTTGTTAAAAAGGCAGTATAGCGCTTAACTTCTAAGGCTATTTCATGACCACCATATTTCTTTTGTAATAGGGAAAGTATCGGTTTAGCTTTTTCATCCAGTGACAAATCTTCAATAAATATTTTTGTAACAAGTAAGTATAAATAAGGGATTTGTTCACTTTTGGGATAGCGTTGGTGAAAACCATTACTCAGTTTAATCGCTTGTTTATAAAGCCTCATTCTTCTCATTTCTTCGGCTAAAGGCAAATAATGAACATCACTTTCTGGCTTAAATTCAGSATCTATTTTAACGCAGTCTAAATAAACATTAACGGCATCAATCCATTTTCTTTTTTCTAATAAGCGCTTTATTAAGCCTGTGCCATGAATCGTTAATTGTTTATTATCTCCCGCCATCTTAACTATCTTATGGAACTTCATTCTTAAGTCTAAATTATCAGGATCGCGTAAAACAATTTCTCTTAATTCACTTTGTGCTTCAGTATAATTTTCRGTTTCAACTAAATGGTGAAAGCGAGCTAAAATAGTTGAATCCTGATTTTGATCTTGACTGCCTTCAGGTAATTCATATCCAATATCTTCATGGTATTGATATAACACATAGCCCATCATGGCATACATCACCCATGCGAAATAAATTTGGAAAAATAATGCCCAGAAAATAGAGGCATCTGGRCTATCACCGACCAAAAAATAATAAGCAGCTGATGCGCCACCATTTAGAAATAATAAGAACACATAGAGAATGCCATATGACCAACCTATTCGGCYAATTAAGCTCATTAAAGTAAAGGGATTAATGGCTGAGAAGAAGCTGTGTGTATAAGAAAGCGTCATCACGCTTGCAGGTAAGACAAATAGATAAAATAAAATAATATTACTTATAATGATAAAAGAAATAAAACTACCACCTACTTGCGTCAGCAAAAGAATAGGTAATAAAAACAAAAATAACTGCTTAAAAGGCAGTTCATAATTTTCATTTAAAACCCTAAAACTTAATTCGGGTGCCTCTAACCKGCCTTCAGCAGTATTWTGTAAAATTTCCATACCATATTTAATGGCGGCAAAAAAAATCATTATAAGAATAAAGAAATGTGGGAAAAAAGTGGCTAATAAGGTGAATAATAATAAGGCAACCACTCCAGCGCCTTTAAACGGGATAAGAAAAAACTGAGGGATTACATCCCAGAATGGTCGAATATCACTATTTGGCTGCACTCTTAAAATCCCTTTTATTTAGTCTGCTCTTCTCGATCTAAACGATGTTGACGTATTTTCATTAACGTAATAATAGGGCCTGATAACGCATACAACATAAATCCGCCAAATAAAACAATAGGKGGATCACTGGCAATAAGTGCAAATACCAAAACAAGTGCCAACATAACAACAAAAGGTACTTTACCATGAAGATCAAAATCTTTAAAACTGTAATATCGCACCGTGCTAACCATTAATATTCCACAAACAAACGTTAATGGTAGTGCTATATTTGTGATAAATGAGGGATCAAAACCGTTACTGCTCCCCGCCCACACAAAACCTGCCAAACATGCAGCAGCTGCAGGGCTGGGTAGCCCTTGAAAATAACGTTTATCTTCAATGCCAATTTGGGTATTAAACCTAGCGAGTCGTAGTGCACCACAAGCTGCATAGACAAAAGCCACCATCCATCCAAATTTTCCAGTACCGAGTAATGCCCACTGATAAATAACTAATGCAGGCGCTAATCCAAACGATACCATGTCAGCTAAACTATCATATTCGGCACCAAATGCGCTTTGCGTATTGGTCATACGTGCAATGCGTCCATCTAGACCATCCATAACCATAGCCACAAATATTGCGATTGCTGCAGACTCAAAATCACCTCTGATTGCAGCGATAATGGCATAAAACCCTGCAAATAAACCTGCYGTAGTAAATAAATTGGGCAATAAATAAATACCGCGCCGTTGCTTTTTAGGTGAATCACTCATTTAGAACTATCTCTGCTTTATCCATTAGACAAATATAATAGCAGAAACCAAATAAGGACTGATATTTTCACAGCTAATTGCTCACTTTTTGCTGAACAGTTCTAAAATTTATTTTACTTGATATGCCTGATGGCAAGCGACGCATGTTGAGCTGATTTTGCTTAATGCTTTATATGCCTCACCCATATCCCCTCGGCGCGCAACATTTGCAAAATTATCAGCCGCAATGTGAAGTTGCATCCCCATTGCTTTCATCGACGCAGGCATAAATTGACCAAATGTCTTTGCCTTATGGTTAGACTGATGTTTGTGTTGTTGATGCGAATCACTTTCATCACATTGGCTTTTTTCACTTTGGCCAAGCCCCAATGTGGTTTCTGCAATATCAGCAGATTGATTTAAATCCTTTTGGGCTAACGCCTCAATAACGAGATCCAGTGATTCCATATGACCCCGCATATTCTTTAAAAATAGTTCTTTCATTTGCGGTGGCATTTCAACAACTTGTCGARGAGCAATTGTTTCTTGTGAATTGGCCGCAGCCGAAGACAAGAGCATAAGGGATAGTAATATTAGTTGTTTTTTCATCAGTGAAGCCNTTTAAAATG
The DNA here is from genome assembly GCA_002733335.1 of Methylophaga sp. Lineage (GTDB taxonomy): Bacteria > Pseudomonadota > Gammaproteobacteria > Nitrosococcales > Methylophagaceae. Next base: position 33,254 of record NVVK01000008.1, read on the forward strand.
GAGTRAYACCRCTATATTAGCATAGTCTAATGTTTAATATGTTAACGCTAAAGAGCTTTCAYATAAACGGGTTTAGATAAAATAAGAAAATAAGCAGTTGATAAGCCCGCTGATCCAAAAATCATACACATCACCACAATTTGATARTGYGCCGCTGTCACAGGTGAAACRCCCGACAATATTTGCCCAGTCATCATTCCCGGTAAAGCCACTAAACCCACTGCAAATAAAGAATTTATAACGGGAATTAATGCTGCATTAAACGCAATGGTCCGTGCTTCCTTATACTTCACATCACGCTGTAATTCTGCATTGAGTCGTTCAACCGCTAAACTCACACTATTCATCGAGCTAGCAAAAATCATCCCTGCTAATGGAACCATATACTTTGGTTCAAACCACGGTTCTAAAGCAAGCACTCCTTGCGTTACCAAAACAAGTGTTGCGCCACTCCCCACTAAAATAGCTATAAATGCATGTTTGAATAAGGCACGTTGCTGCGTTTTCACCGAGCCTAAAGCAATCCAGCTAGCCGCTACGACCATAAGAAGCATGACCAGCATGACCAGCCATGCACTGTCAGCCTTAAAAATAGTTGTAAGTACATAACCCACCAATAATAATTGYACTAGCATTCTAATAACAGCATAGATAGCATTTTTTACATCTAAAGACCATTTGTACAAAATGTATAGAACCGCAATAACAGGTACAAAAGACAATACCAAGTTAAATGCAGGAATGATTTGAACTGAAGAATTCATAAAGGAATATGCCTCATCATAAAAAAGGCTGCCTTCTTAAAATAGAAAACAGCCTTTAAAAACAACAATATTAAATAATATCAATCAATTGAACGTTTATACTCATCCATTTCATTAAAATTTAAATAACGATAAATCTCATCTGACATAGGCTCTATACCGGCTACTTTTTCTTGATATTCTTCAACCGTTGGTAAGCGTCCAATACTCGCGACAACAGCCGCTAATTCAGCCGAAGATAAATAAACATTCGCGCCATTACCTAATCGATTCGGGAAATTTCGTGTCGATGTTGAAACGACTGTCGCATTGTCAGCAACACGCGCTTGATTACCCATACAGAGTGAACAACCTGGCGTTTCTGTTCTAGCCCCTACTCGACCAAAGATACTATAAATACCTTCTTGCTGTAATTGATGTTGATCCATTTTGGTGGGTGGTGCAATCCATAATTTAGTAGGTAAATTACCCATATTCTCAAGCACCTTCCCAGCCGCACGATAATGACCGATATTGGTCATACATGAACCGATGAAAACTTCATCAATTTCGATGCCTACTAATTCTGATAACGGTTTAATATCATCAGGGTCATTCGGGCAGGCTAATAAAGGTTCGGTAATCTCATTCAAATCAATTTCTATAATTTCGGCATATTCTGCATCTTTATCACGTTCCATCAATTGTGGATCTGCTAGCCATGCTTTCATACTATCAATTCGGCGTTGCAATGTACGCTTATCTTCATAGCCATCGTCGATCATCCATTCTAATAATGAAATATTTGAATTTAAAAACTCAATAATCGGCTCTTTATTCAAATGCACTGTACAACCATTTGCTGAACGTTCAGCCGATGCATCAGAAAGCTCAAATGCCTGTTCTACTTTTAAGTCAGGGAGTCCTTCGATTTCTAATACACGACCGTTGAAAACGTTCTTTTTACCTTTTTTCTCAACGGTAAGTAGACCTTTTTGAATCGCTACATAGGGGATCGCATTCACCAAGTCACGCAAAGTAATACCCGGTTGCATTGTACCTTTAAAGCGTACCAATACAGATTCAGGCATATCTATTGGCATCACGCCTAAAGCCGCGGCAAATGCCACTAAACCAGAGCCGGCAGGAAAACTAATTCCGATTGGGAATCGAGTATGTGAATCCCCTCCCGTACCTACTGTATCAGGTAAAACCATGCGATTTAACCACGAATGAATAACACCATCGCCTGGGCGTAATGCTACACCCGCACGAGTGCTCATAAAATCAGGAAGCGAATGTTGTAATGTAATATCGACCGGTTTTGGATACGCAGCGGTATGACAGAAAGATTGCATCACCAAATCAGCTGAGAAACCTAAACAGGCTAATTCTTTTAACTCATCGCGCGTCATGGCACCGGTCGTATCTTGTGAACCGACAGTGGTTACTTTTGGCTCACAATAGGTTCCTGGACGCACACCTTCTACACCACAGGCCTTGCCRACCATTTTCTGAGCTAAGGTAAAWCCTTTTCCGGTATCAGCGGGAACAACAGGACGCAAAAATATATCTGAGGCTGGTAAAGCTAATGTTTCCCGTGCTTTATCCGTTAAGCCGCGACCAATAATAAGTGGGATACGGCCACCGGCRCGCACTTCATCTGCCAAGGTTGTTGGACGCATTTCAAWTGTTGAAACAGTATCGCCCGCTTCATTGGTGATTTTGCCTTCATACGGATAAATAGTAATGACATCGCCCGTATTTAAGCTCGTCACATCACATTCAATCGGTAATGCACCTGAATCTTCAGCCGTATTAAAAAATATGGGTGCAATATTGCCCCCTAGCACCACACCACCTTGGCGCTTGTTCGGTATAAAATCAATATCATTACCCATATGCCAAAGCACAGAGTTAATGGCCGATTTACGTGATGATCCTGTACCCACAACATCGCCCACATAGGCTAATGGATGGCCTTTTTTCTTTAATTCAGCAATATCGTCTAATGGCGTATCCATCGTGTTAATTAGCATGGCTTTAGCATGTAACGGAATGTCAGGTCGACTCCATGCCTCAGTTGCAGGTGACAAATCATCAGTATTCGTTTCCCCCGCCACTTTAAATACCGTTAATGTCATACTTTTTGGTAATGCCGGTTTAGCGGTGAACCATTCAGCCTCAGCCCAAGATTGAATAATGCGTTTTGCATAGTCATTACTTGCTGATTTTTCCACCACATCGTGATAGGCATCATAAACAAGTAATGTATGTGACAAAGCAGTTTCAGCCGTCGCCGCCGTCGCGTCGTCATCTAACAAATCAATAAGTGGCTGAATATTATAACCACCCCGCATCGTGCCTAATAATTCGGTTGCTTTAACCACATCAATCAATGCACAAGCTACGTCAGCCTTCGCGACATCCGCTAAAAAACCTGCCTTCACATACGCCGCTTGATCTACACCGGGCGGTACACGGTGAATTAAGAGATCTAATAATTGCTCAGTAGGCTCAGTCTTGAGTAATTCAACTAACACTGATACTTGCTCAGCATCTAATGGCAGTGGAGGTAAGCCTTCTTGAGCTCGTTGTTCAACATGTTTTTGGTAGTCATTTAGCACGCAATACTTCTCCGGTATTCCAAATTCAGTTCGTTATTTTAACATGCTTATTTACAGAGATTGCTCACTAGCGCTAATTTGTTCAAGAATAAGCGGTTAATACCGTTATATTATAGAGTGTCAGTTGTAAATCATTAGGAACATAACATTGAATTTAAAAAAAAACATCARTTCCTATCGGCATTGCCATTAAAATAACTGCCAACCAACTCAATGCTACTTGTGATGAAATATTATCATTAATGGATCAAATTGCTGCAAAAGCCGGCATTCAGCGTGAGTCAAAATTTAATCTTTCAAAAGAACAAGAAAATAGTGAAATTGAATTATTTTGATGATTCTAATCTAAAAGTACTCTTTAACATGACTTCACATTAGGCATACTTCACGATATACACAGCAGATCTGATATAATTTATCCTAATTATTTTGCTTATTTTTGGAGTTTTCGTGGAAAACAATCTTACTTCACTTACCGCTATATCCCCTGTTGATGGCCGCTATGCAGACAAAACAAAGGCCTTACGCCCCTATTTTAGTGAATATGGTTTATTGCGCGCCCGAGTAGAAGTTGAAGCGCGTTGGTTACATTTATTAGCTGCCAATGCCGATATTGCTGAAGTACCTAAATTAAGTAATGAGGCAGAAGCTTTCCTCGATAATATGGTGAATGATTTTTCAGTTGAGGATGCTGCTGAGATTAAAGACATTGAACGCACAACGAACCATGATGTTAAAGCAGTTGAATATTTCATCAAACGTAAATTCAAAGCAAATAATGAATTGGACAAAGTTAACGAGTTTGTTCACTTTGCTTGCACCTCAGAAGACATCAATAACACCGCTTACGGCATCATGCTTAAAAATGCACGTGAAGATGTAATTTTACCTGAAATGGACACATTAATTGCCGCTATTCGTAAGATTGCTATTGAACATGCTGCAACACCTATGATGTCTCGCACCCACGGCCAACCGGCCTCTCCTACKACTTTAGGTAAAGAGATGGCTAATGTCGTTCAGCGTCTTGAACGTCAACGGACACATGTCGCAGCTGTACTGCTTTACGGTAAAATGAATGGTGCCGTCGGTAACTATAATGCCCATTTCTCAGCCTATCCTAATGTTGATTGGCCAATGATGGCCCATGCTTTTGTGACCGGTTTAGGTTTACGTTGGAATCAATACACCACGCAAATTGAGCCACATGATTATATGGCTGAGCTATTCCAATCAATGATGCGTTTTAATACAGTACTGATTGATTTTTGCCGTGATATTTGGAGTTATATTTCAATTGGTCACTTCAAACAAAAAACAATTAAGGGTGAAATTGGTTCTTCCACCATGCCTCATAAAGTCAACCCTATCGACTTTGAGAATGCTGAAGGTAATTTAGGGTTGGCAAATGCTATGTTTGATCATTTAGCTACAAAATTACCTATTTCTCGTTGGCAGCGTGATCTTACTGATTCAACTGTTTTACGTAATGTTGGTGTTGGTTTTTCATATTCTATTTTAGCGTATAGCTCGGYGTTAAAAGGCATTAGCAAACTGGATCCTAATCCTGAATCAATGGCGCGCGACCTTGACCAAAACTGGGAAGTATTAGCCGAGCCTATTCAAACCGTTATGCGTCGTTACGGTATTGAGAACCCGTATGAGAAATTAAAAGACCTTACTCGCGGTCAACGCGTAAATGAGCAGATTTTGCTTGAATTTATTGATGGCCTAGAACTTCCAGAAGAAGCAAAGGCAACATTACGCAAGCTCACGCCTGCCAATTATATCGGTAATGCAGCAGAGCAAGCGCGTAATTGTTAACAAGTAGCGATAAGCGATGGAAAACTTCCCCAATAATAATCACACAGCAGAACGGATTCGCTTTGATGGCAGAGAGGAAGCTATTCCTTTAGTCATTGAATTAGCACAACAAGCTAAACATCGCATTTGTATTCTAGGCCGAAATATTGATCACGTTCTTTTTGATAATCCTGAGTTTATTCAATGTGCTAGTCGTTTAGCACGGCGTAGCCCACGTTCAGAAATACAAATTATTGCCCAAAATACCAAAGCGAATATGCAACAAGGCCATCGTTTAATTGAGCTTGCCCAGCAATTATCTACAGCCATTCATATTCGTAATCCAGAAAATCAACAACAAACCATTCAACACACTTTATTTCTAGTCGATGATTTTGCTTATTTAAACTGTCCTAGTGCGACTCAATACACTGGGTTTGCAAGTCGATATGACCGATTAGAGGTGCGTGAGTTATTGCTGAAATTTAATGATTTATGGCAGCACAGTAAAGCTGATAGATCGGTAAGGAGGTTAACACTATGAGAACGCTATTATTGTGTATTTTTGTGCTATTTTTTAGTAATGCACTGTTCGCAGAAAACAAAATTGAAACGATTCAATTAAATCATCGTTTGGCGAGTGAAGTACTGCATGAAATCCAAGCATTTCTGCCTAAACAGGCTACAGCTCGCGCATTTAATGACTTCATTATTTTGCAAGCAGATACTAAAACGATTGCACAAATAAAAAAACTTATCAGTCAATTAGACACGCCAATACAACGGCTAAGAATAACGGTAGTTAGAACAGATCAACTCTTCTCTAATCAAGACGGTAGTCAACTTTCAGGTCATATTTCCGTCAAAGATGGCGATGTTGCTGCTAAAGCATCCCTTAAAAAATGGTCCACAAAAGAGGCTAGAAACAAAGATCAATATTTTCAAGTTCAAGGTATTGCAAATACCGCTATATCAATATTAATGGCAGAAGATATTCCACAACAAGAACAGTATCTTATTCTGCGTGCTGACGGTGATTTAGCCATTCAAAACACCACACACTACATCAATATAAACAATGGTTTCAAAGCTATTGCTAGCATCTTACCCAATCATCACGTTATCGTTGAGGTGCATCCACTATTTGGACACTTTTCTAATCAAACGAGCACGATTGAAAAAAGCAGTATCGTAACGACTGCTTCGGGTGCTGAAGGCGAATGGATTTTGCTAGGTGAAATAAGTAATGGAAAAAACATCGACCATTATGGTACAACACGTTACCATAGCCATGAAAAAAACCAACAACGAATCTATATTAAAGTRGAACAGTTGTTGTAATATCTACATATAAGAGCCCCTATGAATATAAAACAAGCCATTCTCGAACGTCGCAGCGTTAAACATTTTGATCCAAAACATATAATGACCGACGAGGAAATGACTGAGCTGATGGAGTATGCCATCTTATCRCCAACAGCATTCAACATTCAGCATTGGCGTTTTATTCGTGTACAGGACTCAGCAAAAAGACAACAAATCCAAGATGCTAGTTGGGGACAAGTGCAAGTCACCGAAGCATCCGAACTGTTAATATTATGCGCCGATCTTAATGCCTGGGAGAAGCAACCAGCACGCTACTGGAAGAATGCACCACAAGAAGTCCAAGATGTTTTGCTGCCTACCATTGAAAATTACTATACCAATCATCATCAAGCGCAACGTGACGAATGTCTGCGCTCAAGCAGTATAGCGGCGATGAATATCATGCTGATGGCTAAAGAGCTAGGCTATGATAGCTGTCCTATGGATGGTTTTGATTTTGATAAAGTCGCTAAAATTATTAATTTACCGCATGATCACATAATCACAATGATGATCACCATTGGTAAAAAAACTGAAGATGCACGCCCTCGTGGTGGTCAATTACCCCTTAAAGAAGTATTGATAACCGATAGCTTTTAAATTAAAGCTTAAATATTAAATAGTGGGGGGCAGTGCTTCAGCCACTGCATTTCTGCCGTTTCGCTTAGCCATATATAGCGCACGATCAGCACGTTGCATAAAGCTATCTATTCCTTCTGAAGGAAAATATCGCGCCACACCAAATGACATTGTAATCGTGCCTAATGATTCTCGCGTATCTTTACGCTGCATTCGTTTTGCAGCAATTTCAGCCCGTATATTTTCTGCTAAACCTTTAACATTTTCAATACTGGTGTTGAGTAGAACAATAGCAAACTCTTCGCCACCATATCGTGCAACAAGATCCCGGCCTTTTACGGCACCTTTCAAAGTATTCGCAACAACTCTTAATACTTGATCCCCGACCAAGTGACCATGTTTATCATTTATTTCTTTAAACAAATCTAAATCAGAGAAAATAATGCATAGCTCTACATTATTATTATCAGCATCACGTGTCGCTTTTGCTAACACTTCATCCAGTGCTTTTCGATTAGCTAATTTTGTTAATGTATCTATTTTTGCTTCRCGTTTTGCACTATCAAGCTCTTTCTTCAAATCATGCATTTCAGCCATGGTTGTATTTAAGCGTTCTGATAATAAGTCACTTGTCGATACGGCTAAACGTGTTTCTGATAATACTTCATCGATCACGCCACGCACTTCTTCTTGTTTCATCTTAGAATGAAATTTATCAAGAATATTAGTTAGATTATCGCTGGTTTTTTGAGAGGATATCACTCCCGAAGAAACAAAAGTGAGCACTTCTGCTAATACACGTCTTAAATCTTGGCGCATTTCTAGCAATGCAGCTTGATCTTTTTCACGATCAAAGAATTTTTGATACAAGTCGCTGCTTTGTTTTTCTGTGAGACGCTCATTATTTTCTACACTCGCATCAACCGCAAACCTCAATGCTTCGTTATTACCCGCAACATATTCATACCACACAGCATAATTTGCCGGCGTCATTGCGATACCGTGTTTTTTCATCAGCGGAAGCGCTAAACGCATATATTCCGCTGCTTGCTCCTGATATTCGCTATATTCCACTTTACATCCAATATAGGTTTAGTTTATTTTTTTCGACCTGCAATTTTAAGTCGTAATGCATTCAATTTAATAAAGCCTTCAGCATCTTTTTGATTATATGCTCCATCATCATCTTCAAATGTTGCAATKGATTCATCAAACAAGCTATTTGTTTCAGATGCACGCCCAACCACAATCACATTACCTTTATACAATTTCACTCTAACAGTTCCATTAACCGTTTGCTGTGATTTATCAATCATTACTTGTAACAYTTCTCGTTCAGGGGACCACCAATAGCCGTTATAAATCAAACTTGCATAACGCGGCATCAATTCATCCTTAAGGTGAGCAACCTCACGATCAACGGTGATTGATTCAATCGCCCGATGTGCAGGAATCATAATCGTACCTGCTGGGGTTTCATAGCAGCCTCGTGCCTTCATGCCAACATAACGGTTCTCAACCATATCTAAACGACCGATACCATTCGCACCACCCACTTTGTTTAAATACTCCATTACGGTTGCTGGAGTCATCATCTTATCATCTATAGCGACAATATCTCCATTTTCATAAGTTAATTCTAGATAGGTTGCTTCATCAGGTGCATTTTCAGGGGAAACAGTCCACCGCCACATTGACTCTTCTGGTTCAGTCCAAGGGTCTTCTAAAATGTCACCTTCATAAGAAATATGAAGTAAATTAGCATCCATTGAATACGGTGATTTTTTACCTAACTTCATTTCAACAGGAATGCCATGCTCTTCGGCATAATCCAACAAGCTTTGACGAGAACTCAAATCCCATTCACGCCACGGTGCAATCACTTGAATGTCAGGGCTTAATGCATAAGCACCTAATTCAAAACGTACTTGATCATTACCTTTACCGGTTGCGCCATGTGAAATAGCTTCAGCTCCCACTTCCGCTGCAATTTCAACTAGGCGTTTAGCAATCAAAGGTCTAGCGATGGAGGTGCCTAGTAAATATTCACCTTCATAGATGGTGTTCGCTCTAAACATTGGAAACACATAATCACGCGCAAATTCTTCACGTAAGTCTTCAATRTAAATGTCTTTGATGCCCATTGCAACGGCCTTGACACGTGCTGGCTCAACTTCTTCACCTTGACCGATATCAGCAGTAAAGGTAATAACTTCACAATCATAGGTATCTTGTAACCATTTCAAAATAATTGAAGTATCAAGACCGCCTGAATAGGCGAGGACGACTTTTTTGATCTTTGACATGTGAAATTTGTTTCCTGTAAAACGAGGTGATTTATAACTATTTGAACATATATCAAAAACCACGCGTTGCTATCACCTCTTTCACCGGATTTCTACCATTTGCTTTGCAGCTTATTCGACGCGGTGCATCTAGGTATTTCAATTTAAAACCAAATCTTTTATATAACTTAATGATTTTATCGGTTGCTTGATTTGAAATTACAACCGGCCCTTTATGTTCAACTAACCATTCAGCAAGTCGTTCCTGATCTTCCCAATTAAAGCCTTGTTGGGCGTATTGCCGAAAAGGCACATCATACGGAGGATCGGCATAAATAAAGTCATTTTCATTTACATCTAGGTCCTCAAAATCTTTATTACTAAATTGCCAGTTAGATAAGGTGGATTGATACGGTGTAAAATCAGTTTGATAATTGATTTTTTTATATCGACCAAAGGGTACGTTATARCCACCCGATTTATTAAAGCGGCAAAGGCCRTTGTAACCTGTTCTATTAAGATAATAAAATAATTGGGCTGCGGTATTCTTTGACTCGCCTAGTTGATTTAATCGATTAAATTCAGTCCGTTGTCGATAATACGCTGCTTCATCATTCTCAAGSGCAATATCTATTTTTAAACCTTGTTGAATTTGCTGATAAAAATTGATGACGGCAAAATTAACATCATTGAGTAATGCTTTTTCAGCTTGCAAACCTAAGGCGACCGATAAGCCGCCACAAAAAGGCTCAACTAAGCGTAAACCAGAATGTTGCGACCACAGTTTTTCTAATTTCGGAATAAACCAACGCTTGCCCCCCGCCCATTTAAGTGGCGGACGTAATGGTACTACCTGTTTGTCCATTTATTTAGAATGAAGTGTTTTACGAGGTGGCATTAAATCGGTAATACTTCCTTCTGCCATTTCAGCAGCAAAACCTAATGTTTCAGATAAAGTAGGATGTGGATGAATYGTTAAACCGATATCTTCAGCRTCRGCACCCATTTCAAGTGCAAGAACAGCYTCAGCAATCAATTCWCCSGCATTGGTACCAACAATACCAGCACCAATAATACGGCCAGTTTCTTTGTCAAATARTGCTTTGGTTAAACCTTCATTTCGACCRATACTTAAACTWCGACCGCTAGCAGCCCATGGGAATGCACCTTTAACAAAGTCTAATTTTTGTTCTTTCGCTTCGGCTTCGGTCACACCCATCCATGCAATTTCAGGGTCGGTATAGGCAACAGAAGGAATGGTCATCGGATCAAATGCTGATTTCATTCCTGAAATCACTTCAGCCGCAACTTTAGCTTCGTGCACCGCTTTATGTGCAAGCATCGGTTGGCCAACAATGTCACCTATCGCATAAATATGCGGTACATTYGTTGTCATCTGAGCATCRACATTAATAAAGCCATATTCATCTACCGCCACGCCYGCAGCTTCAGCATTAATTAACTTACCATTAGGCGATCGTCCTACTGCAACTAAAATTTTGTCATACATAACTGTTTCAGGCGCGTCTTTGCCTTCAAATGTAACATTAAGRCCTTTTTCCTGTGCATCAATRCYMGCTACGCGTGTATTAAGATAAATCGCTTCATATTCACSTTGAACTTTCTTCAACAGCGGTTTAACAATGTCTTTATCCGCTCCMGGAATCAAACCACTCTGCATTTCAACAACCGTAATTTTAGAACCTAAKGCATGRTAAACAGTTGCCATCTCTAGACCTATGATKCCRCCACCAATAACCARTAAYTTTTCGGGYACATCCACTAGRTCRAGTGCATCTGTTGAATCCATCATACGAGGATCATCATTGGGGAACACMGGCACTTTACTTACACGYGAACCSGCSGCGATAATACATTTATCAAATGAAATCGTTTGGGTACCMTCCGTCGTTTCAACGGTCATGGTATGGGTGCCAGCAAAGCGTGCTTCACCATGAACAATGGTCACTTTTCGTTGTTTAGCTAAGGCTTTTAATCCACCSGTTAATTGAGTAACAATACTGTTTTTCCAGCTTTCAATTTTGCGGATATCCACTTCAGGCTTTGCAAATTTGACCCCATGATCTTCCATGCTGGCTGCTTCATTTATCACTTGAGCAGTATGCAATAATGCTTTTGACGGAATGCAACCTACATTCAAACAGACACCACCAATTTTGGCATGACGYTCAATCATYACTACTTTRCGCCCTAAATCTGCTGCACGGAACGCTGCAGTATAYCCACCAGGCCCAGAGCCTAGAATGAGTAATTCTGCATGTAAATCAGCATCGCCCGCTGCCGTRCTCACCACCGCAGTCRTATCAACARTTKCTGARGGTTTATTRTCTTCTTTTGTTGCTGCAGAAGAAAYTTYGGCCTTAGTGTCTTCCACGGTTTCAAGCGTTAAAATCACACTGCCTTCTTTTACTTTGTCACCCACAGCCACATTCACTGACGTTATCGTACCCGCCGTCATGGTTGGGATTTCCATTGCTGCTTTATCAGATTCTAAMGTAATTACATCTTGATTCGCTTCAACGACATCACCGACAGCCACCAAGACTTCAATAATTTCTACTTCGTCAAAATCACCAATATCGGGGACATGTATTTCTATTGTGCTCATAAAAGAACCTTTCTAATATCAGATAACATCTGATTAAGATGTGTTGTAAAACGTGCGCCCATGGCACCATCAACAACACGATGATCATAAGAAACAGATAGAGGAAGCATTAATCGAGGTACAAATTCTGAACCATTCCAAACCGGTTGCATTTTATGACGGCCCACACCCAATATAGCCACTTCGGGTGCATTAACGATTGGGGTAAAGAAACTACCGCCAATTCCCCCTAAACTTGAGATAGAGAAGGTACCACCTTGTAGATCTTTAGCTGTTAACGCGCCATCACGGGCACGTAAGCTAATTTCACCTAATTCGCCRGCAAGCTCCAAAAAGCCYTTTTTGTCGACATTTTTCACTACAGGCACCATCAAACCATTAGGCGTATCAACRGCAATACCRATATTGTAGTATTTTTTAATGATTAAAYTTTCTTTGTCTTCACTCAATGATGCATTCATTTCAGGGTATAGCTTCAAGCTTGCTACCACCGCTTTCATAATGAAAACAAGCGGTGTTAAGTTAACACCTTGTTTCGCCGCRCTGTCTTTATTATCTTTTCTGAATTTTTCTAATTCAGTAATATCTGCTTCATCAAACTGCGTTACATGTGGAATATTTAACCAACAGGCGTGCAAATGTTTTCCTGATATTTTCTTGATACGTGATAAYTCAGTGCTTTCAATATCACCAAATTTCTCATAATTACCAACAGGTACGGGTGGAATAGCACCACCAGTAGAAGCCGCTACTGCCGGTGCATTTACTTTTTGTTTAACAAAGTTTTGAACGTCTGATTTAGTAATGCGTCCCTTTTCACCCGATCCTCGAACGAGGCTAAGCGTAACACCTAGTTCACGCGCATATTGACGCACTGATGGCGATGCATGAGCATGTTTTTCCCCTGCCTTATTATCAGGCGCATAGGGGATGTTTTCGACTAATTCAGTCGGTGCTGGTGTAGAAGCAGGAGTGGTTACAGGAACAGGTGTTRCTTCTTGTTTAGGTGTAACTGCTTCAGCTTTTACTGCCGGTGCTGCCTCAGCACTTGATTCAATCACTGCAATCACTGAGCCTTGYTTTACTTTATCACCGACACYGATTTTAAGCTCTTTAATCACACCTGCTTGAGTTGCCGGTATTTCCATTGCTGCTTTATCAGATTCCAAGGTGATAATATCTTGATTTTCTTCGACCGTATCACCCACAGAAACTAACATCTCAATGACTTCTACTTCGTCAAAGTCACCAATATCGGGCACTACTAATTCTATTAAATCTGCCATTTTTTACTCAGCCTTTTTATGCTTTAATTGGGTTCAATGCTTCGGTATCTATGTTGTATTTCTTAATTGCACTAGYCACAACATCATGACCTATTTGGCCTTCATCAGCCAAGGTGTTTAATGTCGCAATGACGACATGGTAACGATCAACCTCGAAGAAGCTACGTAAACTTTCTCGTGTATCCGAACGGCCAAAGCCATCGGTACCTAACACGGTATAGGCAGCATTAATCCATGGTCGAATTTGTTCTGCATATTGGCGCATATAGTCGGTTGAAGCGATAACGACGCCTTTATCTTTATTCAAACATTCAGCAACATAACTCTGTTTTTTCTCTGCTTCAGGATGTAAACGATTATAACGATCTACTGCTTGRCCGTCCCTAGTGAGCTCATTAATACTGGTTGCACTCCACACATTAGCAGAGACTTTCCAGTCTTTTTCTAATAATACCGCTGCCGCTTCGACTTCACGCAAGATAGTACCACTGCCTAAAAGCTGTGCTTTCAGTTTATGCTTGCCACCTGATTTCAATTTATACAAGCCTTTAATGATGCCATCTTCAACACCTTCTGGCATTCCTGGATGGGTATAATTTTCATTCATTGCAGTGATGTAATAAAAGACACTTTCTTGATCTTCATACATMCGACGRAAACCATCGTGAATAATCACGGCCATCTCATACGCATAAGTTGGATCATAGCTTATGCAATTTGGAATTGTGCTGGCTAGAATAAGGCTGTGGCCATCTTCATGTTGTAAACCTTCACCATTGAGTGAAGTGCGTCCTGCCGTTGCACCAATTAGGAAGCCCTTAGCCTGAATATCACCTGCTAACCACGCTAAGTCACCAATACGCTGGAAACCAAACATAGAGTAATARATGTAAAATGGCACCATATTCACATTGTAATTTGAATACGCTGTCGATGCGGATATCCATTCAGACATTGCTCCRGCTTCATTAATGCCTTCTTGTAAGATCTGACCTTTTTCATCTTCACGGTACCACATCACTTTGCCTGAATCTTCAGGTTCATACATCTGGCCAGACGATGAGTAGATACCAATAGAACGGAAGAGTCCTTCCATACCAAAAGTACGCGCCTCATCAGGCACAATAGGCACGATATTTTGGCCGACACTTTTATCTCGAATCAATGCAGTAAGAATACGTACAAATGCCATTGTCGTCGATATTTCACGATCGCCTGTTGATTTCAACATAGCATTAAAGATGCTTAAATCCGGTGTTTTTAATSCAGGGGCATTATGATTTCGTTTAGGTAAAAAGCCACCCAATTCTTCACGACGTGCTAATAAATATTTTTTTGCTTCACTGTCATCATCTAATGAAATATAAGGTATMTCTTCTACTTGTTCATCAGACAATGGAATGTTAAAACGATCTCGGAACACTTTCATCTGTTCCACGCCTAAACTTTTTTGTGAATGCGTAGTATTTTGTGCCTCACCCGCCTCACCCATACCATAACCTTTTACGGTTTTCGCTAAAATCACAGTAGGTTGGCCTTTATGGTCCATCGCTTTTTTATACGCTGCATAGACTTTACGAGGATCATGACCRCCACGGCTTAAGCGCCATATATCTTGGTCTGTCATATCCGATACCATTTCTAATAATTCGGGCGATTTACCAAAGAAATGTTCACGGACAAAAGCGCCGTCTTTTGATTTATAGTTCTGATATTCACCATCTACTACTTCTTCCATACGTTTTAGTAATAGACCATTTTTATCTTTAGCAAGAAGTTGATCCCACTCACTGCCCCAAATAACTTTAATAACATTCCAGCCAGCGCCACGGAAAATAGCCTCTAGCTCTTGGATGATTTTGCCATTACCACGAACGGGGCCATCTAGACGTTGCAAATTACAGTTAATAACAAACGTTAAATTATCTAATTTTTCACGGCCTGCTAAGGTGATAGCACCTAAAGATTCTGGTTCATCCATCTCACCGTCACCTAAATAGGCCCAGACATTACGGCCTGCTGTTACCGCTATCTCCCGATGTTCCATATACTTCATAAAACGCGCTTGATAAATAGCAAGGATAGGACCTAATCCCATAGAAACAGTTGGAAATTGCCAATAATCAGGCATTAACCAAGGATGTGGATACGATGATAAACCTTTACCATCCGCTTCAAAACGGAAGTTATTTAACTGTTCTTCAGTTAAACGACCTTCAAGGAATGAACGGGCATAAATACCCGGTGCAATATGACCTTGGAAAAAYAYCAAATCAGCACCATTRCCTTGATTATCACCTTTAAAAAAGTGATTGAAACCCACATCATACATCGTGGCAGAGGATGCAAAACTAGCAATATGCCCACCAACAGCACCCGGTTTGAGATTGGCTTTAACCACCATTGCCATAGCATTCCAACGAATATAAGATCGTATTTTATATTCCATATCTTGGTCACCAGGAATACGTTCTTGATGATCAACAGGAATAGTATTTACATAAGCGGTGTTCGAACTATAGGGCAGATTCACACCAGAACGGCGTGCCATATCAATGAGTTTTTCTAATAGATAATGTGCTTTTTCATCACCTTCAACTTCAATAATAGACTCTAGGGAATCCAACCATTCTTGGGTTTCTTGTGGATCATTATCAACAAAATCAGTCATTAARCACCTTCACATTGTGAGCATCATAAATAGTGAAGCATTGTAACAGTTTTGCTTTATTTCAGGCAGGCTTTAACTTGAATCATTACTTTAAACCAAAATTTCAGTTTGAATGCTTTTCTTTGACCATTTGGTCAATAAGCCCCATTAAACTATAACTTGCTTGTTCCGCTTTATTAAACGATGCAAGAATCTTATCTTGCGTTTCACTACTATCTTCCCAAGAGCCATCAAGCATGGCAATAGCTTGATGAATATGACGGTGAATATCGCCATGGGCAGGTTGAATTTTGCTAAAGGAAGGATATTGATTAAAGGATTTTTTACCTTCACCTTCAAAATACCATTGACCAAAGCGACAGTCTTGATCCGTTACACGCGTTTCACGTGCCTCACTGGAATCTGCACCATTTGATAAAGCAGCATACGCATTTTGTTTAAAGCGTAAATGATCAATTTTGATTAGTGCTGCAAAACTGATGTCATCAGCATATTGCATATTATGCTCAGTATCACGAGCAGAAGCGGCAAAACTTTCAAATTTAGCGGTAAATTCTGCCACCACTTCACGTGAGGTATCAGCCATTTTTGCCATAATTGAAGAGTCACTTAGCATTGACGTTGCTTTTTGTTGAAATGTTTCTAATACATCAGCAATACTCGCTGTTGCTGTAATCGTATTGTCAGCAAGTGTACGCACTTCATCGGCCACGACAGCGAATCCACGCCCTTGCTCGCCCGCACGTGCTGCTTCAATGGCAGCATTAAGTGCCAATAAACTCGTTTGATCTGCAATGCTTTTTATTAATGTGATAACCCTTGACGCTTCTTCATTCAAATTATTTAGGTCTATAATCTCGGCATTATTATGCTCAATTTTACTAATCACCTCATTAAGATTTTGCACGACAATATTAATTAAGCCTTGGCTGCCGTCGGCATCTTCGACCATTGTTCGTGCAATATCGGTTACCACRCCCATTATCTCTTTTATTTCYTCAATGCTTCGTTGATTAAGCCTTAARTCGATCAATAAATTATTAGAGCTGAGTTGGCTCACATTTGAGACTAGCTGATTTTTCAGTAAAAACCGTTGCGTATCTTGCATCGCTCCAATTGAGGTGTTGAGATTGTCGAGCGATGACACAAAGCTACCATGTAAACCTTGAGGATAAGCTTTACGGAAAAACTTACCTTCACTAGCATAAGTAAATGCTGTTTTCACTTCTCTAAAATACGCTTCAAGCTGATCAAGCATATCATTGATTTTCCAAGATAAAGCCCCTACCTCGTCGTCATTCTCAATATCAGTAATGCGTATATCGAAATGACCCGCACTGACTTCACTTGCTACTTTGTTTATTTTTTGTAATGGTTCTAGTGATGCTGTGATATTTCGAATAGCAAACACCATAAAAGCAATGCTTGCCGCCATAATCGTAATAATAATCCAGTCTAAACCGAATTTACTTAAAAACAGTGCRRCGACTGCTAMTAAAAAYAGATTACTAACATACGCTATCGCCTTGAACTTAAATACTAAGGATAAATTCCTCATACGAGACTCCTTTATCGGAAAGAATACCCGTTATGAGTTCAATGGAAGCTTCCATGGCATGTTTGGGGCCTGCTTTTTGTTCGGCATTAATCATTGCCCSATATAAATCTGAGCAAATATCAATGCTTTCTTGTTTAGGCTTGCGTCTTACCGAGTAATAACCGATTACTTTGCCTTGAGGATCATAGGAAGGTGTTACATTGGCAAGTACCCAATAAAAACTACCATCTTTTGCCATATTTTTGACATAGGCAAARATTTCTTGCTGTTGAGATAGTGTATCCCATAACAATTTAAAGACACCACGGGGCATATCTGGGTGTCTAATAATATTATGTTGCTTACCAATTAATTCTTTTTCAGTATATTTTGAAAATTCAATAAAGATTTGATTTGCATAGGTAATAATACCTTTAGTATTTGTTTTAGAGACAATAAAGTCATTGTCCCGCATCACCTTTTCCTGATTGGTGGGCTCAATATTATATTTCATCTAGCATCCGTATTAATTATATGTTCAGAGAATTATTCAGAATTTTCATATAAAATATGCAGAATTTATACCATGAAACTATTTAATGACTAGAATGGATAAAATAATTTAACGTAATGAGCATTAACGAAAAGATGAGACGATTAGAGCGGGTTTTTTATAGTGCTTATAGATACGAATAGCCAGCAAGATAACTAACAGCGCGATATAAAATAGTGGCTCTGTTTTATCTTGTTTTACCAACATATAAAAATGAACTGAACTTGCTATAGCAATAAAATAGGTTAGTCGATGTAGTTTTTTCCATCGCTTTCCCCCTAGTCGCTTTACCATCGCATTATTAGAGGTTATAACCAGCGGGATTAATGCAGTAAACGTCAAAAATCCGATGGTAATAAAGGGGCGCTTTATAATATCTTTGATAATGTCATTTATATCAAAAAATTGATCTAACCATAGATAGAGCAGCATATGTAGTGATGCATAAAAGAATACATATAAACCCAACATGCGACGAAGGGTGGCGAGTTTATTCCAGCCTGTTAACCAACGTAATGGTGTAATTAATAGCGTTATCCACAAAAAGCGTAACGCCCACAATCCTGTTTCACGCGTAACCGCTTCGATGGGATTTGCACCCAGTTGATTGTTCAACAAAGCATACGTTAGCCAAACCGCAGGTAGTAAACTTGCAATAAATATACTGATTTTAAGTTTTGACATGATTTTAAAAGTGCTTAGTTAAATCCATGCCCGTATATAAATGAGCAACATCTTCAGCATAACCATTAAACATTTCTGTTTTACGTTTCAAAAACTCGCCTAACCGTCGCTCTTTACTTTGACTCCATCGAGGATGAGCCACATCAGGATTTACATTTGAATAAAATCCATATTCTCTAGGGCCTGCTTTCATCCATGCAGAATTAGGCATTTCTTCAACAAAGCGAATTTTGACAATGGATTTAATATTTTTAAAGCCATATTTCCATGGCACAACCAAGCGAATCGGTGCGCCGTTTTGTCCGGGTAACTCACTGCCATACAATCCCACAGCTAACAAGGTCAAGGGGTTCATGGCCTCATCGATTCTTAAACCCTCGGTATAAGGCCAATCCAACACATTACGTCTAGTCATTATTGCAGGATCATATAAGGTTGTGAATTCAACAAATTTAGCACGAGAATTAGGTTGTGCACGTTTAATCAGGTCGGCTAGTGGAAACCCTATCCACGGGATCACCATAGACCAGCCTTCAACACAGCGAAAACGGTAAATACGTTCTTCTAAGGTGAAAGGGCGAATTAAATCATCATAATCATATTCTCCCGGCTTATCACACTCCCCTTCGATAGACACCCGCCACGGTTTAGATTTATCTGGAAACTCTATCGATTCAAGCCGCAATGCAGGATCAGACTTTCCTGTTCCAAATTCATAATAATTATTATAGGTGGTAATAGATTCATAGCTTGTCGGTTTTTCATCAGTCGAATAGTGACTTTGTTTTAAATTTAAATACGTTGCCTCTGGCAATTCTGCTTTAGCATTAACCAACGATAAAGGTAATAAGCTAGCTGTTGCAATGGCAGCAGTATTATTTAAAAACTTTCTTCGACCAAGATAAACGTGATGGTCGGTAATATCACTTGCAGGCAATTCACCTAATCTTTTCTTACGAATAAACATGAACATCTCCTAAATTTAACAATGCGAGAATTTTCTACTAAGCCAATAATCAGTGCTAACGTATTTTCCTGCACCTATAAAGAATAAAGTGAGCAGCATGATGAAATAGGTCGTCGCAAATTCAATACCATTATTAAGCACTACAAAATTACCCTGCTCCGTTAGCCATTCATAATTGCCATGTTCCTGTAATAGGCTACGTGCGGCAGCAATTTGTGGCCCTGCTGAATCTGAAATAGCCAGCCAACCATTGTCGAGATGCACCGTCAATGCGGCTACAATCATGGTTGCCATTAGGGGAATAGAAACCCATCGTACTGCCAAGCCTAAGACGAGCAGGATGGCGCCAAAATATTCAGCACTCCATGCTAAATGCGCCATAATTTCAGGAAACGGCAAGCCTAATCCCCAATCAGGGTTCCCAAACCAATCAATCGTGCCTTGCAAGGAACTGTCACTATCAAAAGGATTCCATTTAGTGTTTGCAGCCATCCAAAATACCGGAGCTAAATAAAGTCTCAGCGCTAACGGCGCCAAAAAATCTACTGCACGCGTTTTATTTAATAAGCCGTGAAAGCAATTTGCAATCTTACATATAGGCATTGTTATTCTCCTCTATTCGGACATCTGTCTTAATTACACTCAATGTATATAATTAAGATAAATCACCTTATAAAAAAGGGCTCCATAGAGCCCTTTCTTTTTTAGATGCTGGCTAGCTGTTTATTTTTTGTCACCAGATTTTTTATCAGCGCCACATTTAGCTTCGCCACATTTACCTTCAGCCTTCTTCTTGTCAGCGCCGCATTTCGCTTCGCCACATTTGCCTTCAGCCTTTTTATCAGCGCCACATTTAGCTTCATGATCACCTTTCATTTTACTGCCGCACTTAGCTTCATGATCCGCTTTCATATCACCGCCACACTTAGCTTCATGTTCACCTTTCATCTTGCTGCCACACTTGGCTTCATGATCTGCTTTCATATCACCGCCACACTTAGCTTCATGCTCGCCTTTCATCTTATTTCCACACTTAGCTTCATGCTCGCCTTTCATCTTATTTCCACACTTGGCTTCATGCTCGCCTTTCATCTTATTTCCACACTTGGCTTCATGATCCTTTTTCATATCACCGCCACACTTAGCTTCGGCAAGCTGCATATAACCCTGAGATAATTCAGTAGATGCAAATGGGTTTGCCGTATCAGCGCTTGCTAACATCGGTGAAAGAGCAAGACCCGCAGACAATGCAGCACTGGCGACAAGTGCAACTGTTTTTTTCTTAGTAGTAATAGACATCATAAATTTCCTATAGTATTGTGAAAAGTAAAAATAAGCGGTCATTCATGACTCACCTTGCTAACATAGACACACATAAAATGGATTTGTTACAAACCGAATGAAATTCTTTTCAAAATTAAAATCACGCAATGAGCGACAGTTGATTAAACAGTTAATCAACGGAGATCAACTTGCTTTTGAAAAAGTGGTGTCAGAACACCAAAACATTATGATCTCGGTAGCAA
Source organism: Methylophaga sp. (assembly GCA_002733335.1). Taxonomy (GTDB): domain Bacteria; phylum Pseudomonadota; class Gammaproteobacteria; order Nitrosococcales; family Methylophagaceae. The sequence continues at coordinate 54,509 of NVVK01000008.1, forward strand.
GAGCGATTGTCGGTGAGGCATTTGCTGACGAGGTTGTACAAGATGCTTGGATCTCAGCCATTAAAGCCTTACCAAAATTTGAAGGCCGTTCATCATTAAAAACATGGTTACTCCATATCGTTAGTAATGGTGCAAAGAGCCGCGTTCGACGCGAAAATCGACACAGCTCCTTAGATGAAGGCTGGCAATCAGTACCCGCTGATAAGTTTAATGCTATAGGCCATCGATATGATGATGTATTTGCTTGGGAAGAAGCCACTCCCGAAGCAATATTAGCCAACGATCAATTACAAGCCATTATAGAAAAGAGCTTCCAACAACTCCCCGCCCAACAGCGTGCCGCCTTAAGCTTATATGATTTAGAAGGCATTGAAATGAAAGAAATTTGTAACATYCTTGATGTRTCCGCGTCTAATGYACGRGTATTAYTRCACAGGGCRCGAACARCWYTACATCATAGTATCGARMAATATCAGGAYARTNNAAMWKAATGTATCAATGTAAAGACATTGCAGATGAAGTAAACAATTATATTGATGGCGATTTAACGCTAGGTAAACGCTTGGGCTTATTTTATCACTTATTAATATGCAGCTGCTGCCGTAATTACTTACAACAAATTCGTTCTACTATTTCTGTGATTACCGTGTCTAAACCAAAAGAAGATGATAATACCAATACCCAAGCATTAGCTAAAAAACTACATGACCTTTATAAAAAGCATGATCATTAACGCTTAGGCCCTGTCTGATATTTATCTTTCCATTCATCATATGGCATACCGTAAACATGCTCACGAGCTTGATCATAATCAATCGCTAGGCCCTTCTCTTCGGCAGCTGCTAAATACCATTTAGCAAGGCAATTACGACAAAAACCGGCAAGATCCATTAAATCAATATTCTGTACCTCGGTACGTTCTTGTAAATGGCTGGTTAATCGACGAAAAGCAGCCGCTTCAAGTTCTAATTGTGTTTGTTTGTCCATTTTCTTCCTCATATAAAAAACACCGTACTTCATGACTCTCTGTCAGTACGGTTTGTGGTGGATATTTCTCTTGGCAAATAGCCATGGCCTGCGGGCAGCGCTGGTGAAAATGACAGCCATTAGGCGGACTACTGGCCGACGGTAATTCACCTTCTAAGCGAATAATCCCCGTTTGTTTATGTTTATCTATTTCTGGCACAGCCGATAATAAGGCTTGTGTGTAGGGATGTTTGGGTGAATTTAGTACTTTATCACGCTCACCTTGTTCCACAATACGCCCTAAATACATAACAGCCACTCGATGAGCCAAATAGTTTACTACAGCAAGATTATGACTAATAAACAGGTATGTTAAACCATATTCATGCTGAATATCGCGTAATAAATTAAGTATTTGTGCTTGCACAGAAACATCTAGGGCACTGGTCGGCTCGTCGCAAATAATTACTTTAGGTTCAGATGCTAATGCCCTTGCAATGCATATTCGTTGTCGCTGCCCACCAGAAAACTCATGTGGGTAGCGATGTTTTATATCGGAGGGTAGACCAACACGATCTAATAATTCACTCACTTTATTTGATTTACTAAATGATTCATCACGTCCACGTTTTGCGGGCATAGCCTCTTCAATAATTTGTGTAATGGTCATTCTAGGATTCATTGATGAAAATGGATCTTGGAATATCATTTGTATTGATGCACGATAAGGCTTTAATTGTCGCTCAGATAATCCATTTAATGTCTTACCAAGATAATTAATCTGACCCCCAGTAATAGGTATTAGCTGTAAAATCCCTTTTGCAAATGTTGTCTTTCCACAGCCTGACTCTCCCACTAATGCAACGGTTTCTGCCTGCTTTAACGATAAACTAACCTCATCTACAGCTCGTATATTCCCTACTAATCTTTGTAATAAACCTTTACGAATAGGGAAAAATACCGATAACGACTTCAGCTCTAATACTGTTTTCTCTGTTGGCATAGCTTCAGATAGGTGTGCTACATGAGCCAATTTATCGTTGGGAAAATTCTTTTTAAAAGCTTGGCTATCAATCAAATGACAGCGTACCTGATGTTTTTTATGATTATGCCAATCAGGTATTTGATCATGACAACGCTGTTCAACATAGTCACACCGTGCTGCAAATCGACAGCCTTTAAACACATAATCAAGCCTAGGTACTTGGCCTTTAATAACCGTTAAACGCTGTTGTCGCTTTTGTTGTGCTGGCAAGGCATCAAACAACTTTTGTGAATAGGGATGTTGCGGATTGTCGAAAAACTGTGTGCGTGATGCTGTTTCAACAATTTGTCCTGCATACATTACAGCCACATGATCTGCCATTTGAGCAACAACGGCTAAATCATGGCTAATTAATAATATTGCCATGCCCGTTTTTATTTGAATGTCCTTCAATAAATCTAATATTTGCGCCTGAATCGTAACATCTAATGCCGTTGTAGGCTCATCAGCAATTAATAGATCAGGTTCACCTGCCAACGCCATGGCAATCATCACCCGCTGCTTCATTCCGCCTGATAATTGATGTGGATAAGCATCTATACGCTGTTGCGGATCAGCGATCCCTACCGATTCTAATAATCCAACAATCTTATCCGTAGCATGTTGTTTTGAATAGTTACGCCACTGTAAACATTCGTTAATTTGTTCGCCCACAGATAAAACAGGGTTCAATGAGCTTTGTGGCTCTTGAAAAATCATCGCAATACGACGCCCTCGTATGCCTTCCATTTGCGACTCTGATAACGACAATAAATCCTGATTATCGAAATAAACCTGTCCAGCTTTAATTTTACTAATCGGCTGTGGATTAAGCCGTAATAATGACAATGCTGTCATTGATTTACCACAGCCCGACTCACCCAAAAGTGCAAAGGTTTCGCCTCGATTGATAGTGAAATCAACACCATCTACTGCACGTATAGGCTTATCTTTATTGCCCAGCCATGTTTTTAATCCACTGACCTGTAAGAGTGCTGTTGTCATCTTGCAGCTTGCACTCTTGGGTCAAAGGCATCACGGACAACATCAGCAAATAAATTTGCAGCTAATACCAATGTAAACATAGCAAAGAAAGCCGCCGATAAAGACCACCAAACAATCGGCTCACGTGCCATTTCCAATCGGGCACTGTTGATCATATTACCCCAACTATTCATTGAGGGATCGACTCCCACACCTACATAAGATAAAACAGCTTCAGCTAATACCAGCGCACTAAAATCTAGCACAATGGCGATCATAACGATATGCATTACATTGGGTAAAATATGGCGATGCAAAATACTAAAGCTACTCACACCTAAAGACCGTGCAGCCAGAACATAGTCCGCCTCACGTAATTTTAACGTCTCGCCACGTAATATTCGGCACAACCCTGTCCAACTTGTCAGCCCCAGGATCAAACACAAAAACAATAATCGCATGTCTGCTCGTTCAGCTACCGTAACAAAATTTTCTGCGTGATTATTCATATACACTTGCAACATTAATACTGCTGCTGCAATTAATAATACGCTCGGGATAGAGTTTAAGGTGGTGTAAATATATTGAATAACATCGTCAACCCAACCTTTGAAATAGCCTGCGGCAATACCCATAAATAAAGCCAGAGGAAGCATCACTAAGGTAGTAAGTGTACCGATCACCAGACCTGTTCTGACACTTTTTAAGGTTTGATAAAGTACGTCCTGTCCTACTTTATCCGTTCCCATTACGTGATAATTAACACTCAAATAAGCGAGATTCATTAGCAATAATATCAACACTAGCAATACAAAAAATACAGTCTTAATTGGGTATGGATAATGGCCATATAGAATGTGAGACAGTGTTTTATTGAAAGGTATCTGTTGGCGTTTTGCAATAAGAAAAGATAATAAAGCACAGAGTATCAACCAGAACAACAGCCCTTTTAAAGTACTCTTCATCACCGTATTTTTTATATCTTGCCATTTATCGGATGAATGCCTTAAATGCGCCCCCGAAAATTTTAAAAGCGGATAGTTATATTCGGTCTTGCCATTAGCTGTTGACTGTATTTCACGTACAAATAAATGTGTTGCTAGCGGTGCAGAATAGGTTTTCTCAATATGTTCGCGTAAAGGCCTTACAGCCAGATCTAGCAAGGTGATCACTTCTGTTGAATAATGCTGTGTTTCATCACCTGAAATAGCGGGTAGTGCTTCTCGAAAATGTACTGAATCAAGTACACCAATCATGACATAGCATAGTAAAATCATAATTGATATCACGCCGCGCTTGCGCTGTAATACTAATTTCCACGGTGCAACTAAATGGGCTTGTTTACGAATATAGAATAGACTCGCAACAATAATAGTGATGAGTAGATAGATTAGGCTATCAGTCCAGAGGAATACCGGTAAAAAGGAAATACTCACCACAAGGCGTTATTGAGAAAGCCTAGAAATATCTATTTTTAATGCTCTTGGTAGTGAAAACTCTACCGTTTCACGTTGGCCTTGATCTTCTTCAGCCTGCGTTACACCCAGTTCTTTTAAGCGTTCAACAACTTGTTGAACTAATATTTCAGGTGCCGATGCGCCCGCTGTTACCCCAACAACCTTTCGATTATTTAACCATTCTTCTTCAATATCGCTCGCATCATCTATTAAAAATGCTATCGTACCTAACTTATCAGATAACTCCCGTAAACGATTGGAATTAGAACTATTTTTAGATCCTACCACAAACATTATATCGCATTTTTTTGCTAAGTTTTTTACTGCGTCTTGACGGTTTTGGGTGGCATAACAGATGTCATCTTTGCGTGGGCCATCAATTAAAGGAAAGTGTTTTCGAAGCGCATCAATCACTATCGAAGCATCATCCATCGACAAAGTAGTTTGGGTCACAAAGGCTAAATCATCTGGATTTTTAACCTTTAATTGCGCCACATCTTCTGGCGTTTCCACCAAATACATACCTCCTTCTTTAGAGGTATATTGTCCCATTGTACCTTCTACTTCAGGATGGCCGGCATGGCCAATCAAAAYRCATTCWYGMYCTTGTYTTTCATATYTYGCCACTTCCATATGTACTTTTGTCACCAAAGGGCAGGTAGCATCAAATACTTTTAAGCCGCGAAGCTTCCCTTCTGCTTTCACTTTTTTCGATACGCCATGTGCACTGAAAATCAAAGTGCTATTATCAGGAACATCGGATAATTCTTCAATAAAAACAGCACCTTTTTCTCGTAATCCATCTACGACAAAGCGATTATGTACCACTTCGTGGCGTACATAAATCGGTGAGCCAAATAATTCTAAGGCACGCTCAACTATTTCAATAGCACGATCAACACCCGCACAAAATCCTCGTGGATTAGCCAGAATAAGCTGCACTACAGCACCGCCTTTGGATAAGAACCTAATACACGGCACATTGCTGATTCTTGCTCTAGAATAGCCAGTGCATCCGCTACCGATTGATCTTGACTATGACCTTCAATATCAATAAAAAAGACATATTCCCACACTCCTTGTCGTGATGGGCGAGATTCAATTCTCGTCATACTTATACCTTTCTCTGCCAAAGGTTTGAGTATAGTTTGTAATGCACCTGGTTTATTTTTTGTCGAAACTAATAATGCTGTTTTGTCCGCACCAGAAGGCCCTACATCCTGCATACCGATCACAATAAAACGCGTTGTATTATCAGCCTCATCTTCTATATTACTTGCGAGCACTGACAATTCATAAATCTCGGCCGCACGCTCAGCTGCAATAGCAGCAGATTTACTGCCATTCTGAACTGTCTTAGCGGCTTCAGAATTGCTATTAACGGGAATAAGTGTGCAATCGGGTAGATTTTCACTTAGCCAGTGACGACACTGCGCTAATGCCTGTGGATGGGCATAAACATTTGAAATATTGCTTAAGTCCGTTTCTTTGCTTAATAGACAATGATGAATTTTAAGCGATACTTCACCGTTAATTTTCAGTGATGAATCCAGAAAGCGATCCAGCGTATGTGACACCATGCCTTCTGTTGAGTTTTCAACAGGCACAACACCATAATTGGCATTCCCAGCTTCAACAGCATGGAATACATCTGCAATCGTCGCCATCGATTGTAATGCAACCGCACCACCAAATTGTTTGAGCGCCGCCGCTTGCGTAAATGAACCTTCGGGGCCTAAATAAGCAACTTGAAGTGGCTTTTCAGCCGCTAGGCAAGCTGACATGATTTCACGAAATAACCGTGCCATTTCTTTTTCATCCAAGGGCCCATCATTTCGCGCTATAACCTGACGTAACACCATCGCTTCACGATCAGGCCGATAAAAATCAGTCTGTTCACCGTTCGCTATTTTAATTTGTGCCACTTCTTGCGCCATGGCTACACGCTTATTTAACAATACTTGAATTTGCAGATCCGTTTCATCAATTTTTTGTCGAATGCCCTGCAAGGCTTGTTGTTCGTGCATATCAGTAACCATAGTTTTTATTCTTCAGTCGTTGTTTCGCCTTCTTCACCTTCTTCGCCATCACCATCAAAATCAGCCTCATCATCCTCTTCCTCTAATACGCGCTCTAAGCCAACTAATTTTTCTTTCTTAGTTAAATTAATCAGTTTCACACCTTGCGTATTACGGCCGACAATCGAGACATCTTTCACGGGTGTCCGTACCAAAGTACCGCCATCCGTGATTAACATTATTTGATGTTCATCTTGCACTTGTACAGCACCAACAACACTACCATTTCGCTCAGAAGTCTGAATTGAAATAATACCGCTACCACCACGACCTTGTACGCGATATTGCTCTAAATTAGTTCGTTTACCGTAACCAAACTCAGTAGCCGTCAATATTGCTCCGTCTTCTACGTTCGCAATAATAAGGGAGATAATTTCAGTATCTTCTGCCATTCTCATGCCACGTACACCGCGAGAAACACGGCCCATAGAACGCACATCTGTTTCAGAGAAACGAATGACTTTACCAACAGAGTTGAACAGCATAATGTCAGATTGACCATCGGTTAACGCAACACCTACTAATTGGTCACCTTCTTTAAGATCTAATGCAATGATGCCATTAGCTCTTGGTCGAGAATAGGCTTCTAGTGGTGTTTTCTTAACGGTTCCTGATGCTGTTGCCATAAAGATGTAATTATCGGCATCAAACTCACGCACAGCTAAAATAGCATTAATGCTTTCACCTTCATCTAGCGGTAATAAATTTATAATCGGTTTGCCACGTGCTGCACGACCACCTTGTGGTAATTCGTATACTTTTTTCCAATACACTTTTCCTGCGCTTGAAAAACACAGTAAGGTATCGTGAGTATTTGCGATAAACAGATGTTCAATGAAATCTTCATCTTTCATCGATGTTGCAGATTTACCTTTACCACCACGACGTTGTGCACGATWGGTATCTAGCTGTTGTGTTTTAGCATAACCAGCATGTGATAATGTCACCACCATTTCTTCTTCAGTGATCAAGTCTTCTAAAGTAAGATCTAAATGGGTACCCAAAATTTCAGTACGACGTTCATCACCAAATTCTTCTTTAACGCTCACTAATTCACCACGAATGACAGCCATTAAATTATCAGGGTCACTCAGAATAGCGAGTAATTTAGCAATCTCTTCTAATACTTCACGATATTCATCTAAAATCTTATCTTGCTCAAGACCTGTCAAGCGATGCAATCGCATTTCGAGGATAGCTTGGGCTTGTGTAGGCGATAAGTGATAAAGACCATTGAGTAGCCCCATYTCTTCTGCCAGACCTTCAGGGCGTGAAGCTTCAGCACCTGCGGCACCTAACATCTCAAGAATCATTTCAGATGCCCAGCCACGCGCTAATAAGGATTCTTTCGCTTCTGCTGGACTAGCCGATGACTTAATAAGCTCAATCACTTCATCGATATTTGCTAATGCGGTCGCTAAACCTTCTAATATATGAGCGCGATCACGTGCTTTACGCAATTCATATAAAGAGCGACGCGTCACCACTTCACGGCGATGACGAATAAAGGCATCAATTATTTGTTTTAAACCTAATAATCGGGGCTGACCATCAACTATCGCCACCATATTGACACCAAATACTGTCTGCATTTGGGTTTGTTTATAAAGGTTATTTAAGATAACTTCAGGCACTTCGCCACGTTTAAGTACCACCACCATACGCATGCCATCTTTATCAGATTCATCGCGTAAAGCAGAAATACCTTCCATTTTTTTATCTTTAACCAATTCAGCAATTTTCTCGATCAAACGTGCTTTATTGACTTGATATGGCAATTCGATAACAACAATACTTTGCTGTCCGGTACTTTCGTTTGTTTCAATAATGGCGCGAGCGCGTAAATGAACTCGGCCACGTCCAGTACGGTAGGCCTCACTAATACCTTGTGCGCCATTGATCATTGCCGCCGTTGGAAAATCTGGCCCCGGCACATATTCCATCAAACCAGCGATATCAATTTCAGGATTATCAACCGTCGCAATACACGCATTCAAAATTTCGGTCAGATTATGTGGCGGAATATTGGTTGCCATACCCACGGCAATACCTGATGAACCATTGACTAATAGTGCAGGTATTTTTGTAGGTAATACCGAAGGTTCATGTTCTGATTCATCATAGTTGGCGATGAAATCGACCGTTTCCTTATCCAAATCCGCCAGCATTTCATGAGTGATTTTAGCCATACGTACTTCGGTATAACGCATTGCCGCAGGTGAATCCCCATCAACCGAACCAAAGTTACCTTGGCCATCCACCAGCATATAACGCATTGAGAAGGGTTGTGCCATGCGAACCATAGTGTCATAAACCGCAGTATCACCATGAGGGTGATATTTACCAATGACGTCACCGACAATACGTGCTGACTTTTTATAAGAACCATTCCAGTTATTATTCAGCTCTCGCATTGCAAATAAAACACGGCGATGAACGGGCTTTAGACCATCTCGAACATCGGGTAAAGCTCGTCCCACAATTACGCTCATCGCATAATCGAGGTAGGATTKYTTCATCTCTTCTTCGATAGTAATTTGTTCAAGTTCTAAGGCAATGTCACTCATTTATAATGTTATCCAAATCATCATTATGAAAGGYWCRATYCTACCATTACRGCTGATTTMCTGCACGATTAGATCTGAGTGGTACTAGGGCTTACGTTTTGAAAAATAATCGCTTAAATCATCTTCTACGGTCGCTAGTAAGTCTTCAAGCCCCTGCCTCCAACCTTTTACAACATTTGGCGGAGTAGTATGTGGAATGTCGACCTCAAYTTTYAGACCCGTTTGAAACAATRTTTGTGTYTTATTTTGATCTGTTTCTAATAAAAAGAACTGCATTTCTAACACAGATTGCGGAGAAAACTGCTCTCGCTTATCACCGTACAAAGCCGTAATTGCTGTTTCTAAAATCATATCGGCAGGGACATCATCATTAGTAACTACCTGACTAAATAAGCCTGTTTTTTGCAACCAACGTTTTAATTGATCTGTAAACATATCTTCTGGATCAGAAAAAAATTGGTGTAGCATTTGCGTTTGATATTCATCATCACCAATACGAAAGACAATTGTTTGGCCTCGAAAATGTGAAGTAAGCTTAACGGGCTTTATATACAGCACTCGATTTTCAACAAAGCGTGAAGCCACTGCCCCTCGGTCAACATCAATTACGTAATAATGCGGGGTATCATCATCGTTTTTACTCCCTAATCCTAAACAGCCTGTTAACAGTGTCAGTAATGTTATCAATCCTATACATTGTGTTATCGTGCGAATGGTCACTATTGCCTCTTTTAATTTCTAGTTATCGTTTTCGATAGCTGCCGCAATTGGAAACTGTTTAAARATTTCTACTACCGCACCTTCTATCGTCAACTGTATATTTTCTTTGTCTTTCTTTGTAAGGCGACCGACAGCAATGCCTTCCCAAACCATTTTTGTTGACGCTCTTTCAACCATATCAATATTGAGTGTTCCTTCTTCATAATTGTCGATATGTATTTCATACTCTGGCCATGGATTATAATAATATCTACGCAGTCGATAATCATAATAACCGACATGATCGTAACTGGGCACTTTATAGATTTTCTGTTTTTGCTCCACATTAGTATGGAAGTTTATCAACACGTCAGGGTTTTCYTGGGAAAAGATAAGTCCTCGCTTTGTCAATTCAGYAATAGTGGCTTTTTTAAGATATTGGGTMACTAACGTTTCATAACCATATTCTGTGTCCACTTGGTCGTAAAACCCAAAGCTTTTATACAGATTAAAGTCAACACTGCGATTATAATCGGAATGAATYTTAGGTTGTATCGCACACGATGAGAGCAGCATAACAACCATGGCTACAAGCATAAMCTTTTTTNAGCTGCATTGTTCTTTTCTCCYCATAATNTAAGATGCTANTTTTTGACAAAATAATAGCATAAAAGTTTTCTCATTTAACGAGAAAATAATGTATGTAGATCTATATCCAAACTACAGTCATAATACTTTTAGCCGCTATAATAGTTTAATGAACCAACTTGCRTSYTYWRYMYKWRYWMKYTWMWAWYMMWRMWWYKTKAWWTTTCCGACTTTCCTATCAAAGGAATTCAATTTAAAGACATTACGCCACTCGTAAAAAATCCYGCCAGCTTACGTTTTGCTATTGCCGAACTTRTTAAACCGTTTAAAAATAGTAATATTACTGCTGTTGCAGGTATGGAAGCACGCGGCTTTATTTTCGGAAGTCTGGTTGCATGGGAATTAGATGTTGGCTTTATTCCGCTTAGAAAGCCAGGTAAATTRCCCTATGATGTGCAACGCGTAGATTATGAGCTTGAATACGGAACAACAAGTCTAGAAGTGCATATTGATGCAATTGAACCTGGAGATCGYATTCTGCTTGTCGATGATGTACTGGCAACAGGGGGAACAGCAAAAGCAAGTTGTGAATTAATTGARCAATTAAATGGCGAGATTGTTGCATGTACTTTCGTTATTGAATTAACCGATCTGAAAGGTCGTGAACAGATTAGTAATTACCCTATTCACTCACTTATACAATATTAATACTTAATGAAATATCTAATCACATTACTTTTTTYCCTAACCGCTATAGCCCAAGCTGAGCAATTTCAAGCCCCCATAACGGACACGCAATGGCAGGTAACTGAATCACCCTTAGAATGCAGTTTAACGCAAGATATCGCCCGTTTTGGCCGCGCTCAATTTACCCAATTACCAGCGCAAGAATTTAGCCTTACTTTCACAACCTCGTTATACCCTTCTAAACAAACCAATATTTATTTCGAAATTGCTCAAGCGCCATGGCAAAATAGTGAAGATCGCTTAATACTTTCATCTGTTGCTGCTGAAAAAAAYCAGCAAACGTTTACCATAAARGGCAARCTTGCAAAACAAGCCTTCACSTATATCAAAGAAGGTATGTTTCCAACCATTCGYTATCTCAGTCAGAATTCATTAGAGGAAATCAGCGTAYTKYTMTCTACAGTGCATTTTAGAGATTCACACCTWGCWTTYACACAATGTGTCGAGCAGCTTACGCCTTATACCTTCGAGCAAATGCGTCAACTGACTGTTTATTTTAATCTAGAACAATCAACACTGCATTCAGAAGCCAAAAAAGCGCTTACTCGATTAGCTGACTACGTYAAAATTGATGACAGCATTAAACGTATTACTGTTTCGGGGCATACTGACAGTCAYGGTCGAAAAMGACTTAATATACCGTTATCTCAAGCGCGTTCAATCGCCGTTAAACGTTTTCTTATCGACGAAAGTGGCCTTGATGAAAGTATGATTACAACGTCATTTCATCGTGAGTTTGTAGCCGCAACAAGTAATAAAACTAATTCAGGAAGGACACAGAATCGTCGGGCAGAAATTGAATTAATACGCTAAGCAAGCTGAACCATAGCTAAGCAACATCATTTTCTTGCCTTATCCCACTAGGATTTTAAGCAAACCTCGCCCTAAAAGCTCAAGCAAAACGCCCATCTACGCCTGCGTAAAACACGCAAGCGTAGTAGACAGTTATAGAACCCTATAATTAAAATAACCAGCGCATTGTCACATTCACTGATTCATCCGTGTAATCTTCTCGCCCTTCAATATCATAATGTGCAGCGATTTGTGTGCCATTATCAAGCTGATATTGCGCGCCTAAGCCCATATGATAAACAAATTCATCCGGCGTTATGCCTTGGGTAGTAAATTGTGCACCGCCGCCTGCAAATGAAGACGTTAAGCTTGAACGGTCGGTCATCACGTCATAGCCTAAGCCGGCATCCGCCATTAAGGTAATATTCTCAGTGGCAATATGGTCTATTTTCATACCAAGGCCAATAATAAGGCTATCAGCGCTGTCACTTTTCACTGCTAGGTTTAAGGCGCCTGCACCTGATTCATTGTAGCTCTCAACATCAACATAACTATAATCAGCATGCATATACGGGGTAAGTGCCGTTTTATCACTGATAACAAAACGACGCTCTAAAGCAGCACTGGCTTGTAGTTGCCAGCTATCATAATTTGCTTCGGCAATATCACCGTTAAAAAGACCGCGACGACTGTCATAATCCGACATGCCCACGCCCACTTGTAGTTTTAAGGTGGTGCTGTCATCCAATGTCTTACTGGCATAGACTTTGGCAAGGTAACTGTCGATATCAATAGTCTGGCGACCAACATTTAGTTTGCTCCCTACATCACTGTTAATATAAGCCAAGGCAAAACCAAGTTCCCATGTGGATGAGAGTTTGCCATCCAGTCCTAAGGCCAGACCATAACTATCAATATCATAGCCKGTCACACCACGCCTATCATCTTGCTCCGTCCAACTGCCAAACGGTTTGAGCCAAAGATGACGGTCCGTCATAAAACCATCGCCCGATGACAATCCACGCCTAGTATCTTGACGGGCACGGACTAAATCAGTGACRGCATGGCCAATTAAATTGGTTGCCTGTGCTACCCCTCCAGAAAGACTGGGTAAGGTTGACTCCACTGCATCAGCAACAGCTTGTTGGGTTGCACTGTGATTAGACACTAAATTATTAAGCGCGGCGTCCATTGCCGCGCTGCCGCCGCCGTTATTGATTAAGTCATCAAAGACCGTGGCCGCACCTTCACCTGAGCGTAAGCCAACACTTTTAACAGCCGCTAACACACCGGTGCCATTTGCTGCTGCCGTTAATACCAAATCAACGGTATCACCATTTTTAACGGCTGAAAAATCCACTAATACTGAATTATCAGTCACAGAAAATGTGCCATCAGAAGTTAATGTGTCGGCACTGATAATATCCGCCATGCCATTGGTGAGCGCGGTAGTAAAGTTAAAATGAGCATCGGCCACATTAACATCAATCTTGGCATTACTGGCCAGCGTTGCTATGCCGGAAACAATTAATTTTCCGTACGTGGTGTCATCGGTGACTTGGGTGCGAAATACCCCATTGGCCGCTTGCGTATAATTACCGGTAAGAGTGGCGGTGCCCGCCGCCACATTGACTACGCCGCTATTGACCAGTGGCAAGCCGTTGACCTTGCCGGTCATATCAAAAATAGTGCCATTCGCAAAACTGAAAGTGCCGCCACTAGTTACATCAAAGCTGCCAATAGCATTAAAGTTAACAGCGCTGTAATTAGCCACCGCCACTGCGCCGGTGATATGGACACGCGTATTAGCATCGCCAAAAACATTGCCTGTTATTGTACCGCCGGCAAGATTGAGCTTATTGATGCCAGAAGAGTTTGAAAGGAAAACATTACTATTAATGGTACCGCTGTTGGTAATGGTGGTATTGGGGGCAAATCTGGCAACAATAACACCATTAATTGTACCGCTGTTGATAATCGTGGCATTGGTGGTAATGTCGGCTGCAACATTACCATTAATGGTACCACTGTTGGTAATCGTGGCCTTGTCGGAATGAGTGGCAACAATAGAACCAGTAATTATACCGCTGTTGGTAATCGTGGCGTTGGTACCGGATTCGGCATTAATAAGACCCAAAATTGTACCGTTATTGTTAATAATAATATCTAGTTGGTTTACTGCACCAATAGARAGACCGTCTCCCCCTTTATCAAGTGTGCCGCCCACTTCAATTGTAGCTGTCTCGTTATTAGACAGAAATTGTACTCCGGTCAACGTGTCGCCGTTCGCAACAGTAAAGCTTGCTGCTCCAGCCAGAGGACTTAGTATTGCAAACAATATYGCTATGCTGAGCGTACTGCTTTCTAAGGTCATATCATTGCTGTGTGTTGACATTAATTACCCTTTCAATTGTTATGCAATTTAAGCGGTAATTGAAGTCTAGGACAATCGTAATAATTAAGCCAGTATTATAAATTTATATCTATTTATCATAGATATATGTAACTTTCCTTTTTTCATCAATGTCGTGTCTATTTGCGGATGCTCATATAAAATAATATATAGTTCTGATTCATTACATTGAAGACAGTGCTTTTGGTATAAGGCTTATTGTCACGCATTTTCTCATTAACTTCTATACTTGTATTTTACTTAGGCATCTACGCTTTGCAGTAGCTATGCAAAAAACCATAATTATAGAATTGACGTGCTGAAATCAGGCTAATGCGCTAAACTTTGCCTTAAAAAATAATAAGGCGATATAAATGGATCAACATGCTGTTATTGCACTCTCTGTTATTGGCGTGGTTGCCACGCTCTGCCAATGGTTTGCCTGGTGGGTTAAGCTGCCCGCTATTGTATTTCTATTGCTTGCGGGCCTTGCACTCGGACCGTTAACCGGCTGGTTAGATCCCGATGCTTTATTTGGTGATCTGTTATTCCCTGTCGTTTCGCTGTGTGTCGCTATTATTCTATTTGAAGGTAGTTTAACGCTACGCTTTGACCAAATCCGCGATTTGCAAAAAGTGGTTCGCAATTTACTCACCTTTGGCGTGTTAATCATATGGGCAATTATTACGGTGGCAACCCATTATTTGCTTAATTTCACTTGGGAGCTGTCGCTGTTATTTGGTGCATTAATGGTGGTCACCGGCCCCACGGTTATTGTGCCTATGCTACGCACAGTAAGACCCAACGCTAAAATATCAAATATTCTACGTTGGGAAGGCATCGCCATTGACCCCATCGGTGCCATTCTCGCGGTATTGGTATTCGAATTTATTCTTTCTGGTCAGGGGGATGGAGCAATTTCACTCGGGCACACCTTCTTTATATTTGGAAAAACAATCGCTGTCGGCACTGCGATCGGTGCATTGGCAGGTTATCTTTTAGGTCTGATTTTACGCAAACATTTATTGCCTGAATACTTGCACAATGTGGCAACGCTTACGCTTGTTTTTGCCGTATTTGCTTTATCTAATCATCTTTCAGAAGAATCTGGCTTGCTCACCGTCACTGTAATGGGAATTTGGCTAGCCAATATGAAAGATGTCTCGGTCGAAGACATTCTTGATTTTAAAGAAAGTCTCAGTATTTTATTAATATCAGGTTTATTTATATTATTAGCTGCCCGATTAGAGTTTGCACAATTTGAAGCCATTGGCATGGCTGGGGTTGCCTTATTCCTCATTATTCAATTTATTGCCCGGCCTGTTAAAGTATTTCTATGCACATTAGGTTCCGATTTAACATGGCAAGAAAAAACACTGGTTAGCTGGATTGGTCCTCGTGGTATTGTTGCCGCCGCGGTCAGTGCTTTATTTGCCCTTCGCCTACAAGACATTGGTATACCTCAAGCAGATCTATTAGTCCCTCTTGCATTTACCATTATTATAGGCACAGTATTTCTACAAGGTGCTACGGCAAAGTTACTGGCTAATAAATTAGGGGTGGCAGAACCTGACGATAAAGGATTTTTAATTATTGGTGCTAATCTGGTCGCTAGGGCTATTGCTTCTGCTTTAAATGACAATGGCTATCGCACCCGCTTAACGGATACCAGTTGGACTAATGTGACCGCTGCCAGAATGGAAGGTTTTGATATTTATTATGGTAATGCCGTGTCAGAACATGCTGATAGACATCTTGATTTAATCGGCTTAGGCCAAGTATTAACCTTAACACCACAAAAAGAACTCAATGCACTTGCAGGTCTTCGTTACCGCTCAGAATTTGGTAATAATCATGTTTTCTCTTTATCGACCGATAAAGAAGATAAGGAACAAAATTCACGCAAAAATATTAATCATAAAGCGAAAGTACTGTTTGGTGATGATGTTACCTATGCGAAATTGGCTAGCTTAATCAGCAAGGGAGCATCACCTAAAAAAACAAATTTAAGTGATAGCTTTAGTTACCAAGATTATCAAGAGCAATATGGCAAACGTGCTATCCCTTTATTCGCTTTTAATATAAAAGGTCAACTTCATTTTTTCACCCATGATAATGATCTTATTCCTGAGGCAGAGTGGACCGTTGTCTCGCTTGTTCAGGAAAGTGACGAAGAAGAATAGCTCATACTAGAGGCACGCTATGGCAGATGACGTAGATGTAAACGCTGATGAAGGCGTTGTTGATAAAGACGGAGAATCAGTAGATTCGGAAGGTTCGGAAGCAAAACCCGGCTTTTTAAAATCAAAGCTATTTAAAATTATAGTCGGAGTCGTTCTATTGCTTCTTATCGCTGGAGGCGCTTATTTCTTTTTGGCACCCAAAGACGCGCCTGAAGACCCTGCCTCTGAAACACTCAGCGAAGAAATAATGATTGAGGATGATACTACAAGTCCTGACGAAAGTGATGATGACACCACTAATCCTGACGAAAATGATATCGATGAAATAGACACTATTTCTGACTTAGATCCAACCGAGACACCTGCTTCTGATACGGATGAACTCCTTGAAGCACAAAAAGCAGCAGCAGCGTTACAAGAAGAAAATGCACGCATGCAACAGCAAATAAACGATTTAACGGCGCAAGTCAGTCAAAAAGAAAAGTTAATTCAAGATCAGCAAGACAATCCAGGTGCGACTGGAATAGCACCTATCCGAAATCTAGACAGCATAGACTATCAGCAAGATTATTTTTCTGAATCCTCAATGCGAGAACCTAGCCGAACTCCGCCACCTAAGCCAAGTTGGGGTGAGTTCGACCGTATCAATAACAAGTAATTAAATTTGCTCTAAACTCAGCGTTAGCCTTGCTATGGCATTCATGCTAAGCTCTGAAACCTGCGTATTGAATGGTCACCGGTAGATAGGTTTATGAAGAAGAAAAATTCTCGTAATGAGCAATCTGATATTAATCTTTTTCGGGAAGAAGTAGGGATTATCGAACAGATTGATCAAGACAAAATCCACCCTGTTACCACCTCACCAAAACCGGTAGCTAAATTTCGACAACAAAGAATAGAACACGCATTCAACAGTACATTTTCTGATCAATATGAACCACATACCATTGGTAGCGAAGAAAGTTTATCTTTCCGGCGTAGCGGCATTCAACATCGCTTGTTTTCACGTTTACGTAATGGTCATCTGCAAATAGAAGCTGAGCTTGATTTGCATGGAATGACGGTTGCCATTTCCCATCAGGCACTCGCCAAGTTTCTGCAAGAGTGCCAACATGACATGCTGCGGTGTGTACGAATAGTCCATGGCAAAGGCTGGAGCTCTAAAAACCAAAAGCCTGTGCTTAAAACAAAATTAAATAGTTGGTTGCAACAAGATGATAATGTTTTAGCTTTTTGCTCAGCACCGATTGAAGATGGCGGCACGGGTGCGGTCTATGTTTTATTACGCCGAGCAAAAACATCACCAAACGAGCTCTCAGCGTAAACGACTCCAACACCTTAACCTTAGCTTCGTCTCTTTCGTCCCTTAGGCTTTAGCCTACCCATTTTCGAGCATTGTGGAACAACCTTAACCAAGGGCCATCTTTGCCCCAGTGAGCAGGATGCCACGAATGCTGAACTGTTCGCGTCACACGTTCTGGATGAGGCATCATAATAGTGACACGACCATCCGTTGTTGTTAATGCGGTGATACCTTCAGGTGACCCGTTTGGATTTTGTGGGTATTGCTGCGTTGTTTGGCCATAGTTATCGACGTATCGCATTGCAACAAGTGAATCATTCATTGATCCTGTTTCCGTAAAATCAGCTCGGCCTTCACCATGTGCGACAGCAATCGGCATAATTGAACCTGCCATGCCTTTGAGTAATACCGAAGGTGAATCAACAATTTCAACCAGTGAAAAGCGTGCTTCAAATTGTTCTGAGGTATTACGCTCAAAACGCGGCCAATGATCACTACCGGGGATCAGCTCTTTCAACTGTGACAACATCTGACAACCGTTACAGATACCTAATGAAAAAGTATCATCACGATTAAAAAAGTGACTGAACTGTGTTCTTGCTGCATCATTATGCAGTATTGTGCTTGCCCAACCACGACCGGCACCTAATACGTCACCGTATGAGAAGCCGCCACACGCCACTAAGCCTTTAAAGTCTACTAAATCAACACGACCTTCAATAATGTCGCTCATATGCACATCAATGGCAGCAAAACCAGCATGATCAAATGCTGCAGCCATCTCAATTTGCCCATTAATGCCCTGCTCTCTCAAAATAGCTATTTTAGGACGTTCGCCACTTACAATAAGTGCTGCGGCAATATGTTCTGTCGGATCAAACGTTAACTGTGCACTTAAGCCAGGATCCTTTTCATCAAGTAAAGCATCAAATTCTTGTTGGGCACACTCTGGGTTATCTCGTAATACTTGCATTTGATAACTGGTTTCAGCCCAGAAACGTTGTAGCTCTACTCGAGATTGATTAATTTCTTGTTGACCATTGACCGTAATAACGATTTGCTGATTATCCGTTACTGAACCAATCACATGGCTATGATGTGATAAATCTTGCTCACGTAAGATAGCTAATACATCTTCAACATCACAATGGCGAACTTGAATAACAGCCCCTAACTCTTCATTAAACAATAATGCTAATGGGCCGCCTAAACCAGCAAGATTAATGTCAATACCACAATGACCTGCAAACGCCATCTCACATAGTGTTGTAATTAAGCCGCCATCACTTCGATCGTGATAAGCAAGTAATAAGTCATCTTGCTGTAATTGCTGAATCGCATAAAAGAATTTTTTCAATAATTTTGGATCGTCAAGATCTGGCCCATGGTGGCCTACCTGACTATAAACTTGTGTGATTGCCGATGCAGCTAATCGATTATGGCCTTTTCCTAAATCAATATAAATTAAATCAGTATCACCTTGATTGGTGCGTAATTGCGGTGTCGCCGTTTTCGATGCATCTGTTACCGGAGAAAAAGCGGTAACAATTAATGACAATGGCGAGGTCACGGATCTGTTTTCATCCTCCTCTTTCCATACTGTTTTCATTGAAAATGAATCTTTTCCTACTGGAATAGCAATACCTAATTGAGGGCATAATTCCATTCCCACAGCTTTAACCGTTTCATACAGAATTGCATCTTCACCGGCATGACCACACGCGGCCATCCAGTTTGCTGATAATTTAATATCACTCATATTGGCAATGCTAGCAGCGGCAATATTAGTGATGGCTTCACCCACGGCCATTCGGCCTGATGCAGGCGCATCAATCAATGCCAACGGAGCGCGTTCACCCATTGCCATTGCCTCACCAATAAAGCCATGGTGATCAGCCAAGGTAACAGCACAATCAGCTACCGGAATTTGCCAAGGACCYACCATYTGRTCRCGYGCCACTAAACCGGTAACACTACGATCACCAATGGTAATTAAGAAATTCTTACTCGCTACGGCAGGAAGCTTCAAAACACGCTCTAGTGCTTGACTGACCGTGACACCATCTAAATTCAATTCTGGTTTTTCAAATGTCTGATGTTTCACATTCCGTAACATTTTAGGCGGTTTTCCTAGYAATAATGACAACGGCATATCAACCGGATTATTATCATTATCAGCATCTCCTACTAATAAATGTTGCTGTTCAGTAACTTCACCAACAATCGCCCACGGACAACGTTCACGTTCACAAATCGCTTGAAAATCTTCAACTCGATCTAGAGATATGCCTAACACATAGCGTTCTTGGGATTCATTACACCAAATTTCCATCGGTGACATACTTGATTCATCATTAGGTATTAAGCGCAGTTCAAATYGACCGCCTCGACCACTATCATTAACAAGCTCTGGAAAAGCGTTAGAAAGACCACCCGCGCCCACATCATGAATCGCAATAATAGGATTGTTGTCATCCAATGCCACACAACGGTCAATGACTTCTTGGCAGCGACGTTCCATTTCAGGGTTGCCACGTTGCACTGAAGCAAAATCTAAACCTTCAGCACTGGTACCTGATGTGACAGATGAGGCTGCGCTGCCACCCAAGCCGATTAACATTGCTGGGCCACCTAAAACGATKAGCTGAACACCCGGCTCAAAAATATTCTTTTTAACATGTTGTGGCCTAATTGATCCCATGCCACCGGCCACCATAATCGGTTTATGATAACCACGCACTTCGAAGCCATTTACACTGGGCACTAAGGCCTCATAAGTACGAAAATAACCACATAAATTGGGTCGACCAAATTCGTTATTAAACGCAGCTCCACCAATCGGACCTTCAAGCATAATATCTTGTGCTGAGGCCATTCGTGTTGGTTTACCGTAAGCTGTTTCCCATGGTTGCTCAAATCCTTTTATATTTAAATTAGAAACTGAAAAGCCTGTTAATCCTGCTTTAGGTTTAGATCCTCGCCCAGTGGCACCCTCATCACGGATCTCGCCCCCTGCCCCCGTTGCTGCACCAGGAAATGGAGAAATAGCCGTCGGATGATTATGTGTTTCCACTTTCATCAAAATGTGCTGTACTTCACCTTGATAGCTGTATTGATTATTCGCCATGTCGACATGAAAACGCTGTGTTTTTGCACCTTCAATCACCGATGAATTATCACTATAAGCGGTGATGACACCTTCAGGATGTAAAGCATGGGTATTTCGAATCATCTTAAATAGCGTATGAGGCTGCTCTTTGCCATCAATGATCCAATCTGCACTAAATATTTTATGTCGACAATGTTCTGAATTTGCTTGGGCAAACATCATTAATTCAATATCGTTAGGGTTTCGCCCCAATARAGTAAAATTATCGACCAAATAATCAATTTCATCATCAGCCAAAGCCAAGCCCATTGTCTTATTTGCTGAAACTAAGGCTTCGCGACCACCATTTAAYACATCAACCATCGCCAGCGGTCGTGACGGATTGTGAGTAAATAACCGATCAACTTCATCAACAGAATCAAATACAACCTCGATCATACGGTCATGCARTTTTGTCGCTATGTGTTGACGTTGTTTTGCCGAGAGTTGATGCYTTGTTTGAACAAAAAAAGCAATNCCCNCKCTCTATACGTAAAATACTGCTTAATCCACTATTGTGCGCAATATCTGTAGCCTTGCTTGACCAAGGTGATATGGTTCCTGGGCGAGGAGTCACTAAGAAAAAGTTTTCGTTTGTTGAAGAATTTTTACTTTCAAAGCTTGCTTCAAGTAAGGTTTCTAATACCTCATTCTCATCAATAGAAAGCCTTTTTTCGTCTTCAATTTCAATGAAATAGCGGTATTCACCACGAACCGAAATCACATCATCAACATCGCCTTGTAGCGAGGCTAATAATTTGTCTAAGCGAAATGCCGAAAATGCCGAACGACCTATCAATTGCAACATGCTAAACCCTATTCATATAACTTAATGTAATAATGATACTTTATACCCAACTATATTTGTATTTTTATGACCGAACATTCAAACACCCCATGCCGACCCAGTTTATCTAGAATGCTCGCTGTTATGTTTTATGATTCTCTCGCCGTATTCTCACTCTTGTTTTTTGCTTCTCTCATTGCCGTAATGATGAATAGTGGTGAGGCTATCAGCCAAGGTAACCTCTTTTTTATTACCTATCTATTTTCTGTAAGTTGGTTATTTTATAGCTGGTTCTGGACACACGGCGGGCAAACTATYGGAATGCGTGCGTGGAAGGTATATTTACTAAGTGATGCGCCAAGCCGTATTAGTTGGCGACAAGCAACTATTCGTTTTACCGCCGCATTTCTATCATGGATCCCCCTTGGCTTAGGTTTTTGGTGGCCGTATTTTARGGAGAATCAGAAAAGCTGGAGGGATAGCATCTCCTCCACCTATCTCCACTATGATAAGGATTCTCGTTAAAATTCTTTACCACATTTAACACTAAATTATGGTATGTACGTACCATAGTACAATAGCTAATTTGTAGATTTAAGGTTATAAATACCCTTACTATTTTACTATAAAACAACTTTTAATTTGCATGCCTTAAATATATGGGTCTATTTAATCAATTTTTCTTAAGTATAAAATGGAAGGCGGCGCTCTTTTTTGGCACCCTATTACTCCTGCTTAATGCAGGTTTTCTCGTTTTAACGTATTGGAATTCACTGCAAAACCTGAATTTTTCTCGCGATCAAATAGAACAGCAGTTCAAACAAGATCTCGCTAATGAGATATCAAATTCGAGTGCCCAGCTACAACGCTTAGCAGAACTCATGTTGCTTCCTGATACTAATTTATCTGTTAGAAGATATTTAGTCACAACAAGCCAACTCTTAGAGAGTAATCGTATTTCTCTTGAACTTAACTGGCAACTCTCTCATGCTCAATATTTAGATGCTACGGGTAATCAGTTAGCGGGATGGGGAGAAAATCTACCCATAAATATTAAACAACTCATCCCCRCTGTTATTGARAATGGTGCGKCACAAAGTTACATTCAYTGTCGACAAGAATGTATACAGTTCAACCTGATACCTATCCTTATTAAAAAACGTGTTAACGCAATGCTCGTCGTCGCATCGAGTATAAATGATACCTTATTAGCGTTTAGTCAAAAGACGGGAGCCGATGTTGCTATTCTCAGTAAACGGCAAAATAATCTCGCTATTCAACCCAACCGTTTTATTCCTGAATGGAATATGGAAATACATGCTTTAACATCACTTCAAAAAAATAAGCCTTATTTAAATACACTGGCAAAAARCTATTCTTCTTATGCTATCAAAGCCGATCAAACAATAAGAGCAAGTAACGATCCGCTCCAGCTATTAAAAAGAGATATCTCTCCAATTGAATTTCAACTTATCCATTCAAAGCATGATAAAAACCTTTTATTCATTATAATTGATAATATTTCTTCAGATTATCAAAAAATTATTGATACAAACTATCGTAATTTCCTATTTTCACTTRTCAGTCTGTTGATAATGGCGCTGGGTTCATTCTTTTTTATCTCAAGACCGATATCTCGATTAGCTTCAATATCAGCGGCATTACCCCTTATTGCACAACAACGATATGACGATGCTAAATTATTACTCCCCCAAAAACAGAGTCTTTTAGGGTTTAATGATGAACTCACTCAATTAGAAAAATCAACGTTCGAACTCACATCTCAACAAGAGAGTTTGTATGATTCAATAACCGATCACACCATTGCACTTAATAAACGCGGTGAAGAATTACAGCAAGAACGTGATTTTGTCCAAAGCCTGATTAATACCGCACAAATGGTTATTATAACGATGGACAAACATTGCATTATCACCTCATTTAATCATTTTTCTGAAGAAATCACAGGTTATGCATCAACTGAAATAGTTAATTCTTCTTTCGACCGTTTTTTCCCGACAGAGCAGTGGGCAGAAACTGAAAACATTCTTATTCATTTAAAAACAACAGATCAAGCTATTAGTCAGCAAGAATCTGAGCTCATTAATCGTAGTACGGGAGCTGTACATATTATTTCTTGGCTCTATTCCAGTCTAAATCACCCAACCGATGATTCCGTTATTTTAGCCGTTGGACTCGATATTACAGAGAAAAAACGCAGCGACGAGCACATTATCTGGTTGGCTGAACATGATGTATTAACTGAGCTTTATAATCGTCGGAAATTCAATATTACTTTTGAGCAATTACTCAATAATGCGAAACGTTTTGATCAACAAGGATCATTGTTATTTCTTGATCTTGACCAGTTTAAAGATATAAATGATCGCTATGGCCATAAAGCAGGTGATCAAGTACTGAAACAAGTAGCCGAAACATTATTATCACTCACTCGCACTACCGATAGCGTTGCACGTCTCGGTGGCGATGAGTTTGCTATCATCTTGCCACAAACAGATGAAATAGGAGCCGCAAACTTCGCCCAAAAAATATTAGAACAATTAGYACAGATTAATATTAGCTTTAACARCTTAAAGTATAAAGTAACGACCAGTATCGGCATTGTCCAATTCCCATTAGAAGACCAGACTATTGAAGAATTAATAAGTAATGCTGACATTGCCATGTATCAAGCAAAAGCAAAAGGGAAAAATACCTGGCACCAATTCAACGTCGATGATACGACACGCATTCAATTAGAGTCGCGCGTATTTTGGAAACAACAAATAGAAAACGCCTTAGAAAAYAACCGTTTTATACTTCATTATCAACCTGTTATGAATATACAGTCAGAAGCAATTGACCATTATGAAGTTTTAATTCGGATGCTCGATGAGAATAATGTAATCCATTTACCTTCATCTTTTATGCAAGTAGCTGAACAAACAGGGCTTATCCATGATATTGATCACTTTGTTATAAAAAATAGTATTAAATTACAAGCAGAACTAGAACAGATAAACGCCGATGTTTCACTTTCAATTAATTTGTCGGCAGCAGCCATCAACGACTCTATTCTAGTGCCACTATTAAAGCGTCTGCTCAAGGATAATAATACCAATGCAGACAGCTTAATGTTTGAGTTATCTGAAACGGCAACTTCTGCAGACATTATTCAAGCAAGAGACTTTATAGAATTATTGAATTCCTTAGGTTACCGCTTTTCAATCGATGATTTTGGTAAAAATGCTTCTTCATTTCATTCCTTGCGTGAGTTGCCGGTAGACTTAATTAAAATTGATGGCTCATTTATCGTCAATTTAATCAATAATGATAAAGATCAAATTTTCGTCAAGGCATTAGTTGACCTTGCCAAAGGCATGGGTAAAAAGACCGTGGCCGAATTTGTCCAAGATGCTGAAACGCTCGCTTTGCTAAAAACAATGGGAGTCGACTTTGCTCAAGGATATTATATTGGTAAGCCTAAACCTTATTTTTTAGATGGTAAGCCATTAGACAAACCTAAGTTAAGACTCGATACGATTTAACGCGACCAGTTTATTATCCTTATCAAATTGGATGGTAAACACCCCTTGTATACCATTTTGATCAATAAATGATCTAATATGCTCTGCTGGAAATTGTAGTTTTTGGCCCGTAATAGTTGTCACAATAACCGTTTTTGCTGTCCCTTGATAATAACGTAAAGCCTGCTCTCGGCTTATGTCTAGATTAAACTGCAATTCCATCATTATCTTTTTGTAATAAATCAGAAAATAATTGTGTTAACTGCTGACATATGACTTCACGCTCATCGTTATCATACTGAACCGCCTGACCCTTTCCCCAAACAGGTGTAGGCCATGTTTCATCGTGCGTAAACCTAGCAACATGGTGTATATGTAACTGTGATACRACATTTCCTAATGCGGCCACATTCATCTTGTCAGCTTGCACTAAGGTCTTTAATTCTTCTGCAACAATATTTGATTCTGTCATCAATTGAATCTGTTGCTTGTCGTTGAGCTGAAATACTTCTGTTAATCCCGTTACCCTTGGCACTAATATAAGCCATGGATAACGCGTATCATCCATTAATAAGACTGTGCATAAAGGAAGATTTCCAATAAAAATTGTATCTCGTTCTAAACGAGGATCAAGTTTAAACATCAGCTAAGTACTTCGTCACAACTTCATATACATCGGGAGACAAATTATCATAGTTCTTAATTTCCGACAAAGCCTGTTTCATTAAATTTTGCCGTTGCTTATCGTATTGTCGCCAAGAATTAAACGCGCCTAACATGCGTGAAGCAACTTGAGGATTAAGTGTATTAAGCACTAATATTTGTTCCGCTAAAAAGYGATAGCCAGAACCATCTTTTGCATGAAAATTAATCGGGTTATTTCGGCAAAACTGACCAATAAGTGCACGTACATTATTCGGGTTTTTAATACTAAAAGCAGGATGTTTCATCAGACCTTTAATCCGTAATAATGTATCTGGCAAATTTGATTGAGCCTGTACTGTCAGCCATTTATCAACCACCAAACGGTCATGCTGCCATTGATCATAAAATGCTTGCAGTGCATCATCTCCTTCTGACCCCGCTTGGTTAGCGAGTAAAATTAATCCCGCCAAAGTATCTGTCATATTGTCTGACTGCTTCATTTGTTTAAGACAACGTTGCRTCTGCGCCGGATCATTTGTCGCCATCAAATAGCTTAAGCAACTATTTTTAAGGGTGCGACAAGCCATATCCTCTGCATTAAACTGATATTGAGCCACTGAACTATAGTGCTGATAAATTTCGATAAATTGTTCTTTTAAGCTGTTCGCCAACTGCTTCTTCAAAAATTGTCGGGCATGGTGTATAGCATCAACATCCGCTTCTTTCATTTGCGATGCCAAATAATTTTCTGTTGGTAGCGACAGCATTTTAGCAATCAAAGCAGGATCAAGAGCTTTATCCATCAGAATCAATTTAAACTGTTGGATTAACTCATTGGGAATACTGAGTGATTGTTTTTGCTGAATATCATTCACTAGCGTTAACAACACGTTAATCAATAAGCTTTGTCCGGCATCCCAACGATTAAAGCTGTCACTATCATGTGCCATCAAAAAGGCTAGTTCTGCATTTGAATGCTTGYCTTTAACAATAACAGGAGCTGAAAATCCTCGTAACAATGAAAGAACAGGCTGCACATGCACATTGTTAAATATAAATGTTTGCGTTGTTTCARTAATGGATAATACTCTGGTATCACCCTCAAAATTTGTTTTATCACCTTCAAGTTGCAATGAAAGTGCACTTCCCTCTTTATCCATTAAACCAAGTGCTAACGGAATATGAAATGCTTTTTTATCGCGCTGATCCGGGGTAGGTGGACAGGATTGAGAAACGGTTAAAGTATACGTATTATCAAAGTCATTATAGCTACCATCAACGTCAATTTCAGGTGTCCCTGCTTGAGAATACCACCGTCTAAATTGGCCTAAGTCTATCGCATTGGCATCTTCAATTGCCTGAACAAAGTCATCCGTGGTCACCGCCTGGCCATCATGGCGATCAAAATAAAGGTCGGTTCCTTTTCTAAAACCTTCATCCCCCACTATTGTTTTAATCATGCCCACAACTTCAGCGCCTTTTTCATAGATTGTAACGGTATAAAAGTTACTAATTTCGATGAATGAAGCGGGTCGCACTGGATGCGCCATCGGACCGGCATCTTCTGCAAATTGCATTGTGCGTAGCTGGTTTACATCATCAATACGCTGGACAGGCTCAGAATTAAGGGCAGCACTAAATTGTTGATCACGTAATACCGTAAAACCTTCTTTCAAACTAAGCTGAAACCAATCACGACACGTCACACGATTGCCTGACCAATTATGGAAATATTCGTGTCCAACAATACTTTGAATACGGTGGTAATCTGCATCCGTTGCCGTTTCAGGGCTCGCTAATACACAAGAAGCATTAAATATATTGAGCCCCTTATTCTCCATTGCCCCCATATTAAAATCATTGACCGCCACAATCATGAATACCTCTAAGTCATATTCACGACCATAGGTTTGTTCATCCCACTTCATTGCTTGTTTTAAAGATGTTAAGGCATGATCACATTTGTGACTGTTTTCATGATCAACATAMMYWTSWAGGCTTATTTCNCGATCCGATTGCGTAGTAAAACTATCTTGCTGACAATATAAATCCCCCGCTACCAGTGCAAATAGATAACTCGGTTTAGGATGAGGATCATGCCACCGTGTCCAATGTCGTCCATCTTCAAATTGCCCCTGCTCTTGTAGATTCCCATTCGACAGCATAATAGGCCATACTTGCTTATCCCCTACGAGAGAAACCGTAAAGACAGCCATTACATCAGGACGATCTAGATAATAGGTAATACGCCTAAAGCCTTCGGCTTCACATTGCGTACATAATAAGGAACCAGAATGATACAGACCTTCTAGTGCCGTATTTTTATCAGGTTGAATCAACGTCTCAATTTCTAATTCAAACTTATCCGGTAGTGACGATAGCAGTAACGTTTTTTCTGTTCTTTGATATTCATTTCCCTGTAATTCCCGACCATCAATTTTAATTGAAAGCAGTTCAAGCTGTTCGCCATCAAGCACACAATCCCCTCCTTCACTTTGAGGGTTTTTCCGCATGCTTAATACACTTCGAACATGTGTTTTTGCAGCATCTAATTCAAAATGCAAATGTACCGTATCGATTAGATAATTAGGAATTTGATAATCGGCTAAAAAAGTTTCTTGGGGTTTGCTCATGAAATAACTCAATAAATTTAAAAATCGTTCAGTGTTTTAATTGACTGAACATCATAGGCCGGCATTTCATAAGGATGGCTATTCATTAATGCCCTCAATACCGCTTGAATGTATTCTTCCGAACATATCATTTCTATCCGATATTCAGCCACAGTTTCAATTGTTCCTTGCTGCCCGATAAAAGGTTGACTACCCGATAATGGTTTAAACTGACCCATTCCCAGTGTTTCCCAGGAACAGCAATCATAGCCTTCATAGCGGCCGGCACCTTGCTCAAAAACTGAATTTTTTACTGCTTCTTTATGACTTTCTGGTACAAAAAACACTAATTTCAGCATTTATTTGATTATCCACTTCTGGCCGATGCCATTGCCTGATTCACTATAAATAGCCTTGCCATCGTGTGAAAACGCAACGGCTTGCAATACAACACCCGGCCGTAATACATTCTTTCTAGCCACTTGCCAACAATCAATCTTATCACCCGTTGCCACTTTCCATAAACATAATTTTTGTGATGGATGACCGGTTACTAACATTTTCCTATCGGGCGAAAAAGCAATGGCTGATGTAGTACTTTTAAACGAAGGGAAATCAGGCAGCGCCATATCCTTAGGCCATAACGAATCACGTAAAATATATTTTTCTTTACCTGTTTTCATATTCCAAAAGTGGGTTTGACCATTACCTGCCCCAGTCAATACATAGCCCCCTTTTGGGTAAAAGGCCACAATATTGACTTGGTTTTCATGTTTCCAGCTACGTAATTGCTTRCCCGTTTCTAATCGCCATAGTCGTGCTGTTCGGTCATCGCCACCTGTTAGTGCGTATTTCCCACTAGGTGAAATGGCGACAGCATTAATTAATTGATTAATCGGTGAGTTAACGGCTTTGCCATCATGCTCTAAGGTCTGTAAAACACGATTTTCAATCACATCGAAATAAATCACAGTTCTGTCATATAAGGCCATTAATATATAATCACCGTGTTGCGACAAAGCCAAAGCCTTAATTTTAACGGGAAAACTCAAACGTAACATAGGTTTGCCATTGGCTACTTCCCACAGCACAATGACATCCTGTTCTACTGTAGCTGCGACCTTACTATCAGCAGAAAAAGCTACAACGGTCGTTGTACCAATTTCATCCTTATTCTGCCACGTGTAAACAACTTTATTCTTTTCTATATCCCATAATCTAGCCGGTGCATCTGTGTCACCCACCAATACATATTTTCCATCAGCAGAAAAAGCGGCAGCATAACTACTTAAGTCACTATGCGCCCATTGTTTATCCGACTCTCGCTCGTTACTGCACGCACTCAATAGTAGCGCTAGCAAACTAATTTGAATAATCCGATAACATTGTGTCAACATAGATCTTCCGTGCTTATTTTCCACGCTTACCTCACACTAAATTTACGCTATTTTGGATAGTAAAAGTCTGTTCTATTTCAAAGTTTCCACTGTTTAATATTAAATTGTTATTCTCAAGCAATGCTTAGCTTATCCATTCAAGATAATCTATGGCTTAGGTAATGTTACACCCTCTTGACCTTGATATTTGCCTCCGCGATCAGCATACGATGTTTCACAGACTTCATCTGATTCAAAAAATAACATTTGAGCCACACCTTCATTGGCATAAATCTTAGCCGGTAATGTTGTTGTATTTGAAAACTCGAGTGTTACATAACCTTCCCACTCCGGCTCTAAGGGCGTGACATTAACGATAATGCCACAACGTGCATAAGTTGACTTTCCTAAGCAAATCGTCAAAACATTACGTGGTATTTTAAATTTTTCAACGGTGCGCGCTAAAGCAAATGAATTGGGTGGAATAATACATACATCCGAGTTAACATCCACAAAACTCCCATCATCAAAGTTTTTAGGATCAACAATGGCAGAGTTAATATTGGTAAAAACTTTAAATTCACTCGAACAGCGAACATCATAACCATAGCTTGATGTGCCGTAGGAGATTACCCGGCCATTTTCACCTTCACGTACCTGACCCGCTTCAAAAGGTGAAATCATATCGTGCTCTTCCGCCATGCGGCGGATCCATTTATCTGATTTTATGCTCATTTCTTAGTCGCTTTTCTAAATTCAATCTTAATAATAACGTGATTATGATCATCAGCAAATAACGAATTAGTCATTTTTGATTACGATATCTGGAAAGGCTGTAGAAAATGCTTTTGCTTGTTGAGCCAATCGAGCACCTACACCTTGTGCAATCGTGCGGTAGGCAAAACTGATTGCACTGTCAGGATCCGCAATAACCGTTGGTTTACCTTGGTCAACATCTTCACGAATTTGAATGTCTAGCGGCAAACTACCTAATAGATCAATATTGTAGTCTTGTGCCATTTTATCACCGCCACCCGCACCAAAAATATGTTCTTCATGGCCGCATTGACTACAAATATGCGTGCTCATGTTTTCAATTATGCCGAACACAGGCACATTGACTTTTTCAAACATTTTTAATGCTTTTCGTGCATCAAGCAATGATATATCTTGCGGCGTTGTCACAATCACAACACCACTTACAGGCACTTTCTGTGAGAGACTTAATTGAATATCGCCCGTGCCAGGTGGCAGGTCAATAATTAAATAATCGAGATCCTGCCAATTTGTATCATTCAACATTTGATCTAAAGCTTGCGTCAACATGGGGCCACGCCAAATCATAGGTTGCTCTGCATCGATCAAAAAGCCAATAGACATACTTTGTAAGCCATGACTAACAATAGGCTCAAGTGTTTTGCCATCCGGTGAATCAGGGAGTTTATGTGTGCCTAACATGTGAGGCTGGCTAGGGCCATAAATATCCGCATCAAGAAGACCTACATTAGCACCTGAAGCAGATAAAGCTAAGGCTAGGTTAACGGATGTGGTCGATTTACCCACACCGCCTTTTCCCGACGCCACAGCAATGATATTTTTAACATTTTTAATGCCTTGAATACCCGGTTGAACTTTATGCTTAAGAATTTTCCAATCGATAATGACATTGACATCCGTCAACGTAGTTTCTTTCTGTAATAACGTCGTAAGCTCTGTCTGCAATGTCTCAATAAATCCGTTCGCAGGATAGCCTAATGTTATCGTAGCAACTAAGGTATCATTTTCTAAATTGATCTTTATTTTTGCTTTACTTTCACCCAGCGTCATTTGGGCAGCAGTGTCATTGTAATCCTGAATGATCTGCTTAATTTGAGGCACACTTAACATGGTTTCTCCATTCATTTCTAAAATAGCTGTTCATTTTACACTGACTTTTTACTTTAAAAAGCACTTTTTTTATAGGGAAAATAATCGGCTAATAAATGAGCTGTTCTGCCGTGTTAACGCTTGCAAAAACTTAGGTAGGTTTATATTAAATTGAATCTCTTGCTGTTCAACTGTAGTCCTATTTTTTTTCAAATAAGCTGGTGTTACTGTTTGCATCGTGGCGAGTCCAATAACATTGCCCTTATTTTCTACTGGCAATATCATCGTTCTGCCATCAAAACTGTGATTGATTCGTGTCATCGTTTGATTAAATAAGGGACGATCGCTGCCCCATAAATTAATGCTCATCACCCCCGCTGGTGATAATAAACCCGCACAGGCATCAAAAAAAGCCTGAACGCCTACACTTGCCGCCATACCAATATGGTCATAAGCATCAACCAGCAATAAGTCATACTGCTCTTCAGCTTGAAAATAACGCTGTTGTACAAATAAATAGCCATCACCATGATAAATCGTTAAGCGAGGATCATTTTTGGGTACATTAAAAAATGTTTGTGCCACATCAATTACATCTTGGCGGTACTCAATTACATCAATATAACAATCAGGAAAATGGTACAGCAAAAACTTAACTAAAGAGCCGCCCCCCAAACCCACCACTAAGACTCGCTTTGGATTGGGGTTCAGAATCAAACATGCCATCATTGTTTGGGTGTATGTCAACTCTAAAAAATGTGGCTTACGCAACGACATGCTGCTTTGCCTAGGCAATGTTCCAAAATGCATGGATCGCGTATCACCTGAGTCGACGACCTCAATAATACCGTCATCTGATTGTGCCTGATGTACCACTAAACCATCATAATAAAGACGCATTAATTATTCTTTCTTTTCATCAAGGAAAGTTGATTTTAACCAGCCCCGAATGSKATTYMSTWMSRKMSWWWYMWSMSSSSYGARRMMMWRWYKWKCMRYYACRMYWKSACGGANASCMTWSYRSYWMKKCMYCGSYCTTTTCATCAGCACTTTTCTATGTTGCACCGCTTCAGCAATACCGTCTAAGTCCTGAGCACCATATAACTCTAAAATAGGATGCTGCATTGTTTTAAACACCTCATTGGTGCTTAGTTCGGGCGTACTAATTAATATTAAGGCTTGTATGGGCGTAGTTTCATCGTCTAATATCTCTACAGCCAAATTGCCACCGGCACCGTGCCCTATAAATAAGATGCGATCGATATCTTTTTCCTGTAAAAAAGTAATGGCTGCTTTTAAACGTTGTTGATTAGAGATAGGAGGTAACGCTTCTTTTTCTGCTTGCGCGCCGCTATCTTTTGATTTTTCATCGCCAGCGACCGCTGTTAATGCCGCTTCTGATGCATTATTATCTATAATTAACGTAGTCGATAATAAAATGGCAGGTTCATAAGGATAATCTAGAGCCAGAGTCAGTGTCGACCAGCCATATTTGGGCAGCTGATGTCTGAGTGGCGTAACCACACCTTTCCCCTCTAAGCGCTCACCTTGATCGTGTAAAAAGATAATCGCACCATGGCGCTCACCTAACACCTCCTCCAAATATGTGGCCTCGATTTCCTGTCCTGCTACGGTTAAGGCTTGATACCCTACAATAGGACTACTTTGACTGATTATGCCCTTACTTTCTTCTACAGCTCCCTCTGCATCTACTTCCGTTTGCACTCCAGCAGACTCTGTTTTTAAGTCATCATCCGCAGCATGCACGCATAACGGCAGAATAAAAATACTGAGTAAAGCAAAAACAATTGTTTTAGTAGATTTCACAATACAACTAACTTCCTAAAATAATAAGCACTTATCTTATCAATATTAGTCCTTACATCAAAATAGTATCGCCTCAAAAGCTGAAAAAAACTGACAACTACGGTAAAATAATGCTTTTTTACCCACTCGGAGAGTAAATTCTATGGCTAACTTTCAAATCGCTCCATCAATCCTTTCTGCAGACTTTGCCCGATTAGGCGAAGAAGTTGATAATGCATTGGCATCAGGCGCAGATATTGTTCATTTTGATGTGATGGATAACCACTATGTACCTAACCTAACAATTGGTCCATTGGTGTGTGATGCATTGCGTAAACATGGTGTAACACATGAAATTGATGTGCATTTGATGGTAAAACCTGTTGATCGTATTATTCCTGATTTTGCTGCTGCTGGTGCATCGTTTATTACATTTCATCCCGAAGCTTCTGAGCATATTGATCGCAGCTTACAACTTATCAAAAACGAAGGCTGTAAAGCAGGTTTAGTGTTTAACCCTGCAACACCACTTTCTTTAGCTGAACATGTATTAGATAAAGTTGACCGTATCTTATTAATGTCTGTGAACCCTGGTTTCGGTGGTCAATCATTTATCCCTCACACATTGGATAAACTCCAAGAAGCACGTCGTATGATTGATGCCAGTGGTTATGATATTGATCTTGAAATAGATGGCGGCGTTAAAGTGAACAACATCCGTGAAATTGCTGAAGCTGGTGCACGTACTTTTGTTGCAGGTTCTGCTTTATTCGGTGCTAAAAATGCTGAAGATCCTAATATCTACGACAGTGTATTAGCTGCGTTCCGTGCTGAATTAGCAAAAGCCAACGTCTAAATAAGAAATATAATGACTGTGATTCTTAAAAAACCAGAAATGGTATTAATTGATCTTGATGGCACGCTAGTCGATAGCGTGCCTGATCTGGCTTGGTGCATTGATGAAACCATGAAAGCATTAGACCTGCCTGTTCGAGGTGAAAGTAAGGTCCGGAATTGGGTCGGTAATGGTGTGCCTCGTTTGATTGAGCGCGCCTTAGTAGACCAACTTGATGGCACACCCAGTGATGCTTTGTATGCTCAAGCCGCTCCTATCTTTATGGCTTTATATGCTGATAATGCCAGTAAACGCAGTCAGCTATACCCTAGCGTCATTGAAGGTTTGCAATGGTTAAAAGATCAAAACATTCGTATTGGCTGTGTCACCAATAAAGACGAACAATTCACTTTAAAAATCTTAAAAGACTTAAATCTATTTGATTTCTTTGAGATTGTTATTAGTGGTGATACCTTACCGCTCAAAAAACCTGATCCTGCACCTTTATTGCATGGTGCAAAATTTTTCGGTATTAAGCCAGAAAATGCGATGATGATTGGTGACTCTATTAGTGATGTTAAAGCTTCTCGTGCCGCGGGGTTTTCTATTATCTGCATGAGTTACGGTTATAATCATGGTGTAGATATCGCAACGGCTAATCCAGATATTATTATTGACACATTTTCTGAACTTAAAAATGTCATTAAATTAAGTCATGAACCAAGCTGAATTTGATCAACTAGCCGATCAAGGCTACAACCGTATCCCCGTTGCGCGTGAAATATTAGCTGATTTAGATACGCCGCTCAGCACCTACCTAAAATTAGCCGATGCCCCCTACTCTTATCTACTTGAATCTGTTCAAGGCGGTGATAAATGGGGCCGTTATTCTATTATTGGCTTACCAAGTGAGACCGTTGTTCACATTACCGGTCACGAAATTGAAGTTCAACACCTTGGTAAGGTTATTGAAAAAACCACATCAGCAGATCCACTGTCTTGGATAGAAGCGTTTAAACAACGGTACAGAGTACCTGACTTAGATGATTTACCCCGTTTTAATGGTGGCTTAGTGGGCTATTTTGGCTATGATACCGTGCGTTACGTTGAACCACGCTTAGGCGACAGTCCTAACCCTGATCCACTTGGAACACCCGATATTTTATTGATGGTTTCAAATGATGTAATCGTATTTGATAACTTAAGCAATCGACTGTTCTTAATTGTGCATGCCGATCCAAGTATCGATAATGCTTATAAGAAAGCCCAACAAAGCCTTGATACATTAACAACACATCTTCGCACCACAACACCAAGCTACAGCTCTTCCAGTACCGGTAAAACAGTCAGTGAAGATGATTTCATCTCCGGCTTTACCCATGATGGTTTTATTGATGCCGTAGAAAAGGCCAAACAATACATAACTGATGGTGACATTATGCAGGTGGTATTGTCACAGCGCTTATCTATTCCTTTCTCAGCCCAGCCAATGGACTTGTATCGTGCTTTACGCACACTCAATCCTTCACCTTATATGTATTATCTTAATTTAGGTGATTTCCATATCGTTGGTTCGTCACCTGAAATTCTAGTACGCATGGAAGATGATGAAATCACCGTCCGTCCTATTGCTGGTACTAGACCACGTGGTAAAACGGCTGAGGAAGATAAAGCACTAGAAGAAGACTTATTGTCCGATCCTAAAGAATTAGCCGAGCATTTGATGCTCATCGACTTAGGTCGAAATGATGCCGGCCGCGTTAGCCAAATTGGCACAGTTAAACTGACTGCCAAGATGATTGTTGAACGCTATTCTCACGTTATGCATATTGTTTCTAATGTCACCGGCAAGGTGGTCCCTAATATGACCTGTATCGATGCCTTGCGAGCTACCTTCCCTGCTGGTACCGTCAGTGGCGCCGCAAAAGTACGTGCTATGGAAATCATTGATGAGCTAGAACCTATTAAACGGGGTATTTATGCCGGCGCAGTTGGTTATTTATCATGGTCTGGTAATATGGATACTGCTATTGCCATTCGAACAGCTGTGATTAAAGATAATACCTTACATATCCAAGCTGGTGCAGGTATCGTTTACGATTCTGTGCCTGAAATGGAGTGGCAAGAAACAATGAATAAAGCTCGGGCCGTCTTTCGCGCTGTAACGATGGCTGAATCAGGCTTAGATACGATAACACCATTACAACATAAATAAACTTGGGTATATGTAACATGCTGTTAATGTTAGACAACTACGATTCGTTTACCTATAACTTAGTCCAATACTTCGGTGAGCTAGGTGCAGAGGTACATGTGCATCGAAATGACAAAATCACGCTTGATGAAATTGAAGCACTCAATCCTGAAAAAATTGTTATTTCACCCGGCCCATGTACACCCAATGAAGCCGGTATATCACTTGATGTGATTAAACATTTTGCAGGTAGAAAACCCATTTTAGGTGTCTGTCTAGGACACCAATCTATTGGCCAAGCCTTCGGTGGCAAAATAGTGCATGCTAATAAAATAATGCACGGTAAAACATCGCCCATTTATCATAATGATTCAAGCGTATTCAAAGGCTTGAATAACCCACTAACCGCAACACGTTATCATTCACTTGTAATTGAAAAAGCAAGCTTACCCGAGTGTTTTGATATTACTGCATGGACACAAAATGACGATGGCAGTATTGACGAAATAATGGGGATTAGTCATAAAACATTGCCTATAGAAGGCGTACAATTTCACCCTGAATCTATTCTGACCGAACAAGGTCATGCTTTATTAAAAAACTTCCTCGATAACACTTAAATCATGATGATGAATTTACAGTCCGCTATTAAAAAAGTTATTGAACAAGGTGATTTATCGCGCGATGAAATGACCTCTGTTATGCAACAAATTATGACAGGAGAAGCTAGCCCCGCCCAAATTGGTGGCTTCTTAGTGGGTTTACAAATGAAAGGTGAGACTATCACTGAAATCACCGCAGCAGCAACGGTCATGCGAAGCTTGGCTACTAAGGTGGAAATCAATCGAGCTCATGTTATTGACACCTGTGGAACTGGCGGTGATGGTGCCAATACATTTAATGTTTCAACGGCCAGCGCTTTTGTCGTTGCCGCAGCAGGTGCCACAGTTGCTAAGCATGGCAATCGTTCTATTAGTAGTAAATCAGGCAGTGCCGATGTATTAGAGGCTGCAGGTGTAAACTTAGAGATTAGTCCTGAACATGTAAAACAGTGTATTGAAACGATTGGGATAGGTTTTATGTTTGCCCAAAAACATCATGGTGCAATGAAACATGCCATTGGACCTCGCCGTGAAATGGGTGTACGGACTATCTTCAACCTGCTTGGACCGCTGACTAACCCTGCTCAATCATCAAACCAAGTTTTAGGTGTATTTGATAAAAAGTGGGTTGAACCGATGGCACATGTTCTAAAAGAGCTTGGTAGCAATCATGTATTAATCGTACATGCTGATGATGGGCTCGATGAAATTAGTATCGGTTCAGCAACAACAGTTACAGAATTAAAAAATGGTCAAATTTCAAACTATACCATTCAACCTGAAGACTTTAATCTAACACGAAGTGATATTTCACAACTCGCCGTTGATGATGCGCAAGAAAGTTTAGCAATTATCAAAGCTATTTTTGCAGGAAAAGCCGGCGCAGCACGCGATATCGTTGTACTTAATGCCGGTGCAGCCATTTATACAGCTGATCTTGCTGACAGCTTGGCTGAAGGTATGAAGCTCGCCCAAGTTCATATCGACAACGGTAATGCCCAGAAAAAACTGGATGCGCTTGTTGCTGCTAGCAATACAAAATAATCTATTTTAAAAAGAAATAAATATGTCTGACACTCCTGATATTCTGAAAAAAATTATTCAACGTAAATTTGAAGAAATTGACGAACGCCAAGCTAAAGTTTCTCTACAACAGCTTATTGAAGTCGCTGAAAAAGCAGATCAACCTCGAGGTTTTGTTGCAGCGATTGAAGCGAAGATAAATTCAGGTAAAGCGGCCGTTATTGCAGAAATAAAAAAAGCATCACCTAGTAAAGGGCTATTACGAAAAAACTTTAACCCAGCTGAAATTGCTAAAAGCTATGAACAACATGGCGCTGCATGTTTATCTGTTTTAACTGACCATGATTTTTTCCAAGGTCATGAGCTTTATTTACAAGAAGCACGCCAAGCCTGTTCGCTACCCGTTATTCGTAAAGACTTTATCGTCGATCCTTATCAAATATTCGAAGCGCGTGCGATTAGTGCTGATGCCATCTTATTAATTGTCTCGGCCCTTAACGATGACCAGCTATTAAGCTTAAGTGATCTTGCCATGCAATTAGATATGGATGTGCTAGTAGAAGTACATAACGGTGAAGAACTTGAACGCGCGCTATTACTTAATTTACCACTCATTGGTATTAATAACCGTAATCTCAGCACATTTGAAACAAGCCTTGATACAACACTCGATCTACTTGCTCGTATACCTGAAAATCATACCGTAATCACAGAAAGTGGAATCCACACTGCCGAACATGTTGCGCTAATGCGTGAGCACCATGTGAACGGGTTTCTAGTGGGTGAAGCCTTTATGCGAGCAGAAAACCCTGGTGAACAACTCAGTAAGATTTTTTCTTAAGTGCCTTGAAGCACTTAAGATATCCTTAAATCACACTTGGTTTACGGTGCTCTTCATCATAAATAATCATTGTTTTACCTCGAGCCCACACTAAGCCGCGATCTTGTAAAACACGGAGAACACGCCCTGACATCTCCCTAGAACAGCCCACCATGCGACTGATTTCTTGGCGTGTTGCTTTTATCTGTATTCCTTCAGGATGTGCCATTGCTTCAGGTTGGCTTGCCAATTCACGCATTGCCGATTCAACGCGACCGGTAACATCTAAAAAGGCAAGATCACTTGCTTTGCGTGTAACAGATAATAAACGTTTAGCCATATGTTCGGCCAAAAGCTCTAACAATTTAGGGTAACATTTTGCAAGCTCATTGTTCGCTAATGATTTTACTTGCTGATAAGTAATCTCTTCTGTTTTACATGCCGACCGAGCTTTAATGGTAACGGCCCGATCTGTTATATCAGAAAACAAACCAATTTCACCCAGGAAATCACCTTGGTTCATGTACGCAATAATGAGTTCATCTCCATCCTCATTTTCCATGCTAATTGTGACGGAACCTTCGCGAATATAATAAAGCGTATCCGCATCATCTCCAGGTCGAACAATAATTGATTTTGCTGGGTACTGTTTACTGTGGCAATGGCGGAAAAAATCAGCTAAATCTTCTTCGATCGCTTTATGTTTCAAATAGTCCATCATGGATCCCTTTATATCTTTTAAGCATGTGTTTACAGTTATAATACCTAAATATGACAGAATTGTTCACATTTTTTTAAAATAGGATATGCTACAAATGAAAGCAAGAGTAAAGTGGGTTGAAGATTTAATGTTTTTAGGTGAGTCGGGTTCGGGGCATACCGTGGTCATGGATGGCCCTAAAGAACTGGGTGGGCATGATACAGGCATTAGGCCTATGGAACTTTTACTCCTTGGTCTTGGAGGATGCACTTCTTTCGATATGATACAAATGCTGAGCAAAGCACGCCAAGATATCCGAGATTGTGTGGTTGAAATAGAAAGTGAACGAAGTGATGAAGTTCCTAAAGTATTCACTAAGATCCGCGTTCACTACAAAATAACAGGGAAAGATCTAAAAGAAGCACATGTAAAGCGCGCCATTAAGCTTTCAACTGAAAAGTATTGCTCTGCTTCACTTATGTTAGGTAAAACAGCCGAAATTACGCACGATTACGAAATCATTGATGTTGC
This sequence comes from Methylophaga sp., assembly GCA_002733335.1. GTDB lineage: Bacteria > Pseudomonadota > Gammaproteobacteria > Nitrosococcales > Methylophagaceae. The sequence goes on from NVVK01000008.1 coordinate 94,761, forward strand.
CTAATGGCCAAAACTTAGCACACCCATCATTTTCTCACATTACGCACTCCTTAGCTCTTGAAGCAGTATTAGATGCCGGTATCGATGGTTTTACCTATATAATGCACTGCATCAGTAGACCATTAAACCTGTAAGCCATTTTAAAAAACAGTTAAAGCCCGCGATTTCTTAGGATTTTATTTAGCATGATTGCATACATATACAAAAGCCGTCGCAAAGACGAACTCTACCTTTATATTGCCCAAAAAGATGATTTCTCAAGCGTGCCAAAAGAACTTTACGATTCCATGGGAAAAGAACCTATTTTTGTCATGGAAGTAGMACTCAGCCCAGAACGAAAACTAGCACGTGAGAATGTAGAAACYGTCATCAAAAAYCTTGCTAATCAAGGCTTCCACGTCCARGTGCCTCCTTCAGTRTTGAATATCACCAGCTTTAAAGAACCCGCAAAATACGTAAGCTARAGCAACGGAGAAGCATTGMCCAATGAATACACCTTCAGAAATAGAATCTTAATTCGTATTTAACTACTCAAATAWCGTTTCCGTTTTGAAGCCTTAAGCTGGTGTAAATCAACCATTACCAAACCATCAACACATTGGTTAAAATGTTCATCAATATTAAAATCAATGAAGCGTACGCCACCTATTTCACATAACTCTGAATATTGCTTATAGAGGGTAGGAACAGTCACATTCATATGCGCTAATTGAGATTTCATCGTTTTAAAGTCTTGCTCATAATCTAAACCTAAAATAAGCTGATTAACCTGTTGTTGAATATCCTTATCAGCAGTATAGGGATTGCGCGCTAACGCTAAACCTTCGGCATCATTAAAATAAGTACTGTAAAAACAAACAATCAATGCTTTTGCAAAATCTGGATAACTATCACTTAAGCTGACAGGGCCGAATAAATATCGAATATTAGGATAACATTTTAAATAGGCTCCAATGCCATACCAAAGGTAATCTAGGCTACGCTTCCCCCAATATTTAGGGCTCACAAAACTGCGTCCTAGTTCAATGCCTTGCTCAAAATACGGTTCCATCTTATCGAGATCATAATCAAACAATTCTTGACTATATATGCCGCGACTATTGGGCTGTGAAAATAAACGTTTCACTTCCCCTATTCGGTAAGCGCCTGCAATCTCTAGCTCATTTTCATCCCATAATATTAAATGGTGATAATCACGATCATAGCGATCTAAATCACTTTTTTTACCCGTACCCTCACCTACTTTACGAAATGTAATCTCACGTAAACGTCCTATTTCATACATAACCGCTGAATCGGGCTGATGTTTAAATAAATATATTTTCTTACCATCTGTCGTTTCACCCAGTAATTCAGCGCTCTCTAATTCTTTTTTTATTGGACGTCGTTCTTGAGGGTGCACAATCGTCTTTTCTGTSGTGAATAAAGAAGAYTTRTTTTTTGCCAAACGATACAAATGACGTTTAATTAATTTTACTTTCTCTTTATCAATTAACGGCAACTGCTCAATTTTTTTATAGGCAATGGCTTCGCCAATACGAAATGAAATTGTTTTTGAGTTTTTATTGAATATTTCATGCGCCAAAAGTAAGCTTGCCAAAGGTTTGTAGACCATTGAACTACTATAAAATAGTGATGAGTTTCTTGCCGCAATAAAGATAGGTAGCACCGGTGAACCTGTTTTCTTAGCAAAGCGTAAAAAACCACTTGACCACTTCGTATCCCTAACACCATTAGGTCTAATTCGTGATACTTCCCCAGCAGGGAAAACAATAACAGCCTCATCATTATTTAAACTTTTAATAATATTAGCAATACTACTTTTGCTCGTTGTTTTAGTTACATTATCAACCGGAAGTAATACATTTTTTACCGCTTTAAAGTTCATTAATATATCGTTGACAACAATTTTCACATCACGACGTACTTCACTCACAAGTTTCAGCAARGCTAAGCCATCTAGTGCGCCCAATGGGTGATTTGCTACGATAACAACCCGTCCTGTAGCAGGAATGTTTTTGCGATCACGGTGRGTGATAGCGTAGCTAAAATTAAAATGCTCTAACACTTGATCTATAAAATCAAAGCCTTCTAAATCTTGATGCTCTTCTAAAAATTGGTTGATTTCTTCTTCATGGCTAATCTTTCGCACTAAACTCAATGTCGGCTTCTTAATCCATGGGCTTCGTTGCTCAAATCTCGGGAATTTTTCTTGAATTGCTTTTTCAATATTCAGCATTTTTCCACCTTATTATGACGAGTATTTATGAATAGAATAATTCAGTGATGTTACAAATATATAACAGCTAGGTTACAATTCTGTTGAAATRGTATTTAAATAAAATTACGCGAGAAAGCTTAATGAAAAAGAATCGAATGGGTCTAACAGGCCAAGTTCTATTTGGTATGGCACTAGGTATTATCGTGGGCCTAGTGATTAATGTGACCGGAGCAAATTCACCCACCTCATTTATCAATGAAAATATTGTAAACGGCCTGTTTCACGTTGTCGGCACAATGTTTATCAATGCCTTAAAAATGCTTGTTGTACCGCTCGTCTTCTTTTCTCTTATTTGTGGTGTTTGCGGCATTGGCGATATTCGTATGCTCGGCCGTGTCGGTGGGAAATCCTTTGCTCTGTATATGATGACAACGGCAATAGCCATTGCAACCGCTATCTTAATTGCCGCGTCATTCGGTATAGGTAAGGGAATGGAACAATCTACCGATGCCGTATTTATAGCTAAAGAATCCCCCCCATTAACGCAAGTATTAATTGATATCATCCCCAAAAACCCAATTCATGCCATGGCTAATGGCGATATGTTACCGCTCATTTTCTTTTCGATATTACTGGGTATCAGCATGCTATTGGTAGGTAAAAAGGCCAAAGGCTTTGTTGAAGGCGCTGAAATAGCCAATGAAATCATGATGAAAATGGTCACCATAATAATGGTATTTGCTCCCTATGCCGTGTTCGCTTTAATTGCTAAATCTATCGCCACACTGGGGCTTGATTTATTAGCATCCTTAGCGGGGTATGTCGCGGTATTGGTCGGCACACTGCTCTTCCATTTATTCATAACGTTAATGATTGTGCTTAAAGTCTTCTCTGGCTTAAGTCCCGCTATATTTCTTGCCAAAATACGAAATGCTCAAATGTTTGCATTGAGTACTGCCAGCTCCAATGCCACTATTCCCATCACCATGCGAACAGTCACCGAACGTATGGGTGTCAATAACTCTGTTGCCTCTTTCACCGTCCCCTTTGGTGCCACCATCAATATGGATGGCACGGCCATAATGCAAGGGGTAGCAACAGTATTTATTGCCAACGTTTATGGTGTTGACTTAGGGATTACTGGCTATCTAACCGTCATTATTATGTCTGTACTTGCTTCAATCGGCACCGCAGGCGTACCAGGCGTCGGTTTGATTATGCTATCAATGGTCTTTAGCCAAGTAGGATTACCCATTGAAGGTATTGGTTTAATTCTAGGCGTTGATCGCTTGATGGATATGATCAGAACCGCAGTCAATGTTTCAGGTGACGCAGTGGTTTCTAACATCGTAGCAAAAAGTGAGGGCAAAATGGATGTGGCTATTTATAACGATCGTCATGTTGGCGCGATCGATAATAGTGCTTTACATATTGATAAAATGGCTGAAAAAGAACTTGCCGACACCCTTCAGAAAACACATGATAAGGTCTAACTACTCACTACAAGTGATAGGCTAAGGCTCTCTCTTAATGGCTGTCGTCAACATGGGTCAGATACAGCGTGGCACCAATAAGTGTAATGCCCGCAGCAAGCGCCAATAAATCCAAGGGTGTTTCAAATGTCATGCTAATCGCTTGCTCAAAGAAGTTTACAATTAAAATCATCAAGATAACACGGCCTAAACGTGACTTAAGATCATCAAGGCTATGAATGGCAAGTACAGAAGGTGTTTCTGATGCTTCTGCTTGTTCTATTTTACTGACAAATAATTCATATAAGCCAAGCGCGAACATAAGCAATACTGTTGCCAATAAATAACCATCAATCACCTCAACTACATGTGTGACTGTATTGGCTCTGAATACTTTTCGAGCTTCGCCTACTAAGTCAGCAGAAAGATAATCACCCAGATGTGACACTAAGAAATAGGCATCGACTGTGGCCATATAGAACATAGCAAAGGCCGTTACTAAACTTGAAATCACAGCAGTAATAACAACAAAACGGCTATTCCACAAAATACTTTCAAATATTTTTTCTACAGGATTCATTATCAGTTTTCCGTTTTATTAAGCGGCTTGAACAGGAATAGCATGACGTGTATTGATAATGTCATTATTCTCATTCAAATAAACTAATGTTGGTTTGAATTTAGTAAGTTCTTCTTCATCAAGTGTCGTGTAGGCACAAATAATAACGCGATCGCCAGGCGAGGCCTTATGGGCTGCAGCGCCATTCACTGAAATGATATTCGAGCCTGCTTCTGCGCGAATTGCATAGGTTGTGAAACGTTCACCATTTGTGACATTGTATATATGGATTTGTTCATATTCATGAATACCCGCGGCATCCAATAAATTACTGTCAATCGCACACGAACCTTCGTACTCAAGTTCTGAGTGGGTAACACAGGCACGATGTAATTTTGTTTTAAGCAATGTCAGTTGCATATTCCGACTATTTCCAAGTTAATCATGGGCGTATTATCGCATTTTTAGTACGACCCAATCAAATCAGAGTGGCGTATCATTTTAACTCACAGGCTATATTATCAATCAATCGAGCCTTTCCTAATCGTGCTGCCAACAAAATTCTAAGCATTTTATCTGTCGATTTTGCGGGTTCTAAGCTCCCTGCGTGCCTAATATCAACATAGTCTGGTTCAAACCCTAATTGCTTTAATTCATCTATTGCCTGTTGCTCTAATGTAATAAAGTCCGCTTCACCCTTTTCAATTTCTGTCTTAATAGCATTCAGTATTCGATAAATTTCTACTGCTTGTATTCGCTGCGGATCCGTTAAATATTGATTACGGGAGCTCATTGCTAAACCACTTTTTTCACGAAAGGTGGGCAGCCCTACAATTTCAACGGCTAAGTCTAAATCAGCCACCATTTTTTTAATTAACAGTAACTGCTGATAATCTTTTTCACCAAACACGGCTACATCAGCCTGAACCATGTTCAACAACTTAGTAACTACGGTGGCAACGCCATCAAAATGTCCCGGACGGGCTTGACCACATAATTTATCATCCACACCAGGCACAATAATGCGTGTCTGTTCCTCCATACCATTGGGATACATGACTTCAGCTGTCGGCGTAAATACAACATCACATTCAACTTCGCTTAATTGCTGTATATCGGCATCAAGCGTACGTGGATAAACAGATAAATCCGTCTTATCATCAAACTGCAAAGGATTAACAAATATACTTACAATTACTTTATCCGCTAATTTTTTTGCTTTACTGACTAATGATAAATGACCTTGGTGCAGGTTTCCCATCGTTGGCACAAATGCGATTCGTTTTCCTGCTCGCTTCCACGTCGATATTTGTTGACCAAGTTCAGCTACGGTTGAAATTTTTTTCATTCGTACTCATGCTGTGGCTGAGGGAAATCACCACTTTTCACATCGCTGACATATTTTTCAACAGCATCAGCGATATTGCCTGTTTCTGCCAAGAAATCATGATTGAAAGGCTGACTCTTGCCTGCCGCAATACCCAACATATCGTATATTATAAGCACTTGCCCATCGCAAGATCGCCCTGCTCCGAAACCGATAACAGGAATAGTTAATGCTGCCGTTATCTGCGCGCCTACTACCGCGGGCACACAAGCAAGCACGACCATTTCAGCACCTGCCTGTTGCAGGCCTTTAGCATCTTCAAGTAATTTCTGGATAGCCTGTTCACCCCATTTTTGGGCGCGATAACCACTTAATTTATGTTCTGATTGAGGCATCAAGCCCAAATGGCCACAAACAGGAATTCCTCGCTCAGTAAGCTCACGAACCGTTTCTTCCATAACGGCTCCGCCACCTTCAATTTTAACCATTTGGGCGCCACCACTTGTCATCAATCGTGCTGCATTTTGAGCGGCTTGCTGCGGTGTTGCGTAACTCATAAAAGGCATATCAATCACCACAAAGGCACGCTGGCTACCACGTAATACATTGCGGCAATGGTAAATCATATCGTCCACTGTCACGGGAACAGTGCTTTCATGACCTTGCACTACAGTACCTAATGAATCACCCACTAAAATAATATCGACCCCTACCGCATCTAATATTTTACTGAAACTAGCGTCATATGATGTCAGCATGGCAATTTTATTTTGCTGCGCTTTCATTGTGCGTAGGTTTGTTAAATTTAATCGCGTCATACGCTTACCTTTTACTTACTAACGGGCAATGGGTTGTAATAATGCCGCCCACTACTCAATGTACTAATTTGTTCTAATAAATTCTGATAATCTTGCTCACTATGAACCAAGTCAATCTGTTCTGCATTGACAATCAATAAAGGTGAGGCATCATAATAATGGAAAAAGTCAGCATAACTATCGGCCAACCGTTGTAGATAGCCATCTTCAATACGCTGTTCATAGCCAATGCCGCGTTGATTAACCCGTGCTTTTAAAACCGTCATCGGTGCTTGTAAATAAATAACTAAATCAGGAACCCGATGCTGCATGGTCAGATTCTCATAGACCATATTATATAAGGCAAGTTCATCATCATCTAAGGTGATTTGTGCAAAGATACGATCTTTTTCAACCATAAAGTCTGTTATTTTTAGGCTAGAAAATAAATCATCTTGTTGCAATTCTTTACTTAAACGTACCCGCTGCATTAAAAAGCTTAATTGTGTTGGCAACGCGGATTCTTTAGGATGAATATAAAATTTTTCTAAAAAAGGGTTATTCTCCGGTTGCTCCAGCACCGTAGTGCCCGCAAAACTTTCCGCCAGTCGTTTAACCAAATGTGTTTTACCCACACCAATAGGGCCTTCAACTGCAATATAGCGATGTGCTGTTTCCATAATAGTCATATTAAATCTAAATTTATTTTATTTAAGCCAGAGCGGGAGCAATTTTGAACTAAAGGAACTATATGTCCAAATTGTGGAATAATTAAGTCCGGCGCTATCTCAGCTAAAGGATAGAGCACAAATGCCCGTTCAATAATACCAGGATGTGGAATTACTAAGCGCTCATCATTAATTTCGTGTTCGCCAAACACAAGTATATCTAAATCAAGAGTCCGTTCGCCCCAGTGTCTTAAGCGTACTCTTCCCTGCTGCTGCTCTATCGCTTGTAAGCAATCTAATAATGCATGTGCTGACAAGTCACTACTCAATTCAACTACAGCATTAATATAATCAGGTTGATCTTGCGGGCCCATTGGCGGGCTAGCATAGAGCGATGATTTTTGAACAACTGCTATTTCAGGTATAGCTTGCAATGCTTCCATCGCCATTAATACCTGCTGAATAGGGTCAGATAAATTACTACCTAGACCAATAAATATATTATTCACTTGGTACACTTTTAGCGGCCGGTTTTTTACGTCTTCGACGACGGCGTTTGCGGGGAGCACCAGCACTATTTGATGACACGCTATTGAGCATTTTTTGTTGCTGCGCTTCGTCAACATCTTGAAATACGGTCCACCAATCTGCTAGTTCAGACAACGGTTCGCCTGCTTGCACCCGTAATAACAAAAAGTCATAGCCTGCTCTAAATTTTGGATGCGTTAACAGCCTCAGTGGTTTTTTACCAAACCGTTGTTCTAAACGAATTTGCAAAGTCCAAATATCACGTGTCATCAATGTAAAGCGTTTAGGCACAGCAACACGACGAACTTGTTCTGAAATAACCTCGGTTGCCGCACGTTGCAAAGCCGGAATAGGTGGGATATTACGATCTTTATGCGCTTGCCAGCGTTGTCTCACCGGCTCCCACATTAATGCCGCAAATAGAAAGGCCGGCGTAACAGGTTTACCATCATCGATACGAATATCGGTATTTTCTAATGCCTTAATAATCAAAGTGCGAGGGTAATTATCCTGTTCGGTATGGAGTAGTTCTGCCGTTTGTGGAAATAACACTTCAAAAATACCGTAATGGCACAGTAATTCGTGTGTCACTGCGGCATTACCCGTTAAATATAGCTTTAAAGATTCATCAAATAAGCGGGCAGCTGGAATATCTGCTAATAAATGGGCTAATGGTGAAATAAAKCGCTCTGTTTCATCATCTAACCGTAGCCCCAGTTTTCCCATGAAACGTATTGCTCGCAGCATACGCACCGGATCTTCACGATAACGTGTTTCCACATCGCCAATGAGCCTAATTTTTCCTATTTCTAAATCAGCAATGCCACCCGTGTAATCAATAATTGAAAAATCACTGATATCATAATATAAAGCATTAATTGTGAAATCTCGACGCCACGCATCTTGCTCYAATGTGCCAAACACATTGTCACGCATTATCCGACCATCAACATGCTGATCGGCTTCAGGTGGCGCTCTAAATGTAGCCACCTCAATCACATTGCGACCGAAACCAACATGCACTAATTTAAATCGCCGCCCAATTAAGCGGCTTTTTCTAAATAATTTGTGTACTTGTTCTGGCGAGGCATTCGTTGTTACATCAAAATCTTTAGGTTCATGACCTAATAACAAATCACGCACACAGCCACCAACAAGATAGGCRTCAAAGCCAGCATCTTTTAGTTGATAAAGTATTTTTAAGGCATGGGGATCAATCTGTGAGCGAGAAATGCTGTGCTGAGAACGAGGTATTACAATGGGAGCGTTCTGCTCTGCATTCTCTTGTGATTTTTTATTCTTCTTTTTCTTTACGACAGAAAAAATTTTCTTCAGTGATATCATATGCCGCTCATCATACCATGCTTGCTCCTATTCACTGTATTAACCTAGCTAATTCAGCCCAGTCAAAATAMGGTCCGGGATCGGTTTTCCTTTCTGGTGCAATATCTTGATGCCCCTTTACGCGATCCTTTGATAAAAAGGGATAATGCTCRCATAAGGCATGAATAACGTGCGCGAGTTGCTGATATTGTATTTTCTCAAAATTYTGGTCATCACARCCTTCCATTTCAATACCAAYYGTAAAATCATTACAGCCGCTTCGCTCATCCCATTTTGATACCCCAGCATGCCAAGCACGTTGATAAAAGGGTACATATTGAACCACTTCACCATCTCGTCGAATCAATAAATGTGCTGAAACGCGTAAATCTGCGATTTCTTTAAAATAAGGATGTGCTGTTGGATCAAGCTGATTGAGAAATAAATCATTAATCCAGCCGCCGCCAAATTCACCCGGTGGCAAGCTGATATTATGAATAATTATTCCTGTAATATCATTGGCATCAACACGAGCATCTTGATTCGGTGAAGCATGATAAGAAATATCCGCCAGTAAACCATCAGGCTTGATGTACAAACCTTACTTCCTTATTCCATGAACAACCATTCGCGTTAAGCTAACCACGCCAACCAATTTCCCATTGTCCATCACTGGCGCGCGCGACAGTTTCAAACGCTCAAATAAACGAGCGCAGTAACGAATATCCATTGAGGCATCAACCGTAATAGCCGGTTTAATCATGATTTCATACACATTAACACGATCGGGAGACTTGTCTCGCGCTAACACATGATGCGCAATATCCGTCATTCTTACCACACCATATTCATCATCATCATGACGTTTATCAACGATCAACATCTTATTTTTCAGGTTTTTCATGGCACGCAGTGCATCTGAAATAGTGGTCATACCATCTACAATATCAATTTCAGCTCGCATCACATCGCGAACACGGACAATTTCTTTTGGCTTCATAATTCTTCCTCTATCATATGTTGTAATGTGCGTATTTGGTGTGATACACCTACGGCATCTTCTACATCAATTTGAATGGCAATCCCAGTACCGGGCTTCTCATCAAACATTCCTGCTTTTTCGATCGTTTCTAGAATATGGCGACTTAAATGTTCCTCAACTAAAAATAAAATCACATCACGTTGTGATTCGAGGCTCAAGCCAAAAAAGGTTTTATTTTGATTCAAGCCTTCGCCACGGGCATTGTTGATGATGGTTGACCCTGTCGCACCTGCCTCGCGAGCGGCATCAAGCACATTATCGGTATACCCATCTTCTACAAAACATATAATTAATTTGAAATGCATTATTGTTTCTCCTCGTTATCCTTTTGTTGTTTAAGATTGGCTTTTTTTGTCCGCCATTCTGTTAATTGTGCATACGCCATCACACTCATGATCGGAAATAAACTGGCGAAGGCAATTAATCCAAAGCCATCAAGCAAGGTGCTTCGTCCCGGCACCGTTGAAGCAAGACCAATTCCTAATGCTGCCACTAATGGCACGGTCACCGTTGATGTGGTTACACCACCCGAATCATAAGCAAGCGCGATGATAAGCTTCGGTGCGTAAAATGTCTGAATAATAACAATGACATAACCGGCCATAATGTAATATTGCAATGGCGTTCCGGTAATAATTCTAAAGGTTCCAAGTGAAACCCCTACCGCGACGCCAATCGCAACCGCTATACGCAAACCCCATACAGAAATTGCACCACCCGATACTTCTTGTGCTTTAATTGCCACAGCAATTAATGACGGCTCAGCAATGGTGGTTGCAAAGCCAATTGCCGCTGCAAAAATATAAACCCACATATAATCTCGCCAATGAATCACATCCGGAATAGAGGCTAAATCCCCAAAAATAAACGAAGGATCGGTTAACTGACTTGCCATCAATTTCCCCAGTGGGAATAAAGCAAGATCTAAACCTTCTAAGAAAAAAACAAGGCCAATTAATACATAAAAGAAACCAATAAGTACTTTTTTCAAATGTGGAATAGGTTTGCGAATAACAAATAATTGAAAGCCGAAAATAATAATGGCAATCGGCAAAATATCTTTCAATGTCTGAATAAATACTTCTGATAAAGACTGTAATAATGCCATCATGAAATGATCATTCCGTATGCCATTACAAAGATCATAGGYGTCAGTGATGCAAAGGCAATCAAACCGAAACCATCTACCATCGGATTACGCCCTTTAATACTGGATGCCAAGCCGACACCTAACGCCGTCACTAAGGGTACCGTAATGGTAGAGGTCGTAACCCCACCTGAATCATAGGCAATACCTATAATCTCAGGCGGTGCAAATAAGGTCATTACCACAATGCCTATATAGCCGCCTATGATTAAATAGTGGATCGGCCAGCCTTTTAGAATACGTAATACACCAATTAAAATTGCTAGCCCAACAGACAGTGCCACGGTATAACGCAAACCTGTAGCATAGAAATCTCTAGCCTTATCAGAATTCTCAATCATGCCGCCAGATGCCGCTATAATCGCTGCTTCTTTTGCGACCGCTATCAACGCAGGTTCGGCAACCGTCGTACCAAATCCCAGTGAAAAGGCAAACAGCAATAGCCACGTTACACTGCCCTTGCGTGCAAAGGCATACGCCATGCTTTCACCGATAGGAAACAAACCCATTTCTAAGCCTCGAATGAAAAAGGTCAATCCCAACATCACTAAAATGACGCCCGTCAGAATTTGTCCTATATTCGGGATAGGTTGTTGTAATACCACTAATTGGAAAAAGGCAATCACAGCAACAATCGCAGCCAAATCGCGTGCACTGTTTAGAAAATAACGAAAAAAGATTAGAAATTGTGCTTTCAAACTTAACCTTTGTGATTGATTTGGCTTCTTTGTATATAATACATTGAACACATGAATAGTGAGTAACTTATGGCCTTAAATATAGACATTGATCCTAAAAACATCGTTGRAAATGTTCAGCAAGCACTACAAGAAGATGTAGGGACTGGCGATCTCACAGCAAGCCTTATTCCTGAAGATATTGTCACCGCCATCATTATCAGCCGTGAACACGCTACATTAAGCGGTGTTTTATGGGTGAATGAAGTCTTTGCGCAAGTCAGTGCTGATATTAAAATTGAATGGCATCTTCATGATGGTGACCGTGTTAATGAAAATGATGTACTGTGTAAATTAATAGGCCCCGCGCGTCAGTTATTAATTGGCGAACGTGCAGCACTTAATTTTATGCAAACCCTCTCAGGCACTGCAACCTTAGCTCAGAAGTATGCCGATGCTGTGGCAGGTATAGATGTAAAAATATTAGATACCCGTAAAACCTTRCCMGGYTTACGYAKTGCACARAAATATKCKGTRMTYTGTGGGGGCTGCCATAATCACCGTTTTGGGCTTTATGATGGCATTTTAATTAAAGAAAATCATATTCTTGCTGCCGGCTCAATTAAAGCGGCTATTGATGCTGCTAAAAAAATTGCTAATGGCATTGCAATAGAAGTTGAAGTTGAAACATTTGACGAACTCGATCAAGCGCTCGCCGCCCAAGCAGATATTATTTTATTAGATAACTTTGATATTGCTGCTTTAGAGAAAGCCGTCGAAATTACACAAGATAAAGCTCTACTTGAAGCTTCAGGAGGCATCACCTTGGATAATTTACGTTCAATTGCAGCTACTGGGGTTGATCGCATATCAATTGGCGCTTTAACTAAAGATCTGCAATCTATCGATCTTTCTATGCGGTTTATTTGATTCTACTCATCGTTTCTTTTACTACTAATAGCTTTTCAAACTCAATCGCTGATACCGGTTTACTGAACAAGAAGCCTTGATATTCATCGCCACCATTACGTTGAATAAAATCAATATGGTGCTGAGCTTCCACTCCTTCAGAAACTGTTTTAAGCCCAAGGGCTTTTGCCATCGTAATAATCAGCTTAGCTAATTCACCGTTCTCACCTTTTTCATTAATGTCTCTGATAAAAGCAATATCCACTTTCAATGTATCTAATGGCAATTGATTAAGAAGACTTAACGATGAAAAACCCGTACCAAAATCATCTAATGATATTTGAATGCCCATATCACGAAATTGTTTCAAAATACTGATGGTTTTCTTAATATTATTCATGGTACAGCTTTCTGTTATTTCCAAATCAATACGATGAGGATCAATTCCTGTCACGGCTATTGCAGTTAAGATATCGTTAACAAAATCTTGTTGATGAAACTGTTTTGCAGAAACGTTAATACTGACATTGAGATGTTCATAACCTTTTTTATGCCATAGTTTTGTCTGTCTACAGGCCTCCTCAAATACCCATTTTCCTATTTGAATAATGAGCCCTGTTTCTTCAGCAATTGGAATAAAATCAAAGGGACTAATGAGCCCTTTTTCAGGGTGCTGCCAGCGAATCAATGCTTCCATGCCTTTAATCTTACCTGTAGAAATACACACTTTAGGTTGATAAAACAAAATCAACTCATCTCGCTCAATGGCTTGTCTCAATTCTTTTTCAATAATAAGCGCATGATAGGCACCTGAAATCATTTGTTTACTATAAAAACAAAATTGATTTCCCCCCACTTTTTTTACATGTTGCATCGCCAGATCAGCTTGCTGTATAAGTTCTTTTTTATCACAATTATCAGGCGAAGATCGTGCGATCCCAATACTAGCCGTAATCATTAATTCATAGTCATCAATATTATGTGTACCGGAAAAGACAGTGAGCACTTTTCTAGCCACATTATCGATGCCGGTATTGGAACTAATGCCTTCTATGATCAAAGCAAATTCATCGACACCGACTCGTGCAATCAAATCATTTGAACGGGTGATTTGATTTAATTTATTGGCGATCATAATGAGGAATTTATCGCCCACATCATGGCCGTAAGAATCATTGATGTTTTTAAATCGATCCAGATTTATGAAAAGTATTGCCAAGCCATCCATTATACGGCTTGATGTTTTAAGTATTGTTTCCAGTTGCTCTTGAAACAAGGTGCGGTTAGGTAACTCAGTTAGACTATCGTAATACAGCTGATGACGAATTTTCTCTTCTGCTAAGTAACTTTCTGTAATGTCTTGGGCAACCCCAGATAGTTTAACAACCTGACCCTGTTCATTTTTTACTAATTCTGCATGGTGATGAATAACCTGAACTTGATTATCAGGACGAACAACATGATGGTTAAGACTATAAGGGCTGCCATCTCTTATGGTAGCTTCACTCGCTAATTTTATTCTCTCAAAGTCATCTGCACTTGTTCTTTCCCGAAGTGCATCACGTGCATCACTAAAGTCTTTTCGAATAATATCCAGCATGCTATAAACTTCATCTGAAAAATATAATTGATTGGTCTCAATGTCCCATTCCCAGTAACCCATTTTTGCAATTTTGTAAGCATGAGTTTGTCGAATATGTTGCTGGTAAATCTCTAAATCTGATTGCCACATCTTTAAACCATGGCGAACACGTTGTTTAAAAATAGCCAAATTAACAGGCTTAACAATAAAATCCGTTGCACCACTATTAAATGATTTCTCAACAGATTCAATGTCATCAAGGCCTGTTAACATTAAAATAGGTACTTTGAGYTGTTTCTCTTCAGCACGAATAGCGACACAAGATTGATAACCATCCATCACCGGCATCATCACATCCATAACAACCATATTAGGCGAGTATTTTTTTACCATATCGAAGGCTTGCTGACCATTCTCGGCTGTAATGACATCATAGCCTTCACTTTGCAGTGCCTTTTCGATATAAATTCGCCCAACGAGTTCATCATCAACGACCAGTAACAATGGCGTTTTTCTGGAAGAAACGAGATCATTCATGTCATATCTTCTTTACTCACTAACGCCGTTATAGAGTGTTGGCTTTTCTCAAATAAAATACCAATCTCTTCAATTTGTTTATCCATATTTTTTATATTCTCAAGTCGACAACACGCTTCTATTTCCTTACATGCTTCTGAAAGTGCTTGAATACCTAACATGGCGCTACTTCCTTTTAATGCATGAGCTGAATTTCGTATCCCATCATAATCTTCAGCTACAAAATAACGGTTCATTTCTGTAATATTAGTCATGCCTGATTCTATAAAAGCATCCATGATTTTGTTAAAACTATCGCCCATCAGCTCTTTTGTTTCTTCAAATTTAACACTATTAATAATATCAGTTTGCTCAACAAATTCTTTATTATCATTCAATTGTTGTTGATTACTGGATACTGCTTGTTCCTCTACCGATGGAGCAACAGCTAAGGTTTGTGATAGAACATCAGATAACTCTTGAATAGTGTAGGGTTTAGAGAGATAGTCATTCATGCCAGCAGCGATGCATCTTTCACGATCGCCTTCCATTGCATTTGCTGTTAATGCCACAATAGTTATAGCTGATTTAGATGCCGCATTCTCAAATATTCTAATTTGGCGTGTTGCTTCCAAACCATCCATCACAGGCATTTGGCAATCCATTAATATAATATCAAAATCTTCTATTTTCCTAGCTTCTAATGCCTCTAATCCATTTGCAGCTTTGTCGCAGTCCAGTCCAAGTTTTCTAAGCATTTCCATACCAACATGTTGATTAATGACATTATCATCAACCAATAACACCTTGCCTGTTAATACAAGTAATTCATTTTGAATTTCTTTCGTTATATTTGCCACACTATGCTCTTGTACTGTTGCAATCGCATCATAAAGCAGCGACTGTCTAATCGGTTTATTGAGCATCAAATTAAAGTGTCCCTCTTTATTGTGACCTTTTTCYAAACTCACTGAGCTTAGTAAAATTATTTTTAAGTCTGCAAAAGTAGAGTCACTACGAATTTCTGCTGCCAGTTCCGCTCCCGTGATCGTGGGCATTTGCATATCTAATAATAAAATATCAAAATCTTGCCCTTTTTTATGTGCTGCATATAATGTATCCAATGCATTTCTRGCATCCATCTCAATGATATTTTCTGCACCCCAGTTTTCGACATATTGCTTAAGAATAAAGCAATTCGTTGCATTATCATCAACCGTCAATACTCTAAGGTYGGTCATCATTTGTGGTAGGTTTTCATTTTGCCTTTTAATATTGAAAGGTAATTCAAACCAAAAAGTAGATCCTTCGCCCTCGGTGCTTATAAAYCCTATATCGCCTGACATCATTTCAACCAAACTTTTTGATATAGTTAACCCTAGTCCTGTGCCACCRAACTCACGACTCGTTGACGTATCAGCCTGTGTGAACGCTTGGAATAATAACGATTGTTTGTCTTTCGGGATGCCAATTCCACTATCTTKAACTTGAAAGCGTAGYCGTATTCTATTTTTGGATTCTTTCACTACTGAAATACTAATTGAYACTTCGCCTTCAGATGTAAATTTGATCGCATTGTTAATAAGATTATTGAGAACCTGTTGCAAACGCAATACGTCACCCACTAAGGTGCCTTTTACTTCAGGTGGGATAAAGAGTGATAGCTCTAAACCTTTTTTATAGGCAATTTTTGCCAATACATCYGCRTTATCTTCAAGTGATTTACGTAAATCAAATTCAATTTTTTCAATCAACAATTTTCCAGATTCAATTTTTGAAAAATCTAGAATATCGTTAATGACATTCAACAGCATGTCTGCTGAACCATAAGCAATGTCGACATAGCCTTTTGCMGTATCATCTAATTTCAAATTATTCAGTAGATCTAACATACCTAATACACCATTCATTGGCGTACGGATCTCATGACTCATATTGGCCAGAAARTCAGCTTTAGCCTGAGCGGTTTCTTCTGCRTCTTTTTTGGCTTGTTTTAAYTCTTTTTTAACGTGATCATCCGTAATCGCTAATCCAATTAAATCACTGATAAAGTTGAGTGTGTCTATCCTYGTTTGGTCTCTAGAAGGATACGGATCAGTATAAATAAATAAAATCCCAATCACTATCTCATGATGCAAAAGTGGCACAATATAATGACCATGTGCTGTCATCCCATCAAAACTGTGCTCATGGTCAGGATCCTCAAAACAATTATCAGAGATAATAAGCTCGCCAGAAACMGCTGCTTTCCCACATAAACAGCTACCTAATTTTAYGCATTTTTCTTTATGCATAAATTCACCTGTATATTCRCCATGCGTTACAAATAATTCAAGCGAAYAGGCCCCTTCTGGTAGTAAAAAAACACCCAATTTATTTTGTATCTTCATGTCTTCTGCTTGAGATAGTGCATCTAATGCATCGGCAATACGTTTTTCGAGAGTGCCTAGACCTTGTAGGATATGTGATACATTAGCGCGAATAAGCGCATCATTTTTATCATTGTTCGTTTGTTGTTCTAGTAGCTTAGCTTTAGTGATATCAGTACGAATAGAAATATATTGATAAGGTCGCCCTTTATCATTTAAAAAAGGCACAATGGTGGTATCTACCCAGTAGGCTGAACCATCTTTTGCTATATTCTCAACTTGATCATGCCATACACGGCCACTGGCAATGATTCTCCACATATCTTTCCAATAAGAACGAGAATAACGATCAGAGCGTACGACTCTATGATTTCCACCCATCAACTCATCGTGTGAATAYTGGCTAATAACTTCCATTTTTTTATTCACATAAATAATATCGCCTTTAATATCGGCAATACTAACAATATTGTGCTGATCGACGGCCTGCTGCAAGTCTAGATATTGCCGCYCTTTAACTTCAGATTCTATCTGTAATCGAATATTCTCGACATAAGATAGATTAGAGCGTCGGGCTCCGCCTACCTGAGTAAAAATAAATAACGGTATCATCAAAGATAGAAACCGATAAAGCCACGAATCCATCGATAGTAATCGTATCTCTGCCGGCAAAAAAGTAATCAATATAAAAAYAGCTACTGCAGGAAACAGATAGAAAAGTGTCGATGATCCGGTGGCACAAACCCCCACTAAAGCGAGTAACATTAACATTTGGTACTCTACTGATATTAATGGGAAAACCATGTAAAAATACATGCCCCATGCCAGTCCCTGTAGAAMCACCCCAACAACAAAACGATTAATATARTGATCRACATTAATTGTTTTTTGATTTTCTCTGGAAAAAAATATGGCATCAACGGCACGTAAAAATGCAACGATCCARATAGGWATCATCCAAAAGAATAGGACTTCATACTCTATAAGAAGCGTGAAATTGACTAATGCAGCAAGCAATACCGTACTAATTAAAGTTGATTTAAGMCCTTCATACAAAATATTAACTTGCTTGGATCGAAGTAAGTTTTTGTGCTCATTCATCACGTCTTAAGATATCGCTTATATAAATTAATTCTTCACATCAATTTATATCGGATACATTCATAAAAAACTTAGCTATATTATAACAATACTATTTGTACGGGTTTAAATGACCGTCGGTGAATARTGCTTGCACCCAAYTCAAGCAATGCCTGCTGGTGTTGCTTCGTGGGATAACCCTTATGTTTGGCAAAACCATAACCGGGATAAAGTTTATCCATCTGCACCATTTCCCTATCTCTGGCTACTTTAGCTAAAATCGATGCAGCGGCGATGCATTGTTCTTTTTGATCACCTTTAATAATGGTCGTGGTTGGGCATGCTAAATCCGGCGCTTTATTGCCATCGATCAAAGCATGAGTAGGCATAATCTCTAAATTTTCTACCGCACGTTTCATCGCTAACAATGTGGCTTGTAAAATATTTATATCATCAATTTCTGCCGGTTCACAGCGTCCTAAAGCCCACGCTAAGGCATTGGCTTTAATAATGGGTTCTAATTGTTCACGTCGTTTTTCAGTGAGTTTTTTTGAGTCATCTAAGCCTTCGATAGGCTTGTTAGGATCGAGTATGACCGCTGCGGTTACTACTGGCCCCGCTAATGGACCACGGCCTACTTCATCGACTCCAACTATATATTCCGGAGCTATATATTCGTCATTCTTCAAAATAAAAACCTATAAGTAAAATTTCCGTTCGTCCTGATTTTGTGAGGGTTTATGCGTTTAGCATAATCACAAATACTGTTCATTATTTGTCCAACAATGAAACCACTAACTCCGCCGCATTCTGTGCGCCACCAGAAGGACCTAAATCTGCTAATACCTGCTGACGTATCGTTTCCGCTTTCTCATTGCTATTATTTGATGTTAATAACATTATTAATTCCTCTGCTAAACGTTCTGCTGTTACCTCGTTTTGCAATAACTCTAAAATAACATTCTCACCCGTCACAATATTACATAAACCAACATAAGGAATTTTGACAAGTCGACTCAAAATTGCGTATGAAAGCGGTGATACACGATAACTAATAAAATGTGGCACAGCTAATAAAGCAATTTCTAATGTCACCGTGCCTGATGCMGCAACAATGGCATCACACGCAGAAGTAAGCTGATAAAAATCATCATCAACCAGTTTGATGGGCAGTGCTGATGAAGCGAGAATAGCCTCGATAGTCTGTTTATCTAGCCCCGTCGCTAACGGCACAACAATATTTACATTATCAATTTGTTTACTAATACGTTCTGCCGCTTCAATCATAATTGGCAATAATATTTCAACTTCGCTACGTCGACTGCCGGGGAACAAACCTAATACTTTATGTGCAGGMTCAAAACYTAATTTTTCTTTAGCTTGCACCTTTGTTAGCTCTTGTTGAACGGCATCAACCAGTGGATGMCCCACACAAGTAACGGGCACATCTACCGCTTCATAAATAGCAACTTCAAATGGRAATAAYACYGCCATATGATCTACATATTTTTTGATGGTATYAACRCGSCCTGCTCGCCATGCCCATACTTTWGGGCTRATRTAATATAAAACKGTKATGCCYAATGCCTTGGCTTCTTTYGCCAGTTTTAARTTAAAKCCKGGGTAATCAACTAAGATCAATAAATCAGGSYGTTCCRTYTTAAGTAATTCAACCGTACGATTAAATATCTTTTTAAGCGATCGATAGCGTTTGATTACTTCAACCAAGCCCATTACGGCCAGTTCTGAGAAATCAATAAAGGTTTCGGCTCCGGCAGCACGCATTTTATCGCCGCCAATGCCTTTTACATTATAGTGAGGCGCTAATCGTTTTAGCTCAATGAGCATGCGAGCCGCATGGGCATCGCCGGATGCTTCACCRGCAATRACAAAAATAGATTTATTCGTCGGCATAACCAACAAGTTCTAARCCAAAACCBGATAAAGCCGTAAGTTTTGTKGGTGTGCCTAAGACACGCATTTTTTTAACACCTAAATCVGCTAGAATTTGTGCACCTACACCAAAGGTTCTTAAATCCCAACTGTTCGGTGCGGCGAGGCTTTCTTCACCTYGGTCTTGCTGTTGATARCGCKCTACTTTCGCCGCTAATGCTTTATTTTGRTGTGGTTGTCTCAATACAACCAGYACACCTTTTCCCGCRTCYTGAAGTTGCTGTTTAGCTTTATAAAGAGGRTGCTGACTTGCATCACGCGTWGCRCCTAATAAATCCGTTAAGGGATCYGCCATATGAACGCGAACYAGCGTTTMTTCATCMCCGACTATGTCACCSACAACSAGYGCCAAATGYACTTGATTATTAACCGTATCTTCAAAACTATACARCTCAAAATCACCTTGYTTRGTRGGCARATGACATTGYGATAAWCGCTGYACTGTCATCTCATTTTCTAGTCGATAACTGATYARATCRGCAATAGTACCAATTTTTAAATCATGTTCTTTTGCAAATAKTTCTAAATCAGRACGACGCGCCATRCTGCCATCTTCATTCAAAATTTCAACAATCACTGCCGAAGGGTCTTTCTCTGCAAGTTGTGCTAAATCACAGCCCGCTTCAGTATGGCCTGCGCGTGTTAATACGCCACCCGGTTGTGCCTTAACAGGAAAGATATGACCGGGTTGCACTATATCTTCAGGTTTGGCATCAGCCTTTACCGCAGCTTTAATAGTTTTAGAACGATCAGAAGCAGAAATACCGGTTGTTACACCTCGTGCTGCTTCAATAGAAATCGTAAAATTTGTTTCATAACTGGCTTGATTATCGAGCACCATCAGCGGCAAGCGAAGTTGTTGGCAACGCGCCTCAGTCAAGGTCAAACAAATTAAACCGCGTGCATAACGTGCCATAAAGTTGATAGCTTGTGCCGTGACACATTCTGCTGCCATGACCAGATCGCCTTCATTTTCGCGATCTTCATCATCCATAATGATGACCATTTTACCTTGTTTCAGGTCTTCTATAATTTCAGCCGTAGTGTTTAAATTCATTTAATAAAACCATTTTCCAATAATGTTTGAAGGCTAATTCCACCTTCTTTTTGTTGTGGCAACAATCGTTCTAGATAACGTGCAATCAAATCAACTTCAAGATTGACCTTTGTACCTACTTGATAATGACTCATAATCGTTTCTTGCATAGTATGAGGAATAATATTCACTTCAAACCAATTACCCGCTACATTATTGACCGTTAAACTGGTGCCATCAATACAAATCGAACCTTTCTCAGCAATATAGCGCTCCAGCCCCGCAGGCACTTCAAAACGAAAAATAACTGAACGTGCCGAGCTATTGAGTGATATTACCGTTCCCAATCCATCAACATGCCCACTGACAAAATGGCCGCCTAAACGGTCACCTACCGCTAATGCTTTTTCAAGGTTTACTGATGAGCCAGAAGATAAACTGCCTAGGCTGGTGCGCTCAAGACTTTCACGCGACACATCAAAGCTAAGCTTCGCATTATTCATTGCTACAACGGTTAAACAGACACCATTATTAGCAATGCTATCGCCTAGTTTGATGTCGCTTAAATCTAAATCATGTGTTGCCACGGTCAGCCGAACATCACCACCTTGTGTTTGCAGTGATTCAACTTTTCCAATTGCAGCAATAATGCCGGTAAACATATTATCCAACCTCTCTATAAATGGGCCGAGCGGTTATACGCCAATCATCACCCACGGCGCGTATATCCGAAATAGCTAAATCAATATTCTGTGCCATTGCTTCTATTTCGGGCAAATGAAATAATCCTTTTGCTGAATCACCCATTAATTTAGGTGCCATATAGATGACTAACTCATCAATTAAACCTGCATTTAATAAAGCACCATTCAATACTGAGCCCGCTTCAACCATCACTTCATTAATATCACGTCTAGCCAGTTCGGTCATCATCGCCGTTAAATCAACTTTGCCAGCATTATCCACTACAGTTAATACATCAATAGAATGTTCTTGATCTATTTTTTGGGTTGTAACCGCTAATATATCATTAGGATCATCAAACAAATGTGCATGTTCAGGGATAGCATGATCACCCACGACTATTCTCAGTGGCTGCCTCACAACGTGATCTTTAGGGTACCAATCACCWTCAGGCCGAACGGTTAAAGCCGGATCATCAGCTAACAAGGTGCCTGTTCCCGTCATTATCGCTGAGCTTTGAGCGCGTAATTTTTGCACATCTTGCCGTGCTGCCGGACCAGTAATCCATTTACTTTCACCTGAAGCCATGGCGGTTCGCCCATCTAAACTCATTGCCATTTTACTACGCACATAAGGCCGACCTGTTCTCATACGTGTGCAAAAACCGATATTGAGTTGTTCAGCTTCATCTTTCAAAATACCGACCATCACTTCAATGCCKGCATTTTTTAAAATTTCAATACCTTTGCCAGAYACCTGAGGATTAGGATCTTGCATGGCAATATAAACCCGTTTCACATCCGCTTTAATCAAGGCCTCAGCACAAGGTGGCGTGCGACCAAAGTGACTACAAGGCTCTAAAGTGACATAACAATCAGCACCTTTGGCATGCGCTCCCGCATCATGCAGTGCATGTATTTCAGCATGCGGTTCGCCTGCACGCTGATGCCAACCTTCACCTATAATTTCATTGTCTTTGACAATAACACAGCCTACTCGCGGATTAGGATCGGTGGTAAACCGCCCTTGCTCAGCTAATTGAAGTGCGTGCACCATATACGTTTGGTTCATGACACCCTTTTATCTGTTCGTTAATAAAGTAGCGGCGTTCTTAACAGCCAAGATATGTAACTCCAAGGTATCTAACTCCAAGATATCTAACTTCAGAGTAATCATCCTAATTTATGAGTCATCATTGTTCGTTTTATCGCGATTTTTCATGCCTTCAATTACTTCTCTAAATGCATTTACATCCTGAAAACTACGATACACAGAAGCAAAACGTACATAAGCCACTTCATCTAATTCACGCAATGCATCCATAACCCAATCACCTACTAAGCGACTTTCTACTTCACGCTCGCCGGTGGCAATTAAACGTCGAACAATACCTCTAACGGCAGTATCAATCGCATCGATACTGACAGGACGTTTTTCCAAGGCCTTTAAAAAGCCAGAACGTAATTTATTTTCATCAAATACCGCACGCGATTTATCGCTTTTGATTAAACGTGGCAAAGATAACTCTGCGGTTTCATACGTCGTAAAACGTTCGCTGCATTCCACACAACTACGACGGCGACGTATCGCATCGCCTTCTGTAGAAAGGCGAGAATCAATTACTTTTGAATCATCAGCACCACAAAATGGACAACGCATATTAGGCTTAGCTTATGAATAAACRGGAAGTTTTTGGCARAYMGCTAACGCTTTTKCTTTAACCTCAGCMATAACAGTAGCATCACCACGGCTATCGATCACGTCACACATCCATGTTGCTAAGTCTTTACATTCTTGCTCTTTAAAACCACGTGTTGTCACTGCCGGTGTACCCACACGAATACCCGATGTTACAAACGGTGATTGTGGATCATTTGGCACTGAATTTTTATTGATAGTGATGTTTGAATCACCTAACCATGCATCAACCTCTTTACCCGTCAGTCCCGCTTCAATAAAGCTCACTAAGAACAAATGGTCATCGGTTCCTTTTGAAACCACATCATAACCACGTGCCATAAAGATTTCAGCCATCACCCGTGCATTTTTAACCACTTGTTGCTGATAAGTTTTAAATTCAGGTAACATCGCTTCTTTAAATGAAATTGCTTTCGCCGCAATGACATGCATTAACGGGCCACCTTGGAAACCAGGAAAAACAGCCGAATTCAATTTTTTCTCAATTTCAGCATTTGCTTTAGCTAAAATCAAACCACCACGTGGTCCACGCAATGTTTTATGTGTTGTCGTTGTTGTCACATCAGCAATATTAACCGGATTAGGATACTCACCCACCGCAACCAAGCCCGCCACATGCGCCATATCAACGAACAGATAAGCACCAATTGAATCTGCAATATCACGGAAACGCTGCCAATCAACAATTCGTGAATACGCAGAAAAACCAGCTACAACCATTTTAGGTTTATGTTCTTCTGCTAAACGCGCTACTTCGTCGTAATCAATTTCACCTGTTTCAGCATTTAAACCGTATGAAACAGAGTTATAAATCTTACCTGATGCACTCACTTTTGAACCATGCGTTAAGTGACCACCATGTGCCAAACTCATACCTAAAATAGTATCGCCTGGCTGTAATAACGCTAAATAAACAGCAGCATTCGCTTGTGAACCTGAGTGAGGTTGCACATTGGCATAATCAGCACCAAATAATTCTTTAGCGCGATCGATTGCTAATTGCTCCACTTTATCAACATGTTCACAACCACCGTAATAGCGCTTGCCGGGATAACCTTCAGCATATTTATTGGTTAATGAAGAGCCTTGCGCCTCCATTACACGTGGGCTTGTGTAGTTTTCAGATGCAATTAACTCAATATGATCTTCTTGGCGAACATTCTCAGCTTCAATCGCTTGAAATATTTCATCATCAAATCCAGCAATGGTCATGTTTTTGTTATACACGGTTATCCCCTGTTCCTGCATTAAAATATTCCAGCTATTCTACAGCACCCTATATACCCGTGACCATTAAATTTGTAGTTTTTAGTGCTTATAATGGATGGGATTGCAAGGCATAATAGTGATGTAATAAGTTATTCTATTGCTCGCTCTTATAACGCAGTTAGCACGTTCATAATATGTGCTAAAAACTACAAATTTAATGGTCACGGGTATAAAATGCTTCTACTACGTTATTAATAGAATTATGGAATGTATTATGAATATCTCACTAATAGGTGCAGGTTTAATGGGACAAGCATTATCTGAACATCTTTTAGCACAGCATCAAACGCTTACAATATTTAACCGTAGCCCAAATAAAGTAGCTAAATTACAACAACGCGGCGCTTTAGTGGCAACTTCTGCGCAAGAAGCGCTCGCAGCAAGTGAATTTTGCCTGCTCATGTTAAGTGATTATGATGCGATTATTAGCGTACTAGATACGATCACCCCCCCCTCATTTAAAGATAAATTCATTATTCAAATGGGTACGATTGCACCCGATGAATCACGTCAATTAGCAAAACGTATCAGCCAGCATCAAGGTCGCTATCTTGAATGCCCCGTGCTGGGCAGCTTACCCGAAGCCCGAACCGGCACCTTAATCTTAATGGCCGGCGGCAGTGAAGAAGATTATCAAACAGCTTTACCTTTATTAAATATAATCGGAAAAGCCCCGCAACATATTGGTAATATTGGCCAAGGTTCCACCGTTAAATTAGCTATGAATCAATTAATTGCCGGTTTAACCTCTAGTTTTGCATTAAGCTTGTCGTTAGTTGAAAAAGAAGGCATTGAAACCGAACAGTTTATGAAAATAGTGCGAGACAGTGCCTTATACGCCCCTACCTTTGATAAAAAATTAGATCGAATGCTACAACGAGACTTTGCCAATCCGAACTTCCCCACAAAGCATTTAGCGAAAGATACGCACTTATTCTTAGCTGTTGCTAAACGGTTGGGCTTGGAGACATGTGCACTTGAAGGCATTGCTCAATTGCTAGATAAAACGCTTGAACAAGGTTTGGCGGATACCGATTATTCAGCCATTTATGCGGGTGTTTCAAAAGCCGAATAATAGATACAAAAACGCCCTCATTTGAGGGCGTAAATTTTAATCAGAATAACTAACCTGAACTCTAGATAAGCACCGTCATCCRGTACCTTTATTTTAGCGGCTCTCTGCGTTAGATTTACTTCCAATAGCGCGCTATTGCTACATAAATCTGCCTTGATATCCACTAAAATGAAGGCACTGGTTAATGTAATGTACGGCTTTTCTATCTGAGAAGAACGGCTATTTTTTTATAAGTCATTGTAAGCTAAAATGCTACTGACTGTTCTTATCCAAGTTCAGGTTAAATACAATTAAAGGCTAAAAAGATCCCGACGAACAATCGTCTCAATGCGATCAGGGCCAGTAGACACCAAGTCAATTGGCACACCCGCTAAGCTTTCAACTTTATTGATATAAGCTTGTGCATTGGCAGGTAATTGATCAAATTCTGTCACCCCCAATGTTGATTCATTCCAACCCGGCATATCAATATATTGAGGTACGCAGCCTTCAAATTCATCTGCACTTAAAGGCAAAATATCAACCGCCTTGCCATCACGTTCATACGCAACACATAAGCGAATGGTATCTAAACCGTCAAGCACATCTAATTTTGTTAAACACAGTCCGGTAATACTGTTGATCCAGCAAGCACGGTTTAATGCCACCATATCTAACCAACCACAGCGACGATCACGGCCTGTTGTTGCACCGACTTCATGACCTTTGTCTGCTAAATATTGACCTATTTCGTTTACTTTTCCTTCGTCATCTAATAATTCAGATGGAAAGGGACCAGCACCGACACGAGTCGCATAAGCTTTAGTGATGCCTAATACATAATCAATATGACGAGGCCCTACACCCGAACCCGCCGCACAACCACCGGCAGTGGTATTAGACGAGGTTACATAAGGATATGTTCCATGATCAATATCTAATAAGGCACCTTGTGCACCTTCAAACATCACATTCTCATCGGCTTCAGAATATTCTTTTAACATCTGTGGGATATCAGCAATAAGCGGTAATAATACATCGCGCATCGCCAGTGTTTCATCACGTACTTTTTCAAAGCTTACCGGTTCTACCTGATAATAATTAATTAATGAAAAGTTGTGGAATTGCACCACTTCTTCTAATTTTTCTACAAAACTAGCTTCATTAATCAAATCACCTAAGCGCAAACCACGGCGTGCTACTTTATCTTCATAGGCTGGGCCAATACCGCGGCCTGTTGTACCAATTGCAGATTTTCCACGGCGACGTTCACGTGCTTGATCTAAGGCAATATGATATTCCAAAATAAGGGGACAAGCAGCACTAATCTTAAGACGTTCACGAACAGGAATGCCATTGCCTTCTAATTCATTCATTTCTTTCAATAATGCTTCGGGCGATAACACCACTCCATTACCGATAAGACACTGTACATGTTCACGTAAAATACCTGATGGAATCAAATGAAGTACTGTTTTTTTGCCATCAATAACTAAGGTATGACCCGCATTATGGCCACCCTGAAAGCGCACCACAGCTGAGACATTATCGGTTAATAAATCAACCAGTTTGCCTTTACCTTCATCACCCCATTGGGAGCCAATTACAACGATATTTTTAGCCACAGATTTTTCCTGTTGTTGCCGCTTAAAAGCGGCATTTGTATAAATTATTTTGGTAATTCGTAGAYKACAGTTTGACCCTGACTACGTAATTGTTCTATTTTTTGTTGTTGCCGCTCATCATCTGACCATTCAACGCTAATCGTATCTTGTGCATCATCATCTTCAACAATCAATTGGCTGGCAATCGCTTTTAAATCTAAGCTAAAACCGGTTGCCGGTTGTGCATGACCAAAATCTGCACCGATATCATCATAACGTCCGCCCATGGCAATTGCCTGTGAGCTACCTGCTTGATAAACAGCAAACACAACACCGGTGTGATAGTGATAACCACGTAATTCAGCTAAATCAAAATTAAGTGCAACATTCGGTAGCCGTTGCGCCATTAAATCAGCCATTGTTTGCAATGTTTTTAATGCTTTTTGAACCGTATCCGATGCCTTGCTCAGCACTTGTTTTGCCTTTTCTAATACCGTTACACTGCCATTTAACTCGGCCAAGGCCAATAACATAGACTGATTATCAGCAGAGAGTTGATAGTCTGACAATAAGCGTTGTATGGCGGTTATTTCTTTTCGTTGCAATGCGGCAAATAATTCTTGCTCTTGCTCTTCAGTTAAACCGGCATCTGCCGCTAAACCACGGAAAATACCCACATGGCCCATATCGAGCAATAAGTCATGATCAAGATCGCTACTGGCTAACATTTCAATCATTAACTGCACGATTTCCATGTCACTTTCAGGGCCTGCATGGCCATAAATTTCGGCACCTAATTGAATAGGATTACGTGAGGTACCTTGGCCTTGCGGTAAGGTGTGCAATACATTGCCAATATAACAAAGCCGCAATACACCTTCATGATCACGTAAATTATGTGCTGCAATACGAGCCACTTGTGGCGTCATATCCGCTCGAATCCCCATTAAGCGACCTGACATACGATCCGTCAATTTAAAGGTTTGCAGATCGAGCGCTTTACCCGTACCTGTTAATAAAGAATCAAGATATTCAACTAAAGGTGGGAAAACTAAGTTATAGCCCCAACTTTGCATTATATCTATCAGTTTACGACGTAATGTTTCAAGTTGCGCCGCTTGATCGGGCATTAATTCATCAATGCCTTCGGGTAGCAACCAACGATCTTTAAGACTCATCTAATTATTTATCCAATAAAGTATCACTAAGCCAAACACCATGCTAAATAAGCCTATTAGTCTAATATGCTTATCGTGCATTCCGGCCATTTGCAACAATGATCGACGAAAGGCAACTGGACTTAAAAACGGCATAAGACCTTCAATCACTAACATTAATGCCGATGCTAATAAAAGACTATGTACTAAGCTGTCCGTCACGCTAAAAATTAGTCTTCTTCGCCACTAAAGCCATCAAAAAAGGCACCTTTAGGCTCAATCACCAGCATATCATCACCCTTAAACACATTTTTATAAGCATCTAAACGACGATAAAAGGAATAGAAGTCTTTATTTTTGCCATAGGCTTGTGCATAAATATCGGTTGCTAGTGCATCACCGCCACCTCGCGTTTCTTCCGCTTTTTGCTCTGCTTCGGCTAAGATAGTAATGGCATTTTTATCAGCGGTTGAACGAATCACTTCCGCTTGTTCTGCACCTTGAGCACGTGTTTCTTTTGCTTCTTGCAAACGATCTGTTCGCATTCGTTTATAAACGGCCTCATTAATATCAGAAGGGAAATCAATACGCTTAATACGAATATTAACAATTTCAATGCCTAGTTTTACAGCACTCTTATTGGCTTCGTCTAAAATATCATTCACCATCGTAGTTCTATCACCAGCAACGACATCTTGCACMGTTCTATTAGCAAACGCATCACGTAATCCATTATTTACGATTTGAAATAACCGTGAACTTGCTAGGCGTTGATCACCACTTACAGCCGTGTAATAAAGGCCTGTATCTGCAATCTTCCATAATAARAAAGAATCAACTAATAAGTTTTTACTTTTTAAMGTTAAGTAATTATCTGGTTTGGCATCGATCGTTAAAATTCGCCCATCAAAACGTTTAACATTTTCAAATAAAGGAATTTTGAAATGAATTCCAGGTGCAAAATCGGCTTGCTTAATTTCACCTAAATGCAGTAATAAAACGCGTTCACGTTGATCAACAAAGAACACTGATGAGATCAAAGCAATAAATGCAATGAATACTAAAAATAACAATTTCTGTATAGCTGATGACATCTTAACGCCCCCCTCTGCTACGTGCATCGCTTGATGCTGAATTAGTGGACGTTGAAGTAGTTTGTGGATAATTGGTCAAGCTACCCAAATCTATTCTAGTCGGTGATAATGTTGAAGAATTAGATAACCTATCCAGCGGTAAATACAATACATTATTACTGTCTTTAGACACATCAATTAATACTTTTTGTGTTCGACTATACACAATTTCCATCGTATCTAAATAAAGACGTTCTTTGGTAATTTCAGGTGCTTTTTCATATTCTGTTAACACCTGAGTGAAACGACTGCTTTCACCTCGCGCTTTTGCAACAACTTGGTTTCGATAAGCTTCTGATTCTTGCACGATACGTATRCCTTTACCWCGTGCTCTCGGCACGATATCTTTTGCATACGCTCTTGCTTCAAGAATTTTACTTTCTTTATCCGCGTCTGCTTTCACTACGTCAGCAAAAGCTTCTTGAACAAGTGGTGGTGGTTGAATATCCGGCATATTAAAGTTAGTGACTACCAAGCCTGTTCCATAATCTGCCAATAAGGCTTGCAATGCAATTTCTGCTTTACTCGCCATGGCTGCACGACCAGTTTTGAACACCTCTTCCATTGTTGTTTTACCCACAATTTCACGTACCGCACTTTCAGTCATTTGGCGTAGCGTTAAATCAGGATTAACCACATTAAATAAATATTCAGCCGCATTAGCAACATGAAATTGAACTTCAACTTTAAGCTCAATAATATTTTCATCTTTGGTCAGCATCAGTGCTTCTGAAGACACACTGCCACCTGATTGTCCAAAGCCAATCGTTGCTGTTCTTACACGTGCAACATCTACTTTTTCAACCGATTCTATTGGATAAGGCATATGCCAATGTGGACCAGGCATCGTTGTTTCAACATATTTACCAAAACGAAGTTCTACTCCGCGCTCAGCAGGTTGCACAATATACAAGCCAGAAGCTAACCAAACGAGAAAAATAACAACGCCTATTAAGCCAAATGCCATTAAGCTATTTCCACCGGATGAATCATTATCATTTGATCCGCCACCACTATTGCCACCAAATAAGGCGCCTAATTTACGCTTTACATCTTTAATAACATCATCAAGATCAGGTGGACCATCATTACCACGGTTACCCCATGGGTCTTTATTACCATTATTACCAGGTTCATTCCAAGCCATTAAGCTCTCCAAAAATGAAATTCAAATATTCAAAACATGCCTATTTTACGGACATAATTACCTTTATGGAACATAAATCAATGAACAAGTTCCACATCTTCATGCTCAGGGAAGTATTCTTGTAGTGCTTGGCGCAATAAATCTATCCCTTCGCCCGTTACTGCTGATACCCAGACACGATTTATCCGGCCATTTTCATCACGATCTAAACGTGCGGGATGATCATCAAGCT
This sequence comes from Methylophaga sp., assembly GCA_002733335.1. Taxonomy (GTDB): domain Bacteria; phylum Pseudomonadota; class Gammaproteobacteria; order Nitrosococcales; family Methylophagaceae. The sequence goes on from NVVK01000008.1 coordinate 125,945, forward strand.
GATCAATTTTATTACAAATAATTAACTGGGGCACATCATCTGCGCCAATTTGATGCAAAACATCATTAACATGCGCGATCAAATCATCGCGATCCGGCGCACCGGCATCCACAATATGAAGCAATAATGCCGCATCACGTGTTTCATCCAGCGTTGAACTAAATGACTCGACCAAACCATGGGGTAGTTTTCTAATAAATCCAACCGTATCCGCCATAACCAAAGCCTGCGTATCTATCAGTTTCATTCGCCTTAACGTCGGATCCAARGTYGCAAATAAACGATCATCWGCATAGACATCRGCCGARGTCAGTTTATTAAACAAGGTTGATTTACCCATATTGGTATAACCCACCAACGACACAACAGGGATACCGGCACGCTGACGTGAGCGTCGGCCTTGTTCACGTTGTGATTGTACTTTTCCTAAACGCTTTTTGAGTGACTTAATACGTTGGCCTAATAAACGACGATCCGTTTCTAATTGCGTTTCACCCGGACCACGCATTCCAATCCCACCTTTTTGTCTTTCAAGATGCGTCCAACCGCGCACTAAGCGTGTTGACATATGTTTTAGCTGTGCCAATTCGACTTGTAATTTACCTTCATGTGAGCGCGCTCTTCGGGAAAATATATCAAGAATAAGCCCTGTTCTAGCCAACACACGGCATTCTAATTTTTCTTCTAAATTACGTTCTTGGCTTGGAGATAGTTCGTGGTTAAAAATAACCAATACCGCATCATTCGCCATAACATGTTGTTTGATTTCATCCACCTTGCCTTTACCAGCATAAAACTTAGCATCAGGCCGTTGGCGTTTGCCATGAACAATGGTGGCAATTTTTGCACCGGTTGATTTCACTAATTCGATAAACTCTTGTTCTGATTCGGCAAAATCAGAGACATTAAAATTAAGGTGAACTAAAACAACGGCTTCTTTTTTAGCATGTTCATCAAAAGCCGCATTACTATCATATCGTTCAAACAATTCCATTTAGAAATTTAATCCTCAATATTAATGGTAACGTTCCGCACAGGAACGATGGTCGAAATAGCATGTTTATATACTAGTTGACTAACGGAATTTTTAAGCAGAATGACAAACTGATCAAATGAATCTATTTGCCCTTGTAGTTTAATACCATTAATTAAATAGATTGATACCGCCACGTTTTCACGTCGYAAAGCATTTAAAAATGGGTCTTGTAAAGATTGTGATTTAGCCATGGTAGTCTCCGAATTCTTATTATTTTGAGAGATCGTTAATACGCTATTAAATAGCTTTCAGTTTTTGCTCAACATAGCTTACCACTTGATCGACAGGTAAACCAGAACCACTATCAAACCAAACACCATCTTGTTGCGCTCTTAACCATGTTAACTGTCGTTTTGCCATTTGCCGTGTCGCAATAATCGCCTTCTCAACCAATGTTTCTTGATCATATTCACCATCGAGATACGCCCATGCTTGGCGATAACCAACAGCGCGAATAGCTGGCAAATCTACATGACAATCTTCTCGTTCAAATAAGGCYCTAACTTCATCCAGAAAGCCAGCTGACATCATCAATTTATAACGATCAGCAATACGCTGATGTAATATGGCGCGATCGGCTGGGCTTACAATTATTTTAATGACSTTATACGGCAAKGYTTGTTCCGGCTCTTTGGTCAATTCCGTCATCGACTTACCGGTGATTTCATACACTTCTAATGCACGTTGAATGCGTTGGGGATCATTCATATGAATGCGTGCAGCAGAAACAGGATCTACTTTTGAAAGGCGTTCATGCAAATGAGCCAAACCGAACTGTTCAATTTCAGCTTCTAATGCAACTCGTATCTTAGGGTCGGAAGAAGGCAAATCAGAAAGCCCCTCTTGCAAGGCCTTAAAATACAACATGGTGCCGCCAACCAATAATGGGATTTTGCCACGCTGAGTAATGTCTGCCATTAACCGCAGCGCATCTTGACGAAAGCTGCCCACTGAATAACGATCGGCAGGGTCAATAATGTCTACTAAATGGTGAGGGTAATCATGTAAGGTTTTAGCATCAGGTTTCGCAGTACCAATATCCATACCACGATAAACCAGCGCTGAATCAACACTAATAATTTCGACGGGAAATCGTTTAGCAAGCGCTAARGCAAGATCCGTCTTGCCAGCAGCCGTCGGCCCCATAATAAACAGGGCCGGTGGAAGYGRACTTGRTATTTTAGTTATTGCTAACCCTGCTTCATCAAATCAAAGAATTCAGCATTCGTTTTRGTYGCTTTTAAACGATCCATCAAGAATTCCATTGCATCAATAGGATCCATAGGTGCAAGTAATTTACGCAAAATCCATAATTTATGCAGATCTTCAGCATCCGTCAGTAAATCTTCTTTACGTGTGCCCGAACGTGTTACGTTAATGGCAGGGTAAATACGACGATCAGCCAGTTTACGTTCAAGCTGTAATTCCATATTACCGGTACCTTTGAACTCTTCAAAGATAACTTCATCCATACGTGAACCCGTGTCAACCAAAGCCGTAGCAATAATCGTTAAACTGCCGCCTTCTTCAATATTACGTGCCGCACCGAAAAAACGCTTAGGACGTTGYAATGCATTYGCATCCACACCACCGGTTAAAACTTTACCCGATGAAGGCGCAACCGTATTATAAGCACGCGCAAGACGTGTAATAGAATCGAGCAGAATAACAACATCACGTTTATGTTCAACCAAACGTTTCGCTTTCTCAATCACCATTTCAGCAACTTGTACGTGACGTGATGCAGGTTCATCAAACGTACTAGAAACAACCTCACCTTTAACCGAGCGTTGCATTTCTGTTACTTCTTCAGGGCGCTCATCAATAAGCAACACAATCAAGTCACTGTCTGGATAATTGATCGAAATTGACTGTGCAATAGTCTGCAAAATCATTGTTTTACCCGATTTAGGTGGTGCAACAATAAGTGCTCGTTGCCCTTTACCAATCGGCGCAGCCAAATCAATTAAACGAGGCGTAATATCTTCGGTACTACCGTTACCACGTTCTAAGGTAAAACGTTCATTCGGGAAAAGTGGCGTTAAGTTTTCAAAAGGAACTTTGTTTTTTGATTTCTCAGCCGCTTCATAATTAATTTCTTCGACTTTAATCAGTGCAAAATAACGCTCGCTATCTTTTGGCGCTCTAATGTTACCGCTAATCGTATCACCGGTACGAAGATGAAAACGTCGRATYTGRCTMGGTGACACATAAATRTCATCAGGGCCAGCAATATAAGATGCTTCTGGTGARCGCAAGAAACCGAATCCATCTTGSAGTAACTCAAGTACACCCGTAGTTCTGATTTCATCACCYTGYTTAGCATGATGTTTTACAATGGCAAAAATTAAATCTTGTTTCCGGTTTCGAGCAAGTCCATCAAGTTTCAATGAAAGAGCGAGCTCCATAAGCTGAGCAGCAGTCTGCTTCTTAAGTTCAGTTAATTGCATGTATTACCTGTGTTTGGATTTTTTATAATAGGAATGTTCTGTGCGTGAAAACGCTTGGAATGTGTATAAATTGGGAGATGTTCTTAGAATTTGATCGAATCATAACAACTATTTCTAGGGGTGTCTAGTTTTTGGCGTTAGTTATGCTTTATTGTTCAGCGTTTATTTAAAATAGTGTAAATATCAACTTTAATTAATTACTAGAAATTAATCGTATCATTTTACATAATTAATCTTTTATATATTTAGGTAAGAAGTCGTTCAGAATCAATCACCAAAAAGCTTCAGTTCGACACCCACCAAACACATTATGCGTTACAGTACCAGTATATCGACATTTAGAATATTTAGCCCCCAATATAAAATTTAGCTTCAGAGATTTTACCTTTTTAGGGTTGAAATCTACATATACCATAGCTACAGCTCCCAGCATCAGCACTAGTTTTCGGTAATATAGAATTAGAACCGCTTTTTTGCTATGCTAGATTATCGAATAGTGCCCTAGATAGGGCCCAGCATCTACAACCTATTGGGAATGGAATATTGTGAAAATTGAAAGAATAAAAGTAGATATGTTATTTGGTGTATTCACTCATGATATTTCTCTAAAGAATGAAACCGGTATAACTATTATTATTGGTGAAAATGGCCTAGGTAAGACTGTTATTTTAGAAGCTATTAATGCTTTTTTTGATGGTAACTATACATTCTTTAATTCATTACAATTTGAAAAATTCTACTTTTATTTCGATACTAATTACACTTGGGAGCTAACGAAAAAAGTTGAAGAAAACATCTGTTCTTTATTTATTCAACGATATAAAAGTACAGATAAACAGCCATCCAGAAAAAATCTATCTAAAATATCAGCTATAGAACTGTCAAGTAGCCATAAGCAGGACTCTCGTACTCGTCATATGTCTAAAAGTGAGTTTATACGGAGGCACGAGCATATGTCATCACGAGAACGCGAGCGTATGATGATACGAAAGCGTAACCGACTAGTGAACCAGTATAACCTTTCTGGCGATCTTGTAGAGATGGAGGTTTGGGACAACTATAATTCGAAATATCTACAAAATCATGATGAGTTATTCGCTACCAACACGCCCAAATGGTTTAAAGATGATACAAAAAAAATAAACATCAAGTTAATTGAAACGCAAAGAATAATAACAATTAGAGATAGTAACGATTCATACATTAATAATGTTGAAAAATGCTCTCAAGAATTAGAAGAGATGATTAGTATCGCAGCTAAAAACTCCTCAGATGTAACCCTAACACTAGATAGCACATACCCCACTCGTTTAATAACAAAATTGAAAGGCAAAGGTACAAAAAATACTTTTAAAGAACTTAATGAAGCATTAACAAAGTTAGGTGATAGAAGGAAATTATTATCATCTGTTGGGTTATCCGTAGACATTAGTGATTCCGATATTCTTCAAATAGATGAAGGGCAAAAAGACTTGATAAATTTACTTATGCTATACAT
>NVVK01000026.1:0-6355 GCA_002733335.1 Methylophaga sp.
GCAGCAGATAAAAGCTATGACGGTAATACAAGCGCTGTTATTAACACCGGCACCTTAAGTGGTTTAGTCGGAAGTGAAACATTAAACACGACAGCCACCGGTATATTTGACAGTAAAGATGCCGGCAATCGCACCGCAACAGCCAATTATACTTTAGCCGATAATTCGGGCTTAGCAAGCAACTATAGCTTGACCGATACTTCTGGACATGCAGCGACTATTAATCAAAAAGTATTGAGCATCAGTGGCACCACGGCAGCAGATAAAAGCTATGACGGTAATACCACAGCGACGATCAGCACCGGCACATTAAGTGGTTTGATAGGCAGTGAAACATTAACCAGTACGGCAACGGGTACCTTTGATAGTAAAGATGCCGGTGCTAGAACAGCTGTAGCCAGCTACACTTTAGTAAACGGTGGCAACGGCGGCTTGGCCAGCAACTATAGCTTGGCGGATACTGCTGGACATGCAGCGACTATTAATCAAAAAGTATTGAGTATTACCGGCACCACGGCAGCAGATAAAAGCTATGACGGTAATACAAGCGCTGTKATTAACACCGGCACMTTAAGTGGTTTAGTCGGAAGTGAAACATTAAMCACGACAGCCACMGGGATCTTTGATAGTAAAGATGCCGGTAATCGCACCGCAACAGCCAGTTATACTTTAGCCGATAATTCGGGCTTAGCCAGCAACTATAGCTTGGCGGATACTTCTGGACATGCGGCTACTATTAATCAAAAAGTATTGAGTATTAGTGGCACCACGGCAGCCAACAAAAGCTATGACGGCAATACAAGCGCTGTTATTAACGCGGGTACATTAAGTGGTTTAGTCGGAAGTGAAACATTAACCACGACAGTCACCGGTATATTTGACAGCAAGAACGCAGGCGCTAGAACAGCAACAGCTACGTACACCTTAGTCGATGGTAGTAACGGCGGCGTAGCCGGTAATTATAGTTTAGCGAACACAACCGGCATTAATGCAACTATTAATCAAAAAACATTAACGATTAGCGGTACCACGGCAGCCAACAAAATCTATGATGCTAATACCACTGCGGTCATTAGCACCGGCACATTAAGTGGTTTGATCGGAAGTGAAACATTAACCACGACAGCCACCGGTATATTTGATARTAAAGATGCCGGTRMTMGWACSRCAACRGCCASATATACTTTAGTTGATGGTACAAATGGCGGTGTGGCCGGCAACTATAGCTTGGTGGGTACTTCTGGACATGCAGCTACTATTAATCAAAAAATATTGAGCATTAGTGGTACAAGTGCAGCAGATAAAAGCTATGACGGTAATACCACAGCGACGATCAGCACCGGCACCTTAAGTGGTTTAGTCGGAAGTGAAACATTAACCACGACGGCCACCGGGATCTTTGATAGTAAAGATGCCGGCGCAAGAACCGCAACGGCCAACTACACTTTAGTAGACGGTACGGGCTTAGCCAGCAACTATAGCTTGGCAGACACTTCTGGACATGCAGCTACTATTAATCAAAAAACATTATCCATTAGTGGCACCACGGCAGCAGATAAAAGCTATGACGGTAATACCGCAGCGACGATCAGCACCGGCACATTAAGTGGTTTAATCGGAAGTGAAACATTAACCACGACAGCCACCGCTATATTTGATAGTAAAGATGCCGGTAGTCGTACAGCAACAGCTAGCTACATTTTAGTAGACGGTAGTAATGGCGGCAAGGCCAGTAACTATAATTTGGCAGATACAAGTGGTCATACTGCGAATATCACGGCAAAAGCGTTAACGATTGCTGGCACTACAGCGGCCAACAAAATCTATGATGCTAATACCACTGTGGTCATTAGCACGGGCACCTTAAGTGGTTTAGTCGGAAGTGAAACATTAACCACGACAGCCACCGGTATATTTGATAGTAAAGATGCCGGCGCTAGAACCGCAACAGCCAGCTACACTTTAGTAGACGGTACAGGGTTAGCAAGCAACTATAGCTTGGCGGATACTTCTGGACATGTAGCCACTATCAATCAAAAAGTATTGAGTATTAGCGGTACAAGTGCAGCGGATAAAACCTACGACGGTAATACTACCGCTACCATTAGTACCGGTAGCTTAAGTGGTTTAGTCGGAAGTGAAACATTAACCACGACAGCCACCGGTATATTTGACAGCAAGAACGCAGGCGCTAGAACTGCAACAGCCAGCTACACTTTAGTAGACGGTACGGGGTTAGCTGGCAACTATAGCTTGGTGGATACCACCGGTCACGGTGCAACGATTAATCAGAAAACATTAACAATTAGCGGTACAAGTGCAGTGGATAAAACCTACGATGCCAATACAGTGGCCACTATCAGTGCCGGTACATTAAGTGGTTTAGTTGGAAGTGAAACATTAACCACTACGGCAACGGGGATCTTTGACAGTAAAGATTCCGGCGCTAGAACGGCAACGGCCAGCTACACTTTAGTCGATGGTAGCAACGGCGGTGTGGCCAGTAACTATAGCTTGGCCGATACTTCTGGGCATACGGCTACGATCAATCAAAAAGCCCTCAATATAAGTGGCATTTCGGCAACGAATAAAACCTATGATGCCAATACAACCGTAACCGTTAATGGCAGCAGTATTGCATTTTCTGGGTTGATTAGCGGAGACACCGTTTCACTATCATCGACCAGTGGTATCTTCAGCGATAAGAATGTCGCTACGTCTAAAATCGTAACTTTAACAAATGTCTTTAGCGGAAGCGATTTAAATAATTACGCTATTACCGACCAACTTACCACCACCGCTGATATTTCACTTAAAGAATTGACGATTGATTTGCACGGTGCAGGTAGCAAAGTTTATGACGGTACTAGCACTATAAATTTAGGGGGGGTGACATCAACACTTAATGGCATTATTAGTGGCGATACCGTGAACGTTGCGGCAGGTAATGTTACTGGTTTTGCTGACAGAAATGCTGGCAGCAACAAAAATGTTATATACAGTGGGTTTGCAATATCGGGTACGGATGCTGGTAATTATTCTTTAGCGAGTGGTGTTGCTACAGCAAATGCAAGTATCTCACAAAAAGCATTGAGTATCAGCGGCATTACCGCAAACAATAAAGTATATGATGGTAATACACTTGTGACCGTTTCTAGCACAGGCGTCATCTTAAGTGGCTTAGTCTTTGGCGATGATTTAAGCATTTCTGCAACAGGTGCTTTTAGTGATAAAAATGCCGGTGTAGGTAAGATCGTTAACCTAAGCAGTACTTATAGCGGCACTGATGTAGCTAATTATTCCATTACCGATCAAGCTTTAACAACGRCTGATATTGACAGAGCCAATTTGACTATCCAAGCTCAATATAACAGTAAGATTCACGATGGAACCACCGCAGCTCAAAATATCCCCATCACCACTGGATTAATTTCTGGCGATACGATTACAGGTTTAAGTCAATCGTATTTAGATGCAGAGATAGGCGTGGGGAAAACGGTTTCCGTCGATAGTAACTATTTGCTCAACGATGGTAATGGTGGAAATAATTACTTTGTAACCTTGCTCGACAACCTTGGCAGCCAGATTACCGTTGAACCTTTCAATATTGTGCTACCTATTGACCTTGTTTTTTATACTGCAGATTTGCCACCGGGTGACAGCTCTCAATACCTTATTAGCTCTAACACTGTTAGGAAATCGAAATCCTCTAGGCGGGTTAAATTGTGCCAAGCATTCTTTGGTTCAGATTGTTCTCGATAGAACCCGGACAAATTAACTACACTATTTCTGTGATGTTGATATCTTTATAAGATATTTATACTTGGGTAGGAAGCGCAACGTCTAGTAGATGGTATGCGATGGTGCAGCATAACGATGCGTAAGTAAAACAATGACTATTATTACTATTTTTCATGTATCAAATCAGCGGCTTTTCAAAACAATTACACAGGGACTGTCGCTAGGTTCTCAAAAGAACAGCAGATCCTTTATACTCGTTTTCTGGTGGCAATACCAAAGGCGTTGCGGATATTAGATTGCTCGATTCAAACAGTATAAAAGTTTGGTATGAATGATTTAAATTTTAAATTTCGACGCAGCTTCTTGTAATTGCGCTGTCAATAAAGCCATTTCTTCAGCAGCAGCAGCCGTTCCGCCAGCACCTTCAGCAGTGTGCTCTGCCACTTCACTAATATTGGCAATCCCGTGATTAATGTCCCCAGCAACCGTTGATTGCTCATTGGCCGCACTTGCAATCGATGCACTCATTTCATCCATTTTAGTAATTACAGCAGTAATCGAATCTAAAGCAGCACCTGTACTACTCGCTTTCTCCACACTTATTTTAGCGCGTTCGCGGCCTTCATTCATAACGCTTACCGCTGCGCTAGCACCACTTTGTAATCGGCTCACCATCTCTTCAATTTCATGTGTTGAATCTTGCGTTCTAGAGGCCAGTGTACGTACTTCATCTGCTACCACGGCAAAACCTCGGCCGTGCTCACCCGCACGAGCTGCTTCAATCGCAGCATTTAAAGCTAATAAATTTGTTTGCTCCGTAATACCACGAATAACGTCCACAATTGCACCGATATTGCCAATATCACCTTCAAGACTATTGAGTGTTTCAGCGGCTTTTTCAACTTCACTCGCGAGTAAGGTGATAGATTCCATCGCTTCATTTACAATTTGTTTTCCCGCCTGAGCCTCCCGATCAGCTTGTTGTGCAGCTTCTGCTGTCTCAGCGGCTGTACGAGCAACATCTTGTACTGACTCGGTCATTTTATTCATTGCACTAGCCACTTGATTAATATCAGACTGCTGCGTCAATACACCATCAGCGGTTGTTTTGCTAATACGCGTCATATTTTGGGTCGCCGTCTCCAAATGTGCCACTCCGCCTATAATCGTGTGTACAAGATCCGCAACATTTACGCGTGCACTATCAAGTTCAGCCGCCATCCAACTAAAGTCACTCKYRYCTKWWAKGWWSWCYTYATRWGWWWAAYCNRCCTTTTTTAATATTATTAATACTTTCTVCTNAAGTGTTGGACCGTATCGCGCCGAACTTCCCCATATAACTTGCAACCCAGTAAAGTAAACCACCGATGATCGCCACACAGATAAATGAAAATAGTATTAMGTCATTCTTTGTCATTCCTGACGATTGAAAATATATCCCTATCGTAGCCATCAGAGATAAGCCAACAATTCCTAATACTGCCACAATTTGCATGCGTTGTTTTAATGAATAATTCTCTAATTTGAACATTTTATATTTCCACTTCTTATTTTTATTACTAAACTTAAAAATCTAAGCATATAAACTTAAACCCATCTCAATTTCTTGTTCTGTACTTATTGTTTGCTGTTCACTTTCTTGYTCATGTTGTGACTGCTGTCCATTGCTACCGTGGCCACYATCTCTACTCGCTGTTTCTTCACTTTCTTGCTGAAATTCTTGTTCGGTCACATCTGCATCTGCTAATTGCATTCCATTTTCTTCAAAACTTTCTCGTAATTTAGGTAATGCTTGCTCTAAGGCATCACGCGTTGCTGAACTTTGGGCAATAAAAAGTACATTTACTTGATCGTTGTGCATATTGAGCTTAACTTCAACAGATCCCAAGTTAGCAGGGTTTAATTTTAATGATGCTTCTTGAATACCTTCTCGYGCCATCCATACCACACGGCTACTAAGTACTTGGTTCCATGCGCTAGATTGCATTGAAGGCTGCACAGCTAAAACAGGTGAAGCCGTAGTGCTACTTTGGGTAGTTGTTGCATTGAGTGTTGTGGCCGATGTCAGTGCTGTAGCAAAGCTCGCTTGATTTCGATCGGTATCTTTACTTACGGCTTTATTCCCAAAATTATCTAATGCAATAGATTCTGATGATTTATTTTTAGACAAAGCATGAAAAATATCTGATCTTAGATTTGTTGTGAGTGGTTTTTTATCGGTATCTATTAGGCCGCCACTAGTCGCATCACCTTTTCCCAAAAATCCCGTATTAGCCTCTGGAGAKGAAGCTGATTTATTGAGTGATTGAATTGATGATTTTTCACTGGTTACTGCTTTTGCYGTTACCAACGATTCTGTTGACACCACTTTAGTGGCTGATGCTTTAGTTGAACCATCTTTTAGCTCTGTGACAGTAGAAATATCCACGTCGCCATCAATAAGTTCTGTTGTTAAYGGATGTTCCGTTTCTGTAGATTGACTCTCTACTTCCGTATTTTCCGGCAAAGTCTTGCCGCCTTCATCCTTATCTGTATTTTCTGCTATTTTATCATCAGACTGTTCGGTCGATGTTTCAACAGCTTCTGCTGTTTCTTTTTTAGGCGTGTCANNNTG
>NVVK01000026.1:6361-24414 GCA_002733335.1 Methylophaga sp.
CTGCTCAATCTGTTTATCTAATGCTGATGAAAATGAAGTTTCATCCGTATTTTCCACCTTGGCAGGCTGATTAGATGATCTCACCTTGTCCAGTTTAGGCGTATCAGGTGCAACAGGGGTTTTTAACAACAAATCTTGGCTCATTTTGACCTCTTAATATCATCAAAGTAATGAATACTTTGCTACCAAATAAGAAGCAATTAATACGCCAACATATTCCTATACTGAAAGGTTTTTTACACTTTAACTTATAAATTAGCTTATCGAGAAGAGTTTTTGGAAGTTAGAAATTTCTAAGATATTTTTTATTTCTGTACCACACCGGACCAATTCCACTTTTGCATTATCACCACCAGCATAATCACGTAGCAGCAATAACATTCCTAATGCCGAACTATCCATATAGTCTGTTGATGAAAAATCCATAATAAAAGAACTATTTCCAGGTACTTCTTCATATGCTTTTCGAAAATCACTTTGTACAGAAAAGTCAAAACGTCCATTAATTTTAATCGTGTGCTGGTTATTTGTTGTCGATGTTGTAACACTCATAAACATTCTTCCTTAAAAGCATAAATAAAAATATCCTCTAAAACAGRTCAACTTCACCTGTATCTAGATCTTGTTGAGAAACGGCTTGGTGCTCAACTGAAGCAATTTTCGGCTTAAGTGCCGCCAGCGTTTCTTCAAGTGCACTCAATGTTGCACGATGGTCTCCTAATAAATCTGGATTCATTCTTACCATCTTCAACTTATCGATTAAATCACCTAAATCACTCACGGCATCAAGCCTGCGAAGGATATGAGCCGATAACTGAGTACACATATCTTCAAACTGTAATGATGTAACGGCCTGATTGACCATAACATTAATCTTATGGCTTCCTTGTTCCGTTTGTTCAATCACAGTCATTGAGTGCTGTTGCATTTTCGCCATTGATTCTGACATTTCTGCAACTTTCTTCTTGCCACTCAATGCAACATTCATATCTGCAGAAACAATTTTATTAACAACTTCTGTTGCCTCTTTTAATGATTGTTTTACTTCCGTGGTTAAAACACTAATTTCATCACTAAATGTATCCGATTTTTGTGATAATTTTCTCACTTCATCAGCAACTACTGCAAAACCACGGCCAGCCTCACCTGCTCTTGCAGCTTCAATCGCGGCATTCAACGCTAATAAATTAGTTTGTGATGCAATATCCCTTACATCACTTAATAAATCAAAAACATTATCAACTCTTACTGTCATATCATCGAGTCGATGCACTAAATACATACTGTCTTTACTSGTACTTAATACTTGTTCAACAAAATAGCTTAATAATTTATCTGTTTCCCCTACAAAGGCTTCAATGCCATCCCCGTCATCATTTTGGTGAAGCAAACTATGCAGCATCGTTGCTTGTTGCTCGCTCTGAGTATTAAGGCCTTGAAAACTATCCGTCAATTGCATAATTGCATTTTGAACCAAATCACTGATTTGCTGATTTTCAGAACGAATCATTGCCAATTGTTCATTTAAGTGTTCTTGTGCTTCATCATGCATAGCGTGAACAGTATCGGTCAAATCACTTATAGGTTCTTGCTGTATCTCTTCATCTTCTGTCTGAGTGCTATCGCTGTCAGCCAGAAGAAGCGGCAAAAATTGCCAAATGAAAGCCGCTATCACCACAAATCCTGCCGCCAAATAATTTGATTGAATCAGTGCWAATCCAAGTAATACCAACGTTAATAGTAACGGTATCAACCATTCCTTTTTCATAATTTTCCTCTAAAGATCCCAGTCTCGGATAATGATCATGGGTGTGCAATAGTTATGCCTAAATTAAATGCTCCCCTAGAACTAGGGGAAAAACAATACTGACTGCGCTACAATAATTTCATTAATTTGTCGGMAATTTTATCAATTGGAAGCTGTAATTCAGCCGCACCAATTTTAACCGCTTGACCAGGCATGCCCCATACAACACTCGTTTTCTCATCTTGTACAAAATTGAAGCTCCCTGCCTCTTTCATTTCTAACATGCCTTTTGCRCCATCATCCCCCATACCTGTCAACATCAGGCCGATAGCATTTGCACCAAGATTTTGTGCCACCGATCGAAATAACACATCAACCGAAGGTTTGTGTCGACTTACCGGAGGGCCATCATTTAAACGGCAATAAAAACGAGCACCACTCCGCTCAACTAATAAATGCTTATCACCTGGAGCAATATAAGCATGACCCGGTAATATTTGTTGACCATCCTGTGCTTCACATACTTCAAGTGCTGATAAACCATTTATCCTTTCTGCAAAAGGACCGCTAAATGCCGCAGGAATATGCTGAGTAATAACAATTCCTGGGCAATGCGCAGGCAGTGTTCTCAAAATCTCTTTAATGGCTTCCGTTCCACCTGTTGATGAGCCTATCGCAATAATCTTATCCGTCGTTTTTAAATGTAACGGTATTGCCCCTAGTGTTTGTTTTTTTAACACGGCATCAGCCGTTAATTTTTCTGGCACATCTGTTCTGGTCGGTTTTTCCCGTACCAAGGCGTTAATATTCACTGCCGCTGCCGTTTTAACTTTTTCGATAATTTCTTCGGCGTAGTCACCCATGGTKGCTGAGAGATCGATTTTAGGTTTAGCAACAAAATCTACCGCACCCAACTCTAAAGCCTCTAAAGTAACACCTGCACCTTGCTCTGTTAATGTTGACACCATAACAACAGCCATCGGATGAAGACGCATTAGGTTTCTAAGAAAGGTCACCCCATCCATACGCGGCATTTCAACATCTAAGGTCAATACGTCCGGTTTAAGCTTTTTAATTTTTTCTCTTGCTTGATAGGGATCAATTGCCGTACCTACGACCTCTATCTCTGGATCAGAATTAAGAATCTCAGTAAGCAATTTCCGTACTAACGCTGAGTCATCAACCACTAAAACGCGTATCTTTGACATTAATATTCCTCTATCTTTTAATATCCGGTAAAGCATAGCAATATCACTGCACAATCACTGTTAATATCATCACAAACTAAAATAATTCTACACCACCAGAATCGGGTTGAACATCCAGTTCATGTTGGTAAGCTTGTTCACGACTAATCAATGTTTCATTATGCATAGAGCGTAATCTTTTTACTTTCATTTTTCCTGTTGCAGGATAATACATCACCTTTCTCGGGTAAACATCCCCTAAATCCTCAGCCAATAACGGTAGTGACTCTGTTTTTAAAAAATCATGCACGAACTCAATATTCCGTGCGCCGACATCGGATAAGTTAGCAATGATTCTACCGCCACCGGTCAATTTAACTTCTAAATTTTTTCGATTGCCGCCGTGAGCCAAAATGGTATTAATTAAATGTTCCATGGCATAACCACCATAACGCGTGGCCGAATCCATCCATACYTCACTGGTATGTTCACTATGAACGGGTAACATAAAATGATTCATCCCCCCGATTCCAAACACCTTATCACGAATGCACGCTGACACACACGAGCCCAAAGTCGTAGCCACCGCCTCATCTGGATTCACGGTTACATAATATTCACCGGGTAATATTTTAGCTGCCCAAGTATTGTGCWGCCGATCCCAGTARCGATTAACATGCTCAAAATCAGTTAAACAGGARGGTTGCTGTGGCCGATTATCCATCATTAATTCTTCTGATAAATCGTTTGGCCCAACGATTCAAACCGAGTGGATACTTTGTATAAAGTCTCGGAATGGCCAATAAATAAATGGGCTTCTGGCACTAAAATATCGGCATAACGATCAAATAATACTCTTTGTGTGTCTTTATCAAAATAGATCACYACATTRCGGCAGAACATAAAATCAAAGGGGCCATTCATCGGCCATTCTTGCAATAAATTAAGTCGCTTAAACGTAATCATTTTTTGCAGTTCAGGATGAACCCGAACCATTTCTGCATTATCACCCTTGCCTCGTTTAAACCAACGTTCAATTACGTCATCGGGTAAGCCCGTAATTCGCTCTTCTCGATACACGCCTTTTTTGCCGTGTGCAACAACATTAGCATCAAGATCGGTGGCCAATATTTTCACGTCCCATTCGTCAAAATCAGGCAATGCCTCTTTTAAGGTGATGGCAATGCTGTAAGGTTCTTCACCCGTTGAACAGCCGGCAGACCAGATACGTAAACGTTTATTATCGCCTTTTTCTTCCACCAGCCTTGGGATAAGCGTATCGGTTAAGAAATCAAAATGATGCTGCTCACGGAAAAATGCCGTTAAATTGGTGGTAATGGCATTAATCATGAATTCCTGTTCATCTTCATCACCCGCTTCTAAAGCATCACAGAACTCATCAAAACTTTCAAATCGACCTTTACGTATGCGTTTAGATAAACGCCCATACACCATGTTTTTCTTTGCTTCAGTTAAGACAATACCGGTATGCTCAGACACAAATTGGCGAATACGCTCAAAACTAGCATCGGTAAARTCAAACTCACGCTCACGATTTTCAGACATAATATCCCTAACCACTCATTTCAAATTAATTTATCATCCTTGCGAATGTGGCATTCGATGTTATGTTGAAATAACCACATCATTGGATACACCGACATACGCAGGGATTATGTAAGCAATAACCGACTAAAACTCATCCCAGTCATCATCATCTTGTGATGCTGGCGCTGGTTGGCGCTTCGGTGYAGCCTTAGCTTTYTTYGCCAYCGGTTTTGCCTTTTTAGCGGCTGCAGGTGCTTTTTTGGGTGCAGCTTGAACCTGTTCGACAGGTTTACTATTTGATGATTCACTTAGTTCAAAGAAAGAAATTAATTTTTGTAAGCTTCTTCCTTGCTCATCTAATGACTCACTTGCTGCCGCCGCTTCTTCCACTAATGCCGCATTTTGTTGCGTCATCTCATCCATTTGGCCAACCGCTTTATTAACTTGCKCAATACCCTGTGTTTGYTCAGAACCCGCTGCRGCAATYTCAGAAATAATATCGCCCACTTTTTTGGAGCTTGCCACAATCTCTTCTAATGTTCGGCCTGACTCATCCACCAGCATTGATCCTTCTTTTACTTTTTCGCCGCTGTCATTAATCARTTCYTTAATCTCTTTGGCAGCTGATGCTGAACGCTGTGCTAGATTTCGCACTTCCGATGCCACTACAGCAAATCCTCGACCTTGTTCTCCGGCGCGTGCCGCCTCTACCGCCGCATTAAGTGCCAATAARTTAGTTTGGAATGCAATCTCGTCAATKACACCAATAATATCTGTCACTTTTTTACTTGATGAACTGATCTCAGACATGGCGGCAATCGCTTCTTTTATAACTGAGCCACCTTTTTCAGCTTGCTCTCGACTTGATGCTGCCAATTGATTTGCTTGGCGAGCATTATCAGAGTTTTGTCTTACTGTRCTGGTCAGCTCTTCCATGCTCGACGCTGTTTCTTCTAATGATGATGCTTGTGATTCMGTACGTTGACTTAAATCTAAGTTACCTTCTGATATTTCCGTCGCGGCAGTGCTAATACTATCRGCCGATTCATTAATTTCTTCCATTGTTTCCGATAGTTTATCAATCGTCGCATTCAATGAGCCAGCAAGCTCACCAAACATTCCTTTATAATYCTCACCCATTTTCTGGGTTAAATTACCTTCTGATAATGCAGCGGATACGGCTATCGTTTCTTTCACGGGCGCGAGTACCGCATCCATAATATTGTTGACACCCTCTGCAATGCTTTTCATGAAACCTTCATAGCCTTCAGTTTCAATTCTTTCTTCTAGCTGGCCAGCCTGAGCTGATGATATTAGATCTTGAATTGCTTTTTCAGCGTTCACCTGTTCAGTAATATCTCGCCACTCAACCATATTACCCATATAGTTGCCATCGGCATCAACAATGGCCGTGGCGTTAAGRTCAAAATGAATATCGAGTAATTGAATTTGATTRCGATACGGTAGATTATCTAAATCCGATAAAATACCTTTTTGTAATGAGGGATCTTTATGGAAATCATCAATACACGTTCCCACCAGCGTGCTTAAATCAAGCCGAGGAAATACTTGGCGCAATTCTGGTAATCGTTTTTCTAATAAAGTCATTACGGAAGGATTAACAAAGGTAATCACGCGGTCAGCATCGCAAATCATTAATGCTGTTGAAGCTCCTTTTACTGCTGATTGCAGCCTACTCACTTCTATCGCTTGCTTCGCCGCATCTGCTTCTGCTTTCACTTGATCCGTAATATCTGTCCACTCAACCATATTACCCATATAACTGCCATCGGCATCAACAATGGCCGTGGCATTAAGATCAAAATGAATATCGAGTAAYTGAATTTGATTGCGGTACGGTAAATTATCTAAATCCGATAAA
This sequence comes from Methylophaga sp., assembly GCA_002733335.1. Lineage (GTDB taxonomy): Bacteria > Pseudomonadota > Gammaproteobacteria > Nitrosococcales > Methylophagaceae. The sequence goes on from NVVK01000026.1 coordinate 12,726, forward strand.
ATGCGTTTTTGTAATGAGGGATCTTTATGGAAATCATCAATACAGGTTCCCACCACTTTGCTTAAATCAAGCTGGGGGAACACTTTACGTAATTCTGGTAATCGTTTCTCCAACAAGCTCACTACTGCTGGATTAACATACGTAATCACCCTATCTTTATCACACATCATTAATGCAGTGCTTGAGCCATCAACGGCCGATCTCATTATTGCTAATTCTTGTTGCATATTATCTTGACTTGTCATTTCACTCATCTCCGTCGACTCATTCGCTTCTATCATGATTGTTGCTACTGTATTTAATGTGTTTTGCCATGCTTGTTTCACTTCATCGGTCCAAAGCTCGCCAGCAAACTCAGCCATTACTGCTAATAAGTTCTCAGCGACCAAGGGATAGTGTGCTTCTATTACCCCATATTGCACATGACGTGCACCCAAACTATATAAATAGTCTTTCAATATTTCCGGTTTATGCAAATTTTGTACCAGCAGCACTAATGATGCTAATAGCTTTTTTTGCTGCCCATCAATGGGGATACCCTCAAATAATGGCTTTACCTCTGGATACTTATCAAATAATCGCTCATAAAAGCGTGCTGCCAAGGCTTCACCTTGTGGTGCTAAAGCGGCAAAACTTTCTTCTAACAACTCTATTTCAGTTTTCACTTTTGCCGGTTTACTCGCTGAAACACGTCTTGCGCGAACACGCTTGGYCGGTTTCTTTTTAGGCTTAGCTTCACCTTCCGGTTCGCCCTCACTTAGCCACGCAAGTGGATCATCACCCATCGGTTTCTTTCTCTCAGCCATTAGCTGGTTCTCCCTTTTAAGAGGTCTTGAGCAAGAGCTGAATAATCTTCTGCTCCTGCACTTGTTTTTTTATAATCAAATATTGTTTGTCCAAAACTTGGGCTTTCGGCCAAGGACACATTTTCACGGATAACGGTGTTGAACACGCGTCCAGGAAAATACTTTAAAATTTTATTCCTAACTTCTTGTGTCAAACGTCTGCGTAACTGCATTCGTGTTGAAACAAGCCATAATTTAATGCTWTTCCCTGTCAACGATTCTGAGCGTTTCAAAATTTGTATCATCCGTGATAATCCATGTAATGATAAATAATCACCGGATATAGGRATCAATACTTCCGTTGCCGCAAACATGGCATTCATACCCAGTAATCCTGAAGAAGGTGGGCAATCAATTAACACAAAAYMTYSKTCYGRTWRGYYSKRWMYGGCTNRYSKMWWYWYRCAWTMYAKAWSYKYKYTYRRRCCMAYCRRWAATATGTTCAAAATCAGCCAGTCGCTTTCCTGCTGGCACGACGGTTAAATTGTCTTTAACCGAAACGGTTAACTCATCAAGGTGGATCTGATCTAATAGCACTTCATCAATGCCGGGTAATGCCGCATCCAACCCATATCCCGTTGCAAGTTGACCCTGCGGATCCATATCGAGCAGCGTTACCTTTTTATCTGCCAAAGCCAAAGCATGACCAAGATTAATGGTCGTAGTCGTTTTGCCTACACCACCTTTTTGATTCATAATTGCTATTACTCGACTCATATTGTTYTCGGCAGGCCTTAGCCCAAAGCCTCAATATGGAGTAATTTATCGATATTGAGAATCATCATCATATTGCTGCCAATAGAGACTAATCCTTTAATAAATTCAGTGCTTACAGTAATACCRAAGTCTGGMGTAGCTTTAATGTCTGCAGGCAATATATTGTGTGCATCTGAAACACCATCAACCACAACACCCACTGTTCGTTGAATGCCTTCACCTACTTTTAATACCACCACAACGGTTGTAGGTGTATACGCACGCGCTGGCATTTCAAAACGAAGCCTCAAATCAACCACAGGAACAATCGTTCCTCGTAAATTTAATACGCCACAAAGATATTCAGGTGTATTAGGAATATGCGTCACACTTTCCCAGCCCTTGATTTCTTGTACACGCAGAATTTCGACACCATATTCTTCTTCACCAAGCAAAAATGTTAAATATTGCTCAGTGCCATCGTCAATATCCCCTGACATATTGAGTTCTTGTAATTCACTCATCATAATTCTCCTTAAGCTGCCCGCTCATTGGCGATTACATTTACTAATGACGGATCACGATAGAGCGCCATCAATCCGGGCACATCAAGAATGAGTGCAACCGTACCATCACCTAAAATAGTCGCCCCCGACAATCCCATAACTTTACGATAATTGGTCTCTAGGCTTTTTATAACAACTTGTTGTTGACCTAATAAGTCATCAATGAATAAACCTACTTTTTGACCGTCACCTTCGACAATAACTAATAGCCCCTCTTCCAAGGACGTTGTTGTCGGCTCTAAATTAAAGATGTCATATAAGCGAATAACAGGCACATATTCATCGCGCAAAGGATAAAGCTCTCCCTTACCTGATACATATTTCATATCACTCTCTTTCACTTCTAATGTTTCAATAATAGAAATCAAAGGAATAATGTAACTTTCATTGGCAACGCGAATGGTTTGGCCATCCATAATGGCCAGCGTCAACGGTAAGCTAATCGTAAACGTAGATCCTTCTCCACGTTTAGACTGAATATCTACGCTACCGCCAAGACCAAGAATATTGCTGCGAACCACATCCATTCCCACGCCTCGGCCTGATATATCACTGACCACATCAGCCGTTGAGAATCCGGGTAAGAAAATGAGTTCATGTATTTTTTCTGGGCTGAGATCTGCATCTTCATCAATGAGGCCTTTTTCTACCGCTTTGCTAAAGATTTTATCTTCATTTAAACCGGCGCCATCATCAATAATTTCAATAATAATCTTGCCGCCCTGATGATAAGCATTTAACTGGATCGTGCCCGTTTCATCTTTACCTGCTGCTAATCTAACTTCAGGTGTTTCTAAACCATGATCTAATGAGTTTCTGACCAAATGGACGAGCGGGTCACCAATCTTCTCCATGACTGTTTTATCTAGTTCGGTTTGTTCACCTGATAACTTGAGCTCCACTTTTTTACCTGATTTATCTGACAAATCATGAACCAAGCGRGGGAAGCGATTAAAGGCAAAACTAATCGGTAGCATGCGGATTCGCATAATAGCTTCTTGCATTTCACGGCTATTTCGCTCTAATTGTGCTAAGCCATCAATAAGTTGTGGCAGCATATCTGGCTTGAAATTATCACCAATTTGACTGAGCATTGATTGTGTAATGACGAGCTCACCGACCAGATTAATCAGTGAGTCAATCTTATCTGTTCCTACTCGAATAGACGTTGCTGCAGGAGGAGAAGCGGCCACTTTTTTAGCAACTGCTTTGACTGGTTTTACGGACTCAGCAGTTTGTTCTGGCTTGCTCTCTTGCTGAACCTCAGCTACGGGTTTTGGTTCATTATCATCTAATTTTGCAACAGCTACTTCAACATTTGTAGGTTTTTGTAAAATGGCTTCAATAACTAAATCGCAGTCATCATCTACCCACTCAAATATTTCAACAACATCTTCTTTAGAAACCTCACCTTTTAGCGTAAGCTGCCACGCAAAATAACTATCTTCCGGTTCCAAATCAGCAAAGTCAGGTAATGCATCATCATTTACTTTGGATGTTAGTTCACCTAAACCTGCAAGCTCTCGTAGCATTCGAACAGGATCATTACCTGTTTGAAATAAATGCTTGTGAGGACGAAATTCAATTTCCCAACCTACTATTTTCTGCTCTRAGCTTGCTTCACTAGGTGCAACATCACTCGTGACGTCATCACTACTGGAATCTGCTTCTACTTTATCGCCACCAAGCATAGCTTCAAGCTGCTTATTAACATCAGCAATACGTTCGTCATCTGTATCTATTTTTTGCTGCACTGCTGATAACATTTCTCGCAATACATCAACCGCTTCTAAAAGCAAATTAGTCGAATCGGTAGTGACCTCTCGCTGACCATTACGCATTTCATCTAACAATGTCTCCATCACATGCGTGAATTCAGATATTGCCATAAAGCCAAAGGTGCCTGCCCCCCCTTTTATAGAGTGTGCWGCCCTGAAAATAGTATTAATCGCATCAACATCTGCAGCCCCTTTATCTAAGTTCAGAAGACCATTTTCCATGGCATCTAAACCCTCGAAGCTTTCTTCGAAAAAAACATCGTGAAATTGTGAAATATCAATACTCATAGGTTCTTCCTGCTAAATTTAGGGTGTAACTTCCCTACAGACTTATCGTAAGYCATTGTTTATTAAGGGGTGTTTATTTTATCCCAGCACTTTATTTATCGTCGCTATTAACTGATCAGGATTAAACGGTTTAACCAACCAACCCGTTGCTCCTGCTGCACGACCTTCTTGCTTTTTATCCATTCCTGCTTCCGTTGTTAACACTAAAACGGGCGTAAATTTAAACGCTGGCAAAGCACGTAACTCGCGCGTTAAAGTGAGACCATCCATCACCGGCATATTGACATCGGTTAACACTAAATCAAACGATCGTGTTTTAGCGATATCTAAGGCCTGTTTACCATCTGCTGCATCCGTCACCGTATGCCCTGCTGCCTTCAAAGTAAACGATACCATTTGTCGCATTGAAGCTGAATCATCAACTGCTAAAATATTTGCCATAGCTTCTTATTCTCCTTAAATTGACATGTAACATGTCTTATTTTCATTATTATTTATATACTTTTTAACGTACCCACTAGATAGCGGCTATGGCGTCAGAATCTAAATTAATTAATTCTGCTAAACCTAACAATTTAGCACTGCGAATAAAGGCTTCACTCGGCTTATCCCACKCTAATGTTTGTTCTTTTGAATAGGCATAAATCAGTTGTAATGCCGCCGCATCAATGCGTTCAATTTGACTTACATCAAATTGAATTTCATGGCCTTCTGATAACTCCATTAAGATTTGTGTTTGTAAGTCACCCACAGCACTAATGCCTATCGCATCACCACACTCAATTATTTTTGCTTTTGCCATTTTTACCTCGATCTCAATTCTGTTAATAGCGTATAAAATAATCACTATATTCTTGTAAAGTATCGTTCCATCGACCACCTTTCATCCTATGTTCATGTGTCAATGCCGATCCGGCCAATTTTGCCGCTTTCTGATTGCCACTCACCTGTTCTTTTAACTTATATTCAGGATCGGAATGGTCGTTTACTATCTCTTTAATCCCCATCATGTCTACGTCTCCACACACTTATAATTATCTGGATACCACTCATTATTACCCTCTTAGTAACAATAATGCAGAGACCGTGCCAGTTANTTTCAACTGTTCTATAGACTAAGGATATGGTTCWAGCTGTTTGAAATAACAACTCAATAGGACAAAACAACAAGACTAAATTATTTAAATTTATGTCGCCATTGAATGGCATTATGCTCATCACTCAATTGTTGTTCTTGTTTTAACTCTACTTGCGTTTCTTCATGATGGTAACGCTCAACAAGYGATTGCATTACTTGTTCTTTACTTCGTTTTTGTTGCCATAAAGCACGTTGCTGATTTAATTGATGAGCGTAAGTTTGTACTTGTTGTTGTTGTGCCTGAATCGCTTGATCAAGCTGGGCAAGAAAACCTCTCAATTCTAATACTTTTTGAGCACTCATTATCGTGGTATTACCTTGCCTAAATCGAGCAAGATATTCTTCTTTATAATGGTTTAATTCTTCAAGTTGTTGTTTTTCTTTAAGCCATGCAGCATTGGCCTCACCCATTTTAATTAACGCCATATCTGTTGCTTTAATCGCAATATTTACAACAGGGGCAAGTCTTTTTGATCGTTTCATAATTTCACTTTATCAATTTTATTGCTTAACAACTTTGAAGCAATCGAGCTATTTCTATAAATTCTTTTGCATCTGGTTAATGGTTACAGGTGATTGCTGCATATTAAGGTTTGATACTTGAGAAACAGGTTGTTGCATTGTTTGTTGCAAATTAGTCTCACTTTGTTGCCAATTAATCGCTTCATCCATCCCTTGCTTAATCAATAATTGTAAGCTGGGATAAAGTGCTATCGCTTCATCAATCTTAGGATCACTCCCTGCTGCGTAAGCACCCACATTAATAAGATCTTGATTTTGTCGATAGGTAGCAAATATTTGTTTAAACATTTGTGAAAACTCCAAATGCTGTTTTGACACAATTTGTGGCATCACACGACTAATTGATGCCTCCACGTCTATTGCAGGATATTGCCCCGCTTCCGCTAATCGACGCGATAATACGATATGACCATCTAAAATAGCGCGGGCAGCATCAGCAACGGGATCTTGCTGATCATCACCTTCTGTTAACACGGTATAAATTGCTGTAATAGCCCCCCCTCCCTCCGGCCCATTACCTGCTCGTTCAACCAGTTTCGGTAATAATGAAAATACCGAGGGCGGATAACCTTTGGTTGCTGGGGGCTCACCGATGGCTAATGCTATTTCACGTTGTGCTTGAGCATAACGTGTTAAAGAATCCATCAGTAATAAAACTTGTTTACCTTGATCTCGAAAATATTCTGCAATACTGGTGGCTAACATCGCACCATGTAAACGCATTAACGGTGAATGATCCGCAGGGGATGCCACAACCACGGCACGCTCCATGCCTTCTTGTCCAAGAATYTCTTCAATAAATTCTTTTACTTCTCGTCCTCGCTCACCAATCAAGCCGACAACGATYACATCYGCTTCTGTGAAGCGTGTCATCATGCCCAATAAAACACTTTTGCCGACACCACTGCCCGCAAATAATCCCATTCGCTGACCGCGGCCCACACTCATTAAGGCATTAATTGCCTGTACACCTACATCGAGGTGCTCTCGTACTGGAGATCGATCTAAAGGATTAATGGGTTCACCATGCAATGACACGCTATCTGTTACTTTTAACGGTCCTTTACCATCAAGTGGTTTACCTGCCCCATCAATAACACGACCTAATAGGCCTTCGCCAACCATTACTTTTGAATCACTTCGAAGTGGACGAACTCGTGCACTGGGAACCAAGCCTCGGATATCGCCAATCGGCATTAAATAGAGCGTATCTCCTGCAAAGCCAACCACTTCAGCYTCGACAGGCTKACCATTCGCACCYTGTATTTCACACCGACTACCAATCGGTGCTTGAAAGCCTACCGCTTCTAAGGTAAGTCCAACCATTCTAGTCAATCGGCCTTCAATGGCTAAAACTTCTGAAGGATCATCATCCAAACGTTGTTGATAGTCTTTTAAACTACGGCGAAGTTTTTCATTACGATGGGTGACATCATTCGCCACTATCATCGCCCCGTTCTTCGCCTAATAGTTTGTTTATGACACTACTTAACCGAGCCTCAACCGTTGCGTCAATCGTCGTATCAGCTGTTTCCAACCTTATTCCACCTCGTGTAATAAGGGGATCTTCAACCCATTGCCATCGGCTATCATCATGATCAATTGATAATCCTRTTTTAACCAATTCGACATCTTGTGGATTAAGAAAAACTTTTAATTTACGATCATTTACAGGTAATACTGACAGTGCTGCCCGCATTGCACCAATAACATGATCAGGTTGTATTTTTAATTCRCGYCGAACTAATTGTCTTGTCATCGTCATAACCAGACTTATCAGATCATTTTCAACGCCTTGGTCGAGTTCTTCAATGGGTTCATCAACGGCATTAATCAACTCGGTCAACTGTGAAACACGTTGGGCAATCTGTTGCTGACCTGCTTCAATCCCTGCTTTTTCACCTTTTTCAAACCCTGCTTTATAGCCTTCCAACTCCGCCTTTTTTTGTAGGGCTTCCATCCCTTCAAGTGTAAGGAGCGAAGGATCTTCAACATCCTGAACAGAAATCATTGTAGGTGCTTGCCAACGCTGATATGCCGCTTCAATTTCTTCCGGTAAAATAGTATCAGCCTGCTGAGTAATCAATTCATCCTTAGAGGAAGTCATCTCCACCGCTGCCTCCTAACATGATTTCACCTTTATCTGATAACGCTCGGGTTGCTGTTAGAATCGCTTTCTGTGCAGTTTCTACATCGCTCACACGTACTGGTGGCATCGCTTCTAAATCATCACGTAACATTTCAGCTGCACGTTGTGACATATTAGATAAGAATTTCTCTCTCAATGCTTCATCAGCACCTTTCAGCGCGAGTTGTAATTGATCGGTTTGTATTTCACGCATCAATGTCTGTATGCCACGATCATCAATGTCAATTAAATTATCAAATACGAACATAAGATCTTCAATATTTTGACCTAAATCAGGTTCCGTTTCTTTGATTTGTTCCATAATAGTCGCTTCAACGGTACCTTCAACAAAGTTCAGAATATCTGCCGCTGTTTTCACGCCCCCTACTGTGGCCGTTTGACCGCCCGCATTACCACTAAATTGTTTTTCTAATATTTCATTTAATTCACTTAATGCCGCAGGTTGCACACCGTCTAATGTTGCWATTCGTAATAGCACGTTTGCTTGATCACGATCAGGAAACATCGATAATACTGAAGCAGCTTGATCCGGATCTAGAAAAGAACACACTATTGCAATAATCTGTGGATGTTCTAACCTTATTACCTCATAGATACCACGCGCATCCATCCATTTAAGCTGTTCTAAGCCAGAAGTGTTACCACCTGAGAGTATTCGATCAAGCAAGTTGCCCGCTTTATCTTCACCCAGCGCCCCTACTAACATCTTTCTTACATAATCATGCGAGCCAATGCCTAAACCTGTTTCTTGCTCAACAGTGGAGATGAAGGTATCAATAACACCCTGTACCTCTTCACGAGTAACATTGGTCAATGTTGCCATTGCCTGCCCGACTTGTTGAACCTCTTTTGGATTCATATGCTTGAGTACTTCTGACGCTTCTTCTTCACCTAATGATCGTAAAAAAACAGCCGATTGTTGTACCCCTGTTAATTTTCTAGATTCTTCTGCCATTATGCTGCCGTCCAGTTTTTAACAACCTGTGCAACTAATGCAGGGTCTTGCTGCACTAAGCTACGCACATTCGCCATTTGCGCTTCCATTTCTTCTGATCCTGTCGTTATTTTAGTAATCTCGTCATCTGTTGCCGCTGCCGCAATTTGTGCTTGGCTTGCTTGCATCCCATCTTGATTATTATCTGTTACAGGAATGGTATTCAAATCTCTAAATGCGGGTTTGATTACTTTAAAGATTAAAAATAATACCAGTAAAGCGCCTAATACTTGCTTGGCAATATCCCATACCCAGGGTTGTTGCCATATCGCTATTTCAGGTAATGGTTCCGCAATTTCTGGCATAAGGAAGGGGGCATTTACAATGTTTAAGCTGTCACCTCGCGCTTTATTAAAACCAATAGCATCCATTACCAAAGCATTAATTCGTGCCATTTCCGCTTCTGATAACGCATTTTTAGTTATATTACCTTCTGCATCAACACTGCTTTTTTCATCTACCAACACGGCAACACTTAATCGTTTAATCGCACCAGGAGAGAATCGTGTATGGCTAATTGTTCTGTCTAATTCAAAATTACGAGTGCTACTTTTGCTTGAACTGCCAGGTTTTGTTTGTTCAACCACACCTTCTTCACTCGCCGCTTCTTTTGAGACAACTTCAGGCGCTATGCCGCCACCCGGAGGTTGGTTACTGAGTGCACCCGGCACTCCAAATGCACCTGCAATACCTACTCGTGTATCTTCTTGAAGCTGTTCGCTACGAACAGCCGCTAGATCCGGATTATACTGTTCTTGTGTTTGCTCGGTAAAAGTAAAGTCCACATCTGCCACAACTTGAGCTCGCACACCTTCCATTCCGACGATAGGCGAAAGAATATCTTCTATTCGACGGATATAGATTTGTTCTAATTTCTGAGTATATTGCAATTGATTGTCGCTCATCTCTATGCCTTGATTACGATCTGTTTTAGTCCATAAGCGGCCTTTTTGGTCGACTACCGTGACATCGTTGCTGGTCATATTTGCCACACTTGAAGCAACCATATGTGTGATTGCAGCTACTTGTCCACGCTCTAAAGTACGCCCAGCATAAAGTTTAATAACAACGGATGCTGTGGAAGGTTTACGATCCCGAACAAATACCGATTGTTTGGGCGTTGCTAAATGCACCCGAGCACTATATACATTCTGTAATTGTGAAATTGACCGTGATAATTCTTCTTCTAAAGCACGTTGATAACGTGCCCTTTCAACAAATTGGCTTGTGCCAAAGCCTTGTTCTTCATTGAGCATTTCCATGCCTTGTGCTGAACTTCTAGGCAAGCCTTCTGCCGCCATTTTCATCCGCAAACTCTGTATCTTAGAACTAGGAACCAATATAGCGCCGGTATTAGGATCTAATTTATAGGCAATATCTGATTGCTGTAAAAGCGCGACAACTTCAGATGATTCTTTCGGCTGCATGCCTGAAAATAACACTTGATAGGTAGGCGTTTGTGACCACATGAAAACATAACCACCTAAAGCAATACTGGCTGCAATAGCAAGTAGAAAACCAATTTGCTTCATTACAGGCTGCCTTGAGGCATTCGCCGACATAGCGCCAATAGCGGTGGTAGGCATCGGCATTGCTGCTGCCGGGTTTGCTGCTACAGGTAAGTTTTCCATAATTCTATCTTCTTCTATTTAATCAAATAATTTTAGTACGTTTACGTATTTATTTTAAACAGTCATTCTCATCACTTCCTCATATGCTTGTACTAATTTATTTCTTACTTGTAACGTTGCTTGAAATGCAACCGATGCTTTTTGAGATGCAATCATGGCATCCGCTAAACTCACATTAGGATCACCCATTTCAAATGCAGTTTTCAATTTACCTGATGCTTGCTGAGTTTCATTTACTTTATTCACTGCTGATGTCATCAAACTTGAAAAGTTCACATCATTCGCACCTACATTTTGAACTTGTGCCAATGGGTTTGTTTGTTGTGATGCTTGTGCCTGAGCCGCTCGCATTTGTGTTAATAACTGATTAGGATCTATTGCATTAATCATCGTTATGCTCCCTTTATTTTAGTATTATTTAGACTATGCAGACTTCTTGCCAATCTTCTCAGGGATCTCAATACCTTCTTCTCTAAAACGCGATAATTTATATCGTAGTGTGCGCTCACTTATGCCTAACTCCGCTGCTGTAGCTCTTCTACTGCAATTGTTCTTAGCTAATGCATCTAAAATATGACGTTGTTCATGGCTACGTAAATCATCACTTAAATTATTGTCAGTTCGTTCTTCGTCATTATTTTGGCTCGAAAAAACATCCGTCATCGATTCAAAAACCAAATCTGCTTCTGTTATTTTTGAACCCGACTGGAGAATAAGTGCACGCTGTAAAACATTGTCTAGTTCACGCACATTACCTTGCCAGCGGTGCGCCATTAATGTCGTATCCTTATTAACCCAGCAATCTAACCAAAGGCCGGACTAAAACCTAAATTATGAACCCGTATTTTCAGGAACCTGTGTTATCTACCGAGTACCATCCCGATGCCCCAGCCAAGCAACTGATCCAGAGCGAAGAAAAACGTCGCTGCAATGATCACCATAATAAACACCATGATCGTAGTGATCACAGTCTCGCGGCGGGTTGGCCATGTGACTTTGGAAGTCTCGGCTCGCACCTGCTGAATAAAGGTGAATGGATTAATTTTGGCGGCCATGTGTTGGAACGCTTTCGCTCAGATTTT
>NVVK01000009.1 GCA_002733335.1 Methylophaga sp.
AGTTGGTCCCAAGGGTATGGCTGTTCGCCATTTAAAGTGGTACGCGAGCTGGGTTTAGAACGTCGTGAGACAGTTCGGTCCCTATCTGCCGTGGGCGTTGGAAATTTGAGAGGAGCTGCTCCTAGTACGAGAGGACCGGAGTGGACGTACCCCTGGTGTTCGGGTTGTTTTGCCAAAGGCATTGCCCGGTAGCTATGTACGGACGGGATAAACGCTGAAAGCATCTAAGCGTGAAGCCCCCCTCAAGATTAGATTTCCCAGAGCTTTAAGCTCCTGAAGGGCCGTTGAAGACTACGACGTTGATAGGTTGGGTGTGGAAGCGCGGTAACGCGTGAAGCTAACCAATACTAATTGCCCGTGAGGCTTGACCATATAACCCCAAGGTAACTTGGGGTTCGCTAGATAATTATTTGTCTGCTAATCTTCTTGTTTTTACTGATAATTGCTTAATGCATTATCGGCATATATCACATCCGTGTGATTAACTTCCCATATTTGTCAGTCTATAGACTGACGTTAAAGTTATGCTTGGCGGCCATAGCGAGTTGGACCCACCTGATCCCATCCCGAACTCAGAAGTGAAACGACTTAGCGCCGATGGTAGTGTGGGAGTTCCCATGTGAGAGTAGGTCACTGCCAGGCTTTTATATAAAAATAAGCTCAACCCTTTTGGGGTTGGGCTTTTTTTTGCCTGAAATTTAGCAATAAGCTACTCTACATGTAATTGCGACCGGCTTTTGCTCCTGCAAAACCGGCCTACAGTACTTCCTTGTGCATAACAAATATGTAGGGATCAATTTTGAATGAGCGAAGCGAGCCCGAAGGGTGAATCTCCGGGAAGWAAGTTGTTCAGATATCCACAAGCCTATAAGCTATGCTGAAGACATTAATACACTTTACACTGACTTTCTTACCTAGAATCTAGTAATTGCACGACTGCTGGGGGGGGTGATTCATTTCATTGTTAATGTTATTCTGCTATGTTACGTTAAATTGAGAATATAAATAGGTTACGATATGGTAGAGCAAGAGCTTCAAGATAATGATAATCAACAACTGAGTAAAGAGATAGATCAGATTGATTTTAAAACGTTAGCAGAAGATGCTCCAGTAATGCTTTGGTTAACTAATAGTACTGGAGAGAATATTTTTTCGAATAGTATTTATAAAAATTTTATTGGGCGTGAAAATGTAGAAAAAATGGGTGGTAAGGCTTGGTTTTTAGCGTTACACCCAGATGACCAACAATTCTGCTTGAATACCTTTAGTGATGCTTTTCAAACACATAAAGCGTTTGATATGGAATACAGACTAAAGCGTCGAGATGGTGAATACCGATATATTCTTGATCGTGGTGAACCTTACATTAATAAAAATGGTATTTTTTCTGGATTTATAGGTTCATCAACTGACATTAGTGAAAGAAAAACATCTGAAGATGACTTACAAAAATCGCATCAGGAACTTATGCAGTACAACCAAGAAATGAGTTTAATTAATCAGTTAAATTCTTATTTGCAAGTTTGCCGTACTTTGCCTGAAACTTACCCTGTTATCTCTCATTATGCAGAACAAATCTTCCCTGATTGGGCAGGAAATTTATATCTTTTCAATGAAACTAAAACATTAGTTGAATCGACCACAATGTGGGGTGAGGTTCGAGTGAAAAGTGAAGATATTATTTCCCCTGATGATTGCTGGGCTCTACGGCAGGGTAGAGAGCATATTGCTATAGAAATAGAAAATCGATTGACTTGTAATCATGTACACAATGATATTGATAGCTATACCTGTGTGCCCATAATTGCTCAAGGTGAGATGCTGGGTATGATTCATATGGAATATATAGGCCATTTTGGGTTTGAAACCGATGAAGAAAGGCAGCGTTATTTCCAATCGCGTGAGCGACTTATGAAAATTTCTGCAGATAACCTTGCTTTATCGTTGGTGAGTTTAAACTTGCGCGAAGCATTAAAACATCAGTCAATCCGTGATCCATTAACATCACTTTTTAATAGGCGTTATATGGAAGAGTCCCTACAAATGGAGGTATCGAAGACAGCTCGTTCAGGCGAAGGATTGGGTATTGTGATGGCTGATATCGATCATTTTAAAAAATTTAATGATAGCTATGGACATGATGCCGGCGATACCGTGTTGGTTGCATTCGCAAAGTTGTTGAAAAATACTTTTCGAGATAGTGATATCATTTGTCGTTATGGTGGAGAAGAATTTATCATCATTATGCCAGGAATAGAGCTTGAGCTAGTTGCGGAGAGAGCGAATGAGCTATGCATAATGGTAAAAGAGTTAGAGCTATTTTATGATGATAAATTATTGCCAAATGTAACAGCCTCATTTGGTGTGTCTCACCTTTCAGATAATATCAATGATGCTACTGAGCTTATTAAATTAGCAGATGTGGCATTATACAAGGCAAAAAAAGCAGGTAGAGATCAAGTCGTTTTATTTGAGCCTAGTGTGGCTGAAGAGGCCGGTATAAAATAAATATAGTTCAGATTCATAAAGTTGTGTTCCGTATTACGATAGTGAAAACTATATCTGGAATAGGAATTATTGCTGGCGTTATTACTTACGCATCATCAATTGGTGGTAAAGTAACTTGCCAACCAAGCGCAGTAATATTTCTTAGTACCGGATAATTATTGCATTAAACTAATTTTTTGCTGTTTTTTTACACTATTCACGGGAACGGTTTTAATTCTTAAGGACTAAAGTATATGGAAATTCTGTTATTTGTTGCTGTATTGCTCGTTAYTGGCTTCATATTTTTCACCAAGAATAACCAATCCCCAATAGAGCCAAAGGAAGATAATTTATTTCCTTACTTTAAAGTATCTGCTCTTTTAACACCTGCCGAATTGTCTTTTTACCATGTGCTCAAAATTGCAGTATCAGATCAGTACGATATATTTGCGAAAGTTCGTCTCGCGGATTTAGTTTCTGTAACTAAAGGAATGGATAGCGTTGAATGGGCTAAGGCTTTTAATAAGATTAAAGCTAAACATATAGACTTTGTATTATGTGATAAGAATACATCTGAAATCCTTTGTGCTATTGAGCTTGATGACCAATCCCATTCGCAATCTAAGCGTCAACAACGTGATGACTTTATTGTAAAAGCCTTAGAGTCTGCAAAAACCCCCTTCGTGAGATTTGATGTTACTAGAACTTATCAGTCAGACACTATTAGCAAGGATATTCAATTAGCTATTATTCCAGAAATACTTACAAAAGCAAACGATAATTCTGCTGAAAAAATATTAATTGCACCGGATGTAGATGAGTTGAGCATTACAAAAGAAAGAAAATGCCCTAAATGTAATGGTGCTCTTGTATTGAGGAAAGTATCTAGGGGTCTAAATAAAGGGAATGAATTTTGGGGATGCTCGAATTTCCCTCAATGTCGACATATGACACAGATTCAGTCTGAAATAGAAAAAGGCTGGAAAGGTGAAGCAAGTGAGCVTACTGTTAAGGATATTGTGAAAGCTAAATTAGTGGATAGAGAGAAATAATGGTARGTAGCCATTAAGTTGTCAGCACGAAGCTGATAACTATATGCTGTTTAGGGGGAAGGGCCGTAGCCAAATTAAGCGGCGTTTGCCTTAGCTTGCAAGCGCCGCCGTATTATCTAATTGATTACCAATGCAACTGCAAACGAGAGTAATAACTCGTATCTAATTTATCGCGGCCTGCTGCGGGCAGGCTTTTATAATCATTACGTAAGCCAAATCGTAAATCCCAATTCTGAGAAAAACCAAGTGGAATATTAATGCCAGAATCATGGGTGAATAAAARATCGCCAAAGTCAGTGATGGCAGGCGTATAGACTAGTTTATTAGTCATATTAGCCCAGCTTGCAAACTGCCACTGATGGTCTAAACCAAAGTCTAGAGTAGGGTCRCTTTCRTTATCGCCATTATTAAAGCTCTCATATCGGAAACCAAAACCAGAACGTAGTTCAAGTGTATGTGTTTCTTCTTTGAAAACACGATAATTTAAACCTGCACCTAACGAAGTGCGTAGCCTTAAATCTTCAAAATCATCACGTTCCACTTCACCTCGTACATACCAGCCCCAAGGATCGGTAAAATAAGCGGTATATTCGGAACCTAAGATGATCTCATCYGATGTTTTGTCGCTATTTTTGCTGGCTTTGTCTAMTGATGCATAAAACTTTAAGGTGTCTTGTGAGCTTTTAAGGGTAGCGGCTAATGCAATCACAGCACCAAACTCATCAGAATTGCCTTTCTTACCGATTATATCCCACGATGCATCGTATGACCATTTTCGCTTTAAGGCATCRCGTTGTTGTTCGGCACGTACTAATTGAGGATCACTTTCAGATAACTGCCAACTCTCAGCAATGGCGGCTATGGTTGTGGTCATCGTGGCATCTTTTCCGGTGATAACTAGTGTTCCCTCTCCCGTGTGCGCTACCAACCCGGCTAATGTAGTACCACTTTTTAGACGAACAACAAAAGGCTGTTCAGTACTAAAGCCTGCTACTTTATCTCGTTGCAGAATTATTTCACCTGCATAGTCAGTGGTCAAGGTAATTGTTGTTGCTGAAATAGCTTTAATTGTACCTGTCAGTAGACTGCCATCGCGTGTTTGCACCTTATCGGAGGCATAAGCAGGCAGAGGTATCGCGACAGCCAGCATACAGAGTAAAAATAATATTACGGAAAAGCTGTGTCTATTTTTGATGGTACTCATAGGTAGAGCGAGGATTGAGATTTGATTCATGCTGTTGTTTTTATCCTGTATTTTAGATCTTAATTCAAACAATTACCAAGGCTAAACAGCAACTTCTATAAGCGATAAAGAACAGGAGCGATTTGAAAATAGACGGGACAGTTCAGTGATATTTAAGTAGATGTATTAAAAGAATGCAGTATTTTAACTGATAGGGTAATTAATTACATTAACAGTTCACTCTTCTATGATTTGTAAGGTATTTAAAAGGGCACAGCAAACGTGGAGCAAAAGAAACAGCTAATCACTAAGTGACTAACTGCTTGTTTTCGTACCAAATTAATGGTGCGCCCGACACGATTCGAACGTGTGACCGCCTGGTTCGTAGTTTGACTAAAAACAAGGTGAATATTTAATTAAATCAATCACTTGCATCCCCAGTCATAWTWYYWTWTTYWCNAYGYTYWRGNMTKGWTYAGTGNGWSYWAKGAMMKKWWMAKRSWYRAKKRGATNNMCARTMTKKATAATTTTGTTATGGCTATATTTATCGTATTTGGACATTTGTGTTATTCTGTTCTAAACAATAGAACGAGGATAAAGTCATGAATGTAAGCTTTACAGAAAAGCAAGAAATCTATATTGCTGCACAACTAGAAAGTGGTGATTTTCAAAATGCCAGTGAAGTTGTCCGTGATGCTTTGAGAATGCATCAATTTTATCGACATAGAGTTATTAATGATCTTAGAGCTGAAATAGCAAAAGGTTGGGATGGTGAAACGAGCGAACGATCTGTTGAAGATATTGTTAAAGCTAAACTAGCCGCTAGAGAAAAATAATGACTATGGCTTACAGGTTATCACCGGAAGCTGATAATGATATTGAAGATATTTTTGATTACACGGAATTTGAATATGGCTTACAGAAAGCGATAGAGTACACCACACAATTTCACACCGTTTTTATTGAATTGTCTCAATCATTAGAGTTAGGACGAACTAGAGATGAAATCAAAATAGGTTTAAGAAGCCGCATTAAAAATAAACACGTTATTTTTTATCGTATTCTAAAAGATCATATTCGAATTGTGAGAGTTCTACATAGTCGCTCTGACATTCCTAACTTTTTAGATAAGGCTTGAGATAATACTGGGTACATTTTTAGCTACAGGCATATATTTTCTTTAGCTAACATTATGATATATAAGTCTTTATCGGTACAGCTGTCTGGGTTCGTAGCTTGACCGAAAATAAAATAATTATTTAATTAAATCAATTGCTTGTAGCCTCATCCAATAATTTACATTTACTGTTATTTAATGTTGTTTAGTATTAGTTATAAAATTCGTATACATTATTGAGTACAGTGTTTTACACTGCACATTAAGTATCCCTTAAAATTGTAAGTTTATAATAGATAAATTAATAATGAAGGATGTTTGACTATGCGAATATCTGAGTACTACAACCTTGGTAAAAATCAGTCTGGACTAGATTTTATTGATATAAGATTAGATACTGACGTCGCAGTTTTTATAGATCCAACAGCTATACATGGACTCCAGTCGAAATGGGGGCATGAATTAGCTTCTTTATTACAGACTTTTTTTGAGACAGTTTTAGATAATATAAAAAATGGCAAGCACACTCACGCGAAAAACTTACTCTCTTCATTGAGTGAGCGTAATGAATTTCATTTAGGTTTTTCGAAAGGTAAATCTAGAGGACATGCTTTCGGCACAATCTCTGCTAATAGCGTTTGGGGTGCACTTATGCAGAGTCGCTCTTCTTTAACGGGGCTACTTGAGGATCTTGAGGATACTTGTCTGATGATTCATGGGATAGGTCCTGACATGATTTCAGATGCGGTATGCAATATTCTTCGTGGACCATTAATAAAGTACACACAAGATATGTGTGAGTACTATGGTATACCCCTCGAACAGAATATCAGTTCTGGACCAATCTGGAATCCTGTTAAAGGTAAATGGGAGGATGCTTTAGTCAGCTTGCCTCTTACTCCAGAATATGGGAAATTTATACTTATTCCTAAAAATTTAGTTAGGCTTCGTATTAGTTATAAATCGGATGAATATTACAGACATTACATATTACCTGAACTTCAAAGCCAACATATCAATAATATGTCACCGCTAGTAAATGTTTTGAAAAATGGACGTTTAAAAGTTCATAAGACAGATTTGATTGACGAATATGGGGCTGATAAGTTAGCAGTCGTTGAGCAAACGTTGAAGAATCCACATGTGCTAGCTCGTTACCGCCAAGACAAAAAGAGCAGGCCTTCAAAACCTCTAACACATGAGACTCTAGCAGAAGTAGAGAATATACCTACTCATGATTGGCAAACATTAGCTCATAACCTAACCGCTGTCCCCACTGGAAAAGCAGATTCAACTAAGTATGAAAATATAATTGAAAGTATTTTTACGGCACTTTTCTATCCTTCTCTGTGCTATCCTAAAAAGCAAACACCTATCCACAGTAGAAGAAAAATAGTTGATATTACATATACTAATGAAGCACGGGCTGGTTTCTTCTTCTGGTTAGCTAGGCATTATCCATCTGCACTAATGATTGTAGAATGTAAAAACTATGGAAATGAAGTTGCCAATAATGAACTAGATCAATTGTCGGGAAGATTCTCTCTCAGTCGAGGCCAAGTGGGAATATTGGTTTGTCGCTCATTCAAGAACAAAGATCGTTTTGTACAAAGGTGTATTGACACTGCAAAAGATGGTAGAGGATATATAATTCCTATAGATGATGATGATGTTATAACGTTAATGGAATATAGAGAGCAGCACCCCTATACCGAGGATTTCCCACTTTTAAAAGAACGTTTTAATTTGTTAATCATATAATTAGATTTTTATTATAGAATTAATGGGGGGCGTTTTCGATTGATTCTCATAATCAAATATTGTGTGTGTAATATGTTTTCTTCAAGTCTCTGGCTAAACTCTATGGAACATTCAGAATAAAATAAATTATGGAAAATAGATCTTTAGAAGTGACTTTAAAGCTATTAGATAAAATTTTACCTGAAATTGATTTTCTTGTTGAGCATATGGAGAAAAATCAGGGCTGGTTTAATATTACAGCTTTTTTACCTCACTTAGCTGAGAACATTATCGCTTGGAAGTTACCAATATGGTCAACTTTTTACCTTGATGAAGGACAGCTTAAAACTCTTGGAATGCTTGTCTTATATGATATTGATGAATTAAAGTCAGTTACTCCTGAAACTGCGGCTGCTTTTCATAAAAAATCATTATTAGATAGGCTTGAATTGCTTGACGAAGCTGATGATGTAGCTCTTCCTAGTCCTGAAGAGGTAACAGCGTTTCTTGAGACTGCTGAGCAATTTGAATGTGAGCAATATACTAAACAGATGCTTATTGCCCTCTATGCTTTTTTTACTGCCACATTTAACTATTTGTCATTGATGACTTTCGGTAAAACATTATGCCAACTTGTCGAACAGGCTCAAAAAGATGATGCTGAGGCTGATAAAGCTTTGTGTCAGGCAGTACAGATCGATAGAACAATATTACAACTTCCTTTTGTTCATGCTCGAATCCTAAAGGCCCAGCTAGGTAATGATAAATATTTTTTAGAACAGCTTGCAAATCATATTAAACGTCCTATTTTAAGTGGAAAGATCCGTTATCGAAAACTTTGGCTAACCTTCGCTATCCTTGAAGATGAAGGTTTTTTAGACATGCCACAGGAAAAACTTTTAGACATTCTTGAAGAGCTAGGAGTGTACGGCCAAAAATTTGGTGTTGAAGATGTTGGACATTTAAGAAATCGACTTTTTGAATATCGGAAAAAAAGTTCATTAGGTAAAAAAATATTTTGACCTAATTCAGTATTAGCTTTGTCATGCATATTATCTCTAACCGTCTACTTCGGACGGCTAGGCACCGTCCTCCTAACTTTTGGAGGCAGAGATGCACAATGATAATAAAATGGGTTCGAGTAAAGCTACAACAAAACCAAATAATGACTTATGTAATGCTACGGCGGGGGAGGAAGCAGCGGACTGCAGGTCGCCGCTTCCTGCCGCGCAGGGGCAGTTATTAAATACGGATAAGGGTACGCAGTCTAGTAACACAGTACCCTCTACTAGCATTGACAGTTATAACACCAAGATATTAAGAACAGGCATTGATAGTCTTTACCTTTCTTATCAAGGTGATCTTATAGAGGAAACTGCAATTAGATTAACTGAGTTGAAGAAAATGGCTCAGTCCCCAGATCCTAGAATTACCGCTTTAGCTCAAATAGATATTAATAATCATATTTTTGAGGTTAAAGATCGTGGACGACATCCCTTTGCATTTATTTTAAATGATAATTGGTATCGAATTGAGATCGCTAAATTAGGTGCTGTTAGAACGCCTTTGGCTCATGTACAAGTAATGAGTGAACTTTTGACTGAGCACGGTGTTGAAAAGTCGGTTAGTGACTTAAATAATATTGTTAACGATCTCGGTATTCTTTCTGAATCACCAGCCGTTAGCCGTTTAGATCTCTGTGTTGACTTTATTACTGATTATCCTTTGGCGGATATTGTTGATGGTGATTGGGTTACTAGAGCCAAGGACATGGATCGTTATACTGTGCAGCGGACGTTTTCAGGCTGGGTTATTGGTATTGGTGGCAATATTGTTGCTCGACTTTATAACAAAACCTTAGAGATGCAAAAAAAGCCACGATATTACCTTGAAACAATTCACCGTGAATGTGGTTGGGATGGTAATTCAGGTGTATGGCGGCTTGAATTTCAGTTTAGGCGAGTAGCACTACGCGAACTAGGTATCAAAAGTTTTAGTAGTTTGAAAGAATCTTTGGCAGGTCTATGGCAGTATGCATCAACAGATTGGTTACGATTAACTATCCCCAGTAAAACAGATAAAACACAAAGTCGCTGGCCTACAGCTTGCGTTTGGGAAGTATTGCAACAAGCTGAATGGTCAGGAGATGAACAGGTTTCTCGTGTTCCTGTAGAGAAGGGAAGGCCACCTAGTGATCGTTCTTTGTTTGTTAACGGCATCAGTGGCTTGACTTCTTTTATGGCTCGGGAGGGCTATTCAGATCCTATTGAAGGTATTCATTCGTACATTAGATCGGCTAAAAAATACCATGATGATCGTGAATATATGACTGATTTTGATTTTCATGGCTATATTGCACAAAAAGTTGCGCTAAAAGTAAAATCTTACAACACCTATCTGAATATGCCTGAAGATAAAAACCTTCATCCATCAGAGAAGGCAGTGGCAGATGAATATAGGAAGCAGAGTGATGGTGAGTAATGATCATCAAACGCTTGATCTGTATGAAGCTGCGGACTTTCTTAAGATGCATTGGCAGACACTACGAGGTAAAGCCGTTAAGGGTGAAATACCTGCGGCTAAACCTGCGAAACAATGGGTGTTTTTGTTGGAAGACCTTGTTTCTTATTTACGTTCGAACTATTCTCGATCTCGGCTGGGGCTGCAAGTACATAGTGGAGGAGGTTCTCTATGTTGTATAAGCGATCAGATTCAAAGTTCTGGTGGTGCAAGTTCACTGCACCAAACGGACAGCGAATACAAAGATCTACTAAAACAGTAGATAAAAGGCAGGCTCAGGAATTTGAAGATATATTCCGAGCTAATTTGTGGCGAATTGTCCAATTGGGTGAAAAGCCACGACGAACGTGGAAAGAAGCAGTAGTACGTTGGTTTCGTGAAAACCAAGATAAGAAAACAATCAAAGATGATGTGGCTTATGTTAAATGGGTTGATCCTTTCATTGGAGAAAAGTTTCTTGATGAAGTGACACGAGACAAACTGGATGATATTACATATGCCAAGCTAGATACAGGCGTTAAACCCGCAACGGTTAATCGCATGATGGAAGTTGTTCGAGCGATATTGAACAGGGCATATCGTGAATGGGATTGGATAGATAAAGCACCTTATGTGAGGATGCTTAAAGAGCCTAAACGCCGAATACGATGGTTAACATCAGAGGAAGCGAAAAGGATCTTATCTTTTTTACCCGATCATTTAGTGGCAATGGTTTGATTTTCATTGGCTACGGGTTTGCGTGAATCTAATGTTACGGGTCTTGAATGGTCACAAGTTGATTTAACAAGACGGGTAGCGTGGATCCATGCTGATCAGGCTAAAGCTGGTCGGTCTATTGGTGTACCACTTAATAATGAGGTGATTGTATTGTTACGAGAGTTGCAAGGTCATCATTCAAAGTTCGTGTTTACCTATAAAGGTAAGCCTGTAAAAAAAGGGAATACGAAAGCGTGGCGTAATGCATTGTTGAAAGCGGGGATAGTTGATTTCCGCTGGCATGATTTGCGGCATACTTGGGCGAGTTGGCATATTCAAAATGGGACACCCGTTCATGTACTTCAAGAATTGGGTGGATGGTCAGATATTCGGATGGTACAACGTTATGCTCATCTGTCATCAGATCATCTTGCACCTTATGCGGATAGCTTGTGTCAGTTGGAATCAGTAGCGGCTACGTTTTCAGCTACAGCAAACGTTGGGCAAAAAAAACAGCTAATCACTAAGTGACTAACTGTTTGTTTTCGTACCAAATTAATGGTGCGCCCGACACGATTCGAACGTGTGACCGCCTGGTTCGTAGCCAGGTACTCTATCCAGCTGAGCTACGGGCGCTTAATCTAACAATTATACGGGGTTAAGCCGATAACCGCAATGTATATGGCGGAGAGCGAGGGATTCGAACCCTCGATAGGGGTAAACCTATACGCCCTTAGCAGGGGCGCGCCTTCAGCCACTCGGCCAGCTCTCCACACAAGCCGACTATTATATCAGGTGCGGGTGAATAAGCTAGCAAAAGTTTGGGTTTTAGCCTGCTTTTTGTTCTTCTTTTTCTGCTTGAATTCGGTCGTATATTTCTTCACGATGTACGGATATTTCTTTGGGTGCATCAACACCAATTCTTACTTGATTACCTTTAATACCTAAAACATTTACGACGACATCATCACCGATAATCAGTGCTTCGCCAATTCGGCGTGTGAGTATTAACATGTTCTTCTCCTTAACGTTATAAAGTACTATCCACTGTGCGGTTTGGACTAGCTCTTTGACTATTTCAACCGTATTGGGTTTACCAATACATGCTCTCTCTGGAAGCGAGTTTATCAGCATCCACGATCACATACTGTGTCACATTCCTCATTATATCATTTGAATCATGCCTTTTCGAGATTAAATGCAGTGTGTAAAGATCTAACTGCAAGTTCTAAATATTTTTCATCAACCACAACTGATATTTTTATTTCTGAGGTTGAGATCATGCTGATGTTAATATTTTCATTCGCTAATGTTTCAAACATGGTATTGGCAATACCGGCATGTGAACGCATACCTACGCCGATAACAGATACTTTGGTAATTTTATTATCACCTGTTACTTCTCGAGCGTTAAGTGACTCTGCTGTTTTTTGTAATACTTTTAATGCTGAGTCATAATCATTGCGGTGCACAGTAAAGGTAAAATCAGTTGTACCTTCATAACCTGTGTTCTGAATAATCATATCAACTTCAATATTTTCTTTAGCAATCGGGCCAAGAATTTGAGTTGCAATTCCAGGATGATCGGGTACTCCGAGCACCGTTAATTTTGCTTCATCTCGGTTAAAGGCGATGCCTGATATAACAGCTTTTTCCATTGTGGGATCCTCAGCCGTGATTAATGTACCACCACCCTCGATGAAGGAGGAGAGTACACGTAACGGAACATTGTAATTGCGGGCGAATTCTACAGAGCGAATTTGTAATACTTTTGCTCCGAGGCTTGCCATTTCTAGCATTTCTTCATATGTGACTTGATTGAGTCGCCGTGCTTCTGGCACAACACGTGGATCGGTTGTATAAACACCATCGACATCGGTGTAGATCTGACACTCATCTGCTTTTAAAGCTGCAGCAAGTGCAACCGCTGTTGTATCAGAACCACCACGGCCAAGTGTAGTGATGTTGCCATCTTTATCACAGCCTTGAAATCCAGCAACAACAACAACGTGTCCATTTGCTAATGCACTGCGAATTTTATTATCGTCAATTTCCATAATGCGTGCTTTATTATGGGTATTGTCAGTCAAAATGCGTACTTGGCTACCGGTAAATGAACTTGCGTTAATGCCTTGTTGTTGTAATGCCATACACAGTAGGGCGATAGTAACTTGCTCACCGGTAGATAAAAGTACATCAAGTTCGCGGCCACGAGGACGATCATTAAGTTCATTCGCTAATGCTACTAATCTATTCGTTTCACCGCTCATCGCAGAGACAACAATAACGAGATCATCGCCTGCTTGTTGATGTTTAATTATTTTTTTTGCTACTTGTTGGATACGTTCAACCGTTCCGACAGAAGTGCCACCATATTTTTGTACAATTAATGCCATTGTTTACGTTTCCAACTTTGAGCTGATCCAGTCATTAACTGAATCTAATGCTGTGTTGAGGTTTTCAGGTTGATTACCACCACCTTGTGCCATATCGGGGCGACCGCCACCTTTGCCACCTACTTGTGATGCGACATGTGCCACAAGATCACCGGCACGAATTTTATCCGTAGCATCTTTAGTGACACCGGCAATGAGGGTTATTTTATCGCCATCAACAGAGGATAATATTATCGCTGCAGTACCCAGTTTATTTTTAAGTTGATCAACGGTATCACGCAAGCTTTTGCTATCAGCACCTTCAAGTTGGGCTGCAAGCACTTTGATTCCAGAAATATCTTGAGCTGAGCTGGCTAAATCACTGCCGGCACTACTGGCTAACTTACTTTTGAGTGCATCAAGTTCTTTTTCTAATTGGCGAGCGCGCTGAATGAGTTGTGTTGTTTTTTCTTCAACATTATCTGGATTTGCTTTAATGATTGACGATATTTTATTTAATCGTGCTTGGTTGGTATCAATATAATCAAGTGCGTTTTCAGCTGTTACGGCTTCGATACGGCGCACACCTGAGGCAATGCCTGCTTCAGAGAGTATTTTTAATAAACCAATATCACCGGTACGGTTTGCATGGGTACCACCACATAATTCGGTAGAAAAATCACCCATGCGTAAAACACGKACATCTTCTTCATATTTCTCACCAAACAARGCCATTGCRCCKGATTGTTTGGCTTCTTCTAARGCCATAATATTGGTTTCAACGCTATGATTAAGGCGAATTTGTTGGTTTACTAGGCGTTCGATGCTATGTAACTGTYCTGTTGTGACAGGTTCAAAATGTGAGAAGTCAAAACGTAAACGTTGTGCATTCACTAATGAACCTTTTTGAGCAACATGGTCGCCCAACACTTGTTGTAATGCGGCATGCAATAAATGCGTTGCTGAGTGATTTAGGGCGGTTGCAATACGATTATGTTCATCAATATGTGCTGTAACCTGATCGCCCACTTTGAAATYACCATTTTCACATARACCAATATGGGTAAAGGCTTTGCCTTGTTTTCGYGTATCCGATACTTYAAAATTAGCGGTATCGCTTGAWATTTGACCTAAATCACCGGCYTGRCCACCTGATTCAGCATAGAAAGGRCTGTTATCCAAGACGAKAATACCTTGTTGACCTTGGTGTAGCTGATCGACATGTTCACYCTCTACTAAAATACTRGTGATRGTRSTGCGTRYRTGTGTKGAATCRTAMCCACAGAACRCMGTTTCACCKTCAATGGCTRTTTGATCKGATAGGGCGCCTGAAAAATTACTGGCTGATCGAGCACGGTTGCGTTGTGCTTCCATTTCTCTTTCAAAGCCAGCCACATCGAGTGTTAAATTACGTTCACGGGCAATATCGGCAGTAAGGTCAATGGGGAAACCATAGGTATCATAGAGTTGGAATACTGTTTCACCKGGAATTTCTTTATCAGCCATTTCACTAATAGCATGTTCAAGAATTTTAAGRCCATTATCTAAAGTATCGGCAAAGCGYGATTCTTCTTGTTTTAATGCRCGTTCMACCAAAGGTTGTGCTTTTGCTAATTCAGGGAATGCCTCTCCCATTTCATCGACAAGTGGTGTGACTAATTTATAGAAGAAATCATCAGTAAGGCCTAGTTTATGGCCGTGACGAATAGCGCGACGAATAATACGGCGTAATACGTAACCACGCCCTTCATTTGAAGGTTGTACGCCATCAGTAATCATAAAGGCACATGAACGAATGTGATCAGCAATAACTCGCAATGAGGTGTGYGTGGGATCTTCTGTTCCTGATAAGGCTTGAATCGATTTGATTAAGTGTTGGAATAAATCAATATCATAGTTGTTGTGTTTATCTTGCAATATCGCAGCTAAACGTTCTAAACCCATGCCGGTATCAACAGATGGTTTGGGTAGGGGCGTCATTGTACCGTCTTGTGCGCGATCGTATTGCATGAAAACGAGATTCCAGATCTCAATGTATCTGTCGCCGTCTTCTTCTGGTGTGCCAGGTGGGCCACCGGCAATGTCTGCACCGTGGTCATAGAAAATTTCACTACAAGGACCACAAGGTCCGGTGTCACCCATCGACCAGAAATTATCTTTAGCACCAATGCGAGATAAACGTGYAGGATCAACGCCCATCTCTTTKATCCAAATRTCMGCYGCTTCATCATCWTCTTCAAAAACAGTGATCCATAAYTTTTCAGCAGGTAGCTCAAGTGTTTCTGTTAAAAACTCCCATGCGTATTGAATCGCTTCGCGTTTGAAATAATCGCCAAAGCTGAAGTTGCCCAACATTTCAAAGAAGGTGTGRTGACGTGCGGTATAACCYACATTTTCTAAGTCATTATGTTTTCCACCGGCACGTACACAGCGTTGYGTYGTKACTGCTCGTGTGTATTTACGTGTTTCTTGCCCTAGGAATAGTTCTTTAAATTGCACCATGCCTGCATTGGTGAATAGCAAGGTGGGGTCGTTAGCGGGAACCAATGGACTACTGGCTACAACTTCATGGCCTTTTTCTTGGAAAAAATCCAGAAAAAGTTGGCGGATATCTGAGCTACTTTTCATCTAAAACTTTCACTTATTTGTTCATGAGTAAAACCACGATATTGTAAAAAACGTTGTTGCTTTGCACGCTCTTTAAAATCATCAGGCTTTTGCTCGCCAAAACGTTTGCGTCTCACCGTCAAGGCGAGAGTAAACCAGTCAATATCTTGTTGTTCTAGTGCGTCGTTAATGAGTTCAACAGCAACACCACGTTCTTTTAATTCTTGTCTGATTTTTTGACTACCAAACCCACGATTAGAACGATATCGTGTGTAATTATCAGCAAACCGTTGATCACTTTGTAAATCTTGTTCAGTCAATCTAGCGATCACATTGTGAATATCATCATATTCAAATTCTGCTTTTACTAATTTTGTTGTTAGCTCATAAACGCTATGTTCACGTCGAGCCAGAAAATTCATTGCCCTTTGTCGCAGCGACTGAACTTTCATTGGGCACTACTCAGCTGATTTTTTCGCTTTAGCGGGWGCTTTAGTTGGCTCATCTTTCGGTAGCAGAATTGCGCGAATTTTTGCTTCGATTTCATCTGCCATTTCAGGATGCTCTTTTAGATARGTACGCACATTATCTTTACCCTGACCAATACGTGTGCCGCTATAGCTATACCATGCGCCAGCTTTTTCTACGATATTGTTTTCAACACCCAGATCGATTAACTCGCCTTCATGTGAAATACCTTCACCATAAAGAATATCGAACACCACTTGTTTGAAAGGAGGAGCGACTTTGTTTTTAACTACTTTAACGCGGGTTTCATTACCTAAAATTTCATCGCCYTTTTTGATTGCACCAATRCGGCGAATATCTAAACGRACAGAAGCGTARAATTTTARSGCATTACCACCGGTTGTGGTTTCAGGGCTACCAAACATAACGCCAATTTTCATACGTAATTGGTTGATGAAAATAACCAATGTATTTGAACGTTTGATATTAGCGGTTAGTTTACGTAATGCTTGTGACATTAAGCGGGCTTGTAAACCCATATGGCTGTCACCCATATCACCTTCAATTTCAGCCTTAGGTGTTAGCGCCGCAACCGAGTCAATGACAATGACATCAATTGCACCAGAACGGACTAACATATCTGTGATTTCTAGGGCTTGCTCACCGGTATCCGGTTGTGAAACCAATAAATCATCAATATTGACGCCTAATTTAGCAGCATAAAGTGGATCCAGTGCATGTTCAGCATCAACAAAGGCGGCAGTACCACCTAATTTTTGCATTTCAGCAATGGCATGCAAAGTAAGCGTTGTTTTACCTGAAGATTCAGGGCCATAAATTTCAACCACACGACCGCGAGGCAAGCCGCCTATGCCCAAGGCAACATCAAGCCCAATAGAGCCTGTTGAGACAACGTCAATATCACGTGCAGCAGCAGAATCACCTAAACGCATGACTGCGCCTTTACCAAATTGTTTTTCTATTTGACCAAGTGCTGCGCCTAACGCTTTTTTCTTGTTGTCATCCATTTGTTATAAGCCTTATTTGGGAACCAAAAATCTAAGTCGGTGATTATCCCATATATATAAATAAGTCTCTAGATTTCTTTAACAATTAGAGGGTGTCACGCTTATGTAACAAAATGGTCATCATTGGGTAAAAAGCGAAACGTAATATTTTGAAGTTGTTCACATTTTTTAATCAATTTAAAAGGATGAAGTATGAGTGACTCTAAACTTAATATAAGTTTCGGGATTTTACTTATCGCTATGACAGGATATTTTATTTTCTGGGGCTTAGGATACACAGGTGGTAATCACGTTACATTATTTRTATTAGCTACATTATTCGGTATATTTATGGCGTTTAATATTGGTGGTAATGATGTTGCTAACTCCTTYGGTACGAGTGTTGGTGCGGGAACTTTAACCATAAAACAGGCGTTAATTGTTGCGGCTATATTTGAGGTTAGTGGTGCGGTTATTGCCGGTGGTGAAGTCACAAAAACAATTCGTAAAGGTATTGTTGACTTGTCAACGATTGCCGTTGACCCGATGCAGTTTGTTTATATTATGATGTCAGCTTTATTAGCTGCGGGTATTTGGTTGCTTTTTGCGACAAAACGAGGTTGGCCTGTATCAACAACGCATTCAATTATTGGCGGTATTGTGGGCAGCTCGATTACTTTGGGGTTCTTAATTGGCGGAGCAGAGACCGGTTTTGCGCTGGTTAAGTGGGATAAAATTGGCATGATTGCTATTTCTTGGGTGCTGTCGCCGTTACTCGGTGGTTTAGTTGCTTATACTTTATTTTATCAAATCAAAAAGTATGTATTACGTTTTAATGAAGAGGCAGAAGCAGATCTTAAAGTAATTAAAGAAACTAAAAAAGAGCATAAAAAAGAGCATAAAAAAGCATTTGAACGTTTGGCAGAAATTCAGAAGATGTCATACACCTCTGCGATGGCACGGGATGCTTATACGGTAAAAGAGTCTGATTTTGATCCAGAGGACCTTGAATCAGATTACTATAAAGAATTACATATTATTGAGAAGARGAAAAATGATCTTCATGCCACACAGGCGCTTGAAACTTATGTACCTTTATTTGCAGCATTAGGCGCAATGTTAATAACAGGTATGCTGTTATTTAAAGGGCTTAAACATATGGATCTAGGTCTAACTACGTTAAATAATTATTTAATTATTGGCATGTTAGGTGCGGTGGTTTGGTTAGCAACGGCCATTTTTGCGAAGACTCTAAAAGGCAAAGATCTAAACAAATCGACATTCTTAATGTTTAGCTGGTTACAAGTATTTACCGCTTCTGGTTTTGCCTTTAGCCATGGTTCTAATGATATTGCCAATGCTATTGGTCCGTTTGCAGCTGTACTTGATATTTTGCGTACGGGCGAGCTAGGCGCTAAAGCGGCAGTTCCAACGATTGCTATGTTAACGTTTGGTGTGGCATTGATTGTTGGATTATGGTTTATAGGTAAAGAAGTCATTCAAACGGTTGGTCATAACCTAACTAAAATGCATCCAGCATCGGGCTTTGCGGCTGAGTTATCTGCTGCAGGTGTCGTTATGCTTGCTTCTGTGATGGGGCTTCCTGTTTCAAGTACACATATTCTGATCGGTGCTGTTTTAGGTGTGGGTATGGTTAATCATAGTACCAACTGGGCTTTGATGAAACCCATTGGTTTAGCGTGGATTATTACGTTRCCTGCGGCCGGYATTTTAAGTGCAATAACCTTCGTTACGCTTAATAGTCTTTTCTAGAAACTACATTTTACCATTCGAGCGTACATGAGTTTTTTCTTCTCATGTACGCTCTTTTTTACGAAATAAYACCTTGTAAAGCMGYCAATACAGCTTGTCGTCTTACGGCATCACGGTCGCCAGTAAAGAGATACATTTGAGTTTTAGTGGTTGTTTTGCTTGCCCAAGCCAGCCAAACCGTGCCTACAGGTTTATCTTCTGTGCCGCCAGTAGGACCAGCGATGCCGCTAATAGCAAGAGAAACATTAGCATTTGAATGTGTTAATGCGCCTTGCGCCATTTCAATCACGGTTTGTTTGCTGACAGCGCCATACTGCTTAAGTGTGGAAAACGTAACGCCTAACATATCGTTTTTGGCTTGATTGCTATAGGTTACAAAACCGCGATCAAACCAGGCTGAACTTCCAGCAAGA
The DNA here is from genome assembly GCA_002733335.1 of Methylophaga sp. Classification (GTDB taxonomy): domain Bacteria; phylum Pseudomonadota; class Gammaproteobacteria; order Nitrosococcales; family Methylophagaceae. The sequence goes on from NVVK01000009.1 coordinate 19,439, forward strand.
TCGGTGCAGCACTTAGCTACCCAGCCACCTGTGCACGACTCAGCAACCGAGAGTAGCCACTCTCGATTTAATAAGTCATCAGCCACTTGGGCAGTTAATTGTTGAAGATCGTCGTCAGAAGGTATTTTCATAAGCTACAATATAGCAGATGACCGACACTCAAAACCACACACCCATGATGCAGCAATATATGCGCATCAAAGCTGAAAACCCAGATTACCTTCTGTTTTATCGCATGGGGGATTTTTATGAGATGTTTTATGACGATGCGCATCGYGCGGCAGAGTTATTGGATATCACACTCACAGCGCGCGGTAACAGCAAGGGTAAGCCTATCCCGATGGCGGGTATTCCTTACCATGCGGCTGATGCCTATCTGTCACGCTTAATTAATAAAGGTGTATCGGTTGCTATTTGTGAACAAATTGGCGACCCCGCGACTAGCAAAGGCCCCGTTGACCGACAAGTCGTGCGGGTTATTACTCCGGGCACATTAACTGAAGAAGCCTTATTAGATAGCCGCAATGAAAATTTATTAGTGGCAGTGCATGAGCAAAAAGGACGTTATGGCCTAGCAGTCGCAGAATTGAGTAGTGGCCGCTTTACAATTAGTGAATTGGCGTCATTGGCTGATATTGAAGCCGAGCTTGCCCGACTGCAAGCMGCTGAAATTTTAATCGATGAATCGCAAGTTGAGGCATTAAATGAATTTTCAGCAACAAGTCATTCAGTGCCACCGTGGCATTTTGATCTAGAAGGCGCAATACGTCGGCTTTGTGAACACTTTAAAACACAGGACTTAAAAGGTTTTGGTTGTGAGGATATGTCGCTAGCGATTACCGCCGCTGGGTGTTTGTTGAATTATGCACAACAAACACATCGCACCGCATTACCACATTTACGTAGCCTGACCATTGAACAAACTACGGATAGCATTCAACTCGATTTAGCGACACGTCGTAATCTTGAATTGGAAACGAATCTGTCAGGTGGGCGGGACAATACCTTATTGTCGATATTGGACAAAACTACGACAGCGATGGGGGCGAGATTATTACGACGTTGGTTATTGCGGCCTTTGCGGCAATATGCAGTGTTAAAACAGCGTCAACAAGCCATTCAACAGCTGATGGATCTGCAATTAGTCGAACCCATACAAACTGAATTGAAGCAATTAGGTGATATTGAACGTGTATTAGCACGCATCTCGCTCAAAACGGCTCGACCTCGTGATTTTATGCACGTACGTAATACGCTTGAATCGCTGCCTGCTATGCATGGCTTGCTGGGGGATATTGAAGCAAGTCGACTCAAACAGCTTGATCGTGAATTAGGGCAGTTTCCAGAACTATTAAGCTTATTAAAAGCGGCACTAATTGATCAGCCACCTGTATTAATTCGTGATGGTGGTGTGATTGCTGCGGGCTATAATAAAGAGCTAGACCAGTTACGTAATATTCGTGATGATGCGAATCAATTTTTGCTTSATTTAGAACAGCGTGAACGTGAACGCACAGGCGTGGCGATGTTAAAAGTGGGTTATAACCGTGTGCATGGCTATTTCATCGAGGTGAGTCGTTCGCAGCAGTTTGATGTGCCAACAGAATATGTACGCCGGCAAACTTTGAAAAATGCAGAACGTTACATCACGCCAGAATTAAAAGAATTCGAAGACCAAGTGCTCAGTGCTAATGAACGTGCTTTAGCATTAGAAAAAGCATTATATGAAGAATTATTCAGTAAGCTAGAACCCGATTTGGCCGCATTAGAAGTATCTGCTGCCGCCTTAGCAGAATTAGATGTATTAGCTAATTTAGCAGAACGTGCTGAGACCTTAGATTATGTTGCTCCTGATTTCAGTGAGCACACAGGTATCAACATCGAAGCAGGGCGACATCCGGTTGTTGAAAACAGTACCGAGCAGAATTTCACTCCTAATGATTTGGCCTTCAATAAAGAACGGCGATTGTTGCTGATTACGGGCCCCAACATGGGCGGTAAATCAACCTATATGCGACAAGTGGCATTAATCGTATTAATGGCACATATAGGTAGCTATGTGCCTGCCAGCAAAGCCGTGATTGGTCCTGTCGATCAGATCTTTACCCGAATCGGCGCATCGGATGATCTTGCCTCAGGGCGTTCTACCTTCATGGTTGAAATGAGCGAAACGGCCAATATTTTAAATAATGCCACCGAACAAAGTTTGATTTTAATGGATGAAATAGGGCGGGGAACCAGTACCTTTGATGGCTTATCACTTGCGTGGGCCTGTGCTGAGAAGTTAGTGCGTGATATTGAAGCCTACACCCTGTTTGCCACCCATTATTTTGAGCTAACGGAATTACCTGTACGGTATGACAATGCCGAAAATGTACATTTAGATGCCATAGAACATGGTGATAARATTGTATTTTTACATCAGGTAAAAGCAGGGGCTGCCAATCAGAGCTATGGTTTRCAAGTAGCACAGTTAGCGGGTGTGCCCAATGATGTAATTAAAGCCGCTAGACTGAAACTGTCACAATTAGAAGAAGGTAGAGYRCAATCATCAAGCACGCATTCATCAGCTCAAACAGATTTATTTCAGGCCGAACACGCTGCTGAGACAATATCTGAAGTTGAACTAGCTTTGGCGAAAATGGATTTAGATAATTTATCRCCTAAACARGCCATGGATGAGTTGTATCAGTTGGTTKATTTGCTAGAAAAACCCTAATGTAACACYGTATTCCTTTTTATAATTATTAAGTGATCTGCTAAGGCGAAAAGTTTAACGCTGATGATGATATTTAATAAATTCGGAAGGGGTTTGGTTAAATCGTTTTTTGAATGCCGACATAAAATTAGAGGAGTGACTGTATCCTGCCATGTAGGATGCTTCGCCGATAGATACCCCATCAACAGCAAGGGCCTTCTTCGCAATGTCTAAACGACGTTGGCGACAATAGCTATGTACTGTGATGCCAAACTCTGATTTGAACTTTCTTTGTAAAGTACTAATGCTTAAGCCAAGAGACTGTGAAATTTCATCTAATGTGGGGTTGTTCTGTAACAGTTTGTCGATGCTTTGTTTTAGWTTGTTRTCTCGTTTAGCGACCACGGTAGATGTCTTTTTTTGTGTATTTTCAATATTGATTTGRAAGTCTTCAATACACTGATTTAATAATTTAATTGTTAAATATTCAGTTTCGAGTGTGTTTTGTAACGCCGATTTTTTATCCACGTTGGATAAATCGTGGGCGAGTTTGATGACTTCGGCTGATGCTTTCCAGTGGCGTAATACAGCGTGATCTTGGAATAGTTGTTTGAGTTCTGTTATTGCTTTTGTGGTATGGGATCTTGCTTCTAACCATTGGCGTTCTACAAAAATATTTACTTTGCAGACTTTCATTCCTTTTTTTAAAAAACGGGTAAAGTTGTCAGGTCGATTTAGGATGAAGGCATAACATTCAGCATGGTTTTTTAGGTTATGGCCTATTTGATAATGGTTATTACCAAGCGTTAAGTCGATTTTCCCTTCAAAAATGATATTAAAACTAAGTGATGCAGGTATCTCAGACATACTGAAAGAATCCTGCATTTCAGTTACTTGGCTTGAGTGGCTGAAGAGGCCTTCGGGATATCGATTTCGTTTTAACTTGCCTTGAACTAAAACATCGTTTTCTTTTTTATTTTGAAATATAGGCGAGTAGTTATTTGACTGCCTATTTATGTCAGTGGGGCGTATTTCTTGTTCTGGCGTATTCATGTTTGCATTTAATGTAGTGAAAGATTGTTTTGAATAAAGGTTTGACGATTATTAATAGCGTTTTTTGAAAAAACAATATAGTAATAACTTATCATAAATAAGAATTATTTTCATTAAGATTTAGATTGTGAAAAATAATAACATTATGGCCTTAAACTACTTTATAGAGATGTAAATTGAAGCAAGGCTTTCATATAAAGTTTGATTTGGAGCCAAAATGAACAAACGATTACTTTCTTTGCTGGTGTCAATTAGTTTAGCAAACATTGCATTTGCAGATGGGCAAGATAATACTACCGTCACATTAGAAGATATTACCGTTATCGGTGAAAAGCTTGATAAGTCTTTAAAAGATACTACATCGTCAGTATCAGTCATTGGTGATGATGTGTTGAGAACAACACGCAATCAAACGGTGAGAGAAGCTATTGCTGCTGTACCTAATGTTGTTACACCAACAGGTGCAGTACCTAATATCCGTGGTGTGTCCGGTAATGGTGCTGCGGGTGGTTTTAATTCGATTACTGGTGGTGCGAATCCCCGAGTATCGATACTCATTGATGGTGTGGCTGAACCTTTTGTTGCTGATTTTACTGGTGATTCTGGTCTATGGGATGTGGAACAGATAGAAGTTTATCGTGGCCCTCAATCAAGTAATAACGGCCGTAATAGTATTGGTGGTGCGATCTATATTAAAACAAAAGATCCAAGTTTTGATTGGGAAGGTGCCGTTAGATTGGGTTATCGCAATGAAGAAAATTATATTGATAAAGCAGTAATGTTATCTGGGCCAATTATTGAAGATAMMTTAGCATTTCGTATTTCAGGACAGTTGATAGATGCACAAACAACAACAAGTAACGATGAATATAGCACAAACCCAGCYGGTTTTGACTTAAACGAAATTGATACTGAAAAAGGTCGGATAAAGCTTTTATGGAAAGCAACAGAAAACTTAGATGCGCTTTTCACCTACTCAAAAAATGAAGAGCAAGGAGATACCGGTAGACGTTATTTYCGMGGYGATGATCCMAGTTCATATGAAAAGATTTTCATTCGTAACATAGAAACAGACAGTGATACCGCAAGCTTAAAAGTTGATTTTCAGCTAAATGATGCTATGTCATTGGATTTGTTGGTATCAGCTACTGATTATGATTGGGGGTTTAAGCAATATGGAGCAACGGCTGCCGCTGATCAATATTTAAATTTTGAGGAAGATAATAAATTTATTGATGCCAAACTTAATTTTGGTGAAAACAATAAAACGTTTAATGGTTATGTCGGTTTAGCGTATTTTGAACGTGATCAAGAGGTAGCAAGTACTGGTGCCTATATTTACGATGGTAAAGATAAAGCGGATACCAAGTCGATTTATACTCAACTTAATTACGCTGTTACTGACCGTTTCACTATCACGGGTGGTATGCGTTATCAAAATGAAACTCAAAAACGTCATTTTGTATATGGTGCTATTGATACACTATTGGAAGAAAAAAACACCATTTTCTTACCAAAATTAGTATTGCAATATGACGTGACGGATGAAACGCGAGTCGCCTTAAGTGCTAGAAAAGGCTATAACTCGGGTGGTGGTGCATTAGATTATCGAGCAGCGGAATATTACTATTACGATGAAGAAAAGGTCGAARCTTACGAGCTAAGTGTGCACAGTGACCTAGCAGGCGGAACAGTTAAGTTACGAGGTAATCTTTTTTACAATATTTATGATGGTTACCAAGGTCAAAACTCACTTCGTCGTATTGTCAATATTGATGAAGTGGTCACTTATGGTGCTGAGTTAGAGGTGAGTACTTTATTAACGCCAGATTTAGAGCTTCGTCTCGGAGTAGGCTTATTGAATACTGAAATCAAAGATGGTGGGGATGATTACGCMGATATTAAAGGTAATGAGCTGAATACTGCACCTAAGAGYACGATAACGGTTGGCACTACTTATTATGTTACTGATGAATTTGATATCGGTGCCAACTTTAATTATATTGGTGGTAGCTATGGCGATATCGAAAACACAGACGATCGTGAAGTCGGTGGTTACACCCTCATTAACCTGAATGCTAATTATGAAGTTGAAAACTGGTTAATCTCAGCCTATGTAAAYAACGTAACAGATAAAGAAGCGTTAAGAGTAAAAGAGCCAGTAGGGCGTGCCAACCCTCTTGGTTATGCTGATTTGATAGCGCCTCGCCACTTTGGCGTGTCGGCCACCTACTCATTTTAGTTTTATTGTTTAATTTGTAGGAAATAGTCTYTATGTATGTTGTTGGTGGCATATTAAGTGCCTTTGCTGCTTGTGTTTTTATCTATTTGTCATCTCGACATCAGTTATGGATACCAAGGCAAGGACCTCTTCYTATTGCAAAATGGATTGGTATCGGATTACTTATTATCAGTCTARTAATGATGACGGTWGSTATGCAGGTGGTAGCAGCCGTCTTTACATTATTYGTTTGGATAATGTTGTTATTTATTTTATTTCCCTACTTAGGCATTTTATACTCCTTAAGAAAAGGCAATAAATAGTGACTAACAAGRTGAGTTCTTTTCAAGTTGATTGGTTAAGCAAGTCTTTGGCTGGTGTGATTTTAGGTCTTTTTCTTAGCCTCGCTTGCTCTGCCGTTTTTATGCAGATGCCGTTGGGTATTGCAGTGAGCGTCAAAGTACAGCTTGCTATGTGGRTGGTAGCGCCAATATGGATGCTTGTTTTAAGCCTATCTTTTTTATTCTCTAGTGGGCAACGTGCATGGCTACTACTTGGCCTTGCTAATGTATGTGTTGTTACTATTTACGGACTMTTGAGACTCTTCTAGCTAGCGAAAAACCATGAAAATAAAACCAGAGATTATTCGTGYCTATAAGACATTRCATTCGTGGACGGGCATCATCTCGGCTTTAGCTTTGTTTATTGCCTTTTATGCCGGTGCATTAACGATATTCAGCGAACCATTAATGCATTGGGCTACTCCGCCCGCTGTAGAATCCACCATTGAAACATCCATTGATGACGCAGTCGTGTTGCTATCTCATGTTATAAAATCAGAAGCTGATACGGTAAGAAGTATACGATTGCATATTTATCCTGAGAAGTATTTTACCCAGCAGATTACMTGGGAGRTTCACGATAAAAGTGCTGGTGAGCTTGATAGTTCAAACAATAAATACTATACCGTTAAAGSGGCTCTTAATGGCGAAGCTATTATAGAGCAGATTCACCCAAGCCCCCTCAGTAAGTTTATTGATGTATTGCACCGAGTGTTAGGGCTTCCTATTGATTCTGATGCTAACCGCTGGATTATGGGCGTGATTGCCGCTTTATATTCAATAGCTTTGATTTCAGGGCTGATTATTTTATTACCCATCTTAGTCAAAGAATTATTTGCCTTTCGTATAGGCCGTAAACCGAAACGTGTTTGGCTTGATGCCCATAATATTGTAGGCGTATTTAGTTTGCCACTTCATATTGTGATGGCACTGACGGCATTTGTTTTTGCTTACCACGATATTATTTACGGTGTGCAGGATAAAGTTATTCATGAAGGTCAATTACGCCAAGCATTTATGGCTGACATGCCTAAACCGGTAGCCGATCAACCGACTAATCCCGACTTAATGGTATTACCTAGTGAATTAATCAAAACTGCTCAAGCACTATCAGCAAATTTTATACCTTATAGATTGGATTACTCAGCCATAACAACACCTAGAGCAATGGTCAGAGTGTGGGGTAATGATGATAGTGCTATTGCACCACGAGCGCCGGGTGGTTTTATACCGATGAATCCCTATACGGGTGAAGTGCAAAGTACGCTTTATTTACCTGGTCACCAAGGGGCTGCTTCAACAACCTTGAGCAGTTTTTTTGCACTCCATTTTGCAACTTTTGGTGGCAATTTTATCCGTTGGGTATACTTCTTACTCGGATTAGCGGGGGCGTGGTTATTCTTTACGGGTAATCTATTATGGATCGAAGGTCGTCGAAAAAGACAAAAACGAGATRAAAATGAGCCGAAACAGCGAAARGAYGTCAGAGTTTTAGCAACATTAACGGTTGGAATGAGTTTAGGCTGTGTTGCAGGAATATCACTGATGATTGCCTCTAGCAAAATATTAAGCCTGTATGTCAGTGAGCTGTATCAATGGCATCAAYATGTATACTACACAGTTTTTTTTGTGGCACTAGCTTGGGCATGGTTAAGAGGCCCTGCAAGGGCTTTATTTGAACTACTTTACATTGCAGCCTTATTTACACTCTTTATTCCTTTGAGCTCTATTATTGGTTTGCTTATGCCGGAAACAGGATTATGGTTCCACTTAAAACCTGCTCTTTTAGCCGTTGATATTACAGCGTTATTACTGTCGTTAGCCTTTGCCCGAATGGCGTGGCACGTGAGAAAAAGAGTGTATTTCGGTACAGATAGAGACAGTGTTTGGGCTTATACAAAATAATAAGAGAACGCTAAGCTTGAAGTAGCGACAAATATAGTTTCCCGTTAGCTTTTAATACAGCGCTCTGTTTTTTGTCAGTTTAGCTTTTAAATGGACATTATTACCTTTAAAATATAGTCAAAAAAGGCTGAACAACATACTATGGCACATCCCAAATCATTTTGATTGTGGGCATAAACTAAACAATAGGAATGAACATGAAAGAAATTACAGTTGATAGTAACCCCAGCGAAGCGCTTTTAAAAGAAATGGGTGCTGCTCACTGGCCAACATGGGAAAAAGAAGTATCGGTATTCCCATGGGCATTTGTTACTACAGAAACAGCCCTTATTTTAGAAGGTGAATGTGAAATGACACCTGAAGATGGTGGACCTTCAGTTACATTTAAAGCGGGTGACTTAGTGGTGTTYCCAAATGGTTACAAAGGTACTTGGRAAGTGAAAAAAGCACTTAAAAAACAGTTTAAACATAATGATGGTAATTTTGTGAAATGTACTTTCAATCGTTTAAAAATATGGTCAAACTGCATTAAATCGATTTTTAAATAAAGTTTACTTCCATTATTTCTACAATAGAGGCTTCTGATAGTTTCGCTAGTTCGTATTCTGAAGATGAATAAATATCACCTTCTTTATTACCCAAAGCAATGCTTACAATATCAGGCGTATCATCGTGGAGCAGGATAACGATCTTTTTATCTAGCGCAATGCAATCAATGGTGATTGCATCCGCTTTTATGCCTTTTTTACGTAAAGTTTTATCCATTATGCCCATTAAGGTATCGATATGATCAAACTTGCCATAGAACACATCATTCGCCCTAGCAACAATCTCTGATAAATTTTGTAGTTTACGGTTCATTTTTACTCTCAAGTCTTTAAGAAATGGGGGGGATCGTAGCGACAGTCCTGGCAACCAGTGGGCGAACTTAAAGTGCTTATTATACGTATTGCATAAGTGAAAAATAAAATGGTGAATAGCAATCTGTTTTCATAGGCAATATTTTGCTCTAACAAGCACTAATGGCAATATTGATGTAATTAATTATTAGCCATTTATAATTGCAAGGCCAAGAAGAAATGGCGTCAAAATAGAAGCAGCAACATTTGCAGCTAAATAGTGAGGGTATATTGCAATATTAGCYTTATATTTGAGTGCACCTAAAAATGCAAATAATGACAGTAGCATAGGTAAAAGAGCGATAAAACTCAGTACGGGAATGCTTTGATTAAAAATACCAAATGTAATGAGCGAGTACGGAATGATTAAAAATAAAAAGTAGATGCGATTACTATTTTTTATACCAAAAACAATAGGAAATGTATTTCTTCCTACATCTCTGTCGGCCTTTATGTCTGGGTATTGATTTAATAAAAGGAGGTTGTTGATAAGAAAGAAAGGCACAAGGGAGATGAACCATGCTAACYCAGAAAACCCACCTGTAAGTATTAAGTAGGTGCCGACGACCATTAATACTCCGAACCCTAAGCCGGGTGAAACTAAGCATAAAATAGGGGAGCGGTTGATCCATTGCGTATAGCTAATGATCAATAATATGCCTGCTAAGCCTATGGGTAGCAATTGAAGCCCGTATTCAAAAATAAAATAGATACCAATGATAATTGTAAATAGTACTGAAATTAAGCCCGCAATTAGAACTGAGTTTGCTGCAGTGGGATTTTCAGGCAGTGCGCCTGTTCCCCCACTAAAGGGTGTTTTGATGGTTTGTAAGTCTAAGCCACTTTTGAAATCAGCATATTCGTTCAATGTGTTGGCGGCAATATGAGCAAGAGTAGCCCCCGCCATAATAAGCCAAAAATCAAACCAATTTATATAAGAGGCTGTAGAAAGCGAAAGGCTTAATCCTAAAAATATACAGGCAGGGGTTAATACTAAAAAAGAGGGTCGAAAAGTAGTTAAAATAGTTTTAGTTTGCATAAATGATTAACGTATTAAATTAAGTGGCACGCTTTTGGGGGCGGCGTTAATTGATGTGTTAAGAAATGGCGATTTTAACTACTTTCATCATTTCAAATTCTATCCCTGCTAGAAGCTCACTTGAAGGGTAGTAAGCAAGATCAACRCGGGCACCTTTTAGCGATTTATACAGTTTCTTGCGTTTGTATTTAAATGGTACGTCATAGCGATCAATTAAAATGGTATTTTGGATCCAATCTTTGCTTTCTCTTTGCACATGGGARATGACTTTTTTCATTTTAGAATGAATCAGTTTTTCTTCAGCAATAAGTGCTTTGAGTGAGGTCATAATGCTTTTTGATAACGWGCATGAAGGATCGCTACCCGYTTAACRTAGACTTGGGTTTCTTCATAAGGYGGTACGCCATTGTATTTTTYAACGGCGGYCGGSCCAGCATTATATGCGGCKGTGGCYAGYTTAATATTACCTTTGAATTGCTTCAATAATTGGGCAATGTATTGGGTGCCACCGGCAATGTTTTGTTTTGCATCAAGCGCGTTTGTTACGCCTAACTCTTTGGCAGTGGCAGGCATTAATTGCATTAAACCTTGTGCGCCTACRCGTGATACGGCTTGAGAATTAAAGGCAGACTCGGCATGAATCAGTGCACGCACTAAAGCGGGATCTACACTATTTGATTTTGCTTCTAAAACAACGGTTTGAGARAAGGARTTAAGGTTKAGTTTAACTGTGTTCCAGTTGATTTTTGAATGTGGGTTGCAGGCATAACATTCAAATTTTAGTATATTATAGTTAGAGGTGTGGGTTGGTTTCTGGTCGGTGAATACCGAGACTTTATTGCCATCAGGATAGGTATAAATAATGGTTGTTTTACCGCTRCKTGKTGATGCCGGAATATTGCTGAATTCGACGATGCCTTCATTATCTTGTGTGCGTGAAATTTCTTCAGCTGTAAGCAACTGGGCAGGGAATAAACTGAAGACAAGGAGGCTAGCTAGTTTTAGCATAATGTTATAAATGTCGTCCGGCTGAGGCAATAACGATAACAAGCAATCCTAATGCCAAGTTTAACAATATTAGCTTACGAATTTGATTGAGGGCCGCTCCACCGGCAGGCCAGTCTTCAGTAATAATGAATGTTTTTAACTTTTTAAATGGGCCGAAGTAAACATGAAAAAACACCAGCATCATGATGATGCCGATCAGTAACATGATATGAACATGCATGCCGATAGCGGCCATTCCACCTAATAACGATATCATCCAGAAGCCAGAGCCTAGTAAGGCAATGATGCTGACAATAACCCAGGGGAAAAAGCGTTTAAATACGGCTGACCAGAGTGTTAATCTGACGGGTGGTTCAAATTGAATGGCGGCCACAGGGCGAAGAGCTGTATAGGCGAAGAACATACCGCCTACCCATATGRTAGCGGCTAAAATGTGTAGTGTAATGGCTAAAGGCATGGTTTCCCCATTATTTTGTGTAGCACAAAAGGTTAGTAAATTTTTTAGATATTAGTCTGAGTTAACTTTGCGGGATCTAATAACTGCTGTAATTTTTCAACAGAAAGATCGGTGAGCTCTGCGGCGACTTCGATAACAGGTCTGCCTTCTTTATASGCTTKYTTGGCAATCTCGGCCGCTTTYTCATACCCTATGATTGGATTTAAGGCGGTGACTAARATAGGATTGCGTGAAAGAGCAACGGCAAGCTTTTCGGCATTAACAGTGAAGCTTGCGATAGCCTTGTCGGCGAGCAAATGACTTATTGTCGTTAAAATAGTTAAGCTATTTAATAAGTTATTGGCAATCAGCGGGAGCATGACATTMAGTTCAAAGTTTCCTGATTGACCGGCAATGGTTATGGTGGTGTCATTGCCAATAACTTGGGCWGCGACCATGGCTGCGGCTTCTGGAATCACCGGATTCACTTTGCCGGGCATAATAGAGGAGCCCGGTTGTAATGCTTCTAGTTCAATTTCACCTAGGCCTGCTAACGGCCCTGAATTCATCCAACGTAGATCATTGGCAATTTTGGTTATGGTGACTGCGACCGCTTTAAGTTGTCCCGATAAGGTAACAGCAGTATCTTGCGATGCGATTAATGCAAAAAAGTTTTGTGCAGGCGTAAAGCTTAATCCTGTTTGTTTGCTTAGTTCTTCATTAAATTTTGTAGCAAATTCTGGATGGGCATTAATACCTGTGCCAACGGCTGTTCCGCCCTGTGCCAGTGTTTGTAACGCTGGCTGTAGTTGTTTAAGGTGCTGCATGTTTTGGTCAATTTGCACTGCCCAGCATTCTAGACTTTGACTCATACGAACAGGCATAGCATCCATCAGATGTGTTCGCCCTGTTTTAATGTGGTGATCAATCTTATTCGCTTTTTGACGAATGGTTTTAGACAAATGTGCTAATGCGGGTAATAGCTCATTGGCGAGCTTGAGTGCGGCGCTGATATGAATGGTGGATGGAATAATATCGTTACTGCTTTGACCACAGTTAATGTGATCATTAGGACCAATGGTCTTACCATAGAGTTTACTTGCCACGGTTGCCARCACTTCGTTGGCATTCATGTTTGAGCTTGTTCCTGAGCCWGTTTGGAAGGTGTCGATGGGGAAGTGCTGCATTAAATCCTTTTCTTCCAGCATATGATTAACGGCTGCACAGATCGCTGAACCCATTTCTTCAGGAATTTGATTTAAGCTGACATTGGCTTTCGCTGCAGCAGACTTAGCCAGTAACAGTGCACGAATAAAATCATCAGGAAGCGGTTGACCACTCACCGGAAAGTTATTGATCGCACGCTGTGTTTGAGCAGCATAGAGTGCTTTTTCAGGCACTTCTAGTTTACCCATACTGTCAGATTCGGTGCGTGTCTTTGTCATGATTGAATCCTCATCAGCGAACTCTCCAGTTTAATTTAATTGTACTTCCCCTGTGTATCTGCATTAGAGAAGTGGTATTTCATAATTATAGATCTAATTGTTTTTTCAACTCAGTGACGACATCTTCGATTGCAAAATCTTCACCTTCGCCTGTGGCGCGAGACTTGTATTCAATGATACCTTTGTCTAAACCGCGTTCACCTAGCACTAAGCGATGTGGAATACCAATTAATTCCATATCTGCAAACGCCACACCTGGGCGCAAGCCACGGTCATCAAGCAATATATCGATGCCGGCTGCTACTAGCTCAGTGTAAATCGCATCTGCTGCTTCGCGTACCCGCACTGATTTATGTGCATTCATGGGGATTAATACCACTTGGAAAGGCGCAATGGCTAAAGGCCAGATAATACCTTTGTCATCATGGTGTTGTTCAATGGCTGCGGCAACAACGCGTGATACGCCAATACCATAACAGCCCATTGTTAACACTTGAGATTTACCCGTGTCAGCGAGTACATTAGCATTGAGTTTCTTACTGTAATTATCACCTAATTGGAAGATATGACCTACTTCAATACCGCGCGCGATATCAAGTGTACCTTGRCCATCTGGGCTGGCATCACCGGCAATAACATTTCTTAAGTCAGCTGTTTCAGGTTCTGCTAAATCACGTCCCCAGTTAACATTGCTTAAGTGTTTGTCATTTTCATTGGCACCACARGTGAAATCAGCAATATGGGCTGCYGCGCGATCAACGATAACYGGGATTGATAAACCGATTGGACCAATGGATCCGATATTGGCACCGCAACATTCAAATACTTGTTCGGCGGTAGCAAAGGTTAGTGGTGCAGCAATGGCAGGGTGTTTCTCTGCTTTAAGCTCGTTTAATTCATGATCGCCACGTAATACTAATGCAACGACACTGCCATCTTCRCTACCTTCAACCAATAATGTTTTTAAGCATTGTGTGGCTGGAATGGATAAAAAGGCACAGACTTCTTCAATRGTATGTTTTTTAGGTGTGTCAAYGCTTRTCATCGCTGCGGTCGGAGCAGGGCGGTCGCCCGTTGGTGCTACGGCTTCAGCTAATTCGACATTGGCAGCATAATCACTGCCATCACTAAAGGCAATGGCATCTTCACCKGCGTTGGCTAATACATGGAATTCATGTGAAGCATTACCACCGATACTGCCGGTATCCGCCTGTACGGATCGGAATGTCAGGCCAATACGYTCAAAAATACGATTATAGGCTGCAAACATATCATCATAGGTTTGTTGCAGCGATGCTTGGTCTATATGAAAAGAATAGGCATCTTTCATCAAAAATTCACGGGCACGCATAATGCCAAAACGAGGTCGAATTTCATCACGAAATTTAGTTTGGATTTGGTAAAAAGTAATCGGGAGTTGTTTATAACTACGAATTTCTTGACGCACAAGATCGGTAATGACTTCTTCGTGGGTAGGGCCATAACAAAATTCACGACCATGGCGGTCTGTCATACGTAATAATTCAGGGCCATATTTTTCCCAACGCTTACTTTGTTGCCATAATTCAGCAGGCTGAACGGCAGGCATCAACAATTCTTGAGCACCTGCTCGGGCCATCTCTTCACGAATAATGGTTTCTGTTTTACGTAAAACCTTTAAGCCTAAAGGTAGCCAAGTATAAAGTCCCGATGCTAATCTACGGATTAATCCAGCCCGGAGCATCAGCTGGTGGCTAATGATTTCAGCATCGGYAGGTGTTTCTTTTAAAGTGGCAATAAGTAATTGAGATGTGCGCATGTGTTGATGTAAACCTGATAGTGTTTATGGATAAAAAGTAGTGCGTATTATAGAGGTGTGACGCGATAATCTCATCCTCATTTTTAACYGMAYTTTARGRATGAGCYRTTYTAGTATTAAAAYGTATYGTGATTCCAACCCCAATTTTGTCGTTCTGAATCGGTCATGCTGATGTAGATACGMTCACCCGCTATTCCGAGTTGTTCTGTAATCAGTGTACACAAGGCATCAGAGAATGCAGTGCGATCAGCGGGTAGACCTAATGCGCGATAATCTAAAATAGCAGTAGGGGCRTCRCTGCCACCCATTAACATAGACGCTTTTGCTTCTACMGCAACCATWACATAGCTTTCAGGCTTACCCGCAGCCTTGGCAACGGTTTGACTCGCSGCTTTTAATAAAGCAGATTCGTCATCAATTGTTTGGTTGGTCACAATATTGAGATAGGGCATAGTGAGGTGTCCTTAAATTTATTGGCAGTGTTCAGCAATGTTTTTTTGAATGTCAGTAATTTTCTGCTGGCGATTTTCTTCAGTAAGTCGCGTTACCGTACCATCAGGGGCTACGACACGGTCGCCAGGGTTATCTTGAAATAACTGAAGATTATGTCGGTTAGCACGGCAATATTCTTCTTTTTGTTCTTGTTCTGCGGCTTTTGATGCGACACGTTGGCGCTCTTTTTCTTTTTCGTCATAGCTGCCATCTTGTTTTTCAATCAGAATATCAATTTCGTGTTGAGCAATAGCGGGATCAAGAGCTGGAGGAGGAGGAGGTTCAATACGTTCTGCTGGTATGTTGACAGGATCCTGTTGGGTATAATTTGTTTCTCCCTCAGTATCCACCCACTTATAAGCATCTGCAAAAGAAGAGGTGGCCATTAATAATAAGGCAAAAAAGACAAAGGATTTTTGGAAATGCTGTATAAACATATTTAAACTCCGCTGAACTAAACAATATAGATACCGAATGCTAACAGTAATTCTACGCCAAACTAAAAAATCATCATAATGTCCGATAGCTTACTACGATTTGAAAAACATATAAAAGTGCATCAAGCAAATAGTGTTGCAGTCGACATATTGGCGGCAGAAACGGCATTATCAAAACAAAAAATAAAACACGTTATGCAAAAAGGCGCGGTGTGGCTGAGTAAGGGAAAACATACACAGCGGCTACGGCGCGCAAAAAAGGTTATTAAAGTAGATGAAATCCTGCATATCTATTACGATCCAAAGGTGTTGGATTTAATTCCCCCTGAACCTGAATTGATTTTTGATCAAGGCCGTTACAGTGTATGGAATAAACCTTATGGATTGTTATCACAAGGTTCTAAATGGGGTGATCACTGTACGATTACACGTTGGGCTGAGCAACATTTAACACCTCAGCGAGTTAGCTTTATTGTCCATCGCCTTGATAGGGCGGCGAATGGCTTGATCGTTATTGCGCATGAAAAAGGGGCCGCAGCCGCGTTGTCGAAACTATTTCAGCAGCGACAAATAGAGAAACGTTATCAAATATGGGTGCATGGCCAATTTAGCGAGCAAGCCACAGCTGAAAATCCAACTAAAGTTGAGAGTGATATTGATGAGCGTCATGCGACCAGTTACTTTAGCTTTATTAAATATGATACTGAGCAGGATCGGTCATTACTAGACGTGTCAATTGACACGGGTCGTAAACATCAAATTAGGCGGCATAGTGCTTTATTAGGCTTTCCCGTTGTGGGTGACCGATTATATGGACCTGAAGCAGGGAAAGAAGACTTGCAATTGAGTGCGTATTATCTGGCCTTTACCTGCCCTTATACACAGCGCAAACAACAGTTTAACTTATTGGGAAATGGCTAGATTCGTCGTCGTCAGCCCCTAATTGTGAGTATTGATTATCATTTAAACTAAGCGTATGGTAATAGTCTCATATTGGAGACTTAATCAAGTGGATACCATTTTGACAATGGAAGAAGGGTTTGATTTTTCGGCTGACAATGATCGTAGAAAAGAAGCACGTCGTGTAATAAAAGATCGACGTGGGATGATTCGTTACGAAGTTGACAAAGATGATCGGCGTTCAGGTGATGAACGGCGTCACGTTAAAGCTGCGATCAAGGCGCAAGATAGTCACGACGTAGATGATGAAGAAATTTACGAAGAAGAAACGGGCTTAGATTCAGTGATAGGCAAAATAGGTAAATTATTTAAGCGTTAATAGCATCGAGATTAATAGCTTAAAAACCGTGTTACAGAATTTAGTAAAAAAAGGCCTCGATAAGCGAGGCCTTTTTTTTTAACATAAAGTTTTGTCTGATTAAACTAATAACGGTGCAATAACTAAGCTCACAATAGCCATTACATTAATTAAGATATTCATGGCGGGGCCAGAAGTATCTTTGAGTGGGTCACCCACGGTGTCACCCACCACAACAGCAGTATGAACATCAGAGCCTTTGCCACCTAGGTTGCCTTTTTCGACATACTTTTTGGCATTATCCCAAGCACCGCCAGCATTAGCCATCATTAACGCCATCATTACACAGCAAATTAATGCGCCACCCAACATGCCACCTAATGCGACAGGGCCGAGACCAAAGCCCACGACTACCGGTGCACCAACAGCTAACACGCCAGGCATGATCATTTTATTTAAGGCAGCCTTAGTTGCAATGTCAATACAACGCTCAGTGTCTGGCTGAGCCGTACCTTCTAATAGACCAGGAATTTCTCTAAACTGACGACGAATTTCATGGATCATATCGTGCGCAGCATCACCCACCGCAGTCATGGTCATAGCACTGACCAAAAATGGAAAAATACCGCCTAAAAACATGCCTACCAATACAATAGGATCATTAATCAGCAGCTGCATCGCTTCGCCACCTTGTTTGATGGACTCAATGTTAACCGTTTCAATATAGGCACTGATCAAAGCTAATGCGGCTAATGCGGCGGCACCAATGGCAAAGCCTTTACCAATAGCGGCTGTGGTATTACCTAGCTCATCTAAGGAATCGGTGATTTCACGGGTTTTTTCACCCATGCCAGCCATTTCAGCAATACCACCGGCATTATCAGCAACAGGACCATACGCATCAATTGCCATGGTGATACCAACTGTTGCTAACATTCCTACAGCAGCAATACCTACACCATATAAACCGGCATAGTCACTGGAAATAAAGATAATAGCTGCAATGGTAAGAACAGGAATGGCAACAGATTGCATACCTAAGGCTAAACCGCTGATTAATACCGTTGCTGCACCGGTTTCACCATCTTTGGCTAATTTTCTTACCGGTGCACCACCGGTGTAATACTCGGTTACTAAACCAATGATGATGCCACCAATAGCACCTGTAAGAACGGCGATCCATAAATTAATGGTGCCGCCTAATTGGGTGATAAGAACGTAAGCTACACCAATAAATAATAGCGATGCGCCCATGGTGCCAATACGAAGTGCGACCTCTGGGCTTTTAGCCGAAAAGACTTTAACAGCAAAAATACCGACGATTGAACATAGCAAACCGATGGAAGCTAATGCCARCGGCATAAACATTAATACTTCTTGACTGCTGGCTAAGGTTGCAATAGCGGCAGCACCCATGGTGGCTGCGATTGCGATACTGGCAATCATTGAACCACAGTAGGATTCAAAAATATCTGAACCCATACCGGCAACATCACCGACATTATCACCTACGTTATCAGCGATAACACCTGGGTTGCGTGGATCATCTTCTGGAATGCCCGCTTCTAGTTTGCCTACTAGATCTGCGCCGACATCGGCACTTTTGGTGAAAATACCACCACCGACACGAGAGAATAAAGCAACAGAAGAGGCGCCCATMCCAAAGCCATGRATAACATGGGCGGTATGAGGRTCACTACCRAATRCTAAATATAARATACCTAAACCTAATAAGCCCATYGAAGCGACAGTAAGCCCCATAACAGAACCACCAAARAAGGCGATCGTTAATGCSGCTGATGCGCCTTGGTCTTGTGCAGCAGTGGCTGTGCGAACATTCGCTTTAGTAGCCGCATACATACCGATATAACCTGCACTACCTGAGCAAATGGCACCTAATAGAAAAGCAAAKGCRGTATTCCAGCCTAGATCTGAAAGACCTAAGGCAATAATGCAAATAATACAAAAAATARCGAGGCGAGAATATTCTGCTTTCATAAAGACCATAGCGCCTAAATGGATTTGGTCGCCGATTTCAACTACTTTTCCTGAGCCTGCGGGAGCTGCTTTCATTTTGTTATAAACTAAAAATGCGCAAAATAAACCAAAAATTCCCAGTATTACGGGTAGGTAACTTAACGTTGTCATAGGCCAAACCTCACTGTCATTTATTATGTAGGAGCACAATGTCGCTGTGCTAAATTATGTTCGCAATGCGAAACATTTTTATACGCGTATTAGCACTAAGTGTAAAGTAGTCAGCAAATTTATCTTAAAATTAGTAGGTTATTTATAAAATATGATTGATTGGAGTGTTTTTATTCTAATTGGYGTTTTATCAGGCTTGTCTTCTGGTTTGCTTGGTTTAGGTGGTGGTGTGATTATTGTGCCAGCATTGCTGATGGTATTTAGTTGGCACGGTTTGTTAGGCGATCATCTCATGCACATGGCTGTTGCTACATCATTAATGACCATTATTATCACCTCGACTACATCAGCCTATAATCATCATAAGCAGGGTTATGTTGATTGGCATATTGTMGGTAGATTTATACCTGGGTTAGTGTTYGGGGGYATGTTAGGCGCTGTATTGGCAACCCAGCTAAGCAGTCAGTTTTTACAGCAATTTTTTGCCATTTATCTTTTTTTTGCTGCGATAAAAATATGGCTTCCTAGTCCAGCAACTATCCACCAAAAGTTATTAAATAAACCGGCATTAGTGAGCTTTGGAAGTGTTGTTGGTATTATTTCATCATTGGTAGGCATTGGCGGTGGCACACTGCTTGTGCCTTATTTAGTGATGGCTAATYTACCTATTCAGCGTGCTATAGCTATTTCTGCAAGCTGTGGTGTGCCAATTGCTCTGTCTGCTGTTGCTGGTTTTATTATTTTTGGTCAACAACAAGAGGCTAATGCTATAAATTTGGGATCTGGGTTTATCCATTGGCCAGCATTTTGGGGGATAATTAGTACAAGTTCGATATTTGCCATAGTGGGAGCAAAACTGGCTAGAAAATTACCGAAAGTRGTGTTAAARCAGATATTTTCTACGGTATTGCTGGTGGGCAGTGTGTATTTGGCCATATTTAAATTTTGATAAATATAAATGCATCACTGATGTAATATGTATACTTAATTWTGAGYACANAATGTTGATTATTYAGAGTGTGATAGGAARRGGTTTATGCAGAAAACGAGGACAAAAATTCATGTAGTAGCAATGGATGACAGAAGTTGCGAGATGCTGAGACTTTTTTTTCAGAACTTTTGTGATAATTGCTGTGAAATGAGTGAAGAGCCTGATGCTCAAGTCATCTTAATCAATATGGATCATGCCAATGCTAATAATGAATTATYACGGTTAAAAAAGAACTATCCCGGTGTACCTTTGATTCTGACATCAATAAAACCGGTTGAAACAAATGACTATTATTTCTTACGCAAACCGATGATTGCAGCGCATCTYATTGCTATTATYGAGAAAATTAATAGCACTCCTTCTGTGAAAACAAGCACACAGCAACCGAATAAAATTGTCGTTGAGAAGGAGAAGGTCAAAAATATAGAGATTAAGCCCTCTGTTGTTACCATTACCGAGCTACCGTTGAATGAGAAAGATGTTGTTGCTTTTGTGGGCGAAGCTGACGATGTTGATTTGCGAAACCCCGTCAATTTAGGCGGAATATTTTTTGATATGGATGAATGCTTCTTACGCTATTTAAAGCAGGCTTATCAACAGGCCAAAAAGGGCAAATGCGCGGTTAGAATTACGGGTTTATGGAAGCCGATAATTGTCTTTTCTGAGAGCAATCAAATCTATATTGAAATGTCAGATCAACAATTAAAATCAATTTGTGCTGTTTCTTTAGACTCAAGTGCTATTGCTAAGAGTGATATTAAATTAGAGTCACTGGTCTCACAAAAAGCAGCATTATACTGTGAAAAACATAAAAATTATCAAAGGCTTGATGCCTTTATGTGGAAGATCGCTTTATGGACGTCTCGCGGACGATTACCACAAGGTATGCCTTTAGATAGTGCATTATTTCTTCTTGGGTGGCCAAATTTAACACGTCTTATTTTAACACCTGAAGCATTGCGTATTACGGCATGTTGGGTACGACATCCGCGAACAATTATTAATTTAACAGAGGTGATTGGGGTTCCTCAGCGCTATTTATTCTCATTTATTACAGCGAGTTATGTTTTGGGTCTGTCAGGTCTGGCAAATCGTGAATCTGATAATTTGATCTTGCCACCTGATACAGGTTTGCTCATTAAAATGAATTTATTTTCTCGTACGATGAAAAAGTTTAAGGAACGGTAAGTCATGGCTGAAAATGATACTAAAATTATCTTTACGGGTTCAGTCGGAACGAGTGTTAAGACTGCACTTAGAACGATGAGTGGAGAGCCTCACTCAAGTGGGACAAGYACTACGATGGCGCAGGCTATTTTGAAAATAGGGGMCGACAAARATATTMAGTTATATGGGRTATTAGAGCAACAACAGCTTGATTTCACAGATGATATGTTACGTTCTGGCTGTATAGGGTTAGTATTACTTATTGATAATACGGCTGAAAATGCTATCTCTGATTTGAAGTCTTTTCTYAATACATGGCGAGAGTTTATCAATGAGACTAATCTTGCAGTAGGYGTAACCCATATGGACTTGGCAAAAACAACAACCCTTGAGGATTATCGCATTGAATTGAAAGCAATGTCACTCAATCCACCTTTGTTTGAAGTTAATATACGGCACAAAAAGGATGTTTTGCTTTTAGTGCGTGCATTGCTATGCACGGCATAAGAGASTRGAAAATAAAACACRCATTTCTAAGTAACTCTTTTGGGTATATAATGGCTGGTTTTTCTAATTTGGAGCAATCCCCTAATGAACCTTGATCGTGTCGGCTCAGGCAAAAATCTACCGGATGACATTAATGTCATCATCGAAATCCCATCACATTCTGATCCTGTTAAATATGAAGTAGATAAAGAAACTGGCGCGTTGTTTGTTGACCGGTTTATGAATACGGCGATGTTTTACCCGTGTAATTATGGTTATATCCCTCACACCTTATCTGATGATGGTGATCCGGTTGATGTATTAGTGATGAGTCCTTATGCATTAATTAGTGGTAGTGTTGTGCAATGTCGCCCTGTGGGCATGTTGAATATGACCGATGAATCAGGCGAAGATGCTAAAATTATTGCTGTACCGCATGACCCTATGTATGACGATATTAAGGATATTGGTGATATTTCAAAGCGAAAACTAGATAAATTGGCTCACTTCTTTGAGCATTATAAAGATTTAGAASAGAATAAATGGGTGAARYTRGGTGGATGGGTAGGYATAGAAGAAGCCAAAGCAGAAATTATGGCTAGTTTGGCGCGTTATAACGATGCACCKGTTAAGCCACAGTTTTAACTAGAATCGTTTGAATTCTTATCGGCGACACTGTATATACCCGTTATCATTCAAGGTGCACTATTTATAGTGCTCATAATGGATGGGCTAGCAAGGCATAATTGTTATGTAATAGCGCGCTATTGCTCACGATTATAACGCCGCTAGCGCATTTAGTATGYGTGCTATAAATAGGTATATTGATTGGTCACGGGTATAACAGCGTCGCCGTTTTTTTATCGATGGAATTAAATCTGATGAATTTGATATTACAAGGCCAGAAACTCACAATCGATCAGGCACAAGAAATAGCCACAAGCGTAAATGGGACGCTAGAGTCTAATTCGCATTTTTCACGTGTTGTTACTCAAAAACGGGTGACTGATAACGATTTAGCGTTACTCCGCAATCGCTACCTGTTTGATATTAATGCCATTCCTTCTGTTTTTGATCCTAAAGCGGTGAAGTTATTAGTGACCGATATGGACTCAACGCTTATTAATATTGAATGTGTTGATGAGATTGCTGATTTTATAAATGTAAAACCGCAGGTGGCTGAAATAACGGAGTCAGCRATGCGAGGTGAAATTGATTTTGAAACTTCAYTGCGAAAGCGAGTGTCTTTATTAAAAGGCTTAGAAGTAAGCGCGCTAGAAAAAGTATATCAACAACGATTACAGCTTAATCCTGGTGCCAATATTATGCTAAGAAAATTGAAGGAAAATGGCATTAAGATTGCACTTGTTTCAGGCGGGTTTACATTTTTTACGGAGCGCTTAAAGCAGCGCCTAGGCCTAGACTATACAATGGCTAATGTATTAGGTGAAGCTAATGGKCGTCTTACTGGTGAGGTTGAGGGGGATATTTGTGGCGCTCAGRCYAARGCTGATTTTTTACTTGGAAAATGTGAGAAATTAGCTATTTCACCGTCACAAATTATTGCGATGGGTGATGGGGCCAATGATTTGTTAATGATGAAAGAGGCCGGATTAAGTATTGCTTATCATGCCAAGCCTAAAGTGCAAAGTGAGGCGATGACATCGTTAAATTATTGTGGTTTAGAAGGTGTTTTAGGTTTATTGCAAATAAACTAGACTTGAAATTTAAATAATTGCCTATACATAAGGTAGGTAATAAACNATTTTTGTTATTGAAGAGGGTGTAAAGATGGACGTAATGGATAGAATTAAAGACGCGGTTGAATCAAATGATATTATTTTATTTATGAAAGGTTCGCCTGAATTTCCACAGTGTGGTTTTTCTAGTCGTACATCACAAGCATTAGCTGAATGTGGTGCAGAATTTGCTTATATCAATGTRTTGGCAGAACCTGAAGTAAGAGCAAATTTACATCGTTTTGCTGATTGGCCAACATTCCCTCAGCTTTATATTAAAGGTGAGTTTGTCGGCGGATGTGATATCGTGATGGAAATGTATGAAAGCGGTGATTTAAAAACAATGGTAGACCAAACTAAATAATGAGTGATGAACACAATAATGAATGGCATGGTGATAATCAATTAGCGATTGCACCGGCTAAGCCAGAATTAAAAGAGCCTCCTAAATATAGAGTGTTCATGCTTAATGACGACTATACACCGATGGACTTTGTCATTGAGGTGCTACAAGATTTATTTAATATGGGGCATGATAGTGCGCAGCGTACCATGATGCAGGTTCATACTGAGGGTAAAGCACCGTGTGGTTTATTTACCTTTGAAATTGCAGAAGCTAAAGTTGAGCAAACCAATAGTTATTCTCAGCAACATGGTCACCCGTTGCAATGTACGATGGAACAAGAATAACGGAGTTGTAATATGGAGAGGAAACTGAGCAWTGTTAAGTAAAGAGCTTGAACAATCCCTGAGCCAAGCATTTAGTTTTGCTCGGTCGCGGTCACATGAATTTCTTACGGTTGAACATTTATTATTAGCATTATTAGAAAATGGTCAAGCACTGGCGGTTTTAAAAAGTTGTCATGTTGATATTGCATTATTGCGACAAGATCTAAGCGATCGTTTAGCAGATGATGTACCTACCTTGTCAGAAGAAAGCGAACGTGAAACTCAGCCTAGTTTGGCTTTTCAACGGGTTTTGCAACGTGCAGTAATGCACGTTCAATCCTCCGGTGGAAATGACGTTACCGGTGCAAATGTTTTAGTGTCATTGTTTTCTGAGCAGCAATCACAAGCCGTATTTTTGTTGCAAAAACAAGATGTAACACGACTGGATATTGTGAATGCTATTACCCACAACGGGGATGAAGCAATTGAATCAAGTATCGATAGTGTTGAAGCTGAAAAAGATGCTGATGTTGATGCCGCGAACAGCCCACTTGCATTGTATGCCACCAATCTAAATGTATTAGCAGAACAAAATAAGATCGATCCATTGATCGGTCGTAAACATGAAGTTGAGCGTACGTTACAGATATTATGTCGCCGTCGTAAAAACAACCCTTTATTTGTTGGCGAAGCAGGTGTCGGTAAAACAGCGCTTGCAGAAGGGCTCGCTAGGCGAATTGTGTTGGGTGAAATACCTGAAGTATTAAAAAATGCCATTATTTATTCACTTGATATGGGGGCTTTAATAGCGGGAACAAAATACCGCGGTGACTTTGAAAAGCGTTTAAAAGCATTGCTTCGAGAAATTCAGCAACAAGACGACGCTATTCTTTTTATTGATGAAATTCATACATTGATTGGTGCAGGTTCAGCTGGGAACAGTGCAATGGATGCTGCTAATTTACTTAAACCGTTGTTAGCCAAAGGCGATTTAAAATGTATTGGCTCCACAACATTTCAAGAGTATAGGGGTATTTTTGAGCACGATCGTGCATTAGCGCGTCGTTTCCAGAAAATTGATATACCCGAGCCAACGGTTAAAGAAACAATCCAGATCTTAAAAGGATTAAAAGAAAATTTAGAAGCCCATCATGAGGTTCGCTATAGTGCGGCAGCAATAGAACAGGCTGCAGAGCTTTCAGCACGTCATATTACCGATAAGTTTTTACCTGACAAGGCAATAGACGTATTGGATGAAGTGGGCGCTGCACAGCGAATATTRCCAAAATCTAAGCGTAAAAAATTGATTGGGGTGACAGACGTTCAGAATATTGTGGCAAAAATTGCCCGTATTCCTGCAAAAACAGTGAATAAAACAGATAAAGATAATTTACGAAAYCTTGATAAAAAYCTTAAACACGTTATTTTTGGTCAAGATGAAGCCATTGCGACCTTATCATCAGCCATTAAAATGGCACGTTCTGGTTTAGGTCATCCTGAACGTCCGACCGGTGCCTTCTTATTTACTGGGCCAACTGGCGTRGGTAAAACAGAAGTRACMCGCCARCTTGCCCATAATTTRGGTGTTGAGTTGATTCGTTTTGATATGTCTGAATATATGGAAAGCCATACGGTTTCTAGACTGATCGGTGCACCTCCAGGCTATGTAGGCTATGATCAAGGTGGTTTATTGACAGAGGCGGTGACTAAGCAGCCTCATGCGGTACTTTTACTCGATGAGATAGAAAAAGCACATCCTGATGTGTTTAATATTTTATTGCAAGTGATGGATCATGGCACATTAACCGATAATAACGGTCGTAAAGCTGACTTTCGCCACATCGTATTAGTGATGACCAGCAATGCTGGTGCACAAGAAATGGGACGGTCATCAATGGGCTTTAACCATCAAGATCATCAGTCTGATGGCATGGAAGCGGTTAAGCGAATATTTACGCCTGAGTTCCGTAAYCGCTTGGATGGCATTATTCAATTTAAACCGTTGCCTAATGAAGCTATATTACGTGTTGCAGATAAAGCTGTGCTTGAATTAGAAATGTTACTACAAGATAAAAATGTAACCCTAGAAATTGATGATGACGTTCGCCAGTGGCTAGCAGATAATGGTTATGATATTAAAATGGGTGCAAGACCGATGGCTCGATTGGTCCAAGATAGGATCAAGCGTCCACTAGCAGATGAATTGTTATTTGGAAAAYTGAGCGATGGCGGYCATGTAAAAGTAGCATTGAAGAACGGCGAATTAGTATTGGAATTTATGGGGCAGTCAGAACTTGTAAAGGAATAATGACGGTCTGAAATAGTGATAAACACGTCACGTAACGTGATACCGCTATATTTCATTAATTGCTAATGGAGTAAAAGTTATTCACTTATTACATGTATTTACGATATATTCTCAAGAAAGCCTCGCTAACTGTTTGATTTATAAATAAAGCAAGATAACTCATTGAATATAATGGGTTAAATCGATATGGTTAAAAAGTAACCATTTTGTAACAATTCAGCTATACAGTGCATTTMTTGCTAAATTTAAAAGTTAAACACAGAGTTATCCACAGATAATGTGAATAAGATTTCAATTTTATGACAGGGCTACTTTTAGGCCGAGTGGCTATAACTCAATACCCTTTTGAGCTTTAATACCGGCACGAAAAGCATGTTTAACATCTTCTATWCGACTCACAGTATCTGCAGCATCAATAATGGCTTCTGGCGCACCACGGCCTGTTACGATCACATGTTGCATATTAGGTCGGGAGATAATGTCAGCGAGAACAGTATCACACTCAAGATATTTCATCTTAAGTACGATATTGAGYTCATCTAGCAATATGATATCGATGGCAGGATCATTCAATAATTTTTTGCATATTTCCCAGCCTGCTTTTGCCGAAGCAATATCTTGCTCAAGGTTTTGAGTGTCCCATGTAAAGCCATCACCGACAACGTGATACTCAACTTGGTCAGGAAAACGCCGAAAAAAAGTTTCTTCGCCCGTACTCAATGCGCCTTTGATAAATTGCACAATACCGACACGCATATTATGGCCTAAAGCACGCGCGACCATACCAAAGCCTGAAGAGCTTTTGCCTTTACCATTACCGGTGATAACGAGCAATAAACCTTTGTCTTTGTCTGCTTGTTGAATACTATTGTCGACAATGGATTTTTGTCGTTTCATGCGTTGCTGGTGGCGTTGAGATTGCGTCATAATAATGAGTGATAAAGTGGGAATTAACCCACTTTATCATTATTTAGGTTTAAGGTCTGTAATGAACAGAGAAGAAGAAATTCGCACCATCTGAATTGTAGCCGGATACGGTTTCATATTCCTCATCAAATAGGTTAGAGATTTTTAACTGTAGGTTTGTGCTGTTGTTTATTTGATAAGCCCCGACTAGGTCAAGCGTTGTATAACCGGCAAGTTTTCGTGTGTTTGCGGCATCATCAAAACGTCGATCAGAGACAAATATTTTACTTGCAAGACTAAATTTACCAAATGATTTATGTGTATTCAATGTAAAGGTACGTTTAGCGCGTCTTGCTAAAACATTGCCATCATTGACTCCGTTGCTTTCATTTTCTGGATCAATCAAGGAGAACTGAGTATCGAAATGAATGCCCATGAATTGAGTTGATGCTTGTAATTCAACACCTTTAATATCCACTTCAGAAATATTTTGTGGAACAAAAAAACTATCAAGCGCAATTAAATCTTTTATATCTGTTTGAAAGATATTTACGGACCAATTTATTCCTGCTTGCTGGCCTTCAATACCTACTTCATAGCTTTCAGAGCGTTCAGGATCTAAATTTTGGTTGGCACCAAAAGGCGAGTACAAATCTATTAGAGAAGGAGCTACAAAAGCTGTTCCATACGAAGCATGGATACGAATATGATTGCTTATTTGTGTTCCCCAGGCGATATTTCCTGTTGTATGACTACCAAACTGTTCATTATCGTCATTTCTCAACGCGATACGATAATTATGCTTGCCTATTTCACCCATGAATTGAGCAAAAACGGCATTATTTTCTCTTTCAGTTTCAGAAAAACTACCAGACTCATCAATTTCATCATTTTCGTAATCATAACCAATGGTGAGCAAATGGTTTTCACTGAGTTTAATATCATTTTGCAGGCTAAAATTATTTTGTTTGTTATCAGCAAAACCGGTAGCGAATGCACCGCTATTATCTGCTTCAAAACGACCTTGACTAAGCGTTGCTGTGATGGACCAGATAGTAGAAATATCAAATACCAAGCTAGAGCCAAAGGTATGTTGAAGGAAATCAGTTTCATTATAGAAACCATCGTATTCTACTTTTCCTTTACTATGTAAGCTAAAGATTTCTAAGGTTGTACCATTTGAGAAACGGTGACCCGCATTTAATGATGAATTTGCATTTCGATAAGCATCATTATCAGGTTCATCTGCAAAACAACCTATAAATAAACTTGCACTCCGACCGTCACAGGCATTAAATCCCCCTGATTCTTTGTAGCCAAGACTGATATT
This sequence comes from Methylophaga sp., assembly GCA_002733335.1. Classification (GTDB taxonomy): domain Bacteria; phylum Pseudomonadota; class Gammaproteobacteria; order Nitrosococcales; family Methylophagaceae. The sequence continues at coordinate 48,213 of NVVK01000009.1, forward strand.
AAACCAGTTAACATCATCACCACCGGACAAACCAATSGTTGTCTCTTTGGTGTCATGTGTACCATAACCGATAGAGATGCTGGGTGTTATTTTACCTGCGCCTTTTTTAGTGAAAATTTGAATTGTTCCRCCAATAGACTCTGAACCGTAAAGGCTAGATTGTGGACCGCGTACTAACTCAATTCTTTCAATTTGACTGATAGGAATGTGCTCAAGTTGTGGAGCACCAAATTCATTTGTTGCGAGTTTCACGCCATTTAATATGATTTGAGTATGATTAGACTCTGTGCCACGCAAAAAAAGTGATGTTTGCTTGCCTAAGCCACCACTGTTACTGATAACGACACCAGGAAGAGCACCTAGTGCCTCAGCAATGGTATGGTAATTGTAGCGTTCGATATCATCGCGGGTGATAACTGAAACGGATGATAATAGTTTATCGGTAGTGATGGGGGTTCGTGTTGCTGTTACGACCATCGTGTCAAGATCAGTTGCAGCGTTTGTAATGAGTGGAACTGAAATAAAGGGTAAAGCCAAGAAGGGTAAAGTTATGTGTCTATATGACATCGTGTGCACCTACGTTAATGCTTGATACCCACCCGGGATCAAGGTATTAAAAATAACCGTATGCGCAGAAAATATAGATTTTATATACTCTATAATTGCCCGCCGCAATARGGTTCTCGAATGCRATAGGCCGGTCTCCGGACTCACGAGTGACGTTATAAATGCTCACCATTCTATGAAAAACACAGTGGCTGTATGAGCAATGTAACTCGATTACCGTTGCGGGGGCAGTGTTGGATTTGTTGAAACGCACCAACTTCCCGATTATCCTTAAAACTTAATGTAACAAATTAAGGCACCTAAAGCAGGGAGAGGAGATTAGTGTTTTTAGAAGATGTTGTCAATTATTTGTCGATTGATAGCTACCATTTCTAAACTTTTACAGTTAAAATGCTTGGAACCCTAAATTGAGGCATGCGACATTAATGAATGAGTATGGTAAGGAACATGGCTGACAATGTAGAAAAATTACCAAACTTAGCACCTAGAGTGATCGTTGTCGTCTCTATTATTTGCCTTGCTTTATTGTTGGGACAAATGATACGGGATAGAGCTGAACAAAAAGAACTGATAGGCTTTGAGATGATTGCTTTATTTTATCAGCAACTCGACTTTAGCCAAGACATCAATAATGCCATAATGGCACTTTCAATGAATGAGAGTGACGTTGCGGTTGATGCAGCACAGAGCTTGTTACGAACGTCAATGAGTCAGTTAAGATGGACACAAGACAGCTTATTGATACTAAGCAAAGAACGGATAGATGAGAATGGTGCTGATCTTGTAAAAGATGTCACTTTTTCTCAAGAAATTGATCAAATAATTCTCTATGCAAATGAAGTTTTGGCTGAAGCTGAAGGTAATAAAGTACCTGTTCCCCCACCTTATTCTACTCAATATTTTCATAAAGAAACCTTATATTATATTAGCCAATTAACCTCGCAATTACATGCTGAAAACAGGCAAAAAAAATCTACTGATTGGTGGATTACCATTATTACTGGAGTTTTAGTTTTCATCGTTGGTCTGGGTTTTTATAGGCAAGGAAAAAAATTAGTTCATCGGCAATTTAATGAATTAAAAAATTTAAAAAGTGAATTAGAGCTTGAAAGTAAGCGCACTAAAGAACATGARCAACAAATTATTCTCGAGTCGGAACGGAGTCAGGCYCAGAAAATGAAAATTAGCGCCATCTTAAATTCAACAGTGGATGCAATCATTACCATTACGGCAGATGGCACAGTKGATTCGTTTAATAAAGCAGCTGAGAAGATGTTCGGTTATTCGGCCGATACCATGATAGGCGAAAACATCAGAGAGCTTATGCCGGAGCCTTATTCATCCGAACATGATAGTTATTTGGAACATTACCATAAAACAGGTGAGAAAAAAGTAATTGGCCGTATACGGGAGGTACTAGGTTTGCGGAGGGACGGCAGTGAATTCCCACTTAATCTCTCAGTCAGTAAGGTGGAAGGCTCGAAACCTATGTTGTTTACGGGCATTGTTCGAGATATCACCAAACGTAAAAAAGCAGAGGCAGAATTAGAAAAAGCATTAATAGAATTAACACAAAAACAGACAGAGTTAGAAGAAGAAGAACGTATTGCACGGCATGTGTTTGAGAATATTACGGCAAGTAATAATGAGAATATTCCTGAAGTTTCTCTTTGGTGCGAGCCGATGGGTACCTTTAGTGGCGATATGATGCTATCCGCAGTCTTACCCTCTGGTGGTATTCGCATTATTCTTTGTGATTTTACAGGTCATGGCCTACCAGCTGCGCTGGGTGCTGTTCCTGTCTCAACAATTCATAGTGCAATGGCAAAAAAAGGTTTGCCATTGGAAGTGTTGATGAACGAATTAAATAATAAGTTAAATGAATTATTGCCGACCGGTATTTTCTGTTGTATTGCAGGAATAGATCTTGACGTAACACGGACGCACGCTCAAATTTGGAATGCGGGATTACCTGAGGTATTGGTCGTCAGTCAAGCTGGCGATATTACGCAACGCATAGTATCCAATCATCTTCCTTTAGGGGTGATAGCGTATAAGGATGATGAATTATCTTGTTGTGACATTCAATTGAATGAGGGTGATTTTATTTATGCCCTGAGTGATGGTTTAACAGAGGCTGAAAATGACGCGGGTGAGATGTTTGGTCAACAGCGCCTTGAACTATTACTAATGAACAAAACGAATGAGGATGGACGTTTAGTGGAGATTAAAAATAGGGTTGAAATATTTGTAGGGAAAGCAATGCCAACAGATGATATTTCTCTCATTGAAATAAAAACACTGAGCACAACCGATGATATTATTTTACAATAGTCGCTTTTAAGTTTTATCAAATAGTAATAATGACGACAGAATACGACAATAAAGGTTTTGCTACTCGAGCAGTTCATGCGGGGCACGAACGCACTAATGAAGGTGAACATTCAGAAGCCATTTTCCCCACATCAAGCTATGTGTTTGATAGTGCAGAGCAGGCTGCGGCTCGATTTTCTGGTGAAGAACCGGGTAATATTTATTCACGGTTTACTAACCCAACGGTTCGCACTTTTGAACAACGATTAGCTTCTTTAGAAGGTGCGGAGTGTGCGGTAGCCACGTCATCAGGCATGTCGGCCATTTTATCGACGTTCATGGGGATATTATCAGCCGGTGATCATATTGTGTCATCGCGCAGTATCTTCGGCACGACACGTGTTTTATTTGATAAATATCTCACAAAATTTGGTGTTGAAACAGATTATGTGGCGTTAACGAATATTGAAGATTGGCAGCGTGCRATAAAGCCAAATACAAAAGCCTTRTTTTTAGAAACACCTTCAAATCCACTGAATGAAATTGCTGACTTGCCTGCCTTGTCTGCATTAGCAAAAGCGYACGATTGTCTTCTTATTGTTGATAATTGCTTTTGTACGCCGGCATTACAACAGCCATTAGCATTAGGTGCTGATATCGTGGTGCATTCAGCCACTAAATAYATTGATGGTCAGGGACGATGTGTAGGTGGGGCTGTAGTCGGTGATGCACAACTTGTCGGTGAAGAGGTGTATGGCTTTTTAAGAAGTGCAGGACCAACCATGAGCCCATTTAATGCGTGGACCTTTCTTAAAGGTTTAGAAACGTTAGCGTTGAGAATGAATGCTCACTCTGCATCTGCATTACAATTAGCACAATGGTTAGAACAACAACCACAAGTGAACAAGGTGTTTTATGCTGGGTTGTCCAGCCATCCACAGCATGAATTGGCCAAACAACAGCAGTCTGCTTTTGGCGGCATTATTGCCTTTGAAGTAAGAGGTGGGCAAGCAGGGGCGTGGCAGCTAGTGAACGCAACTCAGTGGTTATCCATTACAGCTAACTTAGGGGATACCAAAACAACCATTACACATCCTGCTACAACAACACATAGCCGATTAACAGATGAAGATCGCCAACAGGCTGGTATAAGCGATGGTTTATTACGCATTTCAGTTGGTTTAGAAACGGTAGAAGATATTCAAGCTGATCTGCAACATGGTTTTAATTTGTTATAAGTTAAATTATTTTATGAACGGCACAGAAACTGCATAAACAAGCATAACAAAAGTTAATATATATTTTGGAAACATCTTTATATTCAGGTGTTTATCTTAACTATATAATAAAAAACAATAGGTTATGAGTTTATGATGCGTTTTATTCACTATATAGTACCGTTAATGAGTTCGGTTTTTCTGCTGTTTTTCTGTCAGATTTCCGCCGCTTCCACTGAAACTGTCAGTGATATCAGAGTGTTGATAGATGTTTCTGGCAGCATGAAACACAATGATCCCAATAATTTGCGTGCCCCAGCATTAAGACTTATTGTGGGTTTGATGCCTGACAATGTCGTTGCCGGTGCCTGGACCTTTGGTGAGCACGTTAATGTTGTTGTACCACACCGAAAAGTAAATGAAAGCTGGAAAYTAAAAGCACAACAGCAATCAAAAAAAATCCATTCTAGAAGTTTGTTCACGGATATGGAGCAGGTATTAAATAAGGCAACAGCCGATCAGCAAAGCAATGATACAAAAGTACAACGTAATGTCATTCTTCTTTCTGATGGTTTAGTTGATATTTCATCGAATCCTGAACTTAATCGGCAGTCACGCCAGCGGATCCTTGACAATATTATTCCGAGATTAAAGCAGGCTAATGTCGCGATACATACCATTGCACTATCTGCAACAGCAGATCATGAACTATTGCGTGCTATGTCATTAGCCACTGATGGTTGGTATGAGCAGGTCGATAATGCTGATGCTCTACAACGTGTTTTCCTTCATTTATTTGAAAAAGCCGCACAACGCGATACGGTCCCGCTTGATGATAACCACTTTAAAATTGATGAAAGTGTGACTGAAATGACCTTGCTGGTATTCCGTCAACAAGGAACGAAGGCAACAGAGTTACTGTTACCTGATCAATCACGCGTGACGATGGAACAACTTCCCGCTAATATTAGATGGCATAGTGAAACGAATTATGATCTSATCACGATTGATAAACCACTTGTGGGTGCTTGGCAGATTGATGCTGAAATTGATCCTGATAACCGGGTTATGGTAGTCACTGACTTGAAATTGCAGACAACAGATTTACCTAATAATATTTTAATTGGTGAAAGYTTTGATTTTGATGCAAGCTTGACTGAAAAAGATAAAATAATAGAACGTCAGGATTTTCTGAAATTGGTTGATGTTCAATTAAAAGAGGAATCTGAGGTAACGGATTCAATAGAACGAAGTTTGAATTCTCAACAGAAAAAAGGGCTTTATCGCACGCATGTAGGTGATAATTTTAAACCAGGTCGTAATGATGTGGTTATTACAATGAAAAGTGCAACGTTTGAACGGCAGCGTCGCCAAAGTATTAATGTTGTRGMAATGCCTTTTGATATTAYYGTTGAACGCCTTGCTGACCAAGAAACACGTACCCATCGCTTAATCTTAATACCTGATACCCATYTAATAAAATCAGAAAACTTAACGATAACGGCGATGTTAACGGCGCAAGATGGCAGTGAATGGTCTTATGACGTTATGAAAAACCCACAACAGCAATGGCAATTAACGTTAGCTGAATTGAGCGAAAATGAGCAATACACTGTAGCGTTGCAAATTAAAGGCGAAACCGTTAAAGGACGGAGCTTATTTCTTCAACCTGATCCGATTGCATTACAAGAACAGCCTGTAGAAATRGTTGAAAAAGAAAGCATAGATGAAGAGCAGCCTGAAAAAATAGTTGAAAAAGAAAATACAGATGAAGAACCATTGGAAGAATTTGTTGGAGAACAGCAAGGAAAAGGCTCAGATATGCTGCAAAGCATCAGTGAAGAGGTCAACACACCAACGGTTGAAGAGTTGGTTTTAGATGAAATGGCAGAAGATGCTGATGAGCTATTCTCACTAGAAGGTGAGTTGGAGATGGAACAAGGGGATCGGGATGAACAATTAGCAGATGAAGGTGCATCTTCTACACTTAAGCTGGCCATAGGAAATGGCGTTATATTAATATTAGTGATCCTTGCTATTTTCTTCTGGCGCCGAAGTCGAGCGAAAAAAACAAACCCTGGAGATCTATTATAAATGAATATGATCGACCCCGTTATGCAAATGCTGGCCTATGAATTGGCCGTTATCTTTCTAGTATTAAGTTTGTGGCTTATTTTTAGGGCGAGTAAAGCGAATAGGCGTGTACACAATGATGCGACGAAGACTGTCAACAAAATAACSAAAGAAAAAGACAAGCGTGTAGAAGACCTGACGCAAACATTAACCGAGAAATATGGCTTAAGCGATGAAGCACTGATACAAGCTGTCGCTGRTTTTCAAGAACGAGAGCAGAAAATTAATAAAACAGTTATAAATGTATTTGTGGAACAGAATGGCCAATTATTAGTGAGTGTATCGGAGCAATTATCAAGTATAGTTGACGCTTGTTTAGCTTTGTTACCCGTAGGAGCGACTGCTTTAAAGGATGAGCAAGACAATGCTTTATCATTAAACGAGAAAATAGATGCTGCCCAATTAAAGTTAGATCTATTAATGGCTGAATTGAAAGAAACGTTTGGAAGTGATAATGAAGTAGCAGAACCTGARCCWGARCCWGAACCTGAACCWGARCCWGAACCTGAACCTGAACCTGAACCTGARCCAGAGCCWGARCCAGAGCCTGAACCWGARCCWGARCCWGAGCCAGAGCCAGAGCCAGAGCCTGAACCTGAACCTGAACCAGAGCCAGAGCCAGAGCCAGAGCCWGAACCWGARCCWGARCCWGARCCWGARCCWGARCCWGARCCAGAACCAGAACCTGAACCTGARCCTGAGCCAGAGCCAGAGCCAGAGCCAGAGCCAGAGCCAGAACCWGAGCCWGARCCWGARCCWGAGMCWGAGACAGAAGAGGTCATGGTATCCGTAGATGATGTGGATGCGATTTTAGCTGGCATTGATATCGATATAGTCGATGATACGAYTGAGGAAGATACCGGTGAAGAGGATGGTATTGATTTAAGTGATACGGATGAGGATGAGGCTGAAAGTTTAAAAAAGAACTAGCTGAATCAGTATCAGTACAAACTGATTCAGAATCCAGTGAACAGGATTTTCGTGCTGATGACATAGCGGAAGAGAAGGCTAGTCCTGTTAATCCAGAGAACGAGCTTTCGAATAAATTAGCAGATTATGCTAAAAATGGCTGGATAAATAGTACCGCTGATGTTTATAACAAACCCGAGAGCAACACCAAATTAGAGAATGCACAAATAGCGGATTCAGGTTTTTTAACAGAAGAAGAAATGCTGACATCAAAAATGTCAGACCTTTTAAGTAGTCCCGTTGATGAAAAGGTGGAGATCACTTCGAATTTTCAAGAATTACCGCTACCTACAGAAGATGAAATTGAAAATATGCTGACTGAAATTCGTCAACTAGAACAAGAAGAAATACAGTCATCCAATGAGGATGATGATAAAAAACAGGATAGAAACAATGATGCGTTAAAAAATGTTTTATCTGATATTCCATCCTTTCCAGAAACGAATAAATGAAGCATATATACTGGCTGGCGTATATTTTGCAGTAATAGTAAATATCTGACACAGATAATGTGAGAAAACAGTATGTATAGTGACTTAAATAAAGGAAGTATGTATGGCTCTTGACCATGTGAAAGCAAATAAAAATACCGGAAAAAATGGGCCAGAGCGGCAAATATTTACCTTCTTTATAGAAGATATGATGTTTGGCCTTGATGTGGAAAATGTACTGATGTTAGGTCAAGATATTAGTGATATTCAACGGTTACCTGTGGAAGAACGAGGCTTCTGTGGTGTGACTAAGTACCAGGGTATGATAGTCCCTGTATTAGATTTTGCTCATCGATTGGGCATTGCATCAGGCATGGATATTAAATCTGAGTTGGTAACGATGTTAATAGATCGAGAAAAAGATCATATTGAATGGATAAATGCTTTGGAAGTATCACTCAAAACAGGTGCTGCTTTTGTTAAAACGCTGAAYCCAGATGAATGTGCTTTTGGTAAATGGTAYAACAAATTTGAAACACGTGATGAAACATTAACAGAATTATTACACGCCTTTGATGAGCCACACAGAAAGATACATAGTTTGGCTGAAGGATTGCTCACCTTACGCGATAATGGTAAAACGGATGAAGCGTTGGAACAATTACAGCATGAGAGAGCCACAACATTAAGACGTTTGCGCGCCTTATTTTCACGTACACGCGATCAAATTCAAGGCGGCATGCGGCAGGTGCTTTTATTTGTAACCTTGGATGGGAAAACACCRCGCTATGCACTTATGATTGATGACATTAATGATGTGATTAATTATCTACCCTCAGAGTTTCAATCAAGTCGATCCGGAGCCTTAAGCTTAATCTCAAAAATTGAACATGTKATAGAAGGTATCTACGCCCGTGATAATTTAGCGGACTGTTTATATTTTGATATTAACAAGATGACAGATATTGATGAGGTGATGAAAAAAGTGAGCTAGCGTCATTAACGTTAGATGGTTTAGTATAATGAGCTGACAGATGTAAGTGTTAATGAAGTTGAAGTTGTTACGAAATGGTTAAATAGCGCTACGATTGAAATACAAGAATAATTACGTATTACCTAGTTTCAGTTGGTACACCRTATTTTAGTTGTCTTTAGTATGGGACAATTCTACGCCATGGCATTATCTGCGAATGRTTCTTTGTCTTTTTTCCCGAAATTCCCTCCAAAGCCATGGCCAACTGATTTTTCTAGAATAAAAGTAACTTCTTATTYCAGTAAGAGCAGCAAATTTTAAAGTCCAGTTTTACCTCATATTTACTATGGGAAACTATTCTTTTTTTACAGCGTTGCTCAGTCTAGTTAATCAGCCTATGAGTGTCTAGTTTACAAATGTAGAACTCATTACCCCTGGTAGACGTTGAGATATGACTTTACGCATATAATGATATGTTGTAACATATCATTATATTGTTARTATTCCCACTACTTCTTAAAAATTCAATAGAGGCTGCTACATGATTCAACAACATCTTCTCCCTGTCACTGTGCTTTCGGGTTTTCTTGGGGCAGGGAAAACAACGGTGCTCAGTCACATTTTAAACAACCGTCAAGGCAAGAAAGTTGCTGTTATTGTCAATGATATGAGCGAGATTAACATTGATGCGGCGATTGTTCAAAATGAAGTATCTCTCCATCGCAGTGATGAAAAACTTGTGGAAATGAGTAATGGTTGTATTTGTTGCACCTTGCGTGAAGATCTGTTGATAGAAGTTGGYAAACTGGCTAAAAATAGACAGTTTGATTACTTAGTGATCGAATCAACAGGCATTTCCGAACCCTTGCCTATAGCCGAAACATTTACTTTTGCAGATGAGGATGGGGTTTCATTATCGGATGTGGCAACTCTAGATACGATGGTAACTGTTGTAGATGCAGTGAACTTTTTGAAGGATTATGAAGAAGCACAATCCTTACAGGAAAAAGGGGAGTCGCTGGGCGAAGAAGATGAGCGTAGTGTTGCTGACTTGCTGGTTGATCAAGTGGAATTTGCCGATGTTATCCTCATTAGTAAAACGGATCTGGTCGAATCTTCTGATAAAGATCGCCTTATTGCTATTCTGAAAACACTTAATACTCATTCTCAAATTATTCCAATTTCTCATGGAGAAGTGGATGTCGATATGGTACTCAATACCAAGCTGTTCAATTTTGAGCGTGCCCAGCAAGCACCTGGCTGGCTTAAAGAGATGCGCGGTGAACACGTTCCTGAAACAGAAGAATACGGCATTGCTAGTTTTAGTTATGCTGCGCGTCGCCCATTCCATCCAGAAAAATTTTATCAGTTTCTTAACAACACTCAGCAATTCGGAAAATTGATTCGTTCTAAAGGTTATTTTTGGCTGGCATCACGCCCAGAATTTGCTGGCGACTGGAGCCAAGCGGGCAGCATCGCACGTTATGGTTTTGCAGGAATGTTTTGGAAAGCCATTTCAAAAGAGCARTGGCCGACCAACAAAGAATACTTAGCTTCTATACAGGAAAAATGGGTGGAGCCTTTTGGTGATATGCGCCAAGAGTTAGTGTTCATCGGTCAACGCCTTGATCAAGATGCAATGACTCGTTCACTCGACGATTGTCTGCTGTCAGATGAAGAGATGCTTAAAGGGAAAGATTATTGGATAACGCTGAGTGACCCATTCCCAGTGTGGAKAGAGGGGACATGAGTGCAATAACTGTAAATAATAATAATCAACTGTCGGAAATATTCCCGCAGCGATCTATTATAGGAGCTCAGACMRCAGTACTTGCCGATATTTATCAAAAAGATACTAATATCATTATTTGGCAGCGTAAAATAACCGAGGAATTAACATCGGCAGTTGAGCATATTTTAAAAATAAATGCTACGCTGCAAACGACACTAGAAGTGACAGCAGACAGTGCCTATTCCAGCGTCAATGAAGCACTTGGTGTCGCAACGGGAAGCTCRGCTTTAAGTGATGACATTGTCCAGCTAGTCGATATGTTTTGTTATTTGTTTGATCAAAAAAGAGTGGGATTAAGGTTAACCGTGCTGGATCGAGCCATGTGCCCAAGGTTTCATGTTGACCGAGTCCCATGTCGGCTAGTGACAACCTATCAGGGTATTGCCACAGAGTGGCTTCCCCATCATGTTGCTGATCGCAGTAAATTAGGTGTTGGAAATCAGGGTAAACCAGATGAGCAATCAGGGCTTTTTCATAACCTTGATGACATCCAGAAACTTAATCCCGGTGACGTTGCCTTGTTGAAAGGTACGCTTTGGCAAGGAAATGAAAATGCAGGTTTGATTCACCGCTCACCACGCGTGGAGACAGGCGAGCAACGTTTGTTACTGACATTGGATTTTCTTACGGATTAAATAAGTTGATAAAAAAGGGGGGATTTCCTACCTATTTATCTCGTATTCTCCACTGAGTTGAACAATGACGATACTTTATAAAACAGAAGGAATGTATAGCTCATGAAAACAAATCTACTTAACATTATTATGCYAATTATTATTTGYAGTAGCCTATTAGCACATGCAGATAGTTCACAGCAACAAGGTGCCAATCTTGAAGCCCATATGCATGGATTATCTGAAATGACAATAGCGATTGAAGGAAAATCACTTGAAATTCAAATAACATCTCCAGCAATGAATCTGATTGGTTTTGAGCACAAAGCGCGTACAACAAAGGACATCGAGATGGTTGAAAATGCCGTCTCACTGCTTGGCAAACATGCTACGCTATTTTYACTTTCTGGCGATCACTGCACGCTGGTCAACACATCAGTTGATGTGTCTGGTGTTATAGATAGCTATCATGATGAGCACGAAGAGGATAGCCATGCAGAGCACGGTAACCACAGCGAAATTATCGCTAACTATCACTATARCTGCGAAGGCGTGGAGAAGTTATCTGYAATTAACGTTACCTTATTTGACATCTTTTCTGGCATTCATCAGCTTCGTGTCATGTGGGTAACGGAAACTCTGCAAGGAGCGACAACACTCAACGCTGAAAATAACATGATCATTTTAAGGTGAATAGCATAAATAAAGTGGACACAATTATCAAYCATGCCGAACAGCATTGCAAAACYCGTGGYGCCCRCTTGACGGTTAAGAGAAAACAGGTGCTRTCTGGTTTRATTCAATCAGATAAAGCACTCTCTGCTTATGAGCTTATTGATTACTGTAATGAGGCATTCGGGGTAACCATACCCGCTATGTCAGCGTATCGGATTTTAGATTTTCTTGAAAATGAGCATCTGGTACATAAGCTCAATTTGGTTAATAAATATGTCGCGTGCTCGGATATTACCTGTGACCACGCTCATGGCGTTCCGCAGTTTTTGATTTGCGGAGATTGCAATAAGGTCAAGGAAATCAGCATTAACAAATCTACAATTTCTGAATTACAGCAAAGTGTAGAGCACGCTGGCTTTCAACTTTTTAGCCTTCAGTTGGAAATGAACTGCATTTGTAATGACTGTGTTGCGAAAGCAGCTTAGCTATTTTAGAGATATTAAAAAAATGAGAACAGCACAAGAAATAACAGATAAATTTGCGATCAGTTTGTCACTGCTATGCGCAATTCATTGTCTAGCGTTACCCGTCATACTGGTATTACTACCTAGCTTGACGGCATTGCAACTTGATAATGAAGCTTTTCATCACTGGATGTTAATAGCTGTTTTGCCAACTAGCATCTATGCATTGGTCATGGGATGTAAAAAGCACAAGCGATACCAATTGCTTTTTTTAGGATTCACAGGGCTGATGCTACTTGTTCTAGCGGTGCTTTTGGGCAAAGAAACCATAGGTGAATACGGGGAAAAAATATTGACTTTGCTTGGGGCAATACTTATAGCCTCTGGTCATTATTTGAACTTTCGCCTATGTCAAAAGCATACGGACTGCGCCTGCCCAGAACATTTGTAACCATGTTTACGAATGGGATTATAAAACAACTCGATATATCACTTCGGGCTTGTTCTCGTGTTGCATACGTTTTTCGTTTAATGCGTTCACGGTTAAGTCGTTGGAAAAAGCTTTCAATTACGGCATTGTGCGACTCATGCTGGTTTTTAAACTGTGTGCTTTAAGAAAACCTTGCCAGTTATGGCTGCGATATTGTGAACCTCAGTAACACTTGGTAACAATGCCAATAAGGCGCTGTGCAACTGTCGACTGTGCCATGACACCAAAATTACAAGCCAGTACCATCCCGCTATGTATCTGGAAGTTGTTTGAGTATATCTTGATGCGTTAAGGGGTATTGTGCTGAATAAGAACAGAAATCACCCCTAAACGAGATACTGTACGCACATGCATGCAGCCTTGAAATTCGACGGTTGTCGTTACTCTTCTGAATAAAGTTCAAATGATTGCAGCTGCATTGTGTACGCCGCTGTCGCTATTTCGTTGTTAATGAGAGAGGTTTTTAAAATGCCTGAAATCCAGAAAGGGTCATATAATTCCTCCTGTTTTATCCCTTGAGGGTAGTCAACAAAGATGATTTGATTGGGTGGTGGTGGTGGCACATGGATGCAAGCACCAAAAAATGGAACCAAGAAAAACTGCGTGATTGTTTGTTCATCATTAAATTCCAAAGGCACAATAAAGCCGGGAATTCGTATCGACTGGCCGTCCATTTCAGGAACGACTCGGGAGGATACCAACGCTTGTTGATAACGATCATCACTTGCGGCTTCAAGCGAATTTAGAAATTGGTTACTAATTTGATCTTCAAATGATCCATCATCCACATCAGTAACGTAACTGGGAGGACTCAACCAAGCTTTCAGATCATCTTTTGGCATCAAATCTGTCCACTCGATAGTTTTAAAARCGGGCTCAGGGACTTTTAAACTCTCTTGTGCTTCAAGAATAGTAGGCAGAGCTTGCTGCTGTGCTGTCGCGTGTTGTTTTTCGCTAGACACATCGTTTTCAGTTWTGTCACATCCAAGCAGTGCAAGTATCGCTAAGCCTGCTAGGCTCAATTTCAAATAGTGCATCATGTTCAACATCACATTAAATAAAAATAATCGGTTCCATAATGCAATGATACACTGTATCATTCGAATTTAAAACACTTGACTTATGAAGGTATCAGTTGGCCATTAATTTATCGAACGTCTGTTTCCACTATCCAGATAGGCCAAAGCAACGGGTATTGGATATCCCTTCATGGACAGTGTCATCGGGCGAACAGGTTTTTGTTCATGGCGACTCTGGCGGAGGAAAATCAACGCTTCTTAACCTATTAAGTGGATTGCTATCTCCCAGTGAAGGCCAGGTCACTATTCTTGGTCAGCGTTTGGACCAAATGACCCGTCGGCAGCGTGACCGATTTCGAGCAAACCACATTGGTTATGTGTTTCAGCAATTCAATCTACTCCCTTATCTTAATGCCATCGACAATATTCGCTTAGCTAGTCAATTTTCAGCAAGAAAAAAAACGATCTCGTTGCACGATGACATAAAGAAACTGCTAATGGATTTGAACCTTGCAGAAAAAGACTGGCAAATACCTGCGCGCAAACTGAGTATTGGACAACAACAGCGAGTCGCTATTGCACGTGCCATGATCAACAAACCACAACTGCTTATTGCGGATGAGCCAACATCATCACTGGATCAAAGCAATCGTGATGCTTTTATGGCACTGTTGATGTCGATGATTAACGAAAATGACATCACCTTATTATTTGTCAGTCATGACATGTCTCTGGCAAATTATTTTAGCCGGATTGAAGCTTTAGTTGATATTAACTGCGTGAAGGAAGCTGATTGATGTTTGGGAAACTGGCACTAAAAAGCTTAATGGACCGTAAAGGCTCAGTTATACTTTCACTGATGGCGATGACAGTTAGTATATTTGTTCTGCTAGGGGTTGAGCATGTGCGTCATCAGGCCAAAGAAAGCTTTTCTAACACTGTATCGGGCGTAGATTTGATTGTAGGTGCCAGAACCGGCAGCCTGAATTTATTGCTGTATTCTGTCTTTAGAATAGGGTCTCCGACTAACAATATCAGATGGCAATCTTTTGAAAGTATTGCCGCCAGTTCCAAGGTGAAATGGGCCATCCCCATTTCCCTTGGCGATTCACATAAAGGTTTTCGCGTGTTCGGTACTAGCCGTGATTACTTTCAGCACTTTAGCTATGGAGAGAAACACCCCTTGGTTTTTGACAAGGGTGAAGCTTTCGTTCAGGTGTTTGATGTTGTGATAGGCTCGGAAGTCGCTAAACAATTAGGTTATCAATTGGGTGACAAACTAGTGCTGGCTCATGGTGTGGCCAAAACTAGCTTTAGTTTGCATGATGACAGGCCTTTTCAGATCGTTGGTATTTTAACAGCTACGGGAACACCGGTAGACCAAACCTTACATGTTAGTCTGCAAGGTATTGAAGCAATACACATTGATTGGCAACAAGGTGTCAAAATGCCGAATAGTGCCATCACCCAAAGTGAGCTTGAGCAAGCCCATTTGCGACCGAAGAGTATTACTGCGATTATGCTGGGCCTTGAATCAAAAATGGCCACTTTTCACGTCCAAAGAAAAATAAATAACTACGCCCAAGAACCGCTGATGGCGATTCTGCCAGGGGTTGCGTTATCCGAGCTATGGCAAATGATGGGCGTTTTAGAAAATACACTGATTTTGGTATCGGCATTGGTTTTTGTTTCGGCCTGTTTAGGTGTGAGTGCGATGTTACTGTCATCTATTCGCGAACGTGGTCGAGAAATTCAACTCCTTCGTGCGGTTGGAGCACCTCCAAGTTTTTTGTTTTTGCTTATAGAGCTGGAAGCACTTCTAATCACAGTGTTTAGTATTATTTTGGGTGCGAGCCTACTAGTGGCTTGCCTTGTGCTTTCACAAGATTATTTGGTGGCTCATTTCGGACTCCATATCAACATTAATGTACTCAATGAAAGCAGCATCTATCTAATGGCTACTATGATAACCGCTTCAATTCTTATCGCAGCAATTCCTTCTTTTAGTGGGTATATAAATGCAATCAGCAATAAAGACTGATGACGTACGAATTATTTTCGTGCAACATTAATAAATTTAACGTTATGGCGATTAACCCGTCACAGGAAACAAGCTTTATTATCTAAAAAACGTAATATAGCTTCTAATTTACCGTTCCACTTTTGCATCAAAAGTAGTACTGAATATTTAAGCACCTTTTTATTTGTGTAGTTTCACCACGTTGTACCTTAATTTTCTCAGAGATAAAAGGACAGCCTTGATAATATATTAAAACTTTCAGTAACTAATCAGCGTAAATAATCTAAAAAGTGTTTGGCAAGGTTTTAGGGTGATTTTATCATCTGAGTCCCACCCGTCAAATTGACAGTTCATTGCTTTTCTCTTTAAACCATAGGCCTACTTTTCTTGACCAAGAGGATCATTTTTACATTGTTGCTGACATGTATTCAATGTTATTCACAAGCCAAATTGTAATACCGCTTGGCGTTTGAACAACAACTTCGTCATCAACTTGTTTTGCTAAACAGGCTCGAGCCATAGGTGAATCAATTGAGATATAGTGATCTTCACCATATATTTCTTCTGGGCCTACAATTCTGAACTTTAAATGATTTTCGTCAGAACCTTCAAGTACTACCCATGCGCCGAAATATACCTTTCCTTCTTGTACTGGGTTATATTCAACAACTTGAATGTCCTCTATAGTTTTTCGAAGATACCTAACTCTACGATCAATTTCTCTTAGCTTACGTTTGTTATATTGGTAATCTGCATTTTCTGATCTGTCGCCAAGGCCAGCAGCCCATGTAACAATTTTAGTTATCTCTGGCCGTTCAACTCGCCAGAGATGATCAAGCTCATTTTTTAACTTCTCGAATCCTTCAGTTGTTATCAATTTAGTTTTCATAATTTAAATATTATCTATTACTTTTTTAGTGCATCAATGGTGGCTCCTATTGAAAATAGGAGCGCCTTTTATTGTAACGGTCAATAAAATCAGTACACGAAGTTAGGCCGTTTTTTAGAGCGTTTTCCTCATATTCACCAATTTTAAATGTCGTCTTGAACTCACTTTTCATCTCGTTAGTTATTGATAATATCTAACACGGTGTCCTGAATCATTAAACCATTACAAGATGAGATTATCTATAAAATAGTACATTTTAGAATAGGCTTATAATACATCTATCAAAAAGTAATTGAGAGGTTTAGACCTACGTATTCGATACTTGCAAAAAAGAATGCCTGACTTGCGCGTCAGAGCGGCATACCCTGATGATGAACGTAAAATTTTCTTTGCAGCATTTGTGTGGTTAAAAAATGAAGCACAGGTTCAGATTGAATACCGAATTGTAGGATCGGACGAACGTGACTACAAAAAGAATAATATCAGCCTAGACTTACCATTAGCACAAGCATTAATCGGCAAAAAAGTGGATGATGAAGTGGCCCGTAGGGGATACAAAATATAGTATTGTTGCCATTAGATATTAACGATATAATCGGGAGATTAAAATYTCTCCTAAAATTATGGAATAAATYGTTCATGAAGCCAACTTTATTAATTGTCGAAGACTCTAAAGCTACAAGAGARCGGCTAGAAAGTGCCATTATTGAAGGCGATTTATATCAGCTTATTGCCTCAGTGGGCACMTTTGAAGAAGCAAAATCTGCTTTACAAGATTTAAGTCCCGAAATCGTATTGACCGATATAGGGCTACCAGATGGCAACGGCATTGATCTTATTCACATGCTTAAATTACCGACAATAAAAACATCATTAGCAATTGTGATCACCGTTTTTGGTGATGCCGAACATGTAATTTCAGCTTTAAAAGCGGGTGCTTCGGGCTATATTCTGAAAGATGACGATTTTATGGAAATCAATAACGCAATTACTTGCATGCTTAATGGCGGCTCTCCCATTAGCCCTACAATCGCACGATATTTATTAACAGAACTGTCTATTTCTACGCAAACAGATGAAGGCGAGCAGCAGGGTGATTTAAGTGCGCGTGAGCATGAAATCTTACTCTTAGTGAGCAAAGGGTATACGTCAAAAGAAATTGGAGAGATTTTAGACTTGTCGTTTCATACCATTAATGGTTATGTTAAAAACTTGTATAAAAAGCTTTCTGTGAACAGTAGGACAGAAGCTATTKATGAAGCAACGAGAAAAGGTATTATCTAGAATACTGGGGTAGCACATTGTTCAAGTGTGGACAATATCTTAAGGAATGAAGATGAAAGAAAGAAAGATAGTTCTGGCGGGATTAATTCTGTGTGCCTCCAGTGCTGCATCAGCGGTAGAAGACAGCTTTTTTTCAACTGATTTACCCGTGGTCATTAGCCCTAGCAGATTAGCACAATCAGTATTAACAAGTCCTTCAGCAGTAACCGTAATTGATAAAGCGATGATTGAAGCATCAGGTTTTGTGGAAATAGCGGATTTAATGCGCCTTGTACCTGGTTTTCAGGTTGCCTATGCGGATGGAAAAGATATCGCAGTTACCTACCATGGACATGGCTGGGAATATCCAAACCGATTACAGGTGTTAGTGARTGGCCGCTCAACGTATACGTCAGCGTTATCAACCGTAGATTGGAGTGCTGTGGGGGTTCATATTACCGATATTGAACGGATAGAAGTAGTACGAGGTCCAGCCGCTTCGGCCTTTGGTTCTAATTCTTTTGCAGCTGCAATTAACATTATTACAATTTCTCCAGAATTAGATGATAAAGCTATGGTACGTGCGCGTTCAGGAAATAAAGGCGAACAGGAATTATTACTACGATATAGTGATTCTATTGGGATAATGCATTATCGTGTGAGTGCTGCAACACGAGAAAATAATGGCTTTCGTGATGTGCATGATCATCAGGATATCAATAGCCTTTCAGCTCATGGTCGTATTGAGCTTGAGAATCACGATATGCTTGATGTCCATTTGGCCTATACAAATGGTGAAACGGGTGCTGAATACCAAGAGTTTTTACCTACACATGACCGTTCACTTACGGCATTGTCTGCTCAGATAAAATGGCAACATATTTTATCCGATCACGAAGATTTGGAAGTTAATTTTTATCATAATTATCATGATGAGAGTGATGAAGCAGAGACAATTCTTCTTTCTGAAGTATTTGGCGTTTCGCCGGCTGTTTTTACGATATTGACAGGGGCACCCGATCAAACAACAACGGTTGGTTTTCGAACGAACCGTTCTACTAAAACGGATATGGAGTTACAGTATAATTGGGTGAAGGATACGGGCTTAAAATTTGTAGTGGGTGCGGGGGCTCGCTATGACACGTTAAAAAGTGATTTTTCAACACATTTTAAAGGCACGGTGTCAGACACTAGCTATCGATTGTATGGCAATATGCAACTCCCCATACTGGACATGTTGACGGTCAATTTGGGTGCTATTTATGAAGCAAGTCGATTAAATGACTCGCATCTTTCGCCTCGATTAAGTTTGAACTGGCGAGTGAGTGAAGAGCAATCTTTCCGTKTTGCGGTTGCACGCGCCTATCGGCAACCCTCGCTGTTAGAAAAGAATCTAAATACGATGACTGAGCTTTCTAATGGCCTAATATTGGACATAATTAATTATTCAGAGGCTGATTTAAAAGCAGAAGAAATAACAAGTCTTGAGCTGGGGTATTTGGGTAAATTTTCCTCGGTACCGTTAAGTTGGGAATTTAAAGCTTATAGAGAAAGAATCAATAATGTTACAGACTTTGTAGGCGATAGAGGGGTGAGTGATTTTCTTGATAATAGAGCAAGGGCACTCATCAACGCGGGAGATTATAGGATTTATGGGATTGAAGGTGAGATTACTTATAGGCCGCAGCAGCATTTATTTGTTAAATTTCAATTTAATCATGGCCATAGCGCTGAGAAAACATTAAAAAGAATTAATCCAACTAGAATTTTTCGTTCTACCGAACGTGCACCTACAGAAAGCTACGGCTTATTGGCCACTTTGCCTTGGCATGATTGGCACTTTAACYTAGGTGTTTATAGGATGGGRGCAATCAAATGGGATGGAAGAGGTGACTATGTTGAAGCTTATAATCGCGTTGATGYATCCATTTCGAAAGATTTTAATATTGGCACTAAACGCAAGATTAAGCTAAAAATAGCGGCTCAAAATATTAATAATAGATATGAGGAATTTAAAGAAGATCAGTATTCTTCTCCTAGTCTCTATGCTGAAATATCATTCACTGAGTTTTAAATGAAACAGTTGATTGTTTTTTTATTACTTATTTTCTCGGCAGGTAGTCATGCATCCGATAAGACAATATATATTGTCTTATCGGGTGAAGATGCGGTTTATTATGAAATTGGCGATCAATTAAAAGAACAGATCAGTAATTTACAAGCCTTAGCGGCTGAAATTAATATTATCACGCTTGAAGATGAGCGATTTAAAACCATTCAACCTGATGATTTAATTGTRCCTGTAGGYGGTAAKGCAACAGAAAARTCCTATCAATATCAGTCTTCTAATACAATTATATATAGTTTTGTTGAACAAGGGTTGATCAATAGRATGCGCCCAGTGAAGCAAGTTAAACAATGGGCTGCCGTCACSGTTAACCAACCTGTGGAACGTTTGATTTCAATCGCGGACAGTTTGGTAAAAAATACGTATAAAAATAAAATAATTATTGTTATTTCAAGTAATAACACGCATTTAAAACGTGATATCAATGCAATTAAAACGYTAAAAAAAGGGCAAATCGAAATTGTAGAAATTAAACGGGGTGATGTTGTTGCCAAGGTGGTTGAAAAATCATTATTTAATGCGGCAGTATTGATTTCAACGGATGAAGAAAATATTTGGTCCGGAAGYAATGCCAAATGGTTATTACGTCAAGCTTATAATCATCAGGTTGCTGTTGTTGGTAATTCTAAGCGATTTTTAAAGGCGGGGGCCTTAATTTCAGTTTATTCATCGATGGAACAAATTTCAAAGCTCACATCGCTTTTAATTAGGGAATGGTTAGAAAATGGGGTATTAATAAGTACGGGACTACATTATGTACCGAGTACAATCGATATTAACAAAAGTGTTGCTCAAGCATTACATTACAATAAAAGCATTCTTCAAACACTTAAGGTGGATGAATAATGTTGAACGGAACAATTAAACAGCAGCTTCGAATTATTGCTATTGGTCCATTATTAATGGTTATTTTGATCGTGTCGATCTTTTTACTAAAAGACTCACTGCAATTTATCGATGATGATTTAGACAAGCGGGGTGATGAGATTTGTAGCCAAGCTGTACTTATATCAGAGTTTTATTTTTATACAGGTGATATAGATAAATTAACGGAAATTGCTGACAATTTATTAAAAATTGAGGTGCTAAATTCGATTCGATTTATAAGTCGAGAAAAATCTGAATGGGTGCACCGTGTTAAAAACAGCGAAAATAAAGATACCAAGAAATATAGTGTTCCTGTATTTAGTGGTGTAGATATTGATGATTTCTCCCCYATCAATAATGCGAATACATCCCAAAGTATTTTAGGGTATGTTGAGGTGGAATTATCTCAAGAAAATGTATATTCAAGAAGAAAGGCCGTATATTTACGCTCAATGACCGTGACATCAATAGCCATGTTAACTGGGCTGTTTTTGAGTTATTTTTTTGGTCGAAAACTTACAGACTCAATAGCTGATTTATTTGAAACATCAAGCAAAATTGCAAAAGGRAGTTTTAAACAAAGATGCCTAGAAACAGGCTCGGGAGAATTACTTGAATTTCAAAAAATGTTCAATAAAATGGCGGGCTCATTACAGCGTAATGAAGAACAACTACAGGCAGAAATTGATCAGACTCTTGAGACGTTAAACCAAACAATTGAAGAGTTGGCYATTAAGGAGCATGATCTTGATGAAACACGAGAAAAAACACTTAAGTTAGTGAGTGAAAAAGCGGTTGCTGATGAGCGAGCACGTATTATGAAAGAYATTCATGATGGYATTGGTGGACAATTAATGGCMTCACTATCATTAATTGAGAAAGAAGAAAAATCAAAAGTGAGGGAAAATATCCATTCAATTTTATCYGATTGTTTAGATGACTTTCGCTTAATTATTAATTCATTAAATATACATGCTAATACATTATCTATTTTACTCGCGGACTATAAATATAGTYTAAGYAAAAARGTTGAGAATCTTGATATTGAAATAGATTGGACTATGGGCGATTTTGCAGAATCTATCGTATTGGCACCTCAACAAGGTTTACATTTATTGCGAATATTGCAAGAGTCATTTACCAATATTCTCAAGCATTCAGGYGCAACGCGTATTGATTTTCAYACGTATGAGGACAATGAGCATGCCGTTATCGTGATTGAAGATAATGGTRAATTTATTTTACGTGATACCGARCAAAWGGGACATGGACTTATGAATATGAGGTCTCGCGCCCGAGAGTTAGGTGCTGAATTAGATATTAGCGAAAGTAGATTAGGAGGCTGCCGTATTGTGATTGTTATTCCATTCCCGACTACGGTTTAATCATTAATATCTCACCTTGGTCAGTAGCAAGATACAGCCAGCCTTCAGGGCTTTCAACAATATTGCGTATGCGTGCTTGAACAGATGAGAAATGCCTAAACTCACTGCTTGCCTGATTGTTCTTATCTAAAACAATGCGATTAAGGTGTTGTGATTTTAAGGCACCGATAAATAAATTGTTTTCCCACACAGCGAAAGCCTTGCCGGAATATTGAATTAGATTACTGGTGCCGATTGAAGGTATATAGACTTTTATCGGTGATTCAATATCATYACGCTCAGTCCCCTCACCGACAGTGAGCGGTCCCCAATATTCTTTACCGGAAGAGATGATGGGCCAACCATAATTTTTGCCTGCTGAAATTAAATTAATCTCATCACCCCCGCGAGGGCCATGTTCACTTTCCCATAGTTGTCCTGTTGTGCGATTGAAAAATAAGCCTTGTGGATTGCGATGACCATAGCTCCATATTTCAGGGAGTGCATGTTTATTATTCACAAAGGGGTTGTCATCAGGAATACTGCCATCAAGATTTAGGCGTAGTATTGAACCTGCGTGGTTTAACCTGTTTTGAGCATTAGAACGTACCCCACGTTCACCGATAGATAAAAAAAGATGATCATCATTATCAAAAACAATACGACCACCAAAATGAACATTTTTTGATGAGGTAGATTGTGTTAYTAGTATRTCTTGCCAMTCRATGAGYGWATGACCRCTTARYTTGGCWCGAGCAAGTRYYGTTGCACCTTGRCCATTAATATCTTTAACGTAGCTAAARTATAGCCATAAATCTTCTTTGTAATGGGGYGATAATGCGACATCAAATAAGCCGCCTTGTCCGSCAACTTTTATTTCTGGYAGGCCYGATATTGACTGYAATTGATGATTRCTTAGATCGAGAAGAGATACCTTTCCTTGTCGTTGGGTGATAATAAGCGTGTTATTGGGCATGAATGCCATGCCCCATGGCACACCTAAACCTGAAGCAATAACCGTTACATTTAAAGGTGTTTCTCCCGCACTAAAGGCGGAGAGAGAAAAGCTGAGTAATAAGCTCGTTATTAGTGCACGATACGGGTTCTTCATGAGTAATCCTGTGTTATGAGCTACACGACAACATGGAGCAGCCGGCACGATCTCGAGCCCAGTCTGGGCGTTTAACTGCATAGTGTTCCATTTTTTTCTGTTCGTCATAGGGGTGGCGTAACAGTGCCAATAACTCATTGACCATACTAAAGTCATTTTGTTCGGCCTTATCAATGGCCTGTTGTGCTAAATAATTCCTGAGTACATATTTAGGGTTTACTTTATTCATTCGCTGTCGTCGTTGTTTATCACTAATACCCTCTTGCTGAACACGTTGTTGGTATTGCCGTAGCCAATCACAAATTGCTGATTTTATCTCTACTGATAATGAATCTAGATCGTAATAGGCATCGAGAAGGGGAGCCATTAATTCATCATCGGACAAGTCTAATTTCTCAGTAGAAACATCGGCTAATTTTCGATAAAAAATAGTCATGTCGGTTTCAGTAAGTTGTAATACCTTGTGCAGTGATTGCTGAAGTTCATCATCTGTTTCAGCATTATATTGGCTTAAACCTAGTTTGTTTGCACGCATGGCTTGCCATTTTAGGGTGTAATTTTCTGCATAGTCACTCAAGATTTCACGCAGTGCTTCAGCCTCTTCAATTAAAGGGTAAATCGCATTGGCCAGTTGAAATAAATTCCACTGAGCAATTTGTGCTTGATTGCCAAAMCGATAGCGACGGCCCGAKGCGTCRGTGGTATTAGGTGTCCAGTTTGGATCATAGTCTTCTAACCAACCATAAGGGCCATAATCAATKGTTAATCCTAATATGGACATATTATCGGTATTCATTACACCATGAACAAAACCTACTCGCATCCAATGCACGATCATATCGGCMGTRCGATCGCAKACTTCGGCAAACCATTTTAGATAKACTTCGGTAGASGGTTCTCCAAGGTGAGGGAAATCAGTRCGTATCGTAAAATCAGCTAACTGACGTAGGCTGTCAATRTCACCACGAGTAGWAAAAAGTTCATAACTGCCAAAYCGTAAGAAAGAGGGRGCAACACGGCACACAACAGCACCGGGCTCTTCTTTAGGGCGGCCATCGTAAAACRTATCACGCATAACCTGTTCRCCSGTTGTWATTAAGCTTAATGCACGGGTAGTCGGCACACCTAAATGAAACATTGCTTCACTGCATAAAAATTCACGCACGGAGGAGCGTAATACGGCTAAACCATCTGCTGTACGAGAATAAGGAGTAGGTCCAGCACCTTTTAATTGCAAAGTGTTATGTTGTCCATGCTGATTGACTACTTCACCTAAATTAATGGCTCGCCCATCGCCTAGCTGCCCAGCCCAGTTGCCAAATTGATGACCGCCGTAACATTGTGCGTAAGGATGCATACCCTTGAGCAAGGCGTTGCCGGAAAATACCTGGGTAAATAACGCTGAGCCACAATCGTCTTCTGTTATATCGAGTAAGTCAGCGACCTCGGCAGAATAAGCGACAAGCTGAGGGTTTTTAACCTTTGTAGGCTCAACAAAAGAGTAGCATGCCTTGATGACTTGCCTGCGTGTATTCTCTGTAATAGGATCTGCTGGCAGTTCGGTAACAAATTTATTAGAAAATTTTAGGGTAGAGAGAGGTGAAATATCGGCCATTAAGCTAAACGCCTGTGTTGAGTGATGATCTAGGACAATAATATACCGAGTTTAGACAGGCAAAAAAACCATATTTTTAGTATAGTTAAGTGACACATTAGGATTTAGGTAACAATAATGAAAAAACCGCAAGCGCTACGCCAACCGACACAACTCGAGATCCAATCGGTAGTTCAGGCATTGAATTCAGGTCAAATTGAACAAGCAGGCATGTTGGCGAAGAAATTACTTAAACAATATCCTAATGCTTTTGTATTGCATAACCTTTATGGCAATGCGCTTGCAGGACAGAGTAAATATAAAGAAGCGGTAGTGAGTTTTCGTAAAGCCTTAGCATTAGATCCTAGTGTTGCTGAGTTACATTTTAATGTCGCTATTTTATTAACGAGTATGAATCGCACTGAAGAAGCGATTGCCAGTTATAAAAAAACACTTCAGCTCAATCCCGCGCTGACGGATGCGCATTATAATTTGGGTGCGGCACTGCAATCACAAGGTGATTTTTCTGAAGCAGCAACAAGTTATCAAAAAGCCATTGATCTTGAACCGGGCTTTTTTGAAGCGATGGTGAATCTGGGCGTTGTGCTGCAAGAGCAAAGCCATTTACAAGCTGCAATTGATATTTATCAACGTGCACTGACGATTCAACAAGACGCTAAAGTTTATTTTAATATGGGTACAGCATTAAAAAATGAGGGTAAATTGGCGGCAGCCATCGATAGTTATAATAAGGCTTTAGAATTAGAACCTAACTATGCTGAAGTACATAGTAATCTAGGGGAAGTACTACGAGATCAAGGCCGTTATGATGAATCTGTTTTGTTTTATAAACAAGCTTTAGAGATTGACCCTAGCCTGCCCGTGGCGAATTATAGTTTAGCAGTCTACTTATATGATAGTGGTGATTTAGACGGGGCACTAGAACATTTTAAAGCATCACAGTTTGCAGATTGGCAAGAACGCATGCTGTATTGTATGTATAAAACAGAACGTTTTTCCGAATTCAAAGAAGGCATGGAAGCGTTAAAGAAAACCAAGCAAGACTCGCCATTTTTAGCGACACTAACAGGACATTATGCTGAAAATTTTGGCGAAGAAAATGATTACAATTTTTGTCCTGACCCGATTAGCTTTGTGTTTCATACCAATATTCCAGAGCTACAAGGTGAGCATAGCGAATTACGTGAAGCCTTGTTAAAAGAGATACGTAGTGCTGATGTGTCGGAAAAAATGCAAGGCCGCTTAGTCAATGGTGTGCAATCAGCCGGCAACTTATTAAAACGGCCTGAACCGGTATTTCAACAACTGGCTGTTTGTGTGGCCGATGCCGTTGAACGCTATCGTAAAAACTTTGAAGACTCAGATTGTGTACTCATTAAACACTTTCCTAAGAGTATTGAATTTGCTAGCTCATGGTATGTGCGAATGAAACAAGGTGGTCACCTCAATTCACATATGCATGAAGAAGGCTGGATTAGTGGCGCGATGTACTTAGCATTGCCGACAGATAAAAAACATGAGCATGAAGGCAGCATCGAAGTGAGTACCCATGGTGATGAATATCCAAAGAAACATGATAATTTCAGCACTAAAACAATCGCGCCCGAAGTGGGGGATTTTGTGATGTTCCCTTCATCACTATTTCATAGAACAGTTCCCTTTAGTTCAGATGARGAACGGATTTGTATTGCCTTTGATTTGAAACCGGCACCCATAGTACAAAGCTAAAAATCAGGACTACCCTGGCCAGAGAAGATGTAGGATAAAACTGACCTTTCGCGTCACATTATGACTAATATGACTTCTTTAGAAGTGACTTGTAAAATATTTCACATATAAAATCAATGATTTATGTTCTGGCATGACATCTGCAATTATATTTCCGAGGCAAGATGATTGCTGAACTTTATTTAAACACTGAGGAATATTAAAATGAAAAAAGTCCAACAAGGTTTTACATTAATCGAGCTAATGATCGTAATCGCGATCATCGGTATTTTAGCAGCCATTGCATTGCCTGCTTATCAACAATACACGCAAAAAGCAAAATTCTCTGAAGTAATTATTGCTACAGCAGGCGTTAAGTCTGCGATTGAAGTATGTGGTCAAACCGAWGGTGTATTAACTAACTGTCTTACAGATAGCTCTGTTAGCACGAATGATCGTGGGGTAGTTACCGCTGCTATTGGTGCAAATGGTGGACAATATGTAGCTGCAGTATCAGCRATACTATCCGGTACTGATGTTCATCTTCAGGGGCAATCTCAATCTATAACAGGGGTTGCTGGTACTGCTACTGATTATGTCTTAATTGGGGAATTGAACAATGGTCAAGTTGAGTGGACTCTTGATACGAACTCAAACTGTTTTAATCCTGGTTACTGTAAACGATAAGACTGAAGGCTGATTGATTTGGCCTGATAGAGTAAAAAATAAAAGTCTCGGTTCGCTGGGGCTTTTTTTTGCATGATATTCCTCTTTGATTTAATCTACCATTATTAATAATAATGCTGGGCGATAATGACTCAACAAATATTTTCTTACCTTTTACTTAGTTTACTATTTGTGCTGGCTCCGCTTTATAGCTATCCTAATTTAGGTGGTGTGGGCTTGAACATGCCTTTCAATATTGCCGAATGGGCCATGGCGATTATATTTATGGGCACGGTTAGTTTTTTCAGTCTACAAAAACAATCCTTTGGCTATACTCGATTATTCCTTTATTGTTTGTTTTTCCCCTTTATCATTATGCTATTAAGTTTTTTTACTGAGGTCGCCATCGTCAATGTGTGGTTATTTAGGTTGTTATATATTGTTGCCGGGTTTGTATTTATAATGGCATTATTGCAATTGAAGTTCACCATGACGCAGGTAGATCAATTGCTGTATATGATTGTGGTAGCCATGGCTATTCATACACTGGTTGCGGTATTGCAAGTGATTGATATCAGCGATTACACCCGTAAAATACCAATGAGTGGCCGGAGTAATTCTCCCTTCGGACTTTTTCAACAAGTTAATTTATTGGCAACGTATTTGGTAACTGGCTTAATGACTATTTTATTTTTAATTAGCCGGCCTTCTTTTTCTGCAAAACCGGCATTTATTAAGCTTTCTTTCATCATTGTTTTTGGTGTTGCAGTGTATATTGTTTTGGCGACTGGTTCGCGAGTTGGGTTATTTTCTTTATTGATAAGTATGCCGGTGCTATTACTAAGCAGAAGAAAACAACTAGTTCGACATAAAAGAACATTCTTCTCTATTATCTTGGTGAGTGGTATCGCGGTATTGGCTAATACTATTTTTATATCTCCTGAATATAATTCTGGTTTAAATAAAACCATGGAAAAGGTTCATAATCTGAGTCAGGCTGAGTATAAAACCTACCGTGAAGGTATGTATAAAATTAGCATTGATTTGATCTGGGAAAAGCCTCTATTAGGGCATGGGTTCACTAGCTTCCCTCGTGTTTGGATCGAGCAAAAATCGCGATTTATTACGCAATACCCCAATGCTGCAGTGTCACCATTGGGCACTGGCCATCCACACAATGAATTATTACTTTGGCTGATTGAAGGCGGGGTAGTTACTGGCTTAGGATTGTTTATTATCTTTTTGGCTATTTGTCGGGCACTTTATTATTGTGGTTGGTCGCGTGGAGGTGCTTACTTAGCTTTGTTGTTACCTATTAGCCTACATACGCAAACAGCGTGGCCTTTTTATGGCTCAGCGGTTCATTGGTTTTTATGGTTATTTATTATTTATATTGTGTTTCGACATCAACAAAAATCAACCAAGTTTATTCTAACCCCATTTACACGCTATTTGTTACAGATCATAGTTGTTGTGCTGACGGTAACCAGTCTGTATTTTTTATGGCATAGCCATAAAGCACATGACCAACTGCGTGATTATATGCGCGGAGAGCAAGCAGATATGCAGTTAGTATTAGATAATGCATATTTTCATCGCTTCGCTGAAAAAGTCTTAATGCAATCTTTACTCTACACAAGTATTGAAAAACAAAATAAAGTGCCTATTCCAAATTTTATAGTGTGGGCAGAAGGAAGGCTTGCGGTAAATGCTGAACCGGGCATGTTTATTATGCTTAACGATGCCTATGGTTTTATGGATGATAAGAAAAATCAATGTCGCATTGCTCGAAAAGGGATTCAGGTTTACCCTGTTAATGCACGGTTGCAAAAAACAGTCGATAAGTGTTTATAAGGCTGGTATATTCCCGCTTAAAATATGGAGGAGTGATAAGGAAAATATGAGCAAACTAACAATCACAAGAACAAAAGCAGCATTAGGCCATCTTTTACTAAGCGTATTAATCTTCAGTATTGTGATTGCGGTATTGATTTTTATTTGGTATCCAGTGCCTCACTTTACGGCATCAGGTGGTTGGCAAGGGCTGAAAATAGCGGCAGGTGTTGATTTGGTATTGGGGCCATTATTAACGCTCATTATTTTTGACAGTGCTAAGTCACGAAAAAAGTTAATGGGTGATTTGATGGTTATTGCACTGCTGCAATTTACAGCATTAGCTTGGGGGGTTGGAACCATTTATAGCCAACGCCCCGTTGCCCTTGTGTTTTGGGAGCAAAGTTTTATTTCAGTTCCTGCAGCAGAATTTGATAAGCAAAAAATTGATATTGATGACTTAAACGACTTTGGTTCAGAAAAGCCAGTCTTGATTTATGCGGAGAAGCCTCGAGAACTTGGGGCGCTAAAAGCAATGTTAAAGCGTATCACGGAGGATGTGGTGGCACCACATAATCAGTTAGAATTATACCGTCCTCTGCAAGATTATTTCGATGAGATTATCCCATTACAGCTTAATATAGATCATATTATGGAGCATAACACGGATATTAAGGCGAAGTTAAATAAGATATTAGTTAAGACAAATAAGGATCAGAATGATTATTTCTATTTTTCACTGCGTTCGAAATATCAAAATATTATTTTACTTTTTGATCATAATGGGGAATTGAAAAATCATATTGTGGTGGTACTCCGTTGATAAAGGGTAAGAAGATTTGTTTTGCAAATAAACAAACAGCATTATTACTTTTACTTTCATTACTATTTTGCGTTGCTCCCTTTTATATCCAACCCAATTTAAATGGGGGGGGATTTTCACTCACATTCAATATTTCTGTATGGTTAGTCGCTAGTTGGATAGTAGCTTTCGGCCTATTACTTGTTTTAAAACAGCATATATTCATATGGCCTAAATATGGGAGCTACTTTCTAGTATTTCCTATCATTTTGATACTGACCAGCATAGTGTCAATGACGGAGATTAAGCAGCCCATTGCTTGGTTATTTCGGCAAGCCTATATCTTCGGGGGGATTTTGTTTTTATTCACGATATTTCAGTTCCAAATTAAACATGTCACTGTTGATAAAGTATTACTCGCTATTGCGGTTGCGATTGGCATACATGCTTTTTTTGGGATGATGCAAATAACCTCACCTGATTTCTTACCGGCGTGGTTTCCTAAAAATATAGATAATATTCCTAGTGGTGTATTCCAGCAAATTAATGTACAAGCAAGTTTTTTAACAACGGGTATGATGATTGTCCTCTATTTGATTAGCCGGCCTAGCTTTCGCTCTTTATCCGTTGTTTTTAAAGTGATATTAATACTATCATTTTCTATGGCATTCTATGTTGTGATTGCATCAGGATCTCGTATTGGATTGTTATCAATTTTTATTAGTTTTCCTCTGCTATTGTGGGGACGAAGGAAGCAATTATATCCACAGAAAAATATATTAATCATATTGTTAATACTGAGTTGCAGCAGTTTTTGGTCAGCTCAAGATGGTTTTAATAAAACAATCGATAAAACCCAGCGTATGGTAGATAGTAAATATTCAGATACCCGAGTAGATATGTATAGAATCGGGATGAGTTTGATCCAGCAAAAACCTGTTACAGGTTATGGTATAGGTGGTTTTTTAAAAGCATGGAACCAACAAGCATCAGCTGATAAGTTACATCATCCTGAGGTGGCATTACTTGGCTATATAACGCATCCTCACAATGAATTGCTTTTTTGGATGGTTGAAGGGGGAATACTTGCTGTTATAGGAATATTTTTTTTTATTCTAGGCATTACATTGTCTTTATTTTGGTGTGGCATTAGCCGTGGGAGCGCTTATACCGCGATGTTGTTGCCAATTGGTTTACATACTCAGGTTGAATTACCTTTTTATCTTTCCTCGGTACACTGGTTTCTTTGGTTGTTTTTAATATTTATTGTACTTAGGCATCGTACAAGAATAATTAAATTTTCAGTTAGTCGCTCGATAACATTATTTGCTGGTCTAATAGTTGTAGTATTTTCTGTTTTAGCCAGCTTATTTCTAATAAAGACTGTTCAAGCACAAGCGGATATTTATAAGTTTCTTTACGATAAAGATTCTTCCCCGCCTCATTTACGCATTGCACTGAAGAACCTTTATTTCAAACCATTAGCTGAGCAAATAGCTATGCGCTCTATGCTCTATGCCAGTATAGAAAATAATGACAGAAGCAAAGTTATAATATTTAAAAAATGGGCAGAAAATTATATTGATACTCGTCCAGAATTAAAAATGTATGAAGATTTAGTTTCAGCATCTGTTTTTCTTCGGCCTGAAGGAGAAGGTTGTGATGCAATTTCAGCAGGTTATGAAATGTATATTCACAATGTCCCATTGAAATTAGCTCACGAAAAATGCATTAAAGCTAATGAGCAGTAATATTTATACAATGAGTGGATTAAGAAATGAGACACTCTAAATGCTAAGCCTTGAGGCAAGTAGATTAACGTGCAATATGGAATAGATTATTTAACCCGCATTCCCGGTTGAGCACCCTCATCAGGGTTTAAGATAAAGAGGTCTTTGCCGCCAGGGCCTGCTGCTAACACCATGCCTTCCGATAAACCAAAACGCATTTTTCGTGGTGCCAAGTTCGCAACCATGACAGTGAGTTTTCCGGTTAAATCTTCTGGGTTATAGGCTGATTTAATGCCTGCAAACACCTGTTTTTCACCGTTACCGATATCTAAGGTGAGTTTCAGTAGTTTCTTAGCACCTTCAACGTGTTCGGCAGTCACAATCTTGGCAATGCGTAAATCAATTTTTGCAAAATCATCAAAGCTTATTTCATCTGCAATGGGTTCGATGTCATTATTGCTTTCTTTTGCGAGGTCTTTTGTGACCATAGTTTCTTTTGATGCTTCTAAAATGGCATCAAGCTTATCTGTTTCAATTCGTGTCATCAGTGGTTTAAATTTAGTAATTGTATGGTTCAGTAGCGGTGTAGAGATATCATCCCATGTTAAGGGGGCAATATTTAAAAAAGTCTCAGCTTGTGCAACTGTATGGGGTAATACCGGTTTTAGATAGCTAATTAAAACACGGAATAAATTGATCCCCATGCTGTAAATATCATGAACTTGTTGTTCTTTTCCTTCTTCTTTAGCCAAAGCCCATGGTTTCATTTCATCAATGTATTGGTTTGCTTTATCGGCTAAGGCCATAATGTCACGCATGGCATGACCAAATTCACGTTTTTCCATTTTTTCTGCAATGGTGTCAGCTTGAGCGGTGAATTCGTTGAATAATTCAGCATCAGCTAATGATGCTGATAATTGACCTTCAAATTTCTTATTAATATAGCCGGCACAACGGCTGGCAATGTTGACCACTTTTCCCACTAAATCTGAATT
The DNA here is from genome assembly GCA_002733335.1 of Methylophaga sp. Classification (GTDB taxonomy): domain Bacteria; phylum Pseudomonadota; class Gammaproteobacteria; order Nitrosococcales; family Methylophagaceae. Next base: position 80,860 of record NVVK01000009.1, read on the forward strand.
GATGCGGCTTTGAAAATCTTCTAAGTTCAAATCAATATCATCAATACCAGAACCTAGTTTGGCTGCATAGTAATAGCGTAGATATTCTGGATTGAGATGATCTAAATAGGTACGTGCTTTAATAAAGGTACCACGTGATTTAGACATTTTTTTGCCATCGACAGTTAAAAAACCGTGAGCAAAAATTGAGTTTGGCAGTCTAAAGCCGGCACCTTGCAACATTGCTGGCCAGAAAAGGGCATGGAAATAGATAATATCTTTACCAATGAAATGCACCATTTCTGTCGTACTATCTGCTTTCATATATTCATCGAAACTCACCCCAGTACGATCACAGTAGTTTTTGAAACTGGCTAAATAGCCGATAGGTGCATCGAGCCAAACATAGAAAAATTTATTAGGTGCATCCGGTATTTCGAAACCAAAATAGGGGGCATCACGTGAAATATCCCAATCGCGTAAACCACTTTCAAACCATTCGTCTAATTTATGGCTTACTTCGCTTTGTAAGTGACCAGCGCGTGTCCATTTTTTCAAATCATTTTCAAAATCACCGAGTTTAAAAAAGTGGTGTTCAGAATCTTTGGTGATAGGTGTAGCACCTGATACCGCTGAAACAGGGTTAATTAAATCGGTAGGGTCATAGGTTGCACCGCAGGCTTCACAATTGTCACCATACTGATCGTGAGCATGACATTTGGGGCATTCACCACGAATAAAGCGATCTGGTAAGAACATTTCTTTTTCGGGGTCATAAGCTTGGCTAATGGTCCGGGTAGTAATATGTCCCGCCGCTTTATTTGAAAGATAAATTTGGTTGGCCAAAGCCTGATTTTCTTTACTATGTGTGCTGTGAAAATTATCAAAATGAATATTGAAATCTGCAAAGTCAGCTTGATGTTCTTGTTGAGTATTCGCAATCAGTGTTTCAGGCGTAATGCCTTCACTTTGAGCTCGCAACATAATGGGTGTGCCATGCGCATCATCAGCGCAGATATAATGACATTCATGTCCTCGCATTTTTTGAAAACGCACCCAAATATCAGTTTGAATATATTCAACAAGATGTCCTAGGTGAATAGAGCCATTGGCGTAGGGCAGTGCACTGGTAACAAGGATTTTACGTTGCATAGGTAATGTTCTGACATTGAATTTATTATTAGATAAAGGCGAATTGTACAGATTTTTGTTCAAGCGAGCTGAAAAGAATAGTGTCGATTTATTCACAACGGGGTAAGAAGGCTATTGTAATAATGTGATATCTAGTTTAGATTAGCGGAGCTGTTGGCCGTAATAATCAGGAAGCAATTTGATGGAACTGAAATTACATGATATCCGCATAAGTGCGGTAAAAAAGGCTTTAAAGAAAGCGAAACAATATAGATCGCTGCTTGAGCCAGAAATTGCTGAAAGTATCTGTCTAGATATTCTTAATATTGATCCAGAAAATCAAGATGTTTTGGTTGTCTATATTCTTGCATTATTAGACCAAATTTCTCGCACCGAGAATCAAACCCATATTAAAACTATTGAACGTACCATTGACAATCTTACMAGTCAGTATCAGCGNNNTTATTACNNNATAGGYTTATTAAATGAACGTAGGGCGCGCCATTTACTCACTCAGGCGATGTCTCATTCATTTGCATATGATTACTTCTTTGAAGCATTAACGTCTTATAAGCAGGCGATAGAGCGATGTCCACAAAAAAACGATGAAGCTATTCTTCGATGGAAYAGTTGTATAAGAACGGTTGAAACAGAAAAACTTAAACCGCGGCGTGATAGTGAAGATCTTATGGTCGATATGGAAAGCTAATGGTATTGCAATTACATAAAAGGCTAATGGCGTTGGCAGGTGTGGTGATGACTGTTTATTTGGTTTTTCACATGCTTTCAAATTTGAGTTTTTTCTCTGAATCTGCATTTACGAATTTTTATGATTTTTATAATGCGGGGCCAATAAGATGGATCGTGCTACTACTAATGATTTCGGCTATTGCTATCCACGTTAAAGCGGCGATTAAAATTAGAAAGGTCAATGCGAAAGCCCGCCTGATTGATTATGCTAAACACGATAAATTTAAAATACCTGCCCCATTGGTCACACTYAGCATTATCTTTTTACTGAGTTTTATTATGGTGCATATTATTCAAACGTTATTATTTGATGTGCAGGTGATCTATAGTGAAGTTACGATGTTATTTCAATCGACATTGATGGTGTTATTTTATTTGGCGGGTCTCTTTGTACTGACGATGCATTTAAGCCATTCCTTAGCCAATGTCCTACAAACATTAGGTAAAACATCCATTATCTATCATAGTTTAGTCTGGGTGGGCGTTTTGGCTTTAACGGGCGGCTTTGCATTGATTCCTCTTTATATTTATTTTGTGATGCCATGACTGATACTGACTTTGAATTAGATAGCCACACMCCCAAAGGTAGCCTAGAAAACAGGTGGACACAGCATAAATTTGATTTAAAGATTGTGAGTCCAGCCAATAGAAAAAAATATAATATTATTATTGTAGGAACVGGTCTTGCAGGTGCYGCCGCHGCGGCATCACTGGGAGAAATGGGCTATAACGTCAAAACATTTTGTTTTCAAGATAGTCCGAGGCGTGCACACAGTATTGCAGCTCAGGGTGGTATTAATGCGGCAAAGAACTATCAAAATGATGGTGACAGTACATGGCGTTTATTCTATGACACCATTAAGGGGGGGGATTATAGGGCGCGCGAATCGAATGTTTTCCGCCTAGCAGAACTCAGCACCAGCATCATTGATCAAGCGGTTGCTCAAGGTGTGCCCTTCGCTCGGGAATATAGCGGCTATTTAGCCAACCGTTCATTTGGCGGTGCTCAGGTTTCGCGTACATTTTATGCGCGAGGTCAAACAGGCCAGCAATTACTGCTCGGTGCTTATCAGGCAATGAGCAAGCAGATTGATGAGGGCAGCATTACCCATTATTCGCGTAGTGAAATGCACGATCTAATTTTAATTGATGGCAAAGCGAAAGGGATTGTTTCACGAGATTTAGTAACAGGTAAATTAGAATCACATATGGCCGATGTTGTTGTGCTCTGCACGGGTGGCTATGGCAATGTCTTTTATCTTTCGACTAATGCCAAAGGATGTAATGCATCAGCTGTATGGCGGGCGCATAAGCACGGYGCTTTATTTGCAAATCCTTGTTTTACTCAAATCCATCCAACCTGTATTCCTCAACAGGGTGAATTACAATCAAAATTGACCTTAATGAGTGAATCGCTGCGAAATGATGGCCGTATTTGGGCGCCTAAAAATAAAGCGGATTGTGATAAAAATCCTGAGGATATTGCAGAGCAAGACCGTGATTATTTCTTAGAGCGAATGTATCCTGCATTTGGCAATTTAGTGCCCCGCGATATTGCCTCACGTGCGGTGAAATTAATTTGTGATGATGGACGAGGTGTGGGTCACGATATTGATGGCAAAAAACTCGGTGTGTTTCTTGATTTTGCCAAAGCAATAGAAGTGCAAGGCTTAGCGGCAATAAAAGAAAAATATGGCAATCTATTTGATATGTATCAACATATTGCTGCCGAAGATCCCTATACAACGCCAATGCGTATTTATCCGGCCGTGCATTATACGATGGGGGGCTTGTGGGTTGATTACAATCTAATGACCTCTATTGATGGCCTATTTGCCGGTGGTGAAGCTAATTTCTCTGATCAYGGTGCTAACCGTTTAGGCGCGAGTGCGTTGATGCAAGGCCTAGCAGATGGTTACTTTGTTTTACCCTCAACCGTGTCAAATTATTTGGCTCATCAGAAACCGATAGATGTGACGMAARAYTATCCTGAAGCTGAGGATGCATTGCAACGATGTAAGGATAAAATCAAACAATTAATGAGCGCAGCTGATCCAYAAAAAACACCGGATGAGTTTCATCGCAAATTAGGACAAATTATCTGGAATGCCTGTGGAATGGCACGTGAAAAGTCGGTGCTGGAGAAATCAATTGCAGAGATTAAAACATTACGCGAGCAATTTTGGCAGCAGGTCAAAATAACAGGYAGYGATGAAACACTRAACCAAACACTMGAACGAGCAGGACGAATAGCGGATTTYTTTGAACTAGCAGAGTTAATGTGCATYGATGCGCTGACACGSGAAGAGTCGTGTGGTTGTCATGCRCGAGAAGAGCACATTACSGATGATGGTGAAGCACAACGACACGATGARGATTTTTCTTATGTTGCAGCATGGCAATACAGTGGTAATTTRAGTATGCCGGTATTGTATAAAGAAGAATTACATTTTGAATTTGTAAGACCAACGACAAGAAATTACCGATGATCTATAAATTACATATTTGGCGACAACAAAATGCRGATTCAGCAGGTRAATTTGAGCAACATCAAATAGAGGTGAGTGAAGACACCTCATTTTTAGAAATGTTAGATGCCTTAAATGAACAATTAATTGAAGACGATAAAGAAGCGATTGCCTTTGATTTTGATTGYCGTGAAGGTGTTTGTGGTTCRTGTAACCTAGTGATAAAYGGYACGCCACATGGYAAACAYCAAGCRACGACGACGTGTCAGCAATATATGCGCGACTATGCCGATGAAGCTGAACTATGGATTGAACCTTGGCGYGCAACYGCATTYCCYATTATTAAAGATTTGATTGTGGATCGCACTTCGTTTGAAAAAATMATTCAAGCGGGTGGCTATATTGAAATYCGAACAGGATCAGCRKGCGAAGCTAATACGCTTCCGATTGAGAAACACGTAGCCGATGCCGCTTTTGACTCTGCAACATGCATTGGCTGTGGTGCTTGTGTTGCCGCTTGCCCTAATGCATCTGCGACCTTATTTGTGGCAGCAAAAGTCACCCATTTATCGACGTTACCACAAGGCCAAATGGATAAACAACGTACTGAGAAATTACTGACAGCAATGGATGAACAAGGCTTTGGTGGTTGTAGCAATTATCGTGAATGCGAACGTGTTTGCCCGAAAGAAATTAAGGTCAGTACAATTACTACGATGAATCGATTGCTATACCAAAATCAGCTCAAATAACCTAGACAGTGAGGAGATGGAAGCACATTGATCTTGTGCTAAAATGCACTTTCACCCATTAAGTCAWMTTTWAAAGGAATGAAGTGTATAAAATAGCATTTATCATCTTGTGCATAATATGCAGTGCAGCCAATGCATCGGAAGAAATTGAATTAATCGTTATACGCTCAGAACATAAATTATTAATCGTAAAAAATGATGTTGTGCTGAACACCTTTCGAGCGGCATTTGGAAGTGGCGGTCGAAAAGCTAAACTTCAACGTGGTGATCACACAACACCCAAAGGCACATATCGCATTAAGCGGATCCGTAATAGCGACCGCTTCCATCTTTTTTTGCAATTAGATTATCCTAATATCAGTGATGCTATCGATGCATTAGAATCTCAGATCATTAACGAAACAGAATACAATGCGATTGTAGATGCACACATTGAAGGARCAATACCGCCGCAAGATACGCGYTTAGGTGGTGCTATTGGTATTCATGGCATTGGCAGTGAAACACAAGACAGAATTGAAATTCATCAAATTGCGGATTGGACRCAAGGCTGTATAGCGTTAAGAAAYCATGAAGTTGAAATATTAAAAAGGTATGTCAAAAATGGCACGCAGGTAAGCATCGTAGATTGAATCTTGATAAAAACTCTCGGGTATTCAGTTAGTTTTGTTAGAATAGAGCTTAATCGTTTCTAATTTTCTTGTATTGAGGCTTTATGCAGCTCGCCCCCGAACTCTTTTCTCACCGTAAATTTTGGGCTCACCGYTTTGGTGTAGCTCCTCAATTACCCATGTCTCGAGAAGAAATGGATGATTTAGGATGGGATTCCTGCGATATCATTTTAGTGACCGGTGATGCGTATGTCGATCATCCCAGTTTTGGTATGGCCTTGATTGGACGATTATTAGAATCACAAGGCTTTAGAGTCGGYATTATTTCGCAGCCAGAYTGGCTCAATACGGATGAYTTTAAASAATTAGGCCARCCTAATTTGTTCTTTGGGGTAACCGGCGGCAATATGGATTCGATGGTCAACCGYTACACCTCCGATCGCCGCATTCGCTCGAACGATGCATATACAGCAGCAGGAGAAGGCGGTAAGCGCCCTGATCGGTGTGTGGTGCCGTATAGTCAGCGTTGCCGAGAAGCGTATAAAGGTGTGCCGATCATTATTGGTGGCATTGAAGCAAGCCTTCGTCGTATTGCTCATTTTGATTATTGGTCTGAGAAAGTACGCCGTAGTGTCATTATGGATGCTAAAGCTGACTTATTAGTTTATGGTAATGGTGAGCGCCAAGTTGTAGAAATCGCCCATCGATTAGCAGCCAATGAGCCAGTATCAGAATTAACCGATATTCGTGGCACGGCATTCATCAAAAAACACGGGCAACGTGACGGCTGGTGGGAGAAAGATTCCTCGAGTGTTGATACGCCAGGCAAGATAAATCCACCAATTAATCCTTATGCAATGCAGACAGAGGCCAGTTGTGAAACATCACGTGCTGAAACCGAGAAAGCCAAAGCTGCTGAGCCTACTGAGCCCAAAACAAATATCGTCCGTTTTCATAAAGTGATGCCTAAAGATTCATCAAAAAGTGTGATTAGATTACCGGCCTATCAAGATGTACGCAGTGATTCTGTACTGTATGCCCATACCTCGCGTATCCTTCATCTTGAAACAAATCCAGGCAATGCGTTGGCCTTGGTTCAACAGCATGGCGAACGTGATGTATGGTTGAACCCACCGCCGATCCCATTAACAACGCCCGAAATGGACGGTGTATTTGATTTACCTTATAGCCGTGTGCCACATAAACGCTACGGTGATAAGAATATTCCCGCTTATGAAATGATTCGTTTTTCAGTCAATATTATGCGAGGTTGTTTTGGTGGTTGTACCTTCTGTTCTATTACCGAACATGAAGGGCGTATTATTCAAAGTCGATCGGAAGATTCAATTATCAAAGAAGTTGAGGCTATTCGCGATACGGTACCGGGCTTTACCGGCGTTATTTCAGATTTAGGTGGGCCTACGGCTAATATGTATCGACTTGCTTGCAAYAGCAAAGTAATCGAAGCCAGCTGTCGTCGCTTATCATGTGTTTTCCCGGGGATTTGTAAAAACTTAGGCACCGATCACACACCGTTGATTAAGCTATATAAGCGGGCACGTGCACTGCCGGGTGTTAAAAAGATATTAATCGCATCAGGTTTGCGTTATGACTTAGCTGTTTTATCGCCAGAATATGTAAAAGAATTAGTAACACATCATGTTGGTGGTTATTTGAAAATCGCCCCAGAACATACTGAAGATGGCCCATTAGAACATATGATGAAGCCGGGAATTGGTACCTATGATGCCTTCAAAAAAATGTTTGATAAATATTCAAAAGAGGCKGGCAAAGAACAATATTTAATTCCCTATTTTATMGCAGCGCATCCAGGCACGACAGATAAAGACATGCTGAACTTAGCGATATGGTTAAAAGCTAATGGCTTTAGAGCTGATCAAGTACAAGCTTATTTACCTTCACCGATGTCAGCTGCCGCTGCGATGTATCATTCGGGGAAAAATACCTTACATAAAGTCCGACGAAAAGGGGGCGATATTCCKGTACCYAAAGGAATTAAAGTGAGGCGRTTACATNAAGSCTTTCTYNCGYTATCAYGATYCTGAAAATTGGCCAATGTTGCGCGTTGCTTTACAAAAAATGGGGCGAGCTGATTTAATTGGYAATGGCAAAAAACACTTAATCCCAACATGGCAACCCGCTGGAACAGGTGACAAAGGTGAAGGGAAACGAATGAGTCGTAATACACAGGCTAAATCATTCAGCACCCAACATGTCCGGCCAAAAGCAAGTAAGAAAAGACCTACTGCACGTCGACGATAAGTTGGTAAGGCTTAGNNNTNANNANTAGGCCAAGTTATAAAGCCGATCAAACTCTTCTTTGAGCGCGTTGGTAGGCATATTATGTCCAAAATGGCTAGCCCCGCCATCATTGCTTAAATCACTGTCTTTGCAGTGCAGCCCGCCGTGCATTAAATAAACAAGTTCATCATCACATTGATGGGCATCATCCCAATCGCCATTTGAGGTTAAACCAAGTGCTTCAAATATAGTGTTCAGCCATTTATTTTCCATTATAGACTACTGTTATTGAGTARTAATAAACCACCAACAACACCCAAAGGTGAGGTGGCAACGACAAAGATCAACAATAACAGTTCACGAATGACACGAATGATATCGATAATATATCCCATGATTTTCTCCGTTTAAATAAACGGATTGAATTATACTAATGCTTTATTACAGCTAATTTACAGATTAATGACACAATGAATATTCTCGCTTTAGATACCTGCACCGAGTGTTGCTCTGCTGCCTTGTTATATGAAGGCCATGTATACGCACATGATGAAATGACGCAGCGTGGCCATTCCGRCTTAATATTAGGCATGATGGATGTGCTTTTTGAGCAAGCGGCAACAACTATTTCTAAAATTGATGCTATTGCTTTTGGTCGTGGTCCTGGTTCATTTACCGGAGTGCGCGTGGGYGTGGGCGTRGCGCAGGGYATTGCTTTTGCRAGAGAYGTGCCRGTYATTGCTATYTCATCGTTAGCAGCYGTCGCCCAAGGTGCWGCGGATGCGTTARATATCGAYAATATAGCCGTTGCTATGGATGCACGAATGGGTGAGGTTTATGGGGCGCATTATCGACGAGAGAACGGTATCGTGTCGTTAGTGGGCGCTGAGCAGGTTTGCCCGCCAGAGAAGTTCCAACCAGAATCACAACWGCAATGGAYAGGTATTGGYACYGGTTGGGGGCAATATGAGGACATATTACGTCAAAATTTTGCTGATAATTTAGAGCGAGTCAGTGTAAAGCACTATCCACTTGCYAGCAGCGTACTTAAATTRGCACAAATTGAAGCGRATGCTGGGCGGCTATTRCCTGCTGAACAAGCGATCCCTGTCTATTTRCGTGATAATGTAGCGAAGAAAAAAGGTGAGCAAAAGCGTGCGTAAACAGGATTCTATTTATGCATCACCGTTAGAAGAACTGGTTGATTTTAGTTTTGATGAACGCGTCGTTGATGTCTTTCCTGACATGATTCAACGTTCGGTTCCGGGYTATGGCAATATTATYTCGATGATTGGTATTCTKGCTGCTAATTATGCCCAAAAYAASAGTCATTGCTATGATTTAGGCTGYTCATTAGGGGCTGCAAGYTTATCGATGCGACAACGYATCACCCAGACCGATTGCGATATTATTGCCGTAGATAATTCAGCCGCTATGATTGAGCGYGCTCAGAYAATATTTAATTCAGAYMAGTCCAATGTAGCTATCAAKCTAATCTGTGCTGATTTACARGATATTAGMATTGAGAATGCCTCGGTWGTGGTGATGAACTTTACTTTGCAATTTATACCGCTTGCTGAACGATTAGCRCTCATCAARCGCATCTATGAAGGTATGAAACCGGGAGGGATMTTTATTCTATCGGAAAARATTACCTTTGATGAYCCCGCTACCGAYAGCTTCCAAACTRAWATYCAYCATGATTTTAAACGTGCAAATGGCTACAGTGATTTAGAAATCAGTCAAAARCGTACCGCCCTAGAGAACGTATTGATCCCAGAAACATTAGCAACACACCAACAACGTCTTAACAATGCGGGTTTTGAGTCTAGCCATATGTGGTTCCAGTGTTTTAATTTCATGTCGCTGGTGGCCATAAAATGAGCCCATACGATTCACTCTATCCAAAATTAGATGCATTAGGATTGTCTGATTGGGCGAAGCAGATAAAAGAAATAGTCGCCGAACGCCTAGCAGATGATGGCCATGGCAAAATGACACAATGGCAGCAAGCCTTAGCCGCACTGCCAGTTGCAACGCCAGATAATATCGAACTAAAAAATGATGTCATAATCGGCAATGAAAATGACTTAAACGATACGGATAAAGCGCAATTTATAGCAAACCTTAAGCAGTTTCATCCGTGGCGTAAAGGACCTTATCGCTTATTGGGTATCGATATTGAAACCGAATGGCATTCAGATTGGAAGTGGGATCGTATTTCACCCCATATTCAAGCTCTGGCAGGCCGCAAAGTGCTTGATGTCGGTGGTGGCAATGGTTATCACGGCTGGCGGATGTTGGGAGAAGGGGCTGAACTTGTTATTGGCATTGATCCTACCTTAGTTTTTGTTATGCAATATCATGTTATGCAACGCTATATAGGTGAGAGTAATCACTATGTTTTGCCTTTAGGTATTGAGCATTTACCCGATAAGTTAGACTGTTTTGATACTGTATTCTCTATGGGGGTGCTCTATCATCGCCGYTCACCTTTAGATCATTTATATGAACTTCGTTCGTGTTTGCGTSCGGGAGGYGAATTGGTGTTAGAAACATTGATTATTGAAGGMAAAGAARGTGAAGTGTTTGTGCCTGAAGGCCGTTATGCCAAAATGCGTAATGTTTGGTTTTTCCCCACCATTGATACGATGGAATTATGGTTACGTCGTTGTGGCTTTAAGAATGTGCGTTGTGTCGAACATAATGCCACCACAATAGAAGAACAACGTGCAACAGATTGGATGACATTTGAATCGTTAGTTGATTTTTTAGATCCTGACGATCCGACAAAAACGATTGAAGGTCATTCAGCGCCTATACGCGCGACGTTTATAGCGACAGCACCTGCTTAAATCGAACTGTTTTTGATAAGGCGTGTCTACYCTTGTATGAATAAGCATAAAATGAAATTAGCGACACTCGAAAAAACACTATTTGTTTTGGCAGGGTTATTCTTATCATCCAGCGTGTCATCAACATCATTTGACGGTAATTATTCATGCCATGGCGTTGTGGGGGAACGTGCTTTACTTGACTGCTATCATGACAATAAGCAGCTTATTCCGCTAGCAAAAGAAAAGTTGCCAGCAGACCAAGAACTCATGGACTCTTATCGATGTGGTACCCGATTACTGCACCCCGGAATGACACGCGATGAAGTYAATACCTTGTGCCCAGCCAGCCAAMRACCAGCGRYAGTRGAGCATTACTTACAATCATTTGAAGTGCATCATCGAGGCCATTACGGYCATCATTATGTTTCAGTCCAGACCTATGAAATGGAAAAATGGACATTTAAACAATATGGACGCTTTAGAACCTATGTTGTCTTCCGTGACGGTATTATTTACCAACTCATCCAAGATAGGTCAGTGCGAAATTAGTTACCGTACGGAGAAGATAAGAAAGGCCACAATAGCCAATACGATGGTTAAAGGCACAATAATCGAACCCCATTTCCCTGTTGACTCGCTGGGTTTGTTAAAGGCTCGCTTCACCATCGGGAAGATAAAAACCATCATAGCCGCTAAGAACAAAGCTTGTGTAATTTGTAACCAATCCATTTGCATTTCCTATAAAAAAGCCGTTTTAGAATAAATCTAAAACGGCTTGGTATTGCGTTTCTGGCAATGGCCAGTATACCCCTAAACTTAATCGTCGCCTGAAAGTGCACCTAAAATATGCAATAAAGAAGTGAATAAGTTTAAGATAGATAAAAATAAACTAGCGGTAGCCATAATATAGTTTGTTTCACCGCCGTTAATGATAGCCGATGTTTGATATAAAATGAGACCACTCATTATAAGTACTATACCGCCACTTAAAGCGAGCGATAACACGGGGATTTGTAAAAAGAGGTTTAAAATCATTGCGCCAATTAAAACAAACATACCTACCGCTAAAAAGCCGCCCATAAAGCTGAAGTCTTTCTTAGTAGTAATGGCGTAGCCCGATAATGCGATGAAGATAGCACCTGTGCCGCCCATTGCTGTCATTACAATAGAAGGATTCATTGCAAGATAGTGCGAAATAATTGGGCCTAGACCAAATCCAAGTAAGCCAGTGAAGGCAAAAACAACAGGAATACCCATTGCAGAATTAGCTGTTTTGGGTAATACAAACCACAAAATAACAATGGCAACAATATTGGCAACAAGCCCCATACCAAAAGATATTCCCATAGCCATGCTTAGATAAGCGGTAATGGCACTAAAAATTAATGTCATTGATAACAACATGTATGTATTTTTAATGACTTTGTTAGTTTGAAAAATCGATTCTTCTGAACGAACAACTGTACTATTTAATTGCATGAAAATCTCCATAATTATTCAAGTGATAGTGTTAAGACCAAACGGCACCATTTTAAGTTCCTATTGTTTTTAGATCAAGGTTTAATATTAAATGGTAAACTTTGAGTATAAAGTTCATATATCCGTATATTTAAGCTTTGATAGAGAATATTAGCTGGTGCATCATCAAAATCAATTAGACAGATACCATTGATTGAGATTGGTAGTGCTTGAAATAGGGAGAAAGAGTGATGATTACAAAAATCAAGTTGGCTGACCCCTTGATAGGCTATAGTATTGCCAAAACAGGCCAAAGTGGCCGTTTCAATTATATTGTTACTATGGACGGTAAATTAGTATTAGGGCGTAGCGGCCTTTCTCAACCAAATGGGCATATAAATCTGGCGCAAGGTGCCGATGTACTTGCTGCAGGTGAAGCTAAATTTGTTAATGGTCAGTTAAGAACAATTAATAACGCTAGTGGTCATTACAAGCCTTCAGGTAAAACAGCACAGAACGCTGCTGTTTCTGCATTTGAAAGTTATGGTGCTGGGACTGGCAAATATATAGAGAAAAAATTCTAATGGATGATAAATTCGCAAAACTTTATGTGATGACATTACTTGATTATGTCTATGACCTATTGCACGTTAAAAACTTTGGTGTGAACCATGCTGAGYGTTTGTTTTTACAAATCTGGAATGTGCTCTCAACTCAGCCTAAGATAAAAACTTGGTTTCTTGAATGTGTTTGTAAGTCTATAAAGTCGGCTGATATGAGTTTTCTGGGAACTGAAAATCGCCCTGATTGGTTTGTTGATGGAGATTTGATTTGCTTTATTGCCCATATTTCGAAGTGGGAAGAGTTTTCTGAAATCGCTAATCAGAGGAAGCAACATTTGTTAACATCAGGAGCAATACTTGGGAGTAATGATATTTCTGATGCAATCATAGAGGCTTTAAAGGATGACTGGGAAGATCAGGACTTTTACGAGTATTTTTCAAGCTAAAATCAAGAAAAAAAGAATCAAGGCAGTTAAAATCAAGAGGTCAGCCAGAAAATCAAGGAAATATCAAGGTTAAATATCAAGGCAAATATCAAGGGGTCAGCCAGTTTTATTTTTAATTAAAACCTTGCTATCTTATATTGCATGGCACGCTTACCCAGAATTGTTCTTCCTAATCAGCCTTTGCACATTATGCATAGAGGTAATAATAGACAAGATATCTTTGAAATAGAAGCCGATATGGTTCGGATCAAAGAAGATATAGCCCATGCGCTTTCTAAATCAGATTGCCAATTGCATGCTTATGTCATCATGAGCAACCACCTACATTTATTGCTCACCCCCACTGACAAAACACAGCTTAGCCGGTTTATGCAAACGATGGCTAATCGCTATGTGCGTTATTTTAATGCCAGCCGTAATCAAACAGGCACGATTTGGGAAGGCCGTTTTAAATCATGCCTTGTTGATAGCGATAATTACCTCTTCACCCTGTATCGTTATATTGAAATGAATCCACTTCATGCCAATATGGTTCAATCCCTGACGGATTATCCATGGTCAAGTTATCATCATAATGCACTTGGAAAGAAAGATGCACTTATCAAAGAGCATGCGCTATATCGGCAACTGGGCAATAGTTCAATATTGCGTGCTCAACATTATCAGCAAATATTTGATAACTCCAATACAGCAGAACAAGAACAGCAAATAGAAGAGGCTACGATGCGCGGCGAAGTATATGGCAGTCGTGATTTTCATCAAAAAATAGCGAAACGTATCATGAGGCCTACAAAGTTAACGGCGCATGGGGGCGACAGAAAGAGTGAGGATTACAAAAATCAAGTTGGCTGAGGTTCCCCCAATATAACGGAGGAATTAACTAAAGGGCGTTAGCCCGCTCAAATTCAGCTGGGCTTACATAGCCCAAATATG
>NVVK01000010.1 GCA_002733335.1 Methylophaga sp.
TTTATCGTTATAATCTAAAAAATAACCATAACCTTCTAATTTGCCAATGCCTAAGCCGGTATATTGAATATTAATCAAATGGGCATTTAAATCGATATCGCCATCTTTAATAAACGTACCGACATCGCGATCGTCACCAAAAATAGTATGCACTTCATCGATATAAGCATAATTAATGGTTGTATCTTCAAATGATGAATTACTAATGCTCAACGCATCAAATGATTGATGGTTTTGACGCCATAACACATTACCAATATAACGATGAAACGGTGCATTACGATAGGTGAGTTCTTGGCGGCCGAATTTAAATTCAGTATCGAAACCATTGTATTGCAAATAGGCTTGATTGATCTCCGTACCATCCGGATCGGCAATTACAGAATAAGTCCCTTCACCGTTAGTCGTACTATTGTAATTATCTGAGCCTAATTCAGAAACATCCTCAATTTCAGCAAAAGCACTAAAGCCACGGAATTGACCTGTTTTATAGCCTAGTGTTGTACGAATAGTAAAGGCATCGGCATCTTTCAAGCCATTATCTTGATCAACCGTTTCATATCGCGCACGGGCTGAAAAGCTGACTTTTCCACTACTCAAGGCTTCAAAAAAGGCATCTTCTGCATGCACCGCAGTAGCCATATTCATTGAGATTAAACCGGTAGAAAGTAGAGCCAAAGCAATAGGCTTTCTTGTAAATTTCATTATTTTTCCTTCTATAAAAAACAAAAGGCCATACCCAGAATTAATCTAGGTATGGCCTCATTACCATTAAAAAGTGTTCATTTGTTTGCATCATCACACCTTGTTTATGAAATGCATTTAATGTGCCACATGTCATATTTGAAGCTATATCAATGACATAGCTTTTTTTTTGGAGAAGTAGAGCATGATCTTGCACTATATGGGGCTACAGAATTTATTGTTTGCACAACAATAGAGCAATGATTAAATTTGATTGAAGAAAAACTTATAGCAAAATAATCTATCAAGCGTTTAGGTTTTGTATTCTTANGTCTTTTTGACCTCAACACTTACTGTTGAAAATGTGAGGTGTATTCGTCGATGACAAAAATAAGAACAATTGAAAGAGTAATTTTGTTTTCAGTATGACGGGCTTATTTATTGCTCTTTAGGGTGAAAAATAAGTTTAGTTATATTGTATTTTGTCGATATGATTTATATATGGCTTCATAACCTTTAAATAGTAGGTGATTTAGACCGTTGGGGATTAAGTGAATTTAAAGAAATTGGTGACAKRWAWTKYRRWRAAGWKAKTATAAATAATGAGAAAAATAAAAATTGGAAAACGATTGATGTTTGGTTTTGGGGTGTTGATATTGCTTATTGCGGTTTCATCATTTAATTCTATTTGGCATATAAAAGGGATTAACCAGAAAGCTCAAAATATTGGTAATTTACGATTACCAACAGCACAAGCAAGTTCAAGTATTCTCAACGGTGTTAATCATGCCTTAGCAGCYCTTCGTGGYTGGATGATTTTAGGTAAAGATAAGTTTAAAGAAGAACGTGAAACAGCATGGGGGACAGAGATTAATAATGCATTGGTTGYTCTAGAAGATATGTCTGACAATTGGACTAATCCGGAAAATGTAACCCGATTGGTCCAATTAAAATTATTGCTTAAAGAGCTTGCCAGTGAGCAGCAACAGATTGAAGATATCGCTCAGACACCACAAAACATACCYTCATTAGAAATGCTTTATGAACAGGCGGTACCTCAAGCCTCTGTTATGGGCAAGCAGATTACATTAATGATTGATTTAGAGGCTAAATTAGAAGCTACGCCAGAGCGAAAAGCTTTATTGGGTATGATGGCCGATGTTAGAGGAACGTTAGGCCTAGGGATAGCCAGCCTTCGAGGTTATTTATTGTCAGGAGAGGCTAAATTTAAAGATAATTTTGAGACCCTATGGGCCAAAAATGATAGGCGATTTTCTGATTTGAGAAAGAATCAGAATTTATTAAGCTATCAACAAGCAAAAGCATTTAAGTTGTTTGAGCAAGCAAGAGCTATTTTCTCGCCATTACCGCCTTTTATGCTGTCGATGCGGGGCCGCGAAGATTGGAATATTGCAAATCATTGGTTAGATACAAAAGCGGATCCTATCGGCTCTCAGATTAAAGTTATTTTGCAAGAAATGGCGGACAATCAGGCTATTTTATTGGCAGATGATACGCTTACTATGACAAAAAGAGCAGAGAAGGCGGAAATTATTTCATGGCTTCAATTATTGCTAGGTTTGGTATTTGGAGTGTTGGCATATAAGTTTGTGACGAAGAGTATTGTTGGTCCAATTGACAACCTGAAAAAAGCAATAACGCAATCACAAAAAGATAGTGACTTAACGGTGCGATCAGATGTAAGTGGACAGGATGAAGTCACTGACATTGCAAGGGCTTTTAATGACATGATGAAAGCATTTCAGCAAACACTTAATAATGTGACCGATGCCAGTCATCAAATTGCATCAGCATCAGAAGAAACATCTATTATTACAGAGCAGACAAGTGCAGCGGTAAAACGGCAGCAAGGGGAAACGACACAATTATCATTGGCAATGAATGAAATGTCTTTAACGGTCAATGATATTGCAAAAAATACCACACAGACATCGAGTGCTTCTGATGAAGCAATTGAGCATGTAAATATTGGGTTGAAAGGAATGCAAGGCACTATTTCAACAGTTAATAATTTAGCAAGTGTAATTGAAAGAGCGGAACAAAACATTCTAGACTTAGAACGGCGCACGGTTGATATATCGAGTGTGTTGGATGTGATTAGTGGTGTAGCAGAACAGACAAATTTATTAGCATTAAATGCAGCAATTGAGGCTGCTCGTGCTGGGGAGCATGGTCGTGGCTTTGCTGTGGTTGCAGATGAGGTTAGAACATTGGCTAGTCGAACTCAAAAATCAACAGGTGAGATTACAAGCATTATTGATCACTTGCAGCGTGAAGCAAAACAAGCTGTTTTATCAATGAAAGAGAGTCAAACGGAAGTTGCGAACGCCGTATCTCAGGCTGATGAAGCGGGAGAATCATTAAACACGATTGCTGATGTGATTCATCGAATCAATGACATGAGCATTCAAATTGCTACTGCTGCTGAAGAGCAGGGGGCTGTAGCGATAGAAGTAAGTAGAAATGTTGAAAGTATTAATAYGACAGCTGAACAGACAGCAGATGCCGCAACGCAAACATCTAAATCAAGTCATGATTTAGCTGAGCTTGCCTCAGGTTTAAATAATTTGGTTCATCGATTCAAAGTTGCATAAAGCAAGGTCTTTAAAATTTAGGCGTGGGGATTTTTATATAGCACTTTACGCYGAAACCGAATGGACATGGCGGCCGTAAAGCTGGGGCTTGAAGTTCGAAAGAAGATAGATAATAGAGTATTTTCAGCCAAGCGATCAGGTTTTGTCTTCTTGATACGCCTGTCTAATCGGTATTTGTGCCATCAACCATGCGATGACAACAAATATCAGCATGCCGAATAAAATGCTTTGGAAATGAACATGGGCATCTAATAAAAACCCCAGTAAGGCAGGACAAATACCCGTAGAAAATACCAGAAAAGCTGACCTGAGGGAGCGTACTCTACCTAAATGTTCTTTGCCCCACAGCTTGACTAATAAGCTGTCAGCTACCGCTGACGACATGCTCATTGATAAGCCCGCGCCGACCATTAAAATCCAGATGCCAATATTGCCTCCGAAGAAGGCAGCAGCTGATAATGCCAGTGCAAAGGGCAATAAATAAAAACGAGCAATCAGGCTCACSCCCAGTTCATCGATCCAATGTCCACCCARCAATGCCATTGGGAAACGAATTAAGCCCATACCGGTTAGAGCAAAGGCATAGGTGGTGGCGTGTGCACCGAGATGCTCGGTCATTTGTGCTTGATACACAAAAATACCGGTCARTGTAAAGGGTAATGCCAATAGCATGGGCATTAATAACCAAAATCGTAATTCTCGCATCGGATTAGGGCCGGWAAGGTGTTTGTCAGCYGCCGCTTTATGTTCGTGTGGGGCTTCAGGCCAGCGAACAAACAAAAATAGTAATAGCCATAAGATGAGGATAATCGCTAGTATGCACAGCCATACATATTGCCATGAKAGCCAGCCCAGCAACAAAGCCGACAGTAAGGGCARGATAATTTCACCGGATGGCATGGCAAGCCCYACAAAGCCTARTGCTCGGCCACGATTAACATCAAATTCYCGSCCTGCYARYGTGCYKCCYAGATGCGTCATTAASCCYTGACCRCATAARCGCAGTAATCCCAGTCCTAAAATACCCAGMGMCCACCASGGYGARAGMGTYAAAATYAATAGRCCRATKGTTAATGTAATCAGYAGTGTTAAGGCATAACGTTTAGGGGACACCCAGTCTATTTTAGGCCCAAAATACATCACKARAAAMSCACCGATRATAGTGATRGCAGAATAGATGCTRCCAAATTCACCAGCRGATAAATKAAGCTGTTYACTAATAGAAKCTTGAAACAGACCAATAAAAAAACTTTGTCCTARATTGCCGGTAAATACGGCGAGAAAGGCTATAGCCAGTAAACCWGCATGATTTYTTATCAWGCCTAGATAATTTTGYGGGGTATTTGAATCCATAGGATTTGTAATGCGCTCTRATTGTTTTGGTTTTGGCGTAGAAAATAGGTTTTTCTATAGTGTTATKAAGCTCAGCACTGAAATTACACTTAAAACGGGCTTGCTCACCGGAAATATTTTAATTCAAAAGCGAATATATGTCGTCAAAGATGATGTGAAGCTCTGCTAAACCGTCTCTTGCGAGCTGAGTATTCCCATGTTGATATTTGCTCTGTAAATCATTAGCTAAGGCATGGAGCTTTTTATGTGCTTCATCTATATTGTTCAATCGTTGTAGTGAAAAAAGCTGGGATTGTTTTGTGCGTTTAAGCCAGTCATTACAATTACAGTGTGTGCAATCCATAATCGGCCAGTGTTTATCATCATCAGGAGAAGATTGAATGTTTGTTATAAATTTATTCTTCCAGTGGCTGATAATGAGTTTTAATAATTTTATTTTACTTTCTCTTACTGTACGCTCTTTGTTGCCACAGCGTAGCCAGTCTTGATTGGGTGTGTAGTGCGTGAGCCATTGTGGAATATCATCTGCTGGCATGGGTTTGGCGATGCCATAGCCCTGTGCTTGTTCACAGCCATTAAGAAGCAATAATAGACCATGTTCTGTTGTCTCAACACCTTCCGCTATGATGTCACGATTAAAGGCATCAGCGAGCCCAATAACACCATCTACAATAGCGTAGTCATTTGGATCATCTAGCATGTCGAAGATAAATGTCTGATCTATTTTAATAATATTAATGGGCAGTTTTCTCAGGTGAGCCAAAGATGAGTAACCCGTACCGAAATCATCTAGAGCCACACTAATGCCAAAACGCTCTTGGCAGTTTTTGATGACTTCCCCGATCGTTTCATAATTACTTAAGGCGCTAGTTTCAACTATTTCTAGCTGCAATGATTTAGAGTCTATGCTGGGATACTTAGCTAGCGCCTCATCAAGTTGACTAAAAAAGCTGCTCGTTTCTAGATGATGAGGTGAGATGTTGATGCTGATCTCAAGTTTAATATCTTGCTGTTGCCAATCGTTTAGTTGGTYCAAAGCCTGATTAATGACCCAGTCTCCGATTTGGCATCCTAAGTCGGTATCCTCAAGAACGGGTAAAAAGTCCATAGGAGGGATGACACCTTTTGTAGGATGAACCCAGCGTATTAATGCTTCTACACCAAAGACATGCCCCGTTCGCATATTCACTTTTGGTTGGTAATATAAACGCAGCTCATTGTTGAGCAGTGCATGTTGAATTTCAGTTAAATATTTCTTATTTTTCGCTTTTGATTCAAGGTATCTTGCTTGTTTTGAGAGTAGTTTCTGTGCATCCTTTAGCGCGCCCGATTTCTTTTCGACGAGACCAACAACATGCATATGACGTCTTATAGATATATGCACAATATAAGTAATTAGCAAAGTAATGATAAGGCAGACAAGGAGCGTTAATTTACCGAGATATGCCTGAGTATAAAATAGCCCAATTTTTGATGAAGCAGTAATTTCTAAACGATCATTTGCAACTCTTGTGATTGCCGAAGCATCTAGATCTTCATGATTATGTGAATGTCCAGTGGGTAAGTTTATCCCAGTATTATTAATAAAGACTAATATCTGTTCATTCTGTTTTATTGAAAGAGCAATGGGCTCAAAAGGTAATGGCTTTATTGCGTCAGTGATTAAATGAGATAGATTAACTATCATCACAAGAAAACCTACGGGAGCTCTTTTATTTAGACTATTTTTTTCTTTCGAAAAGATAGGCACTGAAAGTCTTATAAGGTTCCTTTCAGATTTTGTTTCCAACACGGTCATTGATATCACATTATCACTATCAATTGGCATGATAGTGGAAGCTAGGCTCTCATCATCAATCAAAACAGAATTAAGATTATCGTTGTTATTTGAAAGACGATAGCGAACGGGATATTGAAAATTAGAATGTTGATTTAAATCAACATYAACAGGTGATATTTTTTCAAGCCATGCAACAGTTGAGAACTCTGGATGATGTTTAGTTAATACAGTTGAAAAACTCGAAAAATCATTTTTCGTGACATCATCTGAGGAGTCAAAAAAAGCCTTTAATGCCAATAAARTATTTTCAGTGTGATGAAGTTTGTCTTTTATTTCATTTATTCGGGCAATGGCAGCTTCATTAAATTKTTGTTGTGCATGATTGACAGCTAAATTTTCGCTAAAAGAATAAGAAAAATATGTCACGATGCATCCTGTGATAAGGATACATATTAATATAATGTTATGAAAAGTACTTCCTTGCATGGGTAACATAGCGATCCAATATGCTATAGACTTTAATCTTAAGACTATCTTAGATTAAAGAGAAATAACATATTTATTTTCAATTGTAGCTGTTGTAATCAACTAAGCGAGAATTAGTTTTAGACCTTCCATAAAAGCCCCACTTTTATAGAAATGTTATATTTTTCTTATAAATCATATAATTATATTCCCTTATTAGTTCTATTGAAATTAATTTATAAGCCGACTTTTCTTGCTGCTTGGGGGAGGGGGAGATGATTTTTTCTTTGGGTCGGAAAGTGCAAAGGCATTTAGAAAAGATATGCCCGATGCAGAAATACATTTATTTGAAACAGATGTTGCGAAAAGACAGTCAGCGAAATAAACAGGCGACGCAGTTAACTTTTCCTCGTTCTATAAAGGRYWAWKATAATTATAGGTATCGACAGCATAATCCAGGATAGTAASTCGAAGATACCATCACCAACCAAGGCAAGAAGCAAACCTAGTAGGCTAAAGAAAGCGATTACAACGGGGACTTGGAATATTTGCCATAGAGTTCGTTTCATAAGATGTATTTATAATGAATTTGTTAGTGCGGGATTACGCTGTCGAATTAGCCAAAGATAAAGGCCGCTYATTAATACGATGATGGTGATGATATCCAATAGTGCCCAAATARTTTTTAGCGGTAAACCGCCATAATCCCCGAAATGTAAGGGCTGAGATATAAACACAAGACTTACATACCAAGGCATTGATCGCATTGCYGTTAACTCGCCTGTTTCTGCATCGATRAGTGCAGGGGTTAAGAGTCGTGAAGTGAGCGGTGTTTTTCCACTCATAAAAACAGCGTAATGATGTTTACTTGAATAAGGTGTGCCTGGAAAAGCGATTATTGAGGGTTCCATATTTGGCGCAGCTTCTTGTGCTACGACGATTGCTTCGTTAAGAGAAGATAAGTGTGTTGCAGCTTGCATATTTTGATAAGGTGCCGTCATTTCAGCAAGTTGATTTGCTTGCCATAATGCTGCGATAGGTGTCGACAAGGTATTGATTACGCCAGTAATACCAACAACGAGTGCCCATGCGAAGGTGACGATGCCAAGTAAGTTGTGAAGATCAAGCCATTTATGTCGCTTAACTCTGCCACTTCTTATTTCAGCAAAGTCTAGCTTACGCATAAAAGGAGCATAGAGAACAACGCCTGAGATTAATGATAGAAGAAAAAATAAGCCCATGGCACCGATAAATAAGGTGCCAGATAAACCGATAAAAAGATCTTTATGCAATTGCAATAAAAACCACATTACACCTTCAGTTATTGAGGGRGYATCAATGCGTGTAGCAGTTCGTGCATCGTAAAAATCAAATTGGGTCAGCTTGGGATTAGCATCCGTTGATGGGCCCGTGGCAATGCTTATGATGGGGTCTTCATTATCAAAACCTACATATTGAATGACCTGATTAGGTCGATGGTTTAGTGCATTTTCGACAATAAGGTCAAGATCTGTAGGCGCGCGAGACGTAGACATTTCGACTATCGTTGAATGGCGATTCGTTAAGCTTTCAATTTCGTCATGAAAGATAAGGGGTAAGCCTGTAAAGCACGCAATCAATAACGTCAGACTACAAATCAAACTACTCCATCGATGAATAATATCCCAGCTACGCATACTCAACATTTATGTATATGTTCCCTATATAAAGTCTGCCCGTGATGAAATATTCAGCATCACGGGCAGTTTTTATAATTAAAATGACGTTTGCAGGCCAACCATAATCGTACGAGGTTGTAAGAGTACAGCAGTATTTGCTGATGGTTTTGCGACAGGTTCATYTGCATCAAACATATTGCGAATTGAGCCAAACACGCGAACATGCTTAAAGCTGTAGGCGACTTGTGCATCAGCAATTACATAAGATTCAGTACGGGTACTTTTCCGATTGTTGACGTCGCTGTAATAGGCATTGCTATAGCGTGTTCCAAAGCTTGCATCCCATCCGCTTTTTTCCCACAAAATACCAGCGCTTACTGTCATACTGGGTGCGGATAGCAGTTCATTTCCCTCGGCAACACCACCTGAAAAGTCGACGATTTCTGTATGCAGTAAACCTAGATCACCATAGACTTCAAATTCATTATTGATGGCATAGGTGATGCCTAATTCAGCACCGTAGCTTTCAACTTTATCAGCATTACGCACGACGAAGGACTCATCCCCTGCGATGTTGGGTGTGATATCAAATGGGAGTTGCATGTCTTTATAACGAGAGAAGAAGATATTTTGTGTGGTTGTAATGCGGCCATTAGCAAAGCTTTGTCGTCCGAATAGTTCATAGTTCCACACATATTCTGGATCGAATTCATAATTAGAGACTAAGACACCATTAAAGGCGATGCCACCACCACCCGCATTGTAACCACGTGCGATTTGGAATCCATAGGTTGAATCGTCCGTTGGATACCAATTTATACCAAATTTAGGCAGCAAGGCATGGTCGGTATCATCAGCTGAAATGCTTACTGCTGGAGCACCCGCGGCATTTCCACCGTGTCGTTCGTGTTTTTCACGCTCATAGCGTAGGCCGAGTGATAGATCAAACGAATCACTAAGAGGAATCACCGTTTCAGTATAGATAGCCGAGGTATCAGTATCATCTTCGAAATTTTGGCCGCCAAACATTCCGATAGATTCATCTTGGCGTGCATGGAATGAATAAAATCCAACAACGGCACTTAAACCGTTACTATCTTGATAACGAAGGCGAGGTTCAAATGCATATTCATCAGTATCAATACTTAATGCTGTGCTAGAGGGTGATTTACGATCAAAATCAAAATCGGTGTAAGAGGCGTTAATTTCTAAAGTAAGGGTATCCGTTAACGCCGTATCAAAGTCTGCGATAAAACTGGTTGATTTAGGTTCATGCCGTGCTTGTTGTGGAAAGTTGGAGTCGCGCTTGCCATAAGGTTCAACAACAATTTCTGCATGCGGTGATTTATGGGTGGCATGGTTTACAGTAAGCAAAAGATTAGTATCGTCAGAAGGGGTAAACAATAATTTACCTCTAATGGTCATTGATTCCTTTTCGCCTGGATCAGATACACCATCATAGGAATCATAATCAACAGCGGATGTGCTTTCATACCAGTCAGCAGCAATACGTACTGCCACCTTATCGCTTAATGGAATATTGGTCATAATGGAGCTACGGAATTGATCATGATTCCCCGCCGCTATTTGAAACGCATTTTCTTGCTCAAAAGTAGGATCATTGGTTTTTATTACTACAGTACCGGCGATTGAATTTCGGCCAGTGAGTGTGCTCTGCGCACCGCGAAGCACTTCAATGTGATCTACATCCCATATACCAGCATCGCCATAGTTTATTTCATTTACATTGGCTGGGCGGCCATCAATTTGCCAATTGAGGCGAGCACGACTACCCGCAAAAAAAGCATCACCACCTTGTGCTGGGCCGTTGCCATCAACACCCCTAATTGTTGGGGCTTTACCTGTGCCGATGACAGCGCTGATATTACTAATGCGATCTAGCACATCACCTACCGTAATAAGCCCCGGACGTTTTTCTAACGTTTCTTGGTCTAAGATTTGAACACTGGCACTGCTTTCAGATAATGGGCGGTCTATCAGTTCAGCAGTCACGATTAAATCGTCTAGTTGTTTAGGTTTCTCTTCAGCAAAAGCAGGCAATGATAAAATGATTGAAATCAGAGTTGTAGCAGTAAGCGTTGTGATTTTTACCTTGGTAAGGGGCATTGTTTTCTCCATAACATAGATTTATGTAACTTAATTATACGAATGATGTTGATTCTTATTTGTGTTTATTTTAATCTAGTACCTGCTGATGTTGCCGCTCCATAAAAGTGCAATTACTCCAATCGTGGGAAAAAGTGAAAAACTAATGACTGAGATAAGCAGACAACACAGGCCTGAAGCCTTTCAGCAGAGAATGCAAAAATTGGGTGCGTCACCACAATTAACGCGAATAGATCCTGCCGGTACGGTAAAACTTGCACTCAGTGAGTTCTCTCCATTTGAAGGCGAATATGCATCAGCACCATATTTAATGTTACATATGTGTACTCGGCATATAGGGCGCATACGCCGCTTTGGAGATGGACAGGAACTTGAAGGGGTTTTACGACCTGGGACAGTGGGGCTGGCATTACCTAATACCACTGGAGAAGGGTATTGGGAAAAAATGCAGATGTTAGGGATTGCCGTCGATCTTGAGGCATTTAATAGAGAAAATGAGCAATCTTTTCATGTCGATGATTTTGCTGCTAGTGCCTCAGCACTTCATAACGATCCATTAATCACAGCAGTAATGACAGCAATGTGGCGAGATGCGGAAGTTAACGGCCTTTCCAGCGCATTTTTTGATCATGGCCTTAACCTCGTGTTAAATCGTTTATCGGAATATAACAAGAAACCTGAGAGCAAAAAAGCAAGTCGTCCGTTGACAGGGGTGCGGTTAACACGGGTTTTAGATTTAATAGAAGAACGCATTTCGACGAATGTGACGTTGCTTGAATTAGCACAAGTAGCCGAGCAAGATAAAAGCAGCTTTTCACGATCCTTTCGTCAAAGGATGGGCTATGCACCGTATGAATACTTTACTTTTCGGCGCATGGAACGTGCAAAACAACTATTGCATTTAGGTCAATCAGTGACCGAGGTTGCTTTTACGGTAGGTTATTTAAATCCAAGTAAGTTCTCGGCCGCTTTCCGCAGAGTGTTAGGCTTCACGCCTTCTGAATGGAAGTTATCTTTGCCTTTAAATTAGGGCGCGATAAGCTTTAAATATTAGTTAATAAATATTTTATTTTATGCCCATTATTTCATGACTTAATCCCAACTTCTCTTCAGTAATCCGCTCTTTTATATGCATTGCGGTGTGAAATAGTGTTGCAAGAATAAGTCTATCTTTTTTGACCTCAAAAAATAGGTAATGCTGTTCGGCAAGACAAAAAGTAAATCGATTACTAAATTCACTATTTTTTTGTGTTGGCAGTAAGCCCGAGGCAACAAGATTGATTACTCGCTCTATATTACCTAGGTAATCACGTGCTATTTTCCTGCCGCACTTTGTAGCTGACCATTTAGCAGTCTCGATGAGCTTTCTTTCTGCTGTGGGTGTTTTATATATAGGTAGTGGCTTATTTGGCACTTTCACTATCCATTTCATTAAATGCACGTTCAGAAATCTCATGCATATTAAATGGGGATAGTTGTCCTTGATCAATTTCTGTCTCTGCGAGTGATAATTCTTTATGCATTGCTTGCAGATACAGCTGATGCTCGATGTTCTTTTCACGGTGCAGACGAACAGCTTCACGCATAAATTCACTAACAGAGTTATACAAGCCACTTGAAACTTGATTCTTAGCGTAAAGCTCGAGTTCTGGTGTAAGTGATATATTGGTACTCATTAGAAACTCCTCCTATTATCGTTAAATTATGATCCCTTACACAAGCAATGTCAATGATTGACATTGCTGTTTTACCTTATTAACGACACCTAACAAAAAGCCCTAACAGAATAAACTACCGAGGCTGTTTAATCATCCTCTTCACGCAAACGTTGCTGCCGTGCTTCTTCATCATCTAAGATTGCTTTTATTTCAAGCATGACACCGTCAACATCGGCGGCTTGTGTGTCTTCCTTGAAATAACCAGTGAGTTCGGTGTCGGGTTGCAATTCGCCATTCTCAAACAGTGACCATATTTCTTTGTCATATTGGCTGTTGAGTAATTCGGGTGCATATTGTGCATAGTAACGGGTTATATTGCGTACATCACGCTCTAACATTGATTGGGCATTGTTATTTGCAGCCGCATTCACGGCCTGAGGAAGATCAATAATGACAGGGCCATACTCATCGACAAGTACATTAAACTCTGACAAATCACCATGCACAATTCCTGCACAAAGCATTTTCATAATAGCGTACATCATAAATAAATGATCTTCGCGTGCTTGCTCGGCAGACATCAAAATATCATTGAGGCGCGGTGCTACTTCGCCGTCTTCATCGGTGATCAACTCCATTAATAGCACACCATTAAGACAGTCATAGGGTTGAGGGACACGGATACCGGTACCGGCGAGAAGATAGAGCGCATCGACCTCGGCATTTTGCCATGTTTCTTCTTGTTGCTTACGGCCAAACTTAGAGCCTTTTTCCATGGCGCGACCTCGACGGCTATTACGAACCTTGCGTCCTTCTTGATACTGCACCGCTTTTTTGAAGCTACGCTTGACCGCATCTTTGTAGACTTTGGCACAGCGTAGTTCAGTGCCACATCTTACAATGTAGACATCGGCTTCTTTGCCACTCATTAATCGTCTGACAACGTCATCGACTAAGCCATCTTCAATAAGAGGCTGAATTTGTTTTGGTATTTTCATAGCTATTCTGAGTTACCTATAAATATTTCCCAATAAAAAACCCCAGCCCCCGAAAGGGAACTGAGGCTTCATATTTTGGTACCTAGGGCCGGAATCGAACCGGCACGGCCGTGAAGCCGAGGGATTTTAAGTCCCTTGTGTCTACCAATTTCACCACCCAGGCATCAGAGTATTATAGCGTAGTTCTTTTGGTTTTTTAAAGAGTTTTTGTGAAATTGTATTAGCGGCGTGGTGATTGATAATGAGATTCGATATCTTGCCGCGTCAAAACACCATAAGTTCGTTCAACCATTGGGGCTGTAATACGCGTAATATAAAGCGCTTCGCAATGATCTGTGTTTAAGGCATTGAGTGCTTCTTGTAGGCTATCATGGAGTGAGGCCTTGGTTAAATTTTGGCGAGAGGCTGGAATTTTCAGCAAGTTAATTTCATCTTCTTCGGATTCTTCTAATGCGCGCGCGAGATCGGCGGCGGGTAATAGGAATGAGGGTATGTCCTTTTGTTGAATGATGATCCATTGCGGATTATTAGCAAGGGCATGTTTGGCCCCTTCGGCTGAAATGGTTTCGGYYAAAATRACAAAGTTACGTTGCATTGCCTTGACTACGCTGATTCGGCGGAGGGCTTGTGATACCGGATCATTTCGATAATCAAGGCCTCTAGCCCGCAGTAATGTTAGGAAGATGGARTCAAGTTTGAAGCGTTCRAATACAATRATRTTGGCAAAKACGATGGCGAGCATGCCGGGGAAAATRATATGTGTATTTGCGGTGAGTTCAAGCAATGCCATTAATGCGGCAAGTGGTGCTTTTAAGGTGGCGCCCATCATGGCRCACATGCCTAACATGGCATAAAATCCGATGGAGGAGGTCRTGCTTGGAAAAAGGTGATGACCAATAAGCCCTAGTGCTGCACCAGCAACGGCACCGATGACGAGGGTGGGGCCAATGAGTCCGCCGGGAATGCCTAAGCCAATGCAGGCTGTTGAGAGAAATAGTTTTAGAAACAGTAGCAATAATAAGCTTGASAGTGCCAGCTCACTTAAATGACTGATATTAGTGATGCTGTAACTCATGCCCATYACCTCGGGCATKATKAGYCCGCCTAGGCCGACTAATAAACCTGCAAAGCTGGTTTTTAGCCAAAGTGGTGTATCGGTCCATAGTCCACTGAAGAAGCGAAGACTATGGATAAACAGTACGGCGATTAGACCAAGAATGATACCAAAGAGAATGATATAGGGGATTTCCCCTAAAGAATGCATTTCGGTCGTTACAATGCCAAAAAAAGGTGCATCACCAAATGCCATTTGGCTAATCACGGCACCACTCACAGAAGCCAAAATAATAGGAATAAATGTAGCGATGTGATATTCCATCATAATCACTTCCATCGCAAAAATGACGCCTGCAATGGGGGTGTTAAATGAAGCTGCAATTGCTGCGGCTGAACCTGAAGCAACAAGCACACGAATGCCGTTATTAGGAAGGTCTAAGATTGTGYCGAATAAGCTACCACTCGCTGCGCCAAGGTGTACGCTAGGGCCTTCTCGTCCGACGGAGTGACCACTAATTAATGCAATGCCGGCTCCTAGAAATTGGCGTAGGGCATTTTGCCAAGGTAGCCGGCCTTCATGATAGGATAAACGCTCAATAACGTGAACGACGCCTACGCTTTTTTGTTCAGGTTTAATGCCGGTGAAAAGTAGACCGACGATGAGACCGCCTAGCACGGGTAAGCTGACTATCCATATCCAAGACAGACTAGCAAAATCTTCAATGAGATGTGAGGGCAATAAGGCGGTTTGACTGTGTTCTATAAATAGTCGAAAAGCCACGATGACGCCACCGGCAAGCAGCCCCGTTAAGGTTGCTAATATATAAAGTTTGAGTTGAGAATCCCCGAGAATAAAGTATTGTCGGAGACGTTCGAGCATCAAATGACTTTAGAAAAGCGTTGTGTTGTTTTTTGTTGAATATAACGATCAAAGGCCATACAAATTGTTCTAATTAACAGGTGGCCGGCAGGCAATACTTCAATAGAGCTGGCATCGTATTTGAGCAAACTATCTGCTGAAAACTGGTCTAATTTTGGATAAACGTCGGCAAAATACTCTGCAAAATTAATGTTCAATTCTTTTTCAATCGCGAGAATATCTAAGGAAAAATGACAAATAAGTTTTGTGATGACTTTTCGGCGTATTTTGTCGTCCTCATCTAATGTGATGCCTCGGAAAACAGGAAGCTCGTTATTATTAATACTGGTGGCATATTCTTCAAGCGTGCGTTTGTTTTGTGAATAGGAGTCGCCAACACTGCCAATCGAGGTGATACCAAAGCCGATGAGGTCACACTCTGAATGCGTTGAGTAGCCTTGAAAGTTACGATAAAGATTGTTTTCACGTTGTGCAATGGCGAGCTCATCATCGGGTTTTGCAAAGTGGTCCATGCCGATATAAACATAACCTGCGGCGGTGAGTTGTTCAATTGAACGTTGCAATATTTCAAGCTTAACCGTAGGAAGTGGCATGTCTTCATCTTTCATTTGGCGTTGAACTTTAAAACGTTCTGGCAAATGTGCATAGTTAAAAACTGAAATTCGATCAGGGTCAATATCGATAATATTATCGAGTGTTTCGGAAAAAGTATCCGCTGTTTGCAACGGCAGGCCGTAGATCAAATCTAAGCTAACAGAGCGAAAACCATTGGCGCGTGCGGCATCAATTACCGCTACTGTTTCTTCTTCAGATTGAATACGGTTCACTGCTTTTTGAACCTGTGGGTTAAAGTCTTGCACGCCAAGGCTGATCCGATTAAAGCCAATTTCACGGAGCACTTCAATAGTTTTAGCATCAGCTTCACGTGGATCGATTTCAATAGAAAATTCACCATGGCTATCGTCGGCTAAGTTGAAATGCTGGCGGGTAACATCCATCAGTGTACGCATTTGATCGTGGCTAATAAAGGTAGGCGTGCCGCCACCCCAATGCAGTTGCTCAACGATGCGGTTTGAGTCGAATAGTACTGCCTGCATTGCAATTTCTTTGTGTAAATTGGCTAGATAAGGTTCGGCATGTTTGCGATTTTTGGTGATAATTTTATTGCAGGCACAATAAAAACAAACAGTGTCGCAAAAAGGCAGATGAAAATACAGTGATAATGGCCCACCACGCTGGTTAGATAGTTCTATTTGTTTTCGATAACTATCGGGGTTAAATTTTTCATCAAATTCAACGGCCGTTGGATAGGATGTATATCTCGGCCCCGCAGCGTCATACCTGCGGATAAGATCAAGGTCAAATGATACTGTTTGTTCCAATGTGCTTATTCCTAATTCTTTGCAGGCATGGAGTATAACGATCTAAGCATTAAGATGAAATGATGTAGATCAAACAGCATACCGATGATCATCTTCAGGATGTTTGGTTAAATATTGCTGGTGCTTTTCAATGATGGGTAAGACATCATTTGGTGAATCAACGATGTAGAAAAGATCTAAATCTTTCTCGCTGATACAGCCTTGTGTTAACAGCTGATTTTTAACCCAATCAATGAGGCCAGCCCAAAATTCTGAGCCATATAAAATAATAGGAAAGTGCTTTATTTTCTTAGTTTGCATCAAGGTGAGTGCTTCAAAAAACTCATCCAATGTGCCAAAGCCACCCGGAAAGACAACATAAGCCATGGAGTATTTTACAAACATGAGCTTGCGAACAAAGAAGTAACGGAATGATAGGCTAATGTCTTGCTCTGAATTAGGTGTTTGTTCAAAGGGCAGGTCGATATTAAGCCCCACTGATTGTCCGCCTTGCTTGTATGCGCCCTTATTGGCCGCTTCCATAATGCTGGGGCCGCCGCCACTGATGACAGAAAATTTGGCTTGCGATAATATGCGTGCAACGGTTTCAGCATCCTGACAATAGGGCGATTCTGGCGGTAATCGGGCACTGCCAAAAATAGCAACAGCGGGGCCTAGTTCATGTAAGGCGTCGATACCAGTCACCAATTCTGATTGGATCCGTAGCACACGCCAGGCCTCTGTTTTTTTTATGTCTTCCATCAAGTGTGTATCCGATTAGTTTAAGAGATTTTATTGAGCTTAAGCTTAGGTAAAATAAAGGAAAAGGCCCTTCTGCCGCTAACAACGTTGAACTCATTAAAATGGACGATGTATGATTTGGCTAATTGTTGGCTTAGGTTTCTTTGCATTTATTATTGGATGGTACTACACCCGCAAGCCCACACCAAGTGCGGCTGATAATGCTGCTGTTGAAGCGGTCGAAACACTCAGTAGTAAAAAAGACGATGCAGATGTTTTTGTGCAGCGCGTGCCTATATTAAATAACCAGCAAAAAATTATTGGCTATCAATTATCTCCAGAGCGAATAGGGAAAGTTGTACAACAAGGCGATGCTGAGTATTTTCATCTGTTAATTGCAATGATTAGTCATTATGATTTTTCAGAGCTTGGCGACGGTAAAAAAATCTATGTCAAAGTGTCAGCAGAGGTATTAGAAAGTGAAGAAATCTCTCTTTTCCCTGCGCGAGGAACGGTATTAATTATAAGTGCAGATACGAATCAAACAGGATTGCTTGATTCATGCAAACGTTTAAAACAATTAGGATATCAATTTGCCTTGCTAAGTAAAGGTGGCGTAGAGATAAATCACGAATTATTGAATATAGCGGATTTTGTAATAATTGATGATCGTGATAAAGCGGAAAATATTGAAACTTGGATCCATGCCATTCGTGGTAAACAACTTCGAATAATTGTGAGTAACATTCAAAGCCAAGATCAGCATGAGCGGATTAAGGAATTTGGTGTGAACGGTTATCAAGGCTTTTATTTCTCAGAACCTGAAACATTGTCGAATACTGAAATAGGCACACAAATTAAGCATATTATGCACCTGTTTAACTTGGTCAATTCAAAAGCAGAACCAGAAGAAATTGAAAAGGCTTTTAAGCTTGATCCAAGTTTGAGTTTTAATATATTGCGCTATATAAATTCTGCAGGATTTGGTTTTAGAAATGAGGTTAGCTCAATCAAGTCTGCTTTAGTTTTTTTAGGTTATGAAAAATTAGCTCGCTGGCTAGGAGTGTTATTGGCGCTGAGTGATGATATCGATCATGAAGCACAAGATGCATTATTTGTATTGGCGACACGCCGTGCGCGATTAATGGAACTGTTGGGTGAAAAATCATTTTCTGATGAAGAGAGAGACGGTTTATTTATGACCGGAATGTTCTCATTATTGACGACATTGTTGGGTATGCCTATGGATAAAATTGTAGCTAATTTACATTTGCCAGAAGACGTATTAAACGCCTTGCTGCATCAAAAAGGGCCGTGCCAAAAAGTACTGGCATTAGCCATCGCCTGTGAGCAATCTACATTAGAAGCGATTACACCTTTGGCTGAGGAATTAGGACTGAGCCCAATGGATGTTAATAATAAGCAGCTCGAATCGATTCAGTGGTCTAATAGCTTAAAAGCGATCTAAATTTTACGAGCGCACTTTACGTTGGCTCTACTTCATATAGTTCCATGTTGCCTAGGGATAAGGTAAAATTAGCGGTTTATCACTTCGTTAATGGGTAGTTATGAAGGTTCTAGTTATTGGCGGCGGCGGCCGTGAACATGCTTTGGCGTGGAAATTAATTCAATCCCCTCGTTGTTCGCGGGTCTTTGTTGCGCCGGGCAATCCGGGCTCAGCAAATGAAGACAATGTTGAAAATGTAGATATTGCTGTTGAAGATATTCCAGCATTGGTCGAATTCGCTAAAACTAATACGATTGGTTTAACCGTTGTCGGCCCTGAAGTACCTTTAGTTATGGGCATTGTTGATGCATTTGAAGCCGCTGGCTTACGTTGCTTTGGCCCTTCAAAAGAGGCGGCGCAATTAGAAGCATCAAAAAGTTTTACCAAAGATTTCCTTGCACGCCACAACATCCCTTCATCAGCGTATAAAGTATTCACTGATGTGTCTCCTGCGATTAGCTATATTAAAGAACAAGGCGCACCAATTGTTGTTAAAGCCGATGGCCTTGCCGCAGGTAAAGGTGTCATTGTTGCGATGACAGAGCAACAAGCAATTGATGCTGTTGAAGACATGTTGTCAGGCAATGTGTTTGGTGAGGCGGGTAGTCGCGTTGTTATTGAAGACTTTATGGCGGGTGAAGAAGCGAGCTTTATCGTAATGGTTGATGGTGAAAACATTTTGCCACTGGCAACCTCGCAAGATCATAAAGCACGCGACAATGGTGATAAAGGCCCGAACACGGGAGGCATGGGAGCGTATTCACCTGCACCTGTTGTTACAGATGCGGTATATAAACGCATTATGGAAGAAGTGATTGAGCCAACCGTTAAGGGCATGGCTGATGACGGTCGATCGTATACGGGCTTTTTATATGCAGGCCTAATGATCGACGAACACGGTGCTCCACGTGTGGTTGAATATAATTGTCGTTTTGGTGATCCTGAAACCCAGCCGATTTTAATGCGTTTGCAATCTGATTTATTAGAATTATGTGAGCTTGCGCTAGATGGCACCTTAGATCAGGCGAAAGTAACGTGGGATCCACGTGTAGCCGTCGGTGTTGTTTTAGCGGCAGGAGGTTATCCTGATAGCTATAAAAAAGGTGATGTGATTAATGGTTTAGAGCTTGATTCTATTGATGAAACTAAAGTATTTCAAGCCGGAACAGCGATGAAAGATGGAGCGGTGGTTACTTCTGGCGGACGTGTTTTATGCGTTACGGCATTAGGTGAAACGGTTGCCGAAGCGCAAGGCTTAGCGTATAAACGAATTAAGAGTATTAGCTGGAAAGATATGTATTGCCGAACTGATATCGCCTATCGCGCGATAGCACGAGAACAAAAATAAACCAGATTGTTAAGGAGAAGTTTGAATGTCCGTTGCTCATCCTATTATAGCTGTTACCGGATCATCAGGTGCGGGTACATCTACTGTAAAACATGCGTTTGAAGATATATTTCGTCGTGGTGGAATTAAGCCGGTTGTTGTCGAAGGTGATAGTTTTCATCGTTATGATCGCAAAGAAATGCGAGCTGAAGTCGTAAAGGCAGAGGAAAAAGGTGAGTCATTAACGCATTTTGGCCCTGAAGCAAACTGTTTAGATCGCTTGGAAGAATTATTCCAAACCTATGCAGAATTCGGCAAAGGTGAAAAACGTTTTTATATTCATGATGAAGTAGAAGGCGCTAAATATAATCAACCGCCCGGTACATTTACACCGTGGGAAGAAATTGATGGTGATAATGACTTATTGTTTTATGAAGGTTTGCATGGTGGTGTTGTTACCGATGAAGTAAATATCGCAAAATATGTCGATATGATGATTGGTGTTGTACCCGTGATTAACTTGGAATGGATCCAAAAAATAAAACGTGATTGTACTAACCGTGGTTATTCACAAGAAGCCGTGGTCGATATTATTTTAAAGCGTTTGCCCGATTATATTCATCACATCACACCGCAATTTTCACGAACACATATCAACTTTCAACGTGTACCATTAATTGATACGTCGAATCCRTTTGTRATGCGTGAAATTCCTACACCAGATGAAAGTTTGGTGGTGATTCGTTTTAAAGATCCTGCGATGGCTGACTTTCCGTACTACCAGAGCATGTTGAAAGATTCCTTTATGTCWCGACCKAATAAYTTGGTTGTGCCWGCCGTTAAAATGGGCTTGGCGATGGAAATTATTTTGACRCCATTTATTGATGAAATGATGGTTAAAAAACGTCAGCGCGGTTAATTGTTGAGCGAATAGGGATACCGCTTTAATAGGTGGTATTTATACCCGTAGCACCTGAGGCACGCATYTTCAGGYGGTACGGGTATATATTTTTAAGGGTTAAAAATGTCTAGTTGGAAAATAAGACAAGCTGTTTTATCTTTAAATCAGGGCAAGGTGATCGCCTATCCTACCGAGGCTGTTTATGGCTTGGGTTGTAATCCTTGGCATGAAAATGCGGTGTATTCGCTATTAGACATTAAAGACAGGCCTTGGCAAAAAGGGCTTATTTTGATTGCGGCAAATATTGAACAGCTAGAAGATTTTATTGAGCCGATYCATTCCGCTTTAGCACACGAWATTCACGCCTCGTGGCCMGGGCCGACAACRTGGGTTTTGCCGGCMAAAAAAGGTGTKCCAGMGTATTTRCGAGGCGARCACGAYASCATTGCRGTTCGRGTGACAGCACATCAMCAAACKGCCGATCTTTGTCGTCAGTTTGGWGGRGCGATTGTCTCAAGCAGTGCRAATMTAACSGGCARAAAACCTGCAAAATCAAGTCGTGAAGTGCGATGGAATTTGCCGAAAATTGAAACCGTTCTATCAGGCCAATGTGGTGGTGCARATAAACCTACCCAGATACGAGATGGACAAACAGGAGACATACTTCGATGAGCACGCCCGATATTAATGCCGTTCGTAGCTATTTATTAGATCTACAAGACCGAATTTGCCAACAAATTGAGGCAGCAGATGGCGGGGCTAAATTTATTGAAGATAATTGGCAACGTGAAGGCTCCGGCGGTGGTGGCGGTCGCACACGGGTATTAACTGATGGAAAGGTGTTTGAACAAGGTGGYGTCAACTTTTCACAGGTMACAGGTGATAGTTTGCCGCCTTCAGCGACCGCTAGYCGACCTGAATTAGCAGGCCGWAGCTTTGAAGCGTTGGGYGTRTCAYTAGTGATYCATCCACACAATCCCCATATACCYACCTCGCATGCCAATGTRCGCTTTTTTATAGCAGAAAAAGAAGGCGAAGCACCGATTTGGTGGTTTGGTGGCGGCTATGATTTAACACCTTATTATGGTGTTGAAGAAGATGTRGTGGCATGGCATCAAACGGCAAAACAGGCGTGTGAYCCTTTTGGTGATACTGTTTATGCTGAYTATAAAAAATGGTGTGATGARTATTTTTATTTAAAACATCGCAATGARCCACGYGGTGTTGGYGGCCTGTTTTTTGATGACTTAAAYGAAGGTGGYTTTGAACATTGCTTTAAGYTAATGCAAAGYRTCGGTGACAGCTATACYAAAGCCTATYTACCCATYGTAGAAAAACGAAAAGATACTGAGTTTGGTGAGCGGGAACGTGACTTTCAGCTCTATCGCCGTGGACGCTATGTAGAGTTTAACTTGGTTTATGATCGCGGGACTTTGTTTGGCTTGCAGTCAGGTGGCCGTACCGAGTCAATCTTAATGTCATTGCCACCTTTAGTGAAATGGCAATATAACTGGCAACCCGAAGCAGGTAGCG
Organism: Methylophaga sp.; assembly: GCA_002733335.1. Classification (GTDB taxonomy): domain Bacteria; phylum Pseudomonadota; class Gammaproteobacteria; order Nitrosococcales; family Methylophagaceae. Next base: position 22,645 of record NVVK01000010.1, read on the forward strand.
CCGAAGATAAGTTGTATGACGTCTTTCTTAAACCGCGRGATTGGTTAGAATAATTTAAATCAATACAGTAATGATTCAATAATTTTGTTTAGTGCTTGCAAGGCAGGCTCCGGAGATTTTTCTCGCTGAACTTGGACRATAGCACCATCAATGGATAATGCGATGGCCTTTGCAATAGCTAATCTGTCATCCGTTTCGGGCAAAACACCATGAATAATATTGGTCATTTCTTGTTTGTGTTTTATGGAAATATCGGTCGCTTCTAACATCGTTATCCCTATTTCTCCAACAGTGTTAATAAAAGCACATCCCCTAAAATCATCATTTTCAAACCACTCTGCTAATGCTTTAGTTATGTCATTGGGACAGTCTACAGCACGATTAAACCAGGTAATCCAGTGCTGATGTCGATACTCTAGAAATGCAATAATCAAGGTATCTTTGCTTGGAAAGTGCCGATAAAAGGTGGTCTTTGTTACCCCTGCTTCTTTTATCAGAAGATCTATTCCCGTTGCCCTAATTCCATATTTATAAAACAAATTATGCGCGGTCAATAAAATRCGATCGTGTGCKGATATTTTTTTTGCTGGAGTGTCGGAATGAGTAATCATAAAYATTATTATAGACAGGTCGGTCTACTATAGGTTAGATTAACTCAAAGTAGACAGAGCTGTCTACGTTGTGAAATAGGAGATAATTATGGAAATAAAAGCACCTCTACCACCATTTAATGAGGAAAGTGCGATTCAGAAAATACGTATGGCTGAAGATGCTTGGAATAGCAGAGAGCCAGAACGTGTATCGCTTGTATATACGGAAGACACGATATGGAGAAATAGATCAGCGTTTATTTTTGGTCGTTTACAGGTCAAAAATTTTCTTACTCAGAAATGGGAAAATGAATTAGATTATCGCTTAATAAAAGAATTATGGGCTTATTCTAATAATAGAATTGCTGTACGGTTTGCTTATGAATGGCACAATCATTCTGGCGAATGGTTTCGCTCATACGGTAATGAAAATTGGGAATTTACTGAGCAAGGGCTAATGCACCGTCGTTTTGCCAGTATTAATGATTTGGCAATTAAAGAGAATGAACGTAAATTTACTTGGGATCTTGGTACTCGTCCCGATGATTATTTAGGTCTAAGTAATTTAGATTTGTAAGTTTTAATCACTCGTCGCCAAAGAAGCCAATTGATCGGCCTGATATTCATTGATCAAAGGTTCAATCACTTGTTCAAGATCGCCACCCATGATTTCAGCTAGTTTGTATAAGGTTAAGTTGATACGGTGATCGGTCATACGCCCTTGCGGGTAGTTGTAGGTGCGAATACGTTCACTGCGATCGCCGCTTCCCACTTGTAGTTTACGTGTTTCAGCTTGTTCAGAATCAATTTTATCTTGTTGCTCTGACATGATACGGGCGGCTAAAACAGACATGGCTTGTGCACGATTTTTATGTTGTGARCGWTSATYTTGGCATTSYACRACRATAYYYGTKKSWARRTGRGTRAKSCGRAYSGCRGAATCWGTTTTATTAAYATGYTGCCCACCGGCACCGGATGCACGGAAGGTATCAACACGTAAATCAGCGGGGTTGATGACCACTTGATCGACTTCATCCACCTCAGGCATGATGGCGACAGTGCAGGCTGAAGTATGAATGCGGCCTTGTGATTCGGTTTCAGGTACACGTTGTACACGATGACCGCCAGATTCAAATTTGAGACGAGAAAAGGCACCTTCTCCAATTATTTTAATGACSACTTCTTTATAGCCACCATGTTCACTTTCTTGCACATTGATGAGCTCAACACCCCATTTTCGTGATTCGGCATAACGGGTATACATGCGATATAAATCACCAGCAAACAAAGCCGCCTCATCGCCACCGGTTCCGGCGCGTACCTCTAAGAATATATTGCGTTGATCATTTGGATCTTTCGGTAATAATAATTTCTGAAGTGTTAATTCTAATTCGTTCTCTGTTGCGTGTGCTTCGGCTAATTCTTCTTTAGCCATTTCACGCATTTCTTTGTCTTCTTCTTTGAGCATGGATTTGGCATCTTCAATGGCTACTATGCAGGCTTTATAGTCAGTGAAGTTTTGAACAACAGGTGATAGCTGTGCGTATTCTTGTGATAATTCACGAAATTTATTTTGATCGGCCATGGTTTCAGGCTCGGCTAATAAGCCGGCGATTTCTTCATGACGTTCAATAAGTGTTTCTAGTTTATGTTTAATTGAATCTTTCACTTTCGGCTTGCCCTTAGTCTTGTAGATTGAAGAGGCTACGTGCCGCTTCGATTAAGTTATTATCAGTGTCTAAGCCGGATTGTCGAAGTTGACGGCTAGGCTCATGCAATAGTTTTTTGGTCAATGCTCGGGCTAAATCGCTGACYACYTGYTCAGCTGACAAACCTTGTTCGAGTTGTTTTTTTGCTTTATCAAGTAAGTGTTCACTTTCTGATTCTGCTCTTTCTCTTATRGCTTTTATAATAGGAACKGCATCTTGYGTTCGGATCCAAGCCATAAAGCACTCGACTTGAGTATCAATAATTTCTTCGGCTTGCCGAGCAGCTTCTTTACGAGATTGAAGGTTTTCATCGATGATGTCATGCAAGTCATCAACACAATAGAGGTAAATATCTTCTAGATTGCCCACTTCAGGYTCTATATCRCGTGGCACGGCAATATCKACCATAAACATTGGGCGGCGTTTACGCTCTTTTAAGGCGCGTTCAACYGCTCCTTTTCCTAAAATAGGYAGTTGGCTRGCYGTTGARCTTATKACAATATCAACYTCAGAAAGATGGGCRGGCATTTCGCTTAAACTGATGGCGTATCCATCTACAGCCATGGCTAAGTTGTGTGCTCGTTCGATGGTACGGTTGGCAATAATGATTCGACCAATGCCATTGTCACGAAGATGACGTGCGGCTAATTCAATTGTTTCGCCTGCACCTATTAATAAGGCTGTTGAATCCGATAATTTACTGAAAATTTGTTTTGCGAGRCTTACTGCTGCAAAGGCAACAGAAACAGGGCTGCTACCAATAGCRGTGTCTGTACGAACTTGTTTGGCCACGGTRAAGGCATGTTGAAATAAGCGCCCGAGCGCTTTTTGTAATGAACCRTGATTGAGTGCGTGGCTATAGGCTGTTTTTATTTGYCCTAAAATTTGAGGTTCACCTAACACCATAGAGTCAAGCCCRCAGGCGACACGAAATAAATGTTTAATTGCATCATCACCTTGATGACAATAGAGAAATTCATCTAAGGCATTTTCGCTTTGTTGATGAAATTGGTGCAACCATGGGCTAATTATATTGTCTGAGTCATCATCGATATAACAATAGATTTCTGTACGGTTACAGGTCGATAAAATGACGGCCTCAATAATCCCTGTATGTTGGGTGAGCGATGTTAGCGCATCAGGAAGAACATCGTCATTAAATACAATGTTTTCGCGAATATGGACAGGCGCTGTTTTATGGTTAATACCATAGGTGACAAATTGCATATAGGTGGTTCGTCGTCGTTAAATGCTGGTAAACTCTACAGCGGTTAAATTAGTTAAATTGTTATTCTAGCAAAATCAGGCTTTAGGATCGTTTTTTATGCRTTTTTTACAATACTATTTACAAAGTGTAATTCATTTTTTTAAGCTACTTTCACTGTTTAGCGTGCCCATMTTACTTGTGGCATGTGTGGCCACACCRGTGCAAAAAACAGATGAAGTRAYAGCKGAGCCTCAAGAAGTTGAGCAGGTTCAAGCTGAGCTTGMMGCASAAACTGAAGTCGAATATTTGCCRCTTACGTCTGAGCTTATCTATTACCTTACAGTTGCAGAAATAGCGGGYCAACGAGGCCAAATGGGAACYGCRGTTGATTTATATTATAAGGCTTCAACCGTATCAGAATCTTYAKYACTTGCAAGCCGATCAGCGGAAATTGCGCTTTTTTCACGTGATCAACAACGGATTGAGCGRGCCTTAACGCGTTGGATAGAAGTTGATCCGGAYGATGCTGAGATTTATATTACKCGCGCGCCTTTTCTTATGCTAAAAAATGATTTTGTYGGGGTGGTCGAAGCCGTCAATACTGCGCTTAAATTATCACCGGAGCGATCACGTGAATTTTTATCACGTATTTCCAATAATTTGATTGAACTGGCCAGTGCCGATCAGGCCATTCAGGTGCTTGAGCAATTAGATTTATATAAGAAAAATGATCCTGAAGCCTTATTTGCTTATAGTCGCTTAGCGACGTTATCTAAGCGTTATGATGATGCTTTGCCCGCAATTGAACAGGTGTTAAAGCAACAAGCTAATCGTGAAGATGCTTTGGTTTTAAAYGCTGAAATACTGCAAAGCATGGGRAAAGGGGATGCGGCGATGGCATTATTGAAAAAAGCTGCAAATCAAGATGGAGCCAGTTTTTCAGTKCGATTTTCATACGCTAAATTGTTAGGACAAAATAATAAAACAGCTCAATCTCGAAYGCTATTTCAGCAATTAAATGCCGAGCAAGCTGAAAATGAAGAAGTAATTTTTGCCTTAGGCTTGTTAGCAATGGAAGAGCGAAAAGGTGAAGTCGCAAAAGAGTATTTCAGCAAATTGATTGTCTTAGGTGATAAAGGTAAGCAAGCTTCTTATTTTATGGGCTTAGCAGAAGAATTGAATAAGGATAATGATGCGGCRCTTATTTGGTATGCTTCAGTGCCTGTGGATAGCCAGAGATTTAATACTGCGCAGACACGTTATATTAATTTATTGGCTGATAAAGGCGATTTAGAAAAAGCACGATTACATTTAAAAYTACTCAGAAAAGAACAGCCAGAACGTGCTATTCAATATTATTTATTTGAAGCCCAATTTTTAATTGAGCGAGATAACAAGCAAGCCGCCTTTGATCTTTATTCGGAAGCACTCGAAGAAAATGTCGGCAATTTTGATTTATTGCATGGCAGAGCGATGGTTGCAGAACCTTTAAATCGTTTAGATATTTTAGAGCAGGATTTAAATAAAATCTTGGCAAAAGATCCGAATAATCACCAAGCACTAAATGCATTAGGCTATACGCTGGCAGATCGCACCAACCGCTATCAAGAAGCCTTRGTATTAATTAATAAAGCGGTGGCRTTGAAACCTAACGATGCGTTTTATTTAGATAGTTTAGGCTGGGTTTATTATCGTTTGGGTGAATTAGATAAAGCCGTWGATTATTTAAGGCAAGCTGTTGTGATTCGACCYGATGTGGAACTGATGACACATTTAGGTGAAGTGTTATGGCAGCAAGACAAACATGATGAGGCTAGACAAGTCTGGCAGCGCGCCATGAAAAAAGAAGCAACAAACACCTTATTAAATGACACCATGCGCCGTTTTGGRCAGTAAGTATGTGTAGAAAGCTATTTTTGTTGTGGGTGATGCTTACGTTAACAGCATGTAGCCCTATYTGGCAGACACGGCCGGCTGTAAGCCCTGAGGCCTTGGCACAGGCGCGACAAATAGAATTATTACAATTGAATAATTGGAAAATTCAAGGCCGAACCGTTATTAGGAACAAGCAAGAAGCATGGAATGTGGGGCTGCGTTGGCAGCAAAATAACGATGAATTTCAGATACAGCTACTGGGGCCTTTTGCTCAAGGTGGTGTGAGCATTGAAGGTAATGATAAATCTGTCATTATGACGATGGATGATGGGCAGAAATTACAATCAACCAACCCTGAAGCGTTGATAGCTAAAACATTAGGTGTTCAGCTACCGATTGACGCTTTGAGATTTTGGATACGGGGATTACCCTATCAGCAATCAAAAGTTGAGCTGGTTGAATATGATGAAAAAGGGCGAATAACGCATTTGATTCAGCAAGGGTGGAATGTTGATTTTAAGCGTTATGTGCCTTTTAAACAGTATTCATTGCCTTCTAAAATCTTTATTACACGCGCTGATCGCAGTTTACGTTTAGTGATTACCTCTTGGAAAGATAGCCTGTGAAGTCTTGGCCGGCTCCGGCAAAAATTAATTTATTTTTGCATATTACAGGGCGGCGTAGTGATGGCTATCACCAACTACAAACTGTTTTTCAGTTTTTAGATTATTGTGATTATTTACAGTTTCAAATTACCGAGCAGTTAGATGTTCAATTAACACATTCTATTGATGGTGTGGATGATGAGAATAATTTGATTGTGCGGGCTGCAAAACTGCTTCAAGACCATGCCAATATTGAGCAAGGTGCGGTAATTTCATTAGATAAAAAATTACCCATGGGCGGCGGATTGGGCGGCGGCAGTTCAAATGCTGCCACTACCTTAGTTGCGTTGAACCAGCTTTGGAAGTGTCAGCTGACAGGTGATGAATTAGCGCAACTTGGACTAAGTTTGGGCGCAGATGTGCCTATTTTTATTCATGGTCATGCTGCTTGGGCTGAAGGTGTGGGAGAAAAGTTTGTAGCAATATCACCGCCTGAGCCATGGTATGTGGTCATTACTCCGGATTGTCACGTGTCGACAGCAGAAATATTTGCATCACCGCAATTGACTAGAGACTGTAGATCTATCACAATGTCGCGCTTCCTTTCGGGGGAGGGCAGGAATGTTTGTGAGGACGTGGTAATAAAGGATTATCCGCCTGTTGCCGAAGCGCTAGATTGGTTGTCGCAGTATGGGTCGCCGAGAATGACGGGAACAGGAGCGTGTGTGTTTGTCGATGTTAAACATCAGCAGCAAGCACAGAAAGTGCTAGAGATGTTGCCAGAAAATTGGCAAGGATTTATAGCAAAAGGGTGTAATGAGTCACCGCTCACACAATGCGTAATTTGAGCGCATAACATTGTTGTTAAGATGTTAAAATAAGTTTATCTGTTGGGGTATCGCCAAGCGGTAAGGCACAAGGTTTTGATCCTTGCATTCCCAGGTTCGAATCCTGGTACCCCAGCCATTTTTTTGTTTGACAAGACCTCGGCGCATTTACTGTGAGCAAAAATAGACTACTCCAATTACAAGAACGCACTGCTGATAACAGCATGATGGTGTTCTCTGGCAATGCTAACCGTGAATTATCACGCAGCATTACAAAATTTCTCAATGTACCTTTAGGTAAAGCAACGGTAGAGTCATTTAGCGATGGCGAAATCATGGTTGARATYWWKGAWAATGTRCGYGGYRAKGATRTWTTYATCGTRCARYCAACNNSTGCANNCCARCMAATGATAACTTAATGGAATTAATGGTGATGACGGATGCTATTCGTCGTGCCTCAGCCAAACGAATTACATTAGTGATTCCATATTTTGGCTACTCTCGACAAGATCGTCGTCCCCGCTCTGCCCGTGTTGCGATAACCGCTAAAGTGGTTGCGAACATGTTGACGGGTGTCGGAGCTGATCGCGTACTGACGGTTGACTTGCATGCTGATCAAATTCAAGGTTTTTTCGATTGTCCTGTTGATAATGTGTATGCCTCACCTGTTTTATTGGGTGATATTTGGAAACAAAAACTTCAAGATGTAGTGGTCGTTTCACCTGATATTGGCGGTGTAGTGCGCGCACGTGCATTGGCTAAATTATTAGATGTGGAGYTGGCGATTGTCGATAAACGTCGTCCTAAACCAAATGTTGCCAAAGTAATGAATATTATCGGTGATGTTGAAGGGCGCTCATGCATATTGATTGATGATATGGTTGATACAGCGGGCACATTATGTGCTGCCGCGGCCGCATTAAAAGAAAAAGGTGCAAAACGCGTTGTAGCGTATTGTACACATCCTGTTTTATCTGGTGCTGCAATTGATAATATCGAAGCATCTGTTTTGGATGAACTAGTGGTCACGAATACTATTCCTCTGCAAAAACATGCAAAAGCATGCACAAAAATTCGGGAATTAAGTATTGCCGAAATGCTTGCTGAGGCGATGTATAGAATTAGTAACGAAGAGTCGGTAAGCTCTTTGTATATGGATTAACAGTTTTATAGCTGTTGTTTGATGTCTCTCTGGTCGCAAGAGAGGCAGTGTTAGCCGCCAATTGGCGGCGTTTTTAATGGACATTACGGTGTTCATGAATTGGAGAAAAAAATGAAAAATTTATTTGAAGTTCAAGCTGAACTACGTACTGACGCGGGGAAAGGTGCGAGCCGCCGCCTACGTCATGCGGGTCAAGTGCCAGCTATTGTATACGGTGGTGAAGATGCACCCGTATCGATCACATTGGATCACAACAAGTTCCTACGTCACCTTGAAGAAGAAGCATTTTATGCTCACATTCTTACATTAGTAATTGATGGCAAGAAAAACAAAGTTGTGCTTAAAGACTTACAACGTCATCCAGCAAGTGATGTACGCATCATGCATGCAGATTTTTTACGTATTGATGCTAACCAAGTGATGACAATGACTGTGCAATTGCATTTCATTGGTGAAGATGTCGCTCCTGGCGTTAAAGACGGTGGTGCAGTTTCTCACTTAATGACTGATATTGAAATCGCATGTATGCCAGCTGATTTACCTGAATACGTTGAAGTTGATATTTCTGCATTAGAATTAGATTCAAGTCTTCACTTGTCAGAATTAGTATTACCAAAAGGTGTTACGTTAACGGCATTATCACATAGCCAAGAAGAGCATTTAGAAGAAGGTGAACGTTCTTCTTATGATCAAGCTGTTGTGAATATTCATACACCACGTGTTGTAGTTGAAGTTGAAGAAGAAGATATTTCAGCAGATGTTCCTACTGGTGATGATGCTGAAGAAGCAACTGAAGACTAGTATAAAAGTATCGATTGGGGACGGCTGGAATGGCTAACTGGTTAATCGCCGGCTTGGGTAATCCTGGTCCTCAATATGAACACACTCGGCATAATGTCGGGTTCTGGTGGCTGGATCAACTGGCTCATGATATGAATGTCACATTTTCTGTGGACAGTAAATATCATGGTCAGTTGGCTCAGTGCCAACTTTCTGCAAACAAACTATTTTTGCTAAAACCTACGCTGTTTATGAATCGCAGCGGGCAATCTGTTGCAGCATTAGCTAATTTTTATAAAATCCCCCCGACCAATATACTTATTATTCACGATGAGCTYGATTTGCCTGTTGGCACGGCACGATTGAAGAAAGGTGGCGGTCATGGCGGTCATAATGGTTTGCGAGATATTATTTCTCGAATAGGAAGCAAAGACTTTTTGCGTTGTCGACTGGGAATTGATCATCCAGGCAACAGTAAAGATGTGTCTGATTATGTGCTGAGTAAACCATCACAATCTGATCTGCAAGCAATTACAAATGCAATAGATGATTCATTACGCGTTTTGCCTGATGTTATATCAGACGATTTAGAAAAAGCCATGAATTGGCTACATTCACAATAGGAAATACCATGGGATTTAAATGTGGCATCGTTGGCCTACCCAATGTAGGTAAATCAACTTTATTTAATGCATTAACTCAAGCGGGCATTGAAGCACAAAATTATCCATTTTGTACGATAGAGCCTAATGTGGGTGTTGTGCCTGTTCCTGATGCTAGAATGGACGCCTTAGCTGAAATTGTATCGCCCGAACGTGTACTACCCACCACAATGGAATTTGTGGATATTGCGGGCCTCGTAGCTGGCGCATCTAAAGGTGAAGGCTTGGGTAATAAGTTTCTAGCAAATATCCGTGAAACCGATGCGATTGCACATGTAGTGCGTTGTTTTGAAGATGAAAATGTTATTCATGTAGCCAATAAAATTTCGCCATTGGATGATATTGAGGTAATTAATACCGAGCTAGCATTAGCGGACTTAGAAAGTGTTGATAAAGCGATAACGAAAGCAACACGTGATGCAAAAGGTGGTGATAAGGTTGCTAAAGCACGCTTAGAATTACTCATTAAAATGAGTGCAGTGCTGAATGAAGGTAAACCAGTTCGAGGCATGGGCTTAGATGATGAGCAACTAGCATTGCTTAATGAGTTACATTTACTGACCATCAAACCGACTATGTATATCGCCAATGTAGCTGAAGATGGCTTTGAGAATAATCCATTTTTGAAAAGCGTAACTGCGTTAGCAGAGCAAGAAAATGCCGTTGTAGTCGTTATTTGTGCATCGATTGAGTCTGAAATTGCCGAGCTAGATAATGAAGAGAAAATCGAGTTTCTACAGGAAATCGGCCAAAATGAACCGGGTTTAAATCGTGTGATTCAAGCGGGTTATGAATTATTAGGTCTGCAAACCTACTTTACGGCGGGTGTAAAAGAAGTGCGGGCATGGACAGTGAAAATTGGCGCAACCGCACCTGAAGGTGCAGGCGTTATCCATACTGATTTTGAAAAAGGCTTTATTCGAGCAGAAGTGGTTAGCTATGATCACTTTGTAGAATATAAAGGTGAAGCTGGTGCTAAAGATGCGGGAAAATGGCGCTTAGAAGGCAAAGACTACATTATCAATGATGGTGACGTGATGCATTTCCGCTTCAATGTATAATGAGTTTATAGTTGGCTAAAAATAATTAAGGTAATAAGGGTAAGAAAATGAAGTYGGGAACGGTTTTTTTTATTGTGGCAATGCATTTTGTTCTAGCTCAACAAGCATTAGCTGAATCTATTAGCGCCTGTTTGCAGCAACAATTAATGACATCATCTGACGCTATTACCGTGGGTGAATTACGTTCATATTGCGAGAATATCTCAGCAGAACAAGGAGATGAACTTAAAGTGGCGTTAGAGGAGGATAATGCACAAGAAACGTCAGCAGTAGCGCGTAGGTTACGATTAGAGCGAGAAAATGAAGGGAAAYTGTTTACRCTGCAACCGCATAARCCMAACTATGTGYTAATTAGTAAYAATTTATCATCACCGAATACGRCRCCATTTGAAGAGGCGTTCCCAAATAAAAATATTCATCTACAGCCATGGGAAACTAAATTTCAGATTAGCTTAAAAATTCCTGTTGCTCGTAACTTGTTTGCTGGTAATGGTGACCTTTTTGTTGCTTATACCAATCGCTCATTTTGGCAGCAATTTAATAACGATAGTTCATCACCCTTTAGGGATTCTAATCATGAACCTGAGGTATGGTTGTCATTTAAAAATGATGCTGAGCTTTGGGGATTCAAAAACTCTATAATTAGAACGGGTGTTGTTCATCAGTCTAATGGTCAGGCTGGAAGCTTATCTCGCAGCTGGAATAGAGTGTATGCCGATTTTATTGTTGAAAAAGGTGATTTTTACTTTTCATTCAAACCTTGGATACGTATATCTGAAGATGACGACAATGATGATAATCCTCATATAGATGACTATATGGGTAACTTTGAATTTAGCGGAATATATAAAAAAGGTGAACATCTTTTTGACTTTATGGTTCGCAATAATTTACATTCTAGTGACAATCATGGCGCGCTGCAGCTTGGCTGGAGCTTCCCTCTAACAGGCAATGTTAAGGGCTATATTCAGTGGTTTAATGGTTACGGTGAAAGCTTAATTGATTATGATGCTCATTCCAATAGCATTGGAGCAGGAATCAAGTTAAGTGATTGGCTATAAATAATTAAGTAATAGCTTGATCTTTAGTAGGTAGCGTCGTAGAATGCTCGCCTTCGCAAAGGCTATGTAGCTCAGTTGGTTAGAGCACATCACTCATAATGATGGGGTCGGTGGTTCGAATCCACCCATAGCCACCAATACACCTTCCCAGACTGTCCCAAATCATCCCGTAACCCGCATTTATAAAGGGTTTTAAGGGGTATTCCGTCCCGCACGGTCTTATACTTTCCCTAGACTTCCCACCTAATTTGATGGTAACTCTCAAAGTGTTGCTGGTAACTATGGCTTTAACAGACATTCAAATACGCAATGCTTAACTGCCTCCTCCTAGTCTTACTTTTACGCTTCAGTAGCTAAATAGAGAAATCCCATAGCATTGATAAGGGTTGAAATAGATGGGTTCAAACTTGTATGAACCTTCAATTGCTACTTATTGTAAGATATGGACTATTTAAGGGATTAATGTCCAAGGAGTTTTCATGCTCACTAATATTTTATTAACATGGGGCTTTTGGGTGCATCTTTGCATTCGGAGGGAAAATCCTTTCTATGCTCTCTTTCATACTTGATTTTAAAAAACAAGTATGAAAGAATGGAGCTAAATATAACCACTTAATATATATAGTGAATACTTGATGAAAACACCAGTTTCACCACCTGATTATGGCGCCCTAATTAAGGCCTTATTTGATCATCAGGACAGCGATCTCGTTTGGCGAATAATGTCTGAGTTTAGTCCTCTCGATGATAAAGGCCGTTATCTGCATTGGGATAAATTACGCCATTTGCCTGCTCCAGAGGGTTTAACTAATGAGCAATGGTGGATAGGTGTTAAGTCTTCACGGCAAAAACTATATCAACAATTACCACTATTAGATAAACAACGGAAAGCATTTCTCTTTTGTGTGCCAGATAGTGTTCAGCGACAATTGCATTGGCTAGATAGGCATGCAGCAGGAAGTATTCAAGCTGAAGAAGCGATTACTAATCCTCAGATGCGTAATACCTATTTGATACGATCATTAGTTGAAGAGGCCATTAGCTCTAGTCAGTTAGAGGGGGCCTCCACTACCCGTCATGAGGCTAGAGAAATGATCCGTCAGCAGCGAGCTCCTCGAGATAAGAGTGAGCAAATGATTTTTAATAATTATCAAGCGATGCAATTTATTCACGAAAACAAGAATGAAGTGCTGACACCTTCAATTGTATTTGAGTTACAGCGTATCGTGACAGATAAAACATTAGATGATGAGGATGTGGCTGGCCGCTTCCGTGATGGTGGGGGTGAGATTCATGTGGTTGACAATCAATCTCAAGCTATTTTACACACACCTCCTCCAGCAAATGAGTTAGAAGAACGGTTGCAGCGATTGTGCGACTTTGCAAATTCAGTTAATGATGAAGAGAATAGTGTTTTTTTACACCCAGTACTTAAGGCTATTATCTTACATTTTATGTTGGCTTATGATCACCCGTTTTGTGATGGTAATGGGCGAACAGCACGAGCCTTGTTTTATTGGGCAATGGCAAATCAAGGTTACTGGTTACTTGAGTTTGTCTCTATCTCTAAGGTTATTAAAGCGGCATCTGTTCAATATGGTAAGGCGTTCCTTTATACTGAAACGGACGAAAACGATGTGACTTATTTTTTGATTCATCAATTGGGAGTGATTCATCAGGCGATCGAAGCACTGCATAGCTATCTAGATAAGAAAACACATGATATTAGTGTTACCGAGAGATTGTTACAGAAAAATAAACGGCTTAGCGGTAAGTTAAACTTTAGACAGTTGGCTCTATTAAGGCATGCATTAAAGCATCCTCGGTTTACATATATTGTTCAGGAGCATCAGCAATCTCATGGTATTTCATACGATGTTGCCAGAAAGGATCTATCAGAATTATCTGATAAGTTGAAATTGTTGGTTAAAACGAAGCAAGGTAAGCGATATTTGTTTGTTGTACCACCTGACTTCGAACAAAGGATTAACCAAAAATAAATGAAAAGGCAGTGTGTAGTAATATCAGTTTGATGGTAACTTACATAAAGTAAAATTTCACTAAAATTTAGTTGAATTTAATAATGTTTCAAATTCGTCGACAGGGAGTGGTTTGGCAAATAAGTAGCCTTGTGCATAATCACAGCCTGCAGCGGCTAATAAGCCACGTTGTAGCTCTGTTTCAACGCCTTCAGCAATCACTTTAAGGCCTAGCTTGTGTGCCATGACGATGATGGCTTCAGATAAGGCCATTTCACTTGATTCATCGGATAAGTTTCGAATGAAGGATTGGTCTATTTTTAGGTAATCGATATCAAATTTGTTGAGATAGGATAAAGAAGAGTAGCCCGTTCCAAAATCATCAATGGCTACTTGGATACCGGCATCACGAAAATTCAGTAGTTGCTCTGCGATTAGCTCATTATCTTCCATCAATAGCCCTTCGGTTATTTCAATAACGACATTGCTTCCAGCAAAATTATCTTGTGTTATTACCGAGATCCAATTATTTTCTTCTCTAAACTGTGCGGGTGAGACATTAATGCTCACTTGAAAATCAGCATTGTATTGCTGAAACGTTTTAACTTGCTGGGTCGCCTGTTGGAATACCCAGTCGCCAATTTCATGAATTAGACCGGAGTCTTCAGCGAGCGGAATAAATTCTGCGGGACTTACCATACCTCTTTCAGGGTGTTTCCACCGTAACAATGCTTCAGCTTTATGGATTTTACCTGTAGGTAAACAAATAATCGGTTGGTAATAAAGTTCGAGTTGATCTTTTGCTAAGGCCACACGGAGATCATTGGTTAAATTAAACCGTTCCAAAGAGTTTTTTTGCATTTGTTGCGTAAAATAGCTGAAGCGGCTTCGACCAGAATCTTTGGCAAAATACATCGCTTGATCTGCATTTTTAAGCAGGCCGTTTACATCATCTGCATCATTCGGATAAAGGGTGATACCAATACTTGCTGAAACGTAGACCATATCATTGTCTAGCTGGAACTGTTGACTTAATGATTTGATGATTTGTGTGGCAATTCGTTCAATGCCGTGAAGATCATCTAGATTAGGTAAAATTACTGTAAATTCATCGCCACCCAATCGTGCTACGGTGTCCGTATCACGAACACAATCAGTAATACGTTTGGCGGCATCAATAAGAAGTTTATCTCCTACAGGGTGTCCAAACGTATCATTTACATCTTTAAATTTATCYAARTCAAGAAAGAATAATGCTAGTGGTTTATGGGAACGATTAGATTTTTTGATTTCTTGTTCTAAGCGATCATTAAACATGGTGCGATTAGGGAGTGACGTTAGATTGTCGTAATTGGCTTGTTTTAACGTAGCCATTTCAGTTTGTTTTTTCTCAGTGATATCAGAGAATAAGCCGACACGTAGCTTAACGGTATTGTCTTCATTGTAGAGCGTATTGATGGTTAGCCAAATTAGAAGTTCTTCACCTGTTTTTCGTCTACTCCAAACTTCACCTTGCCATTTTCCTGTGGTATCGAGCTCTTCGGTCATCTTAATATAAAAATTAGCATCATGCTGGTCAGACATGAATAGCAGAGAGGGCTCTCCGATGATTTCACTCCCAGAATAACCCGTGATGATGGAGAATGCAGGGTTAATGGCGGTGATAATCTTATCAGCATTGGTGATGAGCACACCCTCACTGGTATGTTGAAATACATTTGAAGTTAATATGCGTTCTTCTTCTAACTTCTTGCGATCAGTAATGTCATAAAAGCTAATTAGAAATTCACCATTATCGGTATTGGAAAGTGATGAGGTATGYGCGATGACTGTTTTAWAGTCACCATTTTTACAACAGACTGTAATTTCAGCAGGTTTAAARYTCTTTCCTTTTTGCGTGTATTCTTCAAAGTTTTTCAGCCAAAGATGTTTGATTTCTTGAGCATATTTTTTATCAGGATAAGCTTTGTCTAACCATGTGTCACGATTAGGAATGTCTTTTATGGTGTAACCAAATTGCTCGATAAAGGCATTGTTTAGGAACGTTATATCCATTTGAGAATCGTGAAGGGCAAAAGGTATCGGTGATGCATCAATAATAGCGTGGGCTCTTTGCTCGCTATGTTTTAATGCGACTTCATCTTGTTTGCGAACAGTCAGATCGATATCAATGCAATACATTTCAGGATTACCCTTTCTGTCTGTTTGCATAACATGGCTAGAGTAGACGTTAACAAGTCGACCGCTTTGGGTCTTTAGTATTACTTCTGCTGTTGGAATAGCTTCACCGCCGTTCATCCAGTCATCGATACTTTCAATGGCGGCCATTTTTAGTTCATCGGGAATAATAAGCTCATCAATACGTCGGCCGATAGCTTCTTCTTTGCTATAGCCATAAAGTTTCTCACTAGATTCATTCCAGAAGATAACGCGACGATTGCGGTCGTAACCTTGTACAGAAATATTAGGGATGCTTTCTAGCAGTGATTGGAAGCGTAACTCACTCTCAAGTAGTAACTTATCAGCAATGTTTTGAGAGCGTATTTTCTGGTGCAAATGAATGAGCCAGATAATAAGAAATAAGTAGCTAAAAATAAGTAGGGCTAGAATTAAGTTCATTTATGTCAATTTATAGAGTATTTTTAATATCATACAGTTAAATTGTGTTTGTATTCGCATGGTCGCATCACGAATATTAGCAAGTTAATCACGGTCTTGGCTTAGAATCTATCCCTAATAGTAGTCAAATGAGTATATTTTGTTTGTTTGAACTGTTTTATCCGTTATCCTTTCACCTATGAAAGAGATTTATAAATACCATATGTTTTTTTGCATTCATGAGCGTGATGATGGSAGGGACTATTGCCAACAACATGATGCTCAGTCGTTACGTGATTACGCTAAACAAAGAGTGCATGAATTAAAATTAAGAAAAGTGCGAGTCAATAATGCSGGTTGTTTAAATCGATGTGCATTAGGTCCGATGTTGGTGATATATCCTGAAGGGGTGTGGTATCAGTATCAAACCAAAAAAGACATTGATGAGATTATTGAGTTTCATTTGCAGCAGGGTAAAATTGTGGAGCGCTTAAAACGATGACGCCAGATGAGTATTGTAAGGATAARGCWGCCAAAAGTGGCTCTAGYTTTTATTATAGTTTCTTATTTTTRCCTGAAAAACAGCGACAAGCAATTATTGCATTGTATGCCTTTTGTCGAGAGGTAGATGATACCGTTGATGAAATAAGTGATGTTGATGTTGCCCGTAAAAAACTAGAATGGTGGCGTTTTGAAATAGCGCAAACGTTTAAAGGGGAAGCAGCACACCCGGTGGGTAAAGCCTTGCAAACAGCAATACAAAATTTTGATTTGCATGAAGAATATTTTATGGAAATTATTGATGGTATGGAAATGGATTTAGATCAATCCTCATATCAAGAATTTAAGCATCTCGCCTTATATTGCCATCGTGCAGCCAGTGTTGTGGGTTTGTTATCTGTTGAGATCTTCGGTTAYCAAGACCGAAAAACACTGAAATATGCTGAAAATTTAGGAATGGCGCTACAGTTGACGAATATTATTCGAGATGTGCGTGAAGATGCTGAACGAGGTCGCATTTATCTACCACAAGAAGATTTGCAGAAATTTAATCTTAAAACAGAAGATATATTAGCGCTTAAATCAAGTGATGAATTAACCGCCTGCCTTAAGTTTGAAGCTGATCGCGCCCGACAATATTATCAGCAAGCAATGGATGCATTGCCGGATAGTGATCGCTACAATCAGCGAACAGGTTTAATTATGGCTGCTATTTATGAAGCGACATTGGATGAAATTGAAGATGATGGCTTTAAGGTGATGCAACATCGAGTTTCATTAACACCGCTCAGAAAATTATGGATAGCGTGGAAAACGGCACGCAAACAAAAGAAATTTAAATGACAATTTTGATAGTGGGTGGTGGCTGGAGTGGTCTTGCAGCAGCCATTACTTGTGTGCAGCAAGGGCAAGCTGTTCATCTGATTGAGTCGGCCAAACAATTGGGTGGGCGTGCTCGAAATGTACCATGGGGTGACGACACTATTGATAATGGTCAGCACTTGATGATTGGTGCTTATGAGCGAATGCTGGCAGTAATGCAATCGATAGGTATCGATACGACAGCGGTATTCCAGCGGCAGGCAATGGACCTTACTATTCATGATACAGAGTATTCGCCATTACGGTTATCGAGTAAAGCTTATCTGCCTTGGCCTCTATCTTTAGCGTGGAATCTAGCCTCTAGTGCAGGAATATCAGCGGTTAGACAGGTTGCTAAATTACAGTCTGATATTAAAAGAGTGCTAACAGAAGAGGATATAAGCGTAAGTGATTGGTTACTTTTAACAAAGCAGCCGCAGCGCTTAGTTCGGCAGTTGTGGGAGCCACTGTGTCTCGCCACATTGAATACACCCATAGCAGAGGCTTCGGCACATTTGCTTGCCATAGTGTTACGAGATAGCTTGGGCAAAGGCAAGTCGGCTGCTGATACATTGATTCCATCTCAACCATTGGGTGATTTATTTCCTCAAATGGCCGCAAAATATATTCAGCAGCAGGGTGGCAAAATCAGCCTAGGGACAAGGGCAAAAGCTCTCCTCGTTGAAGATGAAAAAGTAACCGGACTGGTTACTGATGACGGTAGTCAGCTTGCAAGCGATGCTATCATTGTGGCTACTACAGCATCGCAGAGTGATGCCTTGTTGTCTCCCCATATGAAAGTGCACTTGCCAATAGAATACCCGATTTGCACGGTGTATTTGCAGTATGCCGCTGGGATACGATTGAAAGCGCCAATGCTAGGTATGTCGGGCACGATAAGTCAGTGGATATTTGATCGAAGCGAACAAACTCCAGGTTTAATGGCTGTGGTGATCAGTGCGCCAGGAAGGCACGAGAAAATGACAAAAAAGGAACTCATCTCTTGTGTATGCAAAGAAGTACATCAACTCTTTCCCGTAATGCCGAAGCAAGCAGAGCAGGGTTTTGTCATTCGAGAAAAACGGGCCACCTTTGCATGTACCGTAGATATAGAAAAACAGCGCCCATCACACCAAACAGATATTGCGGGTTTGTGGCTGGCGGGTGATTATGTTGCCAATAATTATCCTGCAACGTTAGAAGGTGCCATTCGTAATGGTGAAAATTGTGCAAAGCGAATGGTGGCTGACCTTAAGTAGTTGGTATACTGTTACCTTTTTACTGTTGAACCGATAAACATGAACTATTCTGCCGTATCCGACCTTCTTCTTGATAATGTTATTCTTGTAACGGGTGCGGGAGACGGCATTGGAGCAGCAGTGGCTAAATCTTATGCAAAGCACGGTGCCACCGTTGTTTTACTTGATAAGAATATTAAAGCTTTAGAACAGGTTTATGATGATATTGAAGTAAGCGGAGGCAAAACACCGGCAATTTATCCATTGGATTTAATCGGTGCAACGGTGACGGATTATGAAACCTTAGCTGAAAATATTGCTGAAAATTTTGGCCGGTTAGATGGTTTAGTACATTGTGCTGCGACACTGGGTCAAATCGCCCCTTTTGATAATCAAAACACAGCGACATGGTTGGAAACGCTACACATTAACCTTACCGCACCTTATTTGTTAACGCGAGCATGCGTTACAATGCTTCGACAGCAGGAACATAGTGCCATCATCTTCACCAGTGACGATTATAAAGATAAAGCCTATTGGGCGGGTTATGGTGTGGCTAAAGCCGGAATTGAAACGCTGAGTAAACAGTTAGCAGATGAATTTGAAAGTGAAGGCCGATTAAGAGTGAATTATGTGATACCTGGGCCGGTGCGAACAATGCTCTATGCACGTGCTTTCCCYGGCATCAATCCCAACTCATTACCCTTGCCGGAAGAGCTTATGCCAACCTATCTTTATTTAATGGGGAGAGATAGCATTGCAGAAACGGGGCAATGTTTTYCGGCAGAATAAYACCGTCAATTTATCGGCAATGGGAGTCTAATCCATTGATATTAATTATGAATACTATTTTGGCATGATAATCGCTTAAGACTTAGTTATATAGACTAGAGCTTGAGGATACAAAATGGAAAATCAACTACCCACAGAAACAGCAAAGTTATCTTTGGTTGGCAAACACAGTCATGCAATTGATTTTAATCTTCCACACGATGARCCTAATAGTGCTGAAGAGGTTGCAGCAAGACTCTCGGGAATATTACAAACAACATTAGAATTGGATACGGTTATTGAGTTGTTTCATACCGAAATAAACAAAATACTCGCGTATGACAGTTTGCATTATCAAAATCAAAGCTCGCATTGTGAGATTAATACCGGTAGCCGCAGCCATCATTCTTGCCATTATCGCTTAGAAATGAATGGATCGTGGTTGGGTGAATTAACATTAACGCGAAATAAGAAATTTACGGATTCTGATACACAATTATTAGAAGATTTTCTCTGCAAATTGGTTTATCCATTACGTAATTGCTTACTTTACCGTGAAGCACARGCGGCTGCATTACAAGATAAGTTGACCGGTTTAAATAACCGAGGTGCATTTGATAATAGCTTGAAGCGTGAAATTGATTTGGCTCAACGCCAACATTCACCGATGTCATTAGTGATGTTAGACATTGATTTTTTCAAAGCAGTGAATGATACCTATGGCCATAGTGGCGGCGATTTAGCATTAAAAAAATTAGCSACTTCGCTTATCGATTCGATGCGWGCAAGTGATATTGCATTTCGATATGGTGGTGAAGAATTTGCACTTATTTTAAGTAATACRGATAGYAAGGCTGCRYTATTRGTYGCTGAACGTATTCGTGTTGCGATATCRCAACTCAACTGTAATGATGGYTCACGAACATTTGGTTTTACRGTYAGYTTGGGYGTRGCTCAATTAGARCATGGYGAGAAGGGYGATGCCTTATTTGCCCGTGCTGATAGYGCSYTGTATAAAGCAAAAAAAGCAGGACGCAATCAAACCGCTGTGAGCGATTAATCGMGCCCTGCTTTATTAATTGAGATTAATGGCCTCTAATACGAGGTGAACGCTTGCTTTTGCCTTTTGGTTTCACCTTCRTTTTTTGTCGTGTTGGTGCTTTTTCYGCTTTAACAGGACGACGYTTTTTATCACGTTGYGCYCGACCWACYTGAACSWSTTCATTWGCYTGCAAATCAACCGATTCATAAAGYCKTTCTAGATCTTTGCCTTCCAACATCGACCATTTGCCCATTTTAAGCTGTCTTGGAATGATAACCGTACCATAACGCACTCGCATTAAGCGACTGACTTGTACGCCTTGGCTTTCCCATAGTCTACGTACGGMACGATTACGCCCTTCTTGAATGACSACGTGATACCAATGATTAGCGCCTTCGCCACCGGCTTCTTGGATATCTGCAAAGTGAGCTTTACCATCTTCTAACTCGACCCCGTCACGTAAGTTTTGCATCATTTCAGATGTCACTTCACCTAAGACACGTACCGCATATTCACGATCCATTTCATTAGACGGATGCATTAATTTATTGGCTAGCTCGCCATCGGTAGTCAAAATGATTAAGCCACTGGTGTTAATATCTAAGCGACCTACACTGACCCAGCGACCCTCGTCAGGAGAAGGTAATGCTTGGAAKATGGTACGGCGGCCTTCAGGATCATTTCGCGTACAGACTTCGCCTACAGGTTTGTTATAAAGTAACACTTGCTGTGGTTTCTGCCATAAACGTTTAGGTGATAAGGGTTTGCCACCTTCAAGSCGAATGGTGTCACCCATTTCTATGCGATCACCTAGTTCGGCTTGCTCACCATTAACGGTAATTTTGCCTTGTTTGATCATTTCTTCAAGTCCACGGCGTGAGCCATAACCCGCGCGTGCTAATACTTTTTGAATTCGTTCTGCCATTTTGTTGTCTCCCGACATGATTGTTTAANATAGAGTAAAANWWTTAATKCTTTGTRAYGTTATTTGTAGCTTAGGCCCATTGCTTCTCGCACTTCTTCCAGTGTGTCGCGYGCMACTTCACGTGCTGCCTCATTRCCATCTTCAATAATGCGTCGTATATCTTCAGGGTGTGCACTTAGATCTTCAGCWCGTTCTCGAATAGGTTTTAATTCGGCGCAAATAGARTCAATTAAYGGGCCTTTACATTCTAAACAGCCAATACCAGCTGTGCGGCAACCTTCTTGGACCCATTGTTTTTGATCATCCGTCGAGTAGACCTCATGTAATTGCCAAACAGGACATTTGTCAGGCTCACCAGGGTCGGTAAGGCGAACACGACTTGGATCGGTGGGCATTTTCCTAATCTTCTCAGAGATAGATGCTTCCGATTCACGAAGTGAAATGGTATTACCATACGATTTAGACATCTTTTGACCATCTAAGCCGGGCATTTTTGCTGTTGGAGTGAGCAATGCCTGTGGTTCGGGYAAGATTACTTTRCCGCCRCCTTCAAGATAACCAAATAATCGTTCTGTATCACCGAGTGCTAAGTTCTGTTGGCTTTTTAATAATGCACGTGCTGTTTCTAATGCTTCAGCATCACCTTGTTCTGTGTAGGCTCTGCGTAGGTTTGAATACAGTTTTGCATTTTTCTTACCCATTTTCTTGATGGCTTCTTCTGCTTTCTTTTCAAAATCAGGCTCACGGCCATAAATATGATTAAAGCGGCGAGCTACTTCACGGGTTAGTTCAACATGCACAACTTGATCTTCACCGACAGGTACTTGGCCAGCACGGTAAATTAAAATATCGGCACTTTGAAGTAGTGGATACCCTAAAAAACCATAGGTAGATAAGTCTTTTTCTTTAAGTTTTTCTTGCTGATCTTTATAGGTCGGTACGCGTTCAAGCCATGAAATTGGTGTCATCATGGATAATAATAAGTGTAGCTCTGCATGTTCAGGCACTTTAGATTGTAAAAACAAAGAAACAGCAGAAGGCTCAATACCGGCAGCGATCCAGTCAATGACCATTTCCCAAACGCTGTCTTCAATAATTCCGCTTTCTTCATAATGCGTAGTCAAAGCATGCCAGTCAGCAACAAAAAAGAAGCAATCATACTCATGTTGGAGTTTAATCCAATTTTTTAATACGCCATGATAATGGCCGAGGTGTAATCTCCCCGTTGGGCGCATGCCCGAAACAATGCGGCGAGATTGTAATGCTACTGTGTCCAATATGTTCTCCTGATTGTTGCTTTAACAATCGTGTTCTAAATAATTGAAAAAATTTGTACGGGCATACTAAATAATGATGCTAATAATCCTAGAAATGCACTTACCAATGGCCAAAGTATCATACTGAGAATGCCAAAATAAATTAAGCCTACTAGAATGAAAAAACCATAGGGTTCTATTCGACCTACTTGCCATGCCAATGGACCAGGTAATAAGCTGACTAAAATACGTCCACCATCTAAAGGAGGCAGTGGTAATAGGTTGAGCATCATTAGCATAGTGTTAATCAATACACCTGCTACACCCATGTAAAGCATYGGTTCGCCGATAGCTGTGCCCGAAGTTATTAGACTTAAGCCTATTTTTGCAACTAAAGCCCAAATGACTGCCATCACTAAATTTGATGCTGGGCCTGCTAAAGCAACCCATGCCATATCTGATTTTGGGTTGTTTAAGTTTTGGTAAGTGACGGGAACAGGTTTGGCCCAACCAAACATAAATCCACCCATCATTAACAACATTCCAGGCACTAATATTGTACCAATTGGATCAATATGCTTGATAGGGTTTAAGGTCAAACGGCCCATCATTTGTGCGGTACGATCGCCTAACTTCATCGCCACCCAGCCATGAGCAACTTCATGCACTGTGATAGCAAAGATAACAGGGATAGACCAGATAATAAATTTCTGGATTAAGCTAAAATCATCCACCGATACATTCCTGTCCGTTCATATAAGGGCGTAATGCCTCAGGGATATGAATTCTACCCTGTTCGTCTTGATGGTTTTCCATTACCGCTAAAAGCGTTCGGCCAACAGCCAAGCCAGAACCGTTGATAGTGTGTACTAACTCTGGCTTTCCTGTTGCAGGGTTACGCCATCGAGCTTGCAGACGTCGCGCCTGAAAGTCTTGGAAATTACTGCATGATGAAATTTCACGATAGGTTTGTTGGCTGGGTAACCATACTTCTAAGTCATAGGTTTTACTTGAGGAAAAGCCTAAATCACCCATACATARRATSACTTTTCGATAAGGCAGTTCTAATTTCTGCAAGATGRTTTCAGCGTGTTGTGTTAATGCTTCATGTGCGGCATCSGAGTCTTCKGGGCGAACAATTTGAACCAACTCTACCTTTTCAAATTGATGCTGGCGGATTAAGCCTCGSACATCACGACCGTATGAGCCGGCTTCACTACGGAAACAGGGCGTATGTGCTACAAATTTTAGGGGTAACTGTTTGTCGGCTGAAATAGTATCACGTACGATATTGGTCACCGGCACTTCAGCCGTCGGGATCAGGTATAAATCAGTGCCTTTAATCGCAAATAAATCTTCAGAAAATTTGGGAAGTTGCCCTGTGCCACGTAGTGAATCACTGTTTACTAAATATGGCACATAGGTTTCAGTGTAGCCATGTTCTTCGGTRTGTGTATCTAACATGAACTGCGTCAGTGCCCGGTGCAGTTTGGCGAGCGGGCCTTGCAAGGTAACAAAACGAGCCTGACTGATTTTAGCGGCTGTTTCGAAATCCATACCACTGAGGCTTTCTCCTAAATCAACATGATCTTTAGGTTCAAAATCAAAGTTTCTTGGTTCGCCCCAACGTAATATTTCGACATTATCATCTTCGCTTTTTCCAGCAGGCACATCATCTTGAGGAATATTTGGTAACTCCATCGCGATATCAGTGAGTTTTTGTAATACCTCAGCCAAACGTGTTTCTGCYGCTTTGTGTTTTTTACCTARATCTTCAATCTCAGCTAATAACGGTGCAATATCTTCGCCTGCSGCTTTAGCCTTTCCAATCATCTTRGARCGGCTATTACGCTCAGTTTGCAGACTTTGGGCATCCATTTGAGCTTGTTTRCGTTCTTGCTCTAAAGATTCTAGTAGCGACAAATCGAGCGTGTAACCTCGGCGTGCTAACTGCTGCGCTGCTTTTTCAGGTTCATTTCTTAATAATTTCGGGTCTAACATGTTAAATTCCAGTTTGTGCTGGCCAGCTGACAATATGATCAACTTCCACTTTTGTTTGTACTTGTTCGAGAACATCTTGAATCATGTTCACAGAACCAAAAAATTCGATAACGACAGGTAATTCTAGCGATAAGTCCATTAGAGAGGACGTTTTAAGTTGTTTATCTTTACCAAAGCCTTCAATGGCTCGAAATACCGATACACCTTGAACGCGTCCATCATCATGAAGCCATGTGACGATGCGTTCGAARTGGTCCCTTCCTTCAGAAAGGTAGATCCGTACCATGGTTATGTCATGTGTCATAATTGTCTTCCCATTAGCAATCCAAGCCATGTTGCGGCGAGACACAGTGCAACACTCAGAAAAATATTGAGCACTGCACGGCTTAATTCGCCCGACTCTAACAAGGTTAATGTTTCGATCGAGAAGGTTGAAAAGGTGGTAAATGCGCCCAAAAAACCGACAATAATAATGCTKCGCCAYTCAGCGGATAACATTCCTCGCTCAATAATAAAAATGAAGAARATCCCCATTAAAAATGAGCCCAAAAYATTCACTGCCAGCGTACCATACGGGAAGTCGCGACCAAATAGGCGGTAGATGTGGGAGGACATTAAAAAGCGYAAAATAGCACCTAAYGCACCRCCACCAGCAATGGCTAACAATTGTTGCACTTATATTTTCTCAATCAAAGTAAAGACATAGTTTACCTTATTACGTGCTTTTGCTGAATATTTAACATTTATACATGTTAAATCGTTAATGTTCTTGCTCACGTTGCTGCGCCCGYAGAAGTGCTTYTCGAGAAAATAGTCGTTCTAAATAGCGTTCAATATTATCATGTTGTAAAGAGAGCGCTCGCTTTCCGCCTTGTGCGGCCCAATTTAAAATGCTCGCGGTCATTAAATCGGCACAGGTGAAGTGCTCACCAACTAAAAATTCACGATCGCCAAGRCGYTGRCTTAATACCTCRAGYGCTYGCTCGAATTCATAGCTTGCGGTTTTYAACATATCYCTAAYTCTSAACTCTTTAGGTAAAGCAAAGCGATGTTTTGCGATAYTCCAAAGCGGTTGTTCGAGTTCGRTCATGGCAAAATAGCATGATTGATAATAGAGGGCACGATCGGGCGTTTGATAGGSGGGRATAAGGTTTGAYTSAGGAAACAGGTCAGCRATGTAAGCACAGATAGCGGCAGATTCCGTCAAAATGAAATCATCGTGAACKAGSGTTGGCACTTTACCRCCGGGATTGAGTTTTAGATAAGRYGCCTGTTTCCCCTCACCTTTTCTAAGRTCGATGGCAATAAASGTATAATCAGCGCCCGCTTCTTCTAATGCCCAAAGAACGCGCGTGCTACGAGAGCTGGGTTGGCCATAAACTTTAATCATAAAACCACCTTATATTTAAGTGATATTTTGAGGGAYTGTTTGACTGGCTATTTTGAYGTGCTTTTAGGTTCAACCATATCACCAACGCGCACTAAYTTCAGCGCATTTGTGCTTCCTTGTACCTCTAARTCACCTTTGGTAATGATAACCATATCACCGTCACGTACAACGCCGCGGCGTTGCAATTCATCRATGGCTTCTTTGTTGAGTGCGGCATGGTCATTATGATCAACGGTAAAGCTRACGGGGTAAACACCGCGATATAAAGTGACTTTGCGTCGTGTTGCTACATGGGGTGTTAAAGCAAAGATAGGAATGCCTGAACTGATACGAGACATCCACAAKGGTGTGCTTCCTGTTTCGGTAAGTGCTGCKATCGCTTTTACATCAAGATGATTAGCCATATACATRGCGCTCATGGCAATGGCTTCATCCATGCGTTCAAAATGTGAGTCCATACGATGACGAGATACTCGAATTTCACGTTGTTGTTCAGCTTCAAGRCAAATACGGTCAACGGCCTCAATSACTTTAACGGGATGTTTTCCAAYRGCTGTTTCRCCTGATAACATAACAGCATCYGTACCRTCTAATACCGCATTGGCAACGTCAAAAACCTCAGCACGAGTAGGAATRGCATTKGTAATCATTGATTCCATCATTTGGGTTGCSGTGATGACAACCCGATTTAAKYGCCTWGCWCKYTGAATAATYTTTTTCTGAATGGGCGGTAAAGCAGCATCRCCTACTTCAACACCTAGATCGCCACGGGCGACCATAACTGCATCTGATGCTAGAATAATTTCATCAATGACATCTAGTGCTTCAGCACGTTCGATTTTGGCAATAATACCACCGTGGCCACCTGCATCACGTAATAATTGGCGRGCATAATGAATGTCTTCAGCATTSCGMGGRAARGAGATMGCTACATAATCTGCCTTCATTTTTGCCGCAGTGATAATGTCGGCCTTGTCTTTTTCTGTTAATGCTTCAGCAGATAAGCCACCACCTTGTCGGTTGATGCCTTTATTATTAGAGAGTTCTCCTCCTATGTCGACACGACAGATAATGCGTTGATCTTCAACTTGGTCAACCCACAAAACAATGCGGCCATCATCTAATAATAAGGTGTCGCCACGTTTAACATCCTGTGGCAGTTGCTTGTAATCAATACCTACTTGTTCAAAATTACCTGCATCAGTATCAAGATYRGCATCGAGAAYAAASGATGCGCCTTCYTCAAGAAAGACCTTGCCTGTTGAAAATCGTGCAATACGAATTTTAGGTCCCTGCATATCTGCGAGYACACCCACTTGTCGACCATAAGCGCGAGCACGGTTTCGCACCGTTTCCGCGAGCGCAATATGYTCTTGTGGATCACCATGAGAAAAATTAAGGCGCACAACATCAACCCCCGCTTCGATAATCGCATCRAGGATTTCTGCTGTATTAGTTGCGGGCCCTAGGGTTGCAACGATTTTGGTTCTTCTTCTTACTGCTGCCAATGGAGGATTCCTTAAAAATTAAGTAATTAGGCTCTTGATTCAAGCATTGCTACAGCAGGAAGCACCTTGCCTTCTAGGAACTCTAAGAAAGCGCCACCGCCGGTTGAAATATAAGATACATCATCACTGATATTATATTTTGATACGGCGGCTAAGGTGTCACCCCCCCCTGCAATAGAGAAGGCATCGGATTCTGCAATAGCCATTGCAATGGCTTTAGTACCTTCGCCAAATTGATCAAATTCAAATACGCCAACAGGGCCATTCCAAACAATAGTACCTGCATTTTTTATAATTATTGCAAGTTCTTTGGCAGAGTTAGGGCCAATATCAAAAATCATATCATCGTCACTTACTTGGTCGACATTCATCAATGTATCTTCTGCTGTTTCTGAAAACTCTTTCGCACAGACTACATCGGTCGGCACCGGAATATCACTGCCTCGCGCTTGTGCATCTGCGGTCAATTTTTTACAGGTGTCAATTAAGTCAGCTTCATAGAGTGATTTACCGACATTGTACCCTGCTGCCGCAATAAATGTATTGGCAATGCCGCCACCGACAATAAGCTGGTCAACGATTTTTGATAATGAACCTAATACGGTTAATTTGGTTGATACTTTAGATCCACCCACAATCGCCACCATCGGACGGGCTGGATTATCGAGTGCTTTACCTAGCGCTTCAAGTTCACCTGATAGCAGTGGCCCTGCACAAGCAATAGGGGCATATTTTGCCACGCCATGGGTAGAGGCTTGGGCACGATGAGCGGTACCAAATGCATCCATCACATAAACATCACATAGTGCTGCCATCCGTTTTGACAAGGCATCATCATCTTTCTTTTCACCAATATTAAAACGAACATTCTCACATAAGACAACTTCGCCTTCGTTCATTTTGATGTCATCATGTTCTAACCAGTTTTGCTCAAGACGTACAGAYTGKCCTAATAGTGCAGATAAGTAGTTTGCTAYSGGMGCGAGCGAATATTGATGGTCGAACTCACCTTCAGTAGGCCGTCCAAGATGTGACATGATCATGACTTTAGCACCGGCTTTAAGTGCGAGCAGAATGGTCGGTAATGAAGCCCGAATACGCGTATCATCAGTGACGACGCCTGCTTTTAATGGCACATTCAAATCTTGGCGAATTAATACACGTTTTCCAGCTAAATCTACATCAGCCATTTTTATTATAGACATCTAACGTTTCCTTTTTCCAATTATGTTTAAACAAGCATTTATTTTTATAGTTTGAACATAGTGCTTATTTATCTGTGATACATAAAAAAGGCTCTCTCATTATTATGAGAAAGCCTTTTTTAAATTTGCTACTATAAATACCTAGGTTTACTTGCCGACAAGCTCAACTAAACGCATCATATTACATGTGTAACCATATTCATTGTCATACCAGGCAACCACTTTAACAAAGGTACTATCAAGTGCGATACCTGCGCCTGCATCAAAGTTTGATGGTGCTGTATGTCCACGGAAATCTGTAGAAACAACGCTTTCATCGGTGTAGCCCAATACGCCTTTCATCGAGCCTTCAGAAGCGGTTTTCATGGCTGCACAAATATCGTCATAAGAAGCTTCTTTTTCTAACTGAACGGTTAAATCAACTACTGATACATCTGATGTAGGTACGCGGAATGCCATACCCGTTAATTTACCATTTAATTCTGGCAGCACTTTACCTACTGCTTTTGCTGCACCTGTTGAAGAGGGGATGATATTTTCTAAGATACCACGACCGCCGCGCCAATCTTTCATCGATGGACCATCAACTGTTTTTTGTGTTGCTGTGGCAGCATGAACAGTTGTCATTAGACCTTTTGCAATACCAAAGTTATCGTTGAGTACTTTTGCAACAGGCGCTAATGCATTTGTTGTACATGATGCAGCGGAAACAATTGCTTCACCATTATATTTTTCATCATTCACACCATAAACAAACATAGGGGTATCATCTTTAGACGGAGCAGATTGAACCACTTTTTTTGCACCGGCATCAAGATGAGCTTGGCAAGAATCTTTGGTTAAGAAGAAGCCAGTACATTCGATGATAAGGTCAGCACCGACTTCATCCCACTTAAGATCAGCAGGATCACGCTCTGCAGTAATGCGGATTGTTTTKCCGTTTACGAKTAAGTTACCATCTTTTACCGATACATCACCATCGAAACGGCCATGTACAGAGTCATATTGCAGCATGTATGCTAAATATTCCGGCGCTAATAAATCGTTGATTGCAACGACTTCAATATTTTTAAAATCTTTTGCTGCAGCTCGAAAAGCCATACGGCCAATACGACCAAAACCATTAATACCTACTTTGATTGTCATTCTTCGTTATCCTCGTCTTTTCAGTGAATAAGAGTGTGAACTCTACCTTTAAGTTTTTCATGATCAAATTTGATTGTAGGCTATCTTTACTATAAATAAAACTAAGATATTTTGACTACTAGCATAAATCTATCTTATAGATTGCCTTGGATTTATTTTTTAGGTGAAACAAATAAAAAAAAGGCCGGGAAACTAATGCTTCCCGGCCTTTTTTATTTTGCTATAAATTTAGTTAAAAAGACTTAATTTATAGTGTTTCTTTTACTACTTTAACAACGTTTTCAACTGTGAAGCCGAAGTGTTCCATCAATACGCCACCTGGTGCAGATTCACCAAATGTATCGATACCAACAACGCCGCCTTCTAGGCCAACATATTTACGCCAGAAGTCAGTTACACCGGCTTCAACCGCAACACGTTTAACGCCTGGCGTTAAAACGCTATCTTTGTATGCTTGGTCTTGACGATCAAACACGTTAGTAGATGGCATAGAAACAACGCGCGCATTAACGCCGTCAGTAGCTAACTCTGCTTGAGCTTTAACCGCTAAATCAACTTCGCTACCTGTAGCGATAATGATCACGTCTGCATTACCTTTAGCTTCCACTAAAACGTAAGCACCTTTGCGTATTCCATCAAAGTCAGCAACATCATGTGTACGACCCGCAATAGCTTGACGACTAAATACTAAGCTTGAAGGGCCATCATTACGTTCAACCGCAGATGTCCATGCAATCGCAACTTCAACAGCATCTGAAGGGCGCCATACATCCATATTAGGGATATAACGCATTGCAGATGTGTTTTCAATTGGTTGATGCGTTGGACCATCTTCACCTTGACCGATAGAGTCATGTGTCAATACCGCAATCGTACGGATTTTCATCAATGCAGCCATGCGGAAGGCACTTTTAGCATAGTCAGAGAACATGTGGAATGTGCCACCGAATGGAATTAAACCACCGTGTAACGCCATACCGTTCATGATTGCATACATACCAAATTCACGTACACCGTAAGAGATGTAGTTACCTGGCTCTTTACCCGATACGTGTTTGAAGCTATCACAGCTTGTTAAGTTAGAACCGGTTAAATCAGCACTACCACCTAAGAATTCAGGTAATAAAGGTGCTAAAGCAGCAATTGTTTTTTGTGATGCTTGACGAGATGCTAGTGTTGCACCCGCTTCATTCGTTTCTGCAATGAATGCATCTGTTGCTTCTTTCCAGTTAGCAGGTAAATCACCCGCCATACGGCGTGTGAACTCAGCCGCTAATTCTGGATATTCCGCAGAGTAAGCTTCAAATTTAGCATTCCAAGCGGCTTCTTTCTCTGCGCCTGCAGCTTTAGCATCCCAACCTTCATACACATCAGCAGGGATTTCAAATGGAGCCGAATCCCAGTTTAATTCTTTACGCACTAATGCAACTTCTTCATCACCTAATGCAGCACCATGACAGTCATGAGTACCTGATTTGTTTGGTGAACCAAAACCGATGATTGTTTTACAGCAAATCATAGAAGGTTTGTCTTTAACTGCTTTCGCTTCTTCGATTGCTTTGTTGATTGCATCAGCATCGTGACCATCAACAGAAACAACATGCCATCCGTAAGCTTCAAAACGCTTAACGGTGTCATCKGTGTACCAGCCTTCAATGTGGCCGTCGATAGAGATATTGTTGTCATCCCAGAAMGCRATYARRTTACCTAGRCCCCATGTGCCAGCCAATGCAGCCGCTTCATGAGAGATACCTTCCATTAAACAACCATCGCCCAAGAACACGTATGTGTTGTGGTTTACGATGTCATGGCCAGGTTTRTTGAATTGGTCAGCCATTAACTTTTCAGCCATTGCAAAACCAACGCCGTTAGTAATACCTTGGCCTAAAGGACCGGTAGTTGTTTCGATACCTGGTGCATAACCATATTCAGGGTGACCAGCACACTGAGAATGAAGTTGACGGAAAGACGACAATGAAGACATYGGCAAGTCATAACCTGATAAATGCAACAATGAGTAAATTAACATTGAACCGTGACCGTTAGATAAGATAAAACGATCGCGATCAGCCCATTCTGGGTTAGTTGGGTTATGATTCATGTGGTTATTCCACAATACTTCGGCAATATCTGCCATACCCATAGGTGCACCTGGATGTCCAGATTTTGCCTTTTGTACTGCATCCATAGTTAAAGCACGGATAGCATTTGCTAAATGTCTGCGTGTAGCCATTYACATTCTCCTAGATAAAAAATTGAAAGAGTACTTTGCACAATATAAGGAGAACAAATTGATATTCATCATTATATTATGCAAAGCACTCATTACGCTGCTCGCCATTTGATTGAGCAACCCATACTTGGGATTTGTTGTTGTGGACCACGACTTGTTTCTGCAACATGTTTCATTGCTTCGAATAAATCTCGTCGTGCATCCGATGCGGCCGCTTCTTTACGACTTGCGTCTAAACGACCGCGATACTGCAATTGAAGATCTTTGTTGTAACCAAAGAAATCGGGGGTACACACTGCGCCATAGGCTTGGGCAGTTTGCTGTGTTTCGTCAAACAAATAAGGGAAGGTGAAGCTTTGCTCTTGTGCGATACGCTTCATATTGTCAAAAGAGTCTTCTTCATAGTCAGCAACATCATTAGACATGATGGCGACGGTATTGATACCCAACTGTTTTAGTTCATTAGTATCACGAACAAGACGGTCTAATATCGCTTTTACATAAGGACAATGATTGCAGATAAACATGACTAATAAGCCATTTTCACCACGACAATCTTCAAGTGTCCAGATCTTATCATCCGTACCGGGCAAAGAAAAATCTATTGCCGGTAAATCAAAATCACATACAGGTGTTTCTAAACTAACCATTAGGCTCCCGCTTAAGTAGCACTCGCTTTTTCAGTAAATTTTCTGAAAAAGTACCGGTTTTGGAACTAACATAGAGCGGGATATTATATCAGGAGAGGGTTAATAATGCGAGTCAAGCCTCCACTTCTTACAATGAATAGCGAAGTGAAATAGCGAATTTATTGTTTAAAATATTATCTTAGATAATCTACTTTAAGGGTTATCTAGGATAGAAAAAAAGCGTGATTTGCAGAGCACGTAAAATACTATTTCTGACTTTTCTCTAATCCATTATTAGGTCTGTAATTTTAGTTTTGTAATCAATTCGGGATAAGTATTAAGCGCTTGTTTAATTGCGGTAATATCAAATCTTTCTACGGCYTGCTGTAACTGCATTGAATACTCTGTCATCAGTGACACGGGATATTGCTGTRTTAAAGATGAAAGCGCATCAGAAAATTGTTGAATTTCTGATAGATTGTTACTTTTTGTGCTTGCCTCATACAACGATGAAAGTGCTTCTGAGGCAAACAAAAGTTGTGGAAGGATGGCTTTTTCTTTTGCTGTTAATGATGAGGGTTTTTCTTGAAATTCGGGTGATTCTGTTTCTGTATAGGTTAAAAATCGACATAATTCGTTTATTAACTCAGCTCTGAGAAYAGGTTTTCGTAAATAGCCGTCAAAATTATCACTCTTTTTGCGWTCAAAATCATCTGTCATCACCGATGCYGTTAAAGCAATAATAGGTGTGTCAGAAAAGGATTTAATTTCTTCGGCTGCTTGGTAGCCATTCATAACAGGCATCCTAATGTCCATTATAATCACGTCAAAGGCGTGCTGTTTAGCAAGGTTAACGGCTTCAAAACCATTGACGGCAGTCATTGTCTGCAAGGCTGTGCTTTCAAAATGTGCTAGTAATAAACGCTGGTTATCTTGCACATCATCAACGATCAGGATTTTTGCGGGGTTGAATTCTATGTGGGTCTTGTTTTTGGGTGTTTCTGATTCAATGGATAAGGTCGTGACATCAAGAGCGGTTAGTTTCACCGTAAATGTTGAGCCGACGTTGATCTGACTTTTCAAAAGAAGTTGTCCATCCATCATTTCTACCAGACGTTTACTGATAGATAAGCCGAGCCCCGTGCCGCCATATTTCCTCATATCTTGGCCGCTCGATTGCTCGAAGTCGTGAAAAATAAGCAGTTGTTGATCTTTTGAGATACCAATACCGCTGTCTTCAATATTRATGATTAAATCTACCTTGCTTCGGATCKTGTCCTCATTATCTGTGCGAACTTTTATTTTAATAAAACCATYATCGGTAAATTTAACYGCATTACCGATYAGGTTKAGYAAWACTTGACGAAGACGMGKYGCATCRATATAWAGRCTTTGWGGAATAAGAGGATCAATATCTAAAATAAAATCGATATTTTTTTCACGCATTTTCAGCATGAAAATATTGCCTAATTCGGTAAATAGATCGTGTGGATTACAGGGTGTTTTCTTAATGTGTAGTTTACCGGCCTCTATTTTAGATAAATCTAAAATATCATTAATTAACACCAATAAATTATTGCCGGCAGTCTGAATTATTTTTACAAATGATTTGAGTTTGGGATCGTCTATTTGTTCATTCAAAAGTTCGGTGAAACCGATAATAGCATTCATGGGTGTACGAATTTCATGGCTCATATTAGCGAGAAATTCTGATTTAGCTCGGTTAGCAGATTCAGCATCACGTTTTGCCAATTTTAAGGTTGCTTCTATTTCAAGACGCTCTGTCATATTTACAGCAATACTTAATAGGGCGGGTTGCTTCTGATATTTGATAGGCATAATGGAGGCCATCATGGAGTATATTTTTCCATTTGGCTGCTTCATGGGAATAATTTTATGTTCTATTTTAGCGTGGTCTCTAAGTTCTTTTAGTACCTCTTTGCGACCATCAATATCAGCGTAGAACGCCGCTATATTGTATTGACCAAGCTTATTGCTATCGAGATTATAATCATTTATAGCTTTAGGATTAGCAGAGAGCAATTGGCCATTAAGGGCGGTTACAATAATTTGAATAGGAATAGAATCGATCAGCATTTTAGTTTGCTGTTCAATTTCAGCCCTTAATGTCATTTCTTTAGCGAGTTTTCTATTCCAATAAAGCATAATGAGCATAAACAATAATAAAGCACCAATGACTTTGGCAAGCCATCGATAATCAGTGTGTTCGATAAACTTACCTTTGCCCCATTTATCAAAAATAGCCTGCTTTTCATTTGGGCTTATTGAATGAAGCGCACGGTTGAATAAGGGTATAAGCGGGGCAAACTCTTTCTTCATGCCAAAAGCAAGTTTGGTCGTGAATTCTGTTTTTCCAACAATGCGAATATTGTTTATGCCCAATTCTGAAATATGGTAACTTGCTTGAGCAAGCGTAGCCAACAGTACTTCAACTTTGCCGGTGGCGACAGCTGCAAGTCCATCCTGAATCGTTTCAATATAATAAAGATCAAGATTAGGATGTTGTTTAATAATTTCAGAGATATAACCATAGTCTTTAATTACGGCAATTTTCAGGTGTTTGATCTGCTCAATATTTTCAATATAATCGGTATTATTTTTCATTACCATAATGACTGGGCTATAAATATAATCATCAGTAAAACTCAACTGTGCTTGTAATCCTGAATCACTGGTTTCTGATAACACATCAATCTTGCCTAGTTTAATATTTTCGAGAGACTCAGCCCATGTTTTTGTGGGAATGATCTTCAGTTTAATGCCGAGTCGTTGTTCAATTATTTTTAGATGGTCAGCAACAATGCCAATATAATTGCCATTGAGATCAAATGCCTCATAAGGCAACCAGTTAGGGTCGCCAGAAAAACGAATATTCTGGTGATTATCTAGCCATTGTTGTTCTTCTATTGATAGGACAAGCTTTGTATCCTTTGTTTTTTGCAGTGCTCCTAACCATTTGTGATAAATTTCCTGTCTTTCTTGAGGTGAGATGGAATCCAGCCCTTTTTGTATAATGGATGCTAATTCTGGAGCACCTTTTCGACTAGCGAAATGAAGATATTTTATTCCTAAGTGGCGTGTTGATTTGAAAGGAATGATGGTATTTATACCCTTTTGTTTCAAGGTATATGAAAGTGATGTATACGTATCAAAAAGTATGTCGGCACGATTTTCTAAAACCGCTTCAATCGCATCGACTGCTGTGTTAACAGTCATAATTTGTATTTTTGGAAAATGTTCCTTTATGACGTCTATGTGGATATAGCCTTTGGGAATAGCAACACGTTTGCCATCTAAATCAGCAAGTGTTTCAACGTCAAGATCTTCACGAATAAAAAAATAGTCTAATATTTCAAAGTAGGGAGATGAATAGCTTAGAAATTGACGCCGATTCTCAGAAAAATAAATAGCGGGCAAAAGGTCTATCTTTTTATTTTTTATTTTTTGTAGATTATGGTTCCATGTGTCCGTATTAGGAGTAATGTTTAATCCCGTCCTTTGGGCTATCAGCTTTAAATAGTCAGCAGCGATCCCACTTCGATCTCCCTCTTTTGTAATAAAATCAAAAGGGTACCACTCTTGCGTGCCGCCGGTAATTATTTGGGGGTGCGTTTGAATCCATGCGCGTTCTTGTGCCGTTAAATGTACACTATTTTGAGATGCGTACAATTGCGGATCATAAAAAAGAATGAACATTATGGCTAAGCATGATTTAGCTAGGGACATAAAAACCTATTTTAGCTGAGAAATCTGTTTAAACTCATTTATATGGGCTATAAAGATATCAACAAGCTCAGGGTCGAAGTGTATGCCACTATTCTCTTTAA
The DNA here is from genome assembly GCA_002733335.1 of Methylophaga sp. Taxonomy (GTDB): domain Bacteria; phylum Pseudomonadota; class Gammaproteobacteria; order Nitrosococcales; family Methylophagaceae. Next base: position 59,315 of record NVVK01000010.1, read on the forward strand.
TATAGTCAATAGCCCGATCCATTTCCCACGCCTCTTTGTAGCAACGCGAATGCGTCAAAGCGTCAAAAACATCGGCTAATGCCACAATACGGCCATAAATATGAATTTTCTGTCTCTTAAGCTGGCGAGGATAGCCTTGACCATCCCATTTTTCGTGGTGTTCATGTGCAATAACTGCAGCAGCTTGAATTAATTTTCTTTTAGACCCTTTAAGTAGATTATAGGCATYAGTGGTATGTGTCTTCATGGCCTCAAATTCTTCGTCAGTATATTTTCCTTGCTTATGAAGGATCGCGTGGGGGATGGTCATTTTGCCGATGTCATGCATGGGGACGGCATGAAATATCAAATCAACATCTTCATCGTTTAATGTAGGATGATATTGGGCTAATAGTGATGCCATTTCTGCTACCCGACGAACATGATTACCYGCTTCATCCGATGTTGCCTCCATTAATTCCGTTAATATCCAAATCATTTGTTTTTGACTGTCTTCAAGTTCTGATAACAGTCTTTTCTGCTCATATTTTACCTTTGTTTTCAAAGCAATATTATGAGCATTAAGCAGTTTCTTAGCATGGTAAAGCTGCAAGTGTGTGCGGACTCTAGCGAGTAACTCTTCCCCGTGGAATGGCTTTGTAATATAATCTACTGCACCGAGAGTGAAGCCTTTTGCAATGCAGTCAACATCTGCTTTGGCCGTTAAAAATATAATAGGAATGTCTTGGGTTCGAGGATCATTTTGTAGCATTTGACAGACAGCAAAACCATCCATGCCGGGCATCATGATATCAAGTAGAATTAAATCGTACTGAACGGGAGCTTGGCTTATTAAGGCGAGCGCCTCATCACCCTGTGTCGCAAAAGAAAATGTATATCCGTCTTCTTTCATAATATTCATTGCAATTTGAATATTATCGACGACATCATCAATGATTAAAATATGAGTATCTGAATCCATTTTGCACCCCTCAATCCAAAAGCATCCACTTTTCATGATCAACTATAATTTATGGAGTGTCAATAGACCTATTGTAGGRGGATAAGCTAAAATAACTGGAAAGTTATCTGAACTTGTTGGTTCGATGGGCATCTATATTCATGTAAAAAACGTAAAGATATAAAAACATCTATGGTAAAAAAGAAAAAATCTAAACGCACTCGTCGTAACAAAAAGGCAGTTCCATCGAGACTAAAAATAACGTTATTTAAATTGTTACTCAAGCTCWCGCTTGTTGTCATAATTCTAATGGCCTTAGGTGCGATATACCTTGATAATCAAGTTCGCCAAAAATTTGAGGGTAAACGCTGGGCGTTGCCAGCAAAAGTCTATGCCCGCCCTTTAGAATTATATCTTGGTCTGCCACTATCCATTGCTGAATTGAAGATCGAGTTACGTGGATTAGGTTATAAAGTTGTAAAAAAAGTAAGCTTGCCGGGACAAGCTGAGTTCTCGTCAACAAGGGCCATTATTTCTACGCGTGGTTTTAAGTTTTCTGATGGTGCAGAGCCTGCCCAAAGATTGATATTAACATTCTCAAATGAACAGTTATCAGGCTTAAGTAACGATCGTGGCAAGTCACTGACGTTAGTACGCTTAGAGCCTATTTTAATCGGTGGTATTTATCCATTAAATAACGAAGATCGTGATCTCATTCAGCTGCAAGATGCCCCTCAAAGTTTGGCTGATGCATTAATAGCGATTGAAGATCGTAGTTTTTAYCARCATCAYGGCGTCTCGCTTCGCGGCATTACGCGTGCGATGTGGACTAATATAAAAGTGGGTCGTTTTGTACAGGGTGGCAGCACGATTACCCAGCAATTAATTAAAAACTTTTATTTAACCTCTGACCGCACTTTAGCACGTAAATTATTAGAGATCCCGATGGCCTTATTGCTGGAGCTTCATTACAGCAAAGACGAGATATTAGAAGCCTATCTTAATGAGGTTTTCTTTGGTCAAGAGGGCGCACGAGCGATTCATGGTTTTGGTCTCGCATCGCAATATTATTTTGCCCAACCGATTCATGAATTAAAATTACATCAGGTGGCATTATTAGCGGGAATGGTGAAAGGGCCGACTGCTTATAATCCTCGTCGCCATGCAGATAAAGCAAAAAAACGACGTGATCTTGTGCTTAAAGTGTTGYTGGAAGTGGGCAAGATTGATGAGAAACAATATCAAAATTCTGTCGCTAAACCACTAGGAATTGTTCGGCAAGCTAGTTTACTTAAGGGCGCTTATCCGGCCTATTTAGATTTAGTTAAAAGGCAATTACGGCAAGGTTATAATGATGAGGATCTACGTTCAGAAGGCTTACGTGTATTCACYAGTTTAGATCCTATYGTCCAAAATAAAGCTGAAAAGGCGTTACTAAAGACGATTAAAAATCTTGAAGGCAAGCATGCCGGCAAAGTTAAAGGCTTGCAAGGYAGTATGGTGGTGACCGATCCYCAAACGGGAGAGGTATTATCGATAATAGGCGGCCGTAAAACGCGTTATCAAGGTTTTAACCGAGCCTTAGATGCTGTGAGACCTATCGGTTCTTTAGTGAAGCCCGCGGTCTATTTAACAGCATTAGAGCAGGGTTATACATTGGTGAGTGCGTTAGAAGATGCGCCATACAGTTTAAAAATGGATGGCGGTCAAGTGTGGAACCCACACAACTTTGATCATAAATCGCATGGCATGGTGCCATTGCATCATGCTTTGGCGTATTCATATAATTTATCAACRGCGCGTTTAGGAATGGAAGTAGGGCTGGATAAGGTGATTAATACCCTGCAACGATTGGGTGTTAAGAGGCMGGTTGAACCYTATCCKTCATTACTCTTAGGTGCACAGGGCTTGTCACCCTTTGAGGTGGCAACCATGTATCAAACGATCGCGGCCAATGGCTTTCAGATGCCGCTACGTACGATTCGACTGGTCACGGATAGTGCGGGTCAAGAATTATCACGKTATCCCTTCAAATTGAAACAAACGGTRAGCTCAAATTCAATGCATCTATTGCAGTATAGTTTGCAAGAAGTAGCACGTGTRGGCACGGCGAGATCAATTTATTGGCAAATACCGAAGAAAATAAACGTAGCAGGCAAGACTGGCACATCGGATGATCAGCGTGATAGTTGGTTTGCCGGATTTACAGGCAATAGACTAGCCGTGGTTTGGCTRGGTCGAGATGATAATGCYCCATTACCYTTCACYGGSTCGGGGGGAGCATTACGTGCATGGACATCGTATATGGCGACAGAAACATTAGATTCTTTCGTTTCAGTTGCSCCAGAAGGTATAGAATATTTGTGGATTGATCAAGAAACRGGTGAKCTTTCAGCTGAAASMTGCATGAATGCACAACARTTACCCTTTATGTTAGGCACCGGGCCCAGTTTATCTGTTGATTGTGTCGGGCAAGATATCCCATCCTCGTCGCCATTTGGYAATTGGATGAATGACTGGTTTAGATAGGAATAGCGCAACAAATGAATACATTTCGATTATTGATGGTTAGTTTAGTGATGGGGATTGCTGGGTGTACGGCCGTTGCCCCAGTGGCCCAAGCCCCCTTAGAGGAACGTGAGCCTGAAGTCGTAGAGTTGGAGCCTACCGTTATCGTATCAGCCGTTGAGGATGAATTAATTGTACAGTCATCCTCTGAGATTAGTGATGATGGCATCATCGACAAGCCCAATGAAGTCATTGTGCCGGTTGCACCTTCTGCGATTAAATCTGCCCCGAAAAATGCCGCGATTGTTGCGTTACTCGATTCTGCTAAACAGCAAAAGCAAGGAGGGGAATTACGATCTGCCCAAACCAGTTTGCAGCGTGCACAACGTATTGCGCCGCGTGAGCCAGAAGTTTATTACCAATTAGCGAGGGTGCACATTGAATTAGAAGATTATGGGCTGGCGGAACAAGTGGCACTTAAAGGGGTATCAATCGTGCAAGGTCAACCTACAAAATTGCATCGTTTTTGGCGTTTGATTGCAGAGATCAGAGCCGCAGCGGGCAATAACAGTGGTGCAAAAAAAGCGAGAGAAYTCGCYAACGGTTATTTATAGATCTAATACGTCCTGCATATCGAATAAACCCGATGGACGTGACATTAACCAGCTTGATGCMCGCATAGCACCTAAAGCAAAGGTCATTCGRCTGGATGCTTTATGGGTAATTTCAACGCGTTCACCTTCAGAGGCAAACATYACSGTGTGATCGCCAACAATATCACCAGCACGAACAGTTGCAAAACCAATGGTTTTACGATCACGCTCACCAGTGCGGCCTTCTCGGCCATAAACAGCACATTCTTTTAGATTACGACCTAATGCCTCGGCGACAACTTCACCCATTCGCAAAGCGGTACCAGAAGGTGCGTCTACTTTATGACGGTGATGTGCTTCTATTATCTCGATATCAACATCGTCACCTAAAACACGYGCKGCAATATCTAATAATTTAAGCGATAAATTGACGCCTACACTCATATTGGGTGCTAATACCATTGACACAGATTGTGCTGATTKTTCAATGRTGGCTTTCTGCKCGTCACTAAATCCTGTGGTGCCAATGACCAGATGACATTGATTAGCGACACAATGGCTCAGTAGTGCAAGCGTGACYTCKGGCARGGTAAAGTCAATGAGCACATCAGAATTAATTGTCGCGCTAGCGACATCAGAACTAATAGCGATACCTAATTTACCCACGCCAGCAAGTTCACCTGCATCGGCACCGATTAAGCTCGAATCAGCACGATCAATCGCAGCACTTAAYKYAAGYCCTTCRGTYTGTTCAACAGCCTGAATTAGGCATCGTCCCATACGTCCTGCTGCACCATTGATYGCTATACGTGTTGCCATGTTATATCTCTNAATTTAATCAAAAAARTCTTTTACTGCATCTAACCARGAGCTTGTTCTAGGGCTGTGTTTACTGTGGCTACCWGCMAGTGTTTCATCAAATTGTTCTAAKAGTTCTTTTTGTTTCTTAGAYAATTTTACMGGTGTTTCAASAATTACACGACACATTAAATCACCAACTGCACCACCTCGTACAGATTTTATGCCTTTGCCACGCAAACGAAATTGTGTGCCCGTTTGTGTGCCTTCTGGAATTTTAAGGCTMGCTTTACCGCTTAATGTCGGCACTTCTAACTCGCCACCCAACGCTGCAGTCACAAAACTGATGGGCATATCACAATAAATATTGCTGCCATCACGAGTAAAGACATCGTGCGGTAGCACTTGCACTTCAACATAAAGATCGCCRGGTCCTGCTCCGCCTGTTCCGGCTTCGCCTTCACCACTAAGGCGAATGCGATCGCCAGTATCAACACCTGCGGGAATTTTAACAGAAAGTGTTTTGTGTTCTTGAATGTGACCTTCACCGTGACAATCATTACACGGATCATTGATCATTTTWCCGGTGCCACCACAATGTGGACAMGGTTGYTGMACTTGGAAGAAKCCTTGYTGCATACGCACTTGGCCATGACCGGCACAGGTGGTACATGTCACYGGTTCGGTRCCTTTTTTAGCRCCRCTACCCTCACAGCTTTCACAYTCAACGTGAACAGGAATACGAATTTTTTCAGTTGTACCGGCTACAGCATCTTCAAGACTTAARTCTAGGTGATAACGTAAATCTGCACCTCGGTAGCTTTGTCTGCCACCGCGACCAGAAGCACCAAAAATATCATTAAAAACATCACCAAAAATATCGCTAAAGCCACCGGCAGCAGCACCGCGGTGCCCACCTGCTGATTGATCAACACCGGCATGACCAAATTGATCATAGGCGGCGCGTTTTTGTGCATCAGACAGAATTTCGTAGGCTTCTTTTGCCTCTTTGAAATGCGCTTCAGCATCGGCATTATCGGGGTTACGATCGGGATGATATTTCATCGCCATTTTACGATAAGCTTTTTTTAGCTCRCTGCCCGTTGCTGTGCGYGAWACGCCCAGTGTTTCGTAATAATCTTGTTTTTCCATTAGCGTAATTTGCCTATCTTTAAATACAACAAAACAGACGCAGGGAAAACCCTACGTCTGCTTGCATTATTGMTCGTCTGTTTAAAGACTATTTTTTATCGTCATCTACTTCTTCAAACTCAGCATCWACAACATCATCTTCAGCTTCTGTAGCCGCTTCTTCTGTTGAACCCGCTTCTGCATTTTCAGCATAAGCTTGTTCTGCTAACTTGCCTGAAACTTCAGTCAAGGCTGTTGTTTTAGCTTCGATATCATCTTTATCGTCACCTTTAACKGCTTCTTCTAATGCTTCTACTGCTGCTTCAATTTTYACTTTTTCATCAGCATCTAATTTATCACCTAAATCAGTTATTGATTTTTTAGTTGAGTGAATTAATGCATCAGCAGTGTTACGAACGGTAACGAGTTCGTGGAACTTACGATCTTCATCTGCATGTGCTTCAGCATCTTGAACCATTTTTTCAACTTCTTCATCAGATAAACCACTTGATGCTTTAATGACGATAGATTGTTCTTTACCRGTCACTTTATCTTTAGCCGATACATTTAAAATACCGTTTGCATCAATATCAAAGGCTACTTCGATTTGTGGYTGACCACGTGGTGCWGGTGGAATATCAGCYAAGTCAAAACGACCAAGTGATTTATTGCCCGATGCCACTTCGCGTTCACCTTGAAGYACATGAATAGTMACCGCAGGTTGATTATCATCAGCTGTTGAGAATGTTTGGTTTGCTTTGGTTGGGATGGTTGTATTTTTCTCAACCAACTTAGTCATCACMCCGCCCATTGTTTCAATACCCAAGCTCAATGGTGTTACATCAAGTAAMAGTACATCTTTAACATCACCCGCTAATACTGCCGCTTGAATGGCTGCACCAGAAGCAACTGCTTCATCAGCATTCACATCTTTRCGAGGCTCTTTGCCGAATAATTTCTGTACTGCGGCTTGAACCATTGGCATACGTGTTTGACCACCGACCAAGATAACATCATCAATCTCACTCATTGATAAGCCAGAATCTTTAATCGCTTGTTTACATGGCGCAAGACTACGTTCAACTAAATCTTCAACTAATGATTCTAATTTAGCACGTGTTAAGCGAMKYWCYAARTGYTTWGGWCCYGAWGCRKYWGCCGTTACATAGGGTAGATTAATATCTGTTTGTTCACTTGAAGAWARTTCAATTTTCGCTTTCTCAGCCGCATCTTTTAAACGTTGTAACGCTAAAGGATCTTTTGATAAGTCGATACCTTGGTCTTTCTTGAATTCACTTACTAGAAATTCGATAATACGTTGGTCGAAATCTTCACCACCTAAGAATGTATCACCATTTGTTGATAATACTTCAAACTGRTGTTCGCCATCGATGTCAGCAATYTCGATAATAGAAACGTCAAATGTACCACCACCCAAGTCATAAACAACAATAGTAGAGTCACCGCGTTTTTTATCCATACCGTAKGCTAATGCAGCAGCCGTTGGCTCATTGATAATACGTTTAACTTCTAAGCCTGCAATTTTACCTGCATCTTTCGTTGCTTGACGTTGTGAGTCATTAAAGTAAGCAGGAACAGTTACAACCGCTTCGGTTACTTCTTCACCTAAAAAGTCTTCTGCTGTTTTTTTCATTTTCATCAAAACACGTGCAGAAATTTCAGGCGGTGCCATTTTTTTACCGTTGGCATCAACCCATGCATCACCGTTATCGGCTTCAACAATGCTATAAGGCACCATGTCGATATCACGTTGCACAACTTTATCTTTAAATTTACGACCAATTAAACGTTTGATTGCAAATAAAGTRTTTTTAGGATTMGTTACCGCTTGGCGTTTAGCCGATTGGCCYACTAATACTTCATCATCTTTAGTAAAWGCAACAATCGATGGTGTGGTGCGATCACCTTCACTGTTTTCGATTACACGTGCTTTACCATCTTCTAATACTGCAACACAGGAATTCGTTGTTCCTAAGTCAATACCAATAATTTTACCCATAGTCTTTCTCCGTCTTTCTTAAATTTTTGCTGGATTCACCAGCCGTTGATTACTAAGTGGGGGAGRGGTTCTAATATTTCAAGCCCTACAAGCCACTTTGTTGATTTTTATGTCTTTTTACACATTAAGATATAAAAAGGATGTGTTCTACTTATTGTGAAACCATCACCATTGCAGGGCGCAATAGACGACCATTAAATTGAAAGCCTTTTTGAGCAACAGTCAAMACTTGGTTGGCYTCAATGCCTTCAACAGGCTGCATTGCCATGGCTTGATGCATTTCAGGGTCAAAGGTATCACCATCTTCAGGGTTAACTTGCTCTAAACCAAAYTTAGCGAGGGATGATAAAAACATCTTYATYGTCATYTCTAAGCCTTCACGCACGGCCTCGAGCGATGCTTCGTCGGCATTGGCAGCATTTAAGCCTAATTCCATGCTGTCATATATAGGGAGTAGTTCAGTYACAAATTTATCTAAGGCACGTTTATGAGCGTTTTCTAAATCACGTGATTGACGACGACGTAAATTTTCCATYTCGGCTTGGCCGCGTAAAAATTCATCTTTGTATTTTGCTACTTCGTCTTGTGCCGCTTCTAATAACGCCGCAGGGTCGTCATTCGTTTCAACTTCTGTTTCAGGCGTAGCATTTTCTTGTTCAGATTCGATCTCGTTATTTTCTTCTTCGCTCATGGTCTACAGTCCARTTTRATTTGTCTTAAAACGAGATCTGGGGGCAAAGATTTTTATTTCAAGTTTGAAAGGCTATTTTCTTAGGAAAACTGTCTTTGTACATCCATACTTTTATGAATAATTCGTACAAGCAGAGCGCCATACTTTATGGCCTTATAAAATATCAAATGAGAACGATGTTCAAAACATAAATAATCGGCGTGAATCGCATCAATGGTAGTGCCTAAACTAAGGTTGTCAGCTAAGGCTTCAAAATACTTTGCTAAAGAACGATGGTCATCATAAGGTGACACTTTCGCCAAAAGTGATAATGGAATAATCTAAAATTGAATCGATATCGCCACTTGCCGCCTTAGAAAGGCTATACATTAAAACCGTGTCTTAGTCTTAGCATCATGGAGGAGTGCTACTTTTTCTTTATTATCTTGGTCTAAGTGAATCAATTCACGAAGATACTCACTATCATTCCATACTGACCAGAGTTTATTTGAGATTTTATCCACGCGTCTTGTTGTGGCGTAACTGTGATTATTTTTCTTAACATTTCCATGTAATCTTCTCCACCAATGCGTAGTTTAGTTTATGCCCGAGGTTTGATTGTCCCCCCCTTTTTTATGCTAATTTAAAGGGCGTTACCCTTAAAACGTCATGGGTATAAAAACTAATAAATATCAATTTGTTATGATGAAAAGATGGTGTCCATTTAACATTGAGACAGAGGCAGGATCTATTGATTTTTGCAGGCACCCACTTCACTCGGAGATTATGGTATATTTAAGATTAAATATACCGCCTCTTAACATAGCTTTTCTCAGTGCTATGCTAAAAGGTTTTGAACGATATTTTAAATGAATTTAATCCAGCAATATCACAAGGTGTACTTTACTTTTATATAAAGGTGTTTATCTTAATATTAAATGATGATTTTCTTGCCTCAGCTAAAACCCTGATTGAACATACACGAATATTTATGGATAAATATTATTCTGATTCTCCGATTCATCAAGCATATTCACAGAAGATTAAAGATGATTTGGCTAATGACGAACCATGTAGATTTGTTCAAGATCTTAGAAACTATATGCTTCATTAGGGGGGGGCCCACTTAGAAATGTCTCTTAGCGCTTACCAGAGACTACATAATCATAATTAGGAGTTACTATGAACAAAGAGCAGGCAAAAGAATATATTGAAGAGAACCTGAATGATGGAGATTCATTAATAGGTTTTTTTCAAGCTGTTAGTCCACCAAATATATGGCTATTTCTCCTAATGGGCCCTCTTTTCGTTCTAAGCATGAGAACATACTTCTTAGCTGTGACTGAGAAAGGTATATCTTTTCACAAACTAAGCTTGCTGGGGAAGTTTAAGGAACATGATTTCTTTGAGTTTGGCGATATTGAAAGTGTGAAAATAGGAAAGGGGCTATTACAAAGGCCGATGAGGTTTGAATTTAAAAACAACCGAAAAATAAAAGTAAAAGCACAACTGAGAGGTACAGAAAAAGTTGCGAAGCTGTTGCCTGATGTCCAGCAACATATTGAGAGCAATATACCTTTATCCCAATGATTATATTTTTTATTTCAGTGGCGGTTTATGTCGGATTATTGATTATCATAAAACCTGCACCGATCAGCTTGAAATCTATACCGATTACTTATCGTGAAAATATAAAGTCTGTTTGGGCTTCGATGTTTTCAGGATTTTTTGTACTTCTGGTATTTCTTCTGACAACAAATCTTGGTTTTATCGCCATAGATGAAAATCTATATAATGCATTTGCACTGAGTGACGGTGACCAGTTTTCAAAGTGGCTGCTACAGTCTACAACGCATTTATTTATTCATGGCAACCTTGTTCATCTCGCTGCAAATGTTGTTGGTTTAGGCCTAGCGTCTGCCTATGAGCGCAGGGTCGGAGCTAAAAGGTATTTTGCAGTTCTGCTTGTTGGAGGCTTAGCATCTATACCGTCAATATTTTTCTATTCGGAAAATATAGCCGTATGTGGAATATCAGGTGGGGTTTTTGGTCTGGCTGCTGCGTATTTTACAGATGAAGAAGAATTAACCACCAAGGAATGGCTGACAGCAATTTTGCTGTTCTTATTCTTGGTATTAATGCTTGCCTTAGAAACTGAGTTTAAAGATCGCTCTAATGAAGCGTTAGATATAAAGATTGATCACATTGGCCATTTTTTGGGAGCTTTAGGTGCAATTTTATACTGCCGTTTAAAGCGGCAGTGCTTAACAAGGGCAAGCGCCGGAAAAATTAAAGCTCCGGCTTCGCCTCCACTTTAATTTCCCTGGAATCAAGGGGTCAGCCAGCTTGATTTCGTTTGAACTTGCTTATTATGACTTCAACCAAACACACTGGCCATCACTGGTTTTGTCTAAGCGTTGCAATGTCGCTTCATGCGCTTCTAATTCATCCGTTGTTGCTTTGATTACACGTAATGGGCCACGTTGTTTTGTCGTGACAGCCTTATCTGTTACGCCTTTGGCGTTAGGGTTTTCTTCTTCTGGTGCGAGTAGCAAGCTGGTTTGACCGCCGGTCATGGCGAGATAAACGTCGGCTAAAATCTCGGAATCGAGTAGGGCGCCATGGAGTTCACGGTTTGAATTGTTGACTTCATAACGACGACACAAGGCATCGAGGTTATTTTTCTGGCCGGGGTGTTTGTCTCTCGCCAGTTTGAGTGTATCTAATATAGTGCTTACGTCGTTAATGCGGCGTTTTTCGGTTTTTATTTTGGCTAATTCATGATCAAGAAAGCCAACATCGAATGCGGCATTGTGGATGATGAGTTCGGCACCTTCGATAAACTGCATAAATTCAGATGAAATATCAGCAAATTTAGGCTTATCTAATAATGATTCGTTGCTGATGCCATGCACTTCCATCGCGCCGGCATCAATGGCACGTTCGGGATTAATGTATTGGTGAAAGGTGGCACCGGTTAATTTGCGGTTAATTAGTTCGACACACCCAATTTCAATAATGCGATGATCGTCTGCGGTGCTTAAACCGGTGGTTTCGGTGTCTAATACAACTTGTCTTTTTTGGCCGTTCATTCTGTTTCCTGCGTGGTGTATGGCAATTTTTGTGAGAGCAATGCGGCACTCATAATAAATAAACTTGAGGCGATTAAGCAACCATAAAGCCCATATTGTTGAAATAAATAGCCGGATAAAAGCGTGCCGATTAATCGCCCGCCAGCATTGGCCATATAATAAAAGCCGACGTTCATCGCGACTTTATCATGATCGGACCACTCAACAATGAGGTAAGAATGCACAGCGGAGTTGAGTGCAAAAATAATGGCGAATAAACTCAAGCCAATAATAATGACGCTATTGGGGTTGAAACCATAATGAAGTGCGGCGGCAATGGCGAGCGGAATGAACATCAAAGCTAATGCAAAATTGCGGGTGCTGCGGCCATCAGGTGGGTGAGATTGTTTGTTTCGACTTATTAGTGAAGGCGCGGCGGCTTGCACGAGGCCGTAACCGATAATCCATAGGGCAAAAAAGCCACCAATTTGTTCAAATCGCCAGCCTAATTGAGTAGCGAGATACACCGGCAAACCGACAACAAACCACACATCACGTGATCCAAACAGAAAGAAGCGGGCGGCGGACAGCCAGTTAATCGATGCGGTATTGGAGAAAATCTGTGAAAACTTAGCCTTGTTTTTTGTTTTTCCTAAATGTGACGGCAACCATAGCCATAGTAAGCAGAGGATGATGAATAAGCCGCCAGATAGRATGTAAAGCGCTCCTTGAAAATCATATTGRGCGAGCAAKAAYCCGCCAAGGAAGAAGCCGATGCCTTTCAGTGTRTTTTTTGAKCCCGTTAAYGCGGCWATCCATYGAAACARTTTTTTTGAGCTGGCSGARCYRGTTTCATCAGCGGGYAYRAAYAGTTTAATGCTGGCTTTGGCACTCATTTTATTGAGATCTTTGGCGATGCCCGACAAGGCTTGGGCGASCATTACGAAGGCAATGCTAAGGTATTCGATGGGCACGGTGAGCATCAGCAGGGCGAAGATTTGCAAGGCCATGCCAAATAATAGGGTGCTATTTAAGCCTAATCGCGCGCCTAACCAGCCGCCGACCAGATTAGTGATAATGCCGAAAAACTCATAAAAAACAAATAAGCTGGCAATGGCCAGTGGCGAATAGCCTAATTGGTGGAAGTAGAGCACGACCAACATTCTGAGCGCACCGTCGGTTAAGGTAAAAGCCCAATAACCACCGGTGATGAGTGCATAGTTTCGTAAGCTATGCATGGCCTGCAATTTTCTCACGTGCTGCCACGGCCAAATCATCAGCACGTTCATTTTCTGCATGGCCTTGATGACCACGCACCCATTCCCACTCGAGTGTATGTTGCTCTGCGGCCTTTTCCATTCGTTGCCAGAGGTCTACATTTTTCACCGGCTTTTTAGCCGCCGTTTTCCAATTGCGTTTTTTCCAACCTGGCAGCCATTCCATCATGCCTTTCATCACATATTGTGAGTCGGTGGTAATTTTAACCTTGCAGGGTTGTGTTAAGGCTTCAAGTGCGGCAATAACGGCCATCATTTCCATGCGATTATTAGTTGAGTCTTTTTCGCCGCCCGATAACTCTTTTTCTACGCCTTTAGAACGCAAGATAGCACCCCACCCACCGGGGCCAGGGTTGCCGCTACATGCGCCATCAGTAAAAACTTCTACATCATTCATATTTTTCTCTTAAGTACTTTGTTCGCGGCAGGTTTATGGACAAATGTGCCTGAAGGAAACAATTTTCTTGCTTGCCAGCGCTGGGTAACCGGCGTTAATGGGATGGTACGTTTTGTTGCGACTAAAATAGTTGTTCCTGCCCAAAAAGGCCATAATCGTTTTCCCCAGCGTTCCATAAACGAAAAACGACTTAGCCATTTTGCAGATTGTATCGGTGGGCTAAAGAATAGTTTCTTGGAGGCTATTATTTCAAAATTCAGTAGGGATAACCAATCTTTTATGCGTGTTTGCCGATAAAACTTACCTTGCCATGGCGGTTGATCTTGCCATGACAATAAACAGCGTAAGCCCCATAAGCTCCACGGGTTGAAATTGCATAAGATTAAGGTTCCATCGGCCACGAGCACGCGTTCAGCTTCGCGCAGAACTTGATGCGGATCAGCAGAAAATTCTAGCACATGGTTTAATAACAGCAGATCAAGACTATGGCATTTAAAGGGGAGCGCTTCGTCTCGCCCTTCTACATCTGCGGAATTTGCCATAATCTTTTGCTGGCTAGGGCGAGAAGTTGGTGGCAGGATTGACTGCATGCAGCCTAATTGCAGTTGATAATAACCATGAAAATAACGATTAAGTGAATGCAGTTTTTCCTGCTGCTGCGTTAAAACCGCTTGCCCAAGAGTACTTTGCCACCAGTTGGCCATCATTTTTTCTTTATTCGCTTTATAATCGACCATATCAAATACCGTGATAGATGGTGAAACTCATGTTAACTATACAAGCTATTCCTGCATTTCAGGATAATTATATTTGGATCATTCAAGCGGAGGGGGCGTCCCATGTTTTAATTATTGACCCGGGTGAGGCGGCACCTGTTCTTGAAGCAATCAAACAGCAGAATTTGATTCCTGTGGCGATATTAATAACCCATGGTTGTCATGATCATGTTGATGGTATTAATGCCATTCTTCACTATTTTGATGTGCCGGTTTATGGCCCTAAAAATGAGTTTATTCCTCATATCACTCATCCGCTTTCAGCGTGTGATGGCTTAGTGATTGACCCACTCTTTGCTGAATTTCGCATTTTAGATTTGCCCGGCCACACCAAAGGCCATATTGGATTTTTAATTGAGGGCAACTTGTTTTGTGGTGATACCTTATTTGGTGCCGGCTGTGGCAGGCTTCATAGTGGGCCAGCAGAGGTGATGTTTGAATCGTTGCAGAAGATTAAACAGCTGCCGCCTACCACAACTATTTTTTGTGCTCATGAGTACACCCAAGCCAACCTTCGTTTTGCACTAGAAACAGAGCCTGATAATATTGATATTCAACAAAGGATGGATGATACCGATGCATTGAGAAAACAAAATCGACCCAGCATTCCCTCACGCTTAGCATTAGAATTGGCAACCAACCCCTTTCTTCGCTGCCAAGATGCTGAAACATTTAGGCTGCTCAGATTAAAGAAAGATCAGTTTAAATAACGCAAAAAGCCTGCACTCAACTTACATTGAATACAGGCCATTTATGATAGCGAAGGCGCTTATTTTGAGGTATGAATRTCCATTTGAGGATAAGGGATAGAAATGCCTTTTTCATCAAAAGCGAGTTTGATTTGTTCAATTAAGTCAGAGCGCACAGCCCAATAATCACCACTGTTTACCCAAGGGCGAACATTGAAATTAACACTGCTGTCGGCGAGCTCAGAAACAGCAACAGCCGGAGCAGGTTCCTCTAACACCAAGTTATGCTCTTTAAGAATTGTTTCCATTATTTTCTTTGCGGCTAACATATCATCGTCATAACCAATGCCGAATACCATATCAATACGACGTGTTTCACGTGCAGAGAAATTGGTGATTGCTCCGGCATAAATTTGGCCGTTTGGGATAATTACTTCGCGGTTATCCCCTGTTCTCATCAGCGTGCTAAAGACACTGATTTTTTCAACAACACCGGTTACGCCGCCTGCTTCAATAAAGTCACCTAGTTTGAATGGACGGAAAATAATCATCATCACGCCAGCTGCAAAATTTTGTAAGGAATCTTTGAGTGCTAAACCTACCGCTAAACCGGCGGCACCAAGTAGGGCGATAAAGGAGGTGGTGTCGACGCCTAATTGATCTAATGCCGCGATCAGTACAAATAACAATAAAATAGCATTGGCAATTGAACCCGCAAAATTGACTAAAATAGGATCGAAGTCGGAGCGTACCATTAATTTTCGAATGAGCTTTACTAACCATTTCACTACAATTTTACCAATAACAACAATGGCGATTGCGAATGCAATATTCATTAGCCACTGTGCGATTAAACTTGTTTCTGCTTCCATCTTTATGTCCTATTTTCAATTGATTTAATAATTTCACGTACGAGTGCTGGCCCTTTATAAATAAAGCCACTATAAATTTGAACTAAATCTGCACCCGCATCTAATTTTTGCTTGGCATCATCGCCTGACATAATGCCACCTGCTGCAATAATAGGGATGTTTGCCGGTAGAGCTTGTCTAAATTGTTGCACCACTTTGGTTGATTGCTCAAATACTGGTCGGCCACTTAAGCCGCCTGCTTCATCAGCGTGATTGAGCCCTTCAACACCTTCACGTGACATGGTGGTGTTGGTGGTGATAATACCCTCTATTTCAAACTGACCAAATGCCTCTGCTAATTGTTGTACTTCCTCAAGGGTCAGGTCGGGTGCGACTTTTACCGTCATGGGCACATAGCGATCATATTGTTGCTGAAGTTTGGCCTGTTGCTCTTTTAAGGCTCCTAATAATTCATTGAGTGACTCACCAAATTGCAGCGTTCTTAAACCGGGCGTATTGGGTGATGAAATATTGATCGTGACATAATCAGCATGGTGATAAACCGTGTTTAAACCAATCAAATAATCATCGACGGCTTTTTCAACGGGCGTATCAATGTTTTTGCCAATGTTAATACCAATAACAGCATCTGTTTGTGCAATTTTGACCTGCTCAATTAAATGATCGACGCCTAGATTATTAAAGCCCATACGGTTAATAATGGCTTCTGCTTCTGGCAAGCGGAATAGACGCGGTTTTGGGTTGCCTTCTTGGGGGCGTGGTGTGACGGTACCTATTTCAACGAAGCCAAACCCTATTGCGGCTAAGGCTTCGATATAGTCGCCATTTTTATCTAGACCCGCGGCCAAACCTACGGGGTTTGGGAAGGTTAGCCCCATAACGGTGACGGGTGTTGCCGCTACTTTTGGGTATAAAAGTGATGATAACCCCGACATTTCAAGCGCACTTAAACCTTTCAGCCCTAAGTGATGTGCTTTTTCAGCATCAAGTTGAAACATTAAGGCGCGCATTAAACGATATAACATTATTCAATTCCTACGCTTACATGGTAAGCACTAAATTTACGAATATTTAAGACGCCCGTATCCAAGATCAAATATTGACCTTTTATACCCTGTAAAACACCTGTAATTTCAGCGGTTTTATCAAAGTTGAGCGATGTAACTTTTTCTGGGTAACGTTGTACAGGATAATTAATTTCAACGATAGAYTCATTTTGTAAGGGTGCAATAGCATCCTCACCAAAGCGTTGTTGCAGCGCAATGATATCATTTTGACATTCAGCCATGAGTTCATCGCGTTTTGCGATTAAATCAACGGGTGCATCATGCTGGCCTTTGAGCATTTTTCGCCAATCAGTACGATCCGACACATGGGATTTGAACATGACTTCAACGACACCGGATTGATAGCGTGTCTTGACGCGGAAAATAGGTAAGGCTTGTGTTGCACCTTGATCTATCCACCGTGTTGGCACTTGGCTATGTCGTGTAATGCCTACTTTAATGGCGCCGCTATTGGCTAAGTAAACAAAATGATCTTGCATGCAGAATTTTTCTCCCCATTCTGGCTCCCGACAGGTGCCAGCCGCGTAGTGACAGGTTTCGGGTTTCATAATGCATAAATCACATTGGGCTAATTTGCGAGCGCAGGGAAAGCAAAAACCACCGCTATAACTCTTTTTGGTGAGTCGATTACAGGATTGACAGTTAATCTGGCCTAGGAAAGATAGCTGTATCCTTTGGCCAATGAGTGGGTTCATATCAAGCCGCTGATCTCCTAGCGCTATTTGATAGGTAGCGAGTGATTTATCAGGCGAGAGTGTGGCAACCATTTTAGATAATTGCCCTTGCATTTTATTCACTACATTTTCCTCAGATTAGGTGCTAAATCACACACATTTTACCTGCTTAAAGGCATATAATAACGGAATCATTCTTTTTTCAAGAAAAATATTGAACTGAATTTTTTATAAGGGTTTTAAATCATGACACAAAAAACTGAAGATGCCTTAAATGTATCTCTTTCACCTGAGGGAGCAAATTATTTAGCGCCAGTAGAAGAAATTAATAATTTACCTAAAGATGCAATTTTCCCGACGGCAAACTATCCGTATGAAAAGAAAATGAAAAAGAAGCAATATGAAAAAGAAAAAGTGCTACTCCAAATTGAGTTAGCAAAATTTCAGCATTGGGTAAAAGAAACTGGCCAGAAATATCTGATTATTTTTGAAGGTCGTGATGCCGCAGGTAAGGGGGGAACAATTAAGCGTTTTACCGAGCATCTTAATCCGCGTGGTGCGCAAGTTGTCGCATTAGAAAAACCCGATGATCGTGAAAAGGGGCAATGGTATTTTCAGCGATATGTGCAGCATTTGCCTACGGAAGGCGAAATTCTGTTTTTTGATCGCTCATGGTATAACCGTGCCGGTGTTGAACGCGTAATGGGATTTTGTAGTGCTCATGAGTATTTAGAATTTATGCGCCAATGTCCTGATTTTGAACGTATGATTGCACGCAGTGGTGTCAAGCTGATTAAATTTTGGTTTTCAATTAGCCGCAATGAGCAATTTAGACGCTTGCATTCTCGTCAGCACGATCCACTCAAATTGTGGAAAATAAGTGATATTGATTTAGCTTCGCTTGATAAATGGGATAATTATGCCGAAGCAAAAGAGGCGATGTTCTTTTATACTGATACCAAAGATTCTCCATGGACTGTGGTTAAGTCGGACTGTAAAAAACGTGCTCGCTTAAATGCAATACGCCACGTCTTACATCAGGCAGATTATCCTAATAAAGATCCTAAAATAGCGTGCGCGCCCGATAAACTAATCGTGGGCACGGCCGATACAATCTATGAAATGGGTGAAAAACATTTGGCGCACCCTCCTTTTAAACTAGATTAGATAAAAAGCGAACATGACAAAACACATCTTAAGATATGGCTTGGTCTCGTTATTATTGTTGATGGCAGCATGTAACACCACAAAGAATACTGTGGAAATAACGAAGCCTGTTGAAGCAACGGTTACTGCGGCTAAAGAAACACCTTGGAAAGAAGCATATGGTGAACCGCAAGAAGCGARACGTAATGAATTGCCGGCCGTTGAAGCTGACTCCGTTGCTGTTATGCCGATTGATTTATGGCATCGCATTCGACAAGGGTATGGCATTCCTAGTGAGACACTTCATGCCAATACTGCAAAACAATTAGATTGGTTT
Organism: Methylophaga sp.; assembly: GCA_002733335.1. Lineage (GTDB taxonomy): Bacteria > Pseudomonadota > Gammaproteobacteria > Nitrosococcales > Methylophagaceae. Next base: position 78,281 of record NVVK01000010.1, read on the forward strand.
GTTCGCCACCCTGAATATATTGCGAGAGTTGCTCAGAGGGCGGAGCCTTATTTGTATCATATTGTTGAGCAAATCGAGCAGCGTAATATGCCGATGGAGCTTGCTTTATTGCCGGTGGTTGAAAGTGCATTTCTGCCGAAGGCTTATTCTTCTGCTCATGCTGCAGGGTTGTGGCAGTTTATTCCTAGCACCGGAAAGCTATATGGTTTAAAGCAAAATTGGTGGTATGACGGGCGGCGAGATGTGGTCGCTTCAACTTCTTCAGCGTTAGATTATTTACAAAAATTACATGATGATTTTGGTGATTGGCAATTGGCAGTAGCGGCTTATAATTGTGGCGAGGGCGCGGTTGCTAGAGCGATAAAACGCAATTTAAAAGCTGGGAAAGATACTGATTTTTGGTCATTAGACTTGCCGAGAGAAACCTCAGCTTATGTACCAAAATTGATGGCAATTGCTCAGCTGATAGCACAACCTGAGCAATATCAAATAACACTTAAACCGATTGCGAATGAACCTTATTTTACGGTTGTTCATGTAAAAGGACAGATTGATTTATCGTTGGCAGCAGAATTGGCAGAGTTGGATATAAAAGAGATTAATCAATTAAACCCTGGCTTTAACCAATGGGCTACAGCACCAGACGGGCCACATTATTTGGCTATTCCAGTAGAAAAAACGGATGTGTTCATTCACGCATTGGCAGCCTTACCCGCTGATAAACAGGTTCAGTGGGCGCGTTATAAAATTAAACAAGGTGATTCGTTAGGGAAAATTGCACAACACTATAAAGTAGCGATATCGGCGATTAAAAAGGCCAATGGCATAAAAGGTACTAATATTCGGGCAGGAAAATATTTATTAATTCCGGTTGCTTCGGGTCATTCATTACCTTCTACTGTTGTTGCCCAGCAGTCATTAGAAAGTAGTAAAAGCGTGCAAGGCAATGGAAATAAAACCACCCATACCGTGCAACAAGGTGATTCATGGTGGGTGATAGCACAGCATCATAAGGTAAGTGTTAACAAGCTTACAGCTTGGAATAATAAGGTGCCGAGTGATTATTTGCAGCCAGGCCAGAAATTAGTAGTATGGTCGTCAGAAAAGTCTATGGCATCAAACGAAGCGCTTCGTTCAGTAAATTATAAAATTCGCAGTGGTGATTCGCTTTGGACAATATCAAAGAAATTTAAAGTGAGCATTGCTGAAGTTTTACAGTGGAATGGCTTGAATAAAAAGGCTTTATTGCAGCCGGGTCAGAGCTTAAAATTATTTGTTGATGCAAGCACACAGCACGACAGTATATAAACCTTAACTGCCACCTAAAAAGTCATGTTGCCGCCATGCTTCATAGCTAATAATAGCAACGGAATTAGAAAGATTTAAACTGCGATTATTTGCTTGCATGGGAATGCGTATTTTAAGATCGTCATTGATACTTTCATGTACATAATCAGGCAAACCAGATGTTTCTGAGCCAAAAAGTAATACATCATTTTCTTGATATTGGATCTGATGATGGAATTGTTGCGCTTTGGTTGTGCAAGCAATGATTCTAAACCCTTGCATTGCCTCAGTAAAAGCGTCGTAATTACGATAGCGGGTCACATTGGTTAAATCATGATAATCCAAGCCTGCCCGGCGCAGCGCCTTTTCTTCGAAATTAAAACCGAGCGGTTCAATTAAGTGTAAACGACAGCCATTATTCGCGGCTAGGCGGATAATGTTGCCAGTATTAGGGGCTATGCGGGGTTCGAATAAGGCGATATTAAACATAATCGCCTTATTATACGTGTAATTACCTAATCCCTTTGGATGTAATCACAATCATTTTATCAATTTGCATATCTTCGATGGTGTAATGAATGCCACCGGTACCGAGACCAGAATGTTTTAAACCGGCAAACGGCATCCAGTCAACACGGAAAGCGGTATGTTCATTGACCATCACGGCTGAAGCATCTAAGCGATCAGAAACATACATTGCGGTATCAATATCTTGGCTATAAACTGATGCTTGGAAGGCAACATCTAATGAATTGGCACTTGCAATCGCCTGATCTAAATCAGTGAAGGGGTAAACACAGACAACGGGGCCAAAAATCTCAGAAGTGGATACTTTGCTCTCTCTGGACGGATTGTAAAGCACGGTAGGCGCATAACAATGATTAGGCAGTGTGTTACCGCCAGACAATAGTTCAGCACCTTCATTTATCGCTTCTTGCACCCAAGCATCGATGCGATCAACTTCACCTTGTCGAATAATGGGACCTACTTCTGTTTGAGCAGATAAAGGGTCACCCACCTTGAGTTTATTTGCCGCATCACTCAGTTGCTGTGCGACATCACGTGCGATAGATTCATCAGCAAAAATACGCTGTACAGATACACATACTTGCCCTGCATGGTAGAAGCCCCCTTTTGCTAACCCAGGAATGGCAATGGATAAATCGGCATCGGCCGCCATAATAACGGGTGCAACACCACCATGCTCTAAGGCGCAGCGAGTGCCGGCGGCTAATTTAGWTCGTAAATACCAGCCGACTTTGGCACTGCCGATAAAACTAAAGAAGGCAACACGAGGATCGGTGACTAACTGTTCTGATACTGAAACATCGAGGGGTAAAACGGCCTGACACCACTCGGCGGGCAAGCCGGCTTCATGAAATATTTTAACCAAGCGGTAGCAGGATAACGGTGTATCTCCAGCAGGTTTAACAATCACCGGACACCCCGTTGCAATCGCTGGCCCGACTTGATGAGCAATTAAGTTGAGTGGATGATTAAATGCACTGACCGCAACAACAACACCGATAGGTTCTTTTTTCATTATGGTTAAGCGGTGTTGTGATGCGCCGTTGATGCCCATGGGAACGGGGAGACTGCAATCACTGCGTAAGGTTTCAGAGCAGGTCCGAAGGCTGTCAATACAGCGTGCCATTTCAACTTGTGAGTCGATAAGTGGTTTGCCACCTTCACGGGCAGATTCTAATGCCAGTTCTTCAGCACGATCTTCCATGATTGCAATGGCACGATCGAGAATAGCGATTCGCTCAGAGGTGGGTAACCATTGATCACGATCTGCAMATACYCTGCTGGCGGTGGTGAGCGCTTGCTCAATATCACTTTGATCAGCGGTTTCAACCGTGGCGATTAAGCTATCATCAAAGGGCGATGTCACATCCAGTGAATGATYATTCTTCTTGCTACGCCCAGCAATTAACAGTGGAAAATGTTGCATAAGTTACACCTTTTGTACTTAAAATATTGTATGGTCAGCATCAGCTTCGTGATGCTATTTTTAATGTAGTGATGGCAGCAGAAATGACTTATACAATACAGATTTTTTCTTTTAGGCCTTCATTTAAAATAGCATGGTTCAATGAGTAATCGACAGCTACATCAATCAAATGAACGCCTTTTGTGTTTAATGCTTTTGTAAGAATTTCTTTAAAGTCAGCTTGGCTCGTTGGACGATGACCTGTCGCGCCATAACTTTCGGCATATTTCACAAAATCAGGGTTTTGGTAATCTAAACCAAAGTTATTAAAGCCCATACCTTCTTGTTTCCACTTGATCATGCCATAGGCATTGTCATTAAGAATGATAACCACTAGATCTAAACCTAAGCGAACAGCGGTTTCCATTTCTTGTGAATTCATCATAAATCCACCGTCACCACACACGCTGATCACTTTGCGATCAGGGTTAATCAGTTTGGCTAACATGGCGGAGGGTAAACCTGCCCCCATGGTCGCTAAGGCATTATCAAGTAATAAAGAGTTATTTTGATAACAAGGATAATTACGAGCAAACCACACTTTGTATACGCCATTATCAAGCGTTACGATACCGTCTTCATCCAGATCATCACGAATAATCTGAACAGCACTTTGAGGTAATAGTGGAAAACGATCATCATCACTGTACATCGCTAAGCGTTTTTTAACTTCATCTTTCACCCGATAAAAATAATCAAAATCCCAATTATCTTGTGGGGTAAGCGCTTCACTTAGGCGATGAACAGAAGTCGCAATATCACCGATAACATCTAATTGAGGAAAATAAACGGCATCAATCTGGGCGGGTGAGAAATTGACATGAATGACATCTTGGCCACTTTCTTTCATAAAGAAAGGTGGTTTTTCAATAACATCGTGGCCGACATTAATAATTAAATCAGCACGATCAACGGCGCAATGTAAAAAGTCATGATCCGATAATGCGGCGGTGCCTAAATAGGCATGATGGCGCTCATCAATTACACCTTTGCCCATTTGTGTATTGAAAAAAGGAATGCCGGTTTTTTCGATAAATTTTTCTAATGCTCTGCTGGAACGTTTACGGTTCGCACCTGCGCCAATAAGTAATAAAGGCATTTTGGCCTTTTTGATCATTTCAACGGCTGTTTCAATAGCGTGATTATCAGCATCGGGTCGCCGGGTAGTCGTGACCTTATACAATAGTTCGTCAGCCTCTTCAGCGGCAATATCTTCAGGTAACTCAATATGTACGGCACCGGGACGCTCTTCCATCGCAAGGCGGAATGCCTCACGAACGATTGAAGCGGTGGTGTTGCCGTGTACAATTTGTTTAGTATATTTAGTGATTGGCCGCATCATATTGACGACATCAACAATTTGAAACTGACCTTGTTTGCTGGCTTTGATAGGTTTTTGGCCTGTGATCATTAACATCGGCATGCCGCCAAGTTGCGCATAAGCAGCTGGGGTGACCAAGTTAGTTGCGCCCGGACCTAATGTGGCTAAACACACGCCAGGCTTACCCGTTAATCGCCCATAAGTAGCCGCCATAAAGCCGGCTCCTTGTTCATGGCGCGTGAGAATCAGTTTGATTGATGAGCCTTGTAGAGAATCAAGAAAATCTAAGTTTTCCTCACCAGGAATCCCGAAAATATATTCGACCCCTTCATTTTCTAGTGCCTTAACAAAAAGATCGGATGTTTTCATGGTTTCATTCCTTAGTTTTACAATAGCTATCAATAGTTTAAATTAGAGTATCAAATACTTATGTCGGTTATACCACATTTTTCTTTAAGATTATATTGTAACTAAGAGAGGCAGTTATATAATGTAAGTGTAAGATGATTGTCATCTTTAAGTGGTATTGTTTTGTTAATTTTTTAGTTAGTGGATCCTAAATGATGGTGGGGAGTAGTTCTGTTCAACCTTTAAGCGAATCAGCGCTCGCGAAATTAAATGCTTATTGGAGAGCATGTAATTATTTGGCTGCGGGAATGATTTATTTACAACATAATCCTTTGCTACGAACGCCATTGAAGCCAGAGCATATTAAAAACCGCTTGTTGGGGCACTGGGGAGCGAGCCCTGGCTTAAGTTTTAGCTATATTCATATGAACCGGCTTATCAAGAAATATGATTTAGATGCGATATTTCTTGCCGGGCCAGGGCATGGTGCACCGGGGGTCTTAGCGCCAGTATATTTAGAGGGCACTTATTCGGAGATTTATCCGAAAAAAAGTGAAGACAGTGAGGGAATGCGTGAATTCTTTAAAGAATTTTCATTTCCAGGCGGGATTGGTAGCCATTGCACACCCGAAACACCGGGTTCAATTCATGAAGGTGGCGAGTTAGGTTACAGTGTGTCTCATGCCTTTGGCGCAGCTTTTGATAATCCTGATTTGATTGTGACGGTCGTAGTGGGGGATGGCGAGGCTGAAACAGGTCCGCTGGCAACGTCATGGCATTCAAATAAATTTTTRAATCCTATTCGTGATGGAGCTGTGCTACCTATTTTACATCTGAATGGGTATAAAATTAATAATCCCACCATTCTTTCGCGGATTTCACATGAAGAGTTAGAAAACCTGTTTAAAGGATACGGTTGGAARCCTTATTTTGTTGARGGTTCAGACCCGATGGAAATGCATCAAAAGATGGCGATGACCATGGAACAGTGCATTATTGATATACAGACTATTCAAGAYGAGGCAAGAGCYACTCAAAATTTTGAGCGRCCTCGCTGGCCAATGATTATTTTACGRAGYCCTAAAGGTTGGACTGGGCCAGAATTTGTTGATGGSCATAAAGTTGAAGGTTTTTGGCGAGCGCATCAAGTTCCATTATCTGGTGTTAAAGAAAGTGCTGAACATCTAAAACAATTGGAACAGTGGTTAAGAAGCTATCGACCTGACGAATTATTTGATGCTGAAGGTAGCTTATTGCCTGAACTCAAGGGTCTAGCACCAAAGGGTGCGCGGAGAATGAGTGCGAACCCTCATGCCAATGGTGGCCTAGTCAGGCGGTCTCTCAAAGTACCTGACTTTCAAAATTATGCTGTTGAGATTAAACATCCGGGTGGCCAATACGTTGAAAATACACGTCCACWAGGGCGATATTTACGTGATGTAATGCAAAAAAATGCTAACAATTTTAGAGTGTTTAGCCCCGATGAAAATAGTTCTAATAAGTTAGATGCTATTTACGAAACAAGTAAAAAATTATGGCTTGCAGATTATCTTCCTGAAGATAAAGATGGCGGCGAATTATCGCGTGAAGGCCGGGTGCTGGAAATGTTATCTGAACACACGCTAGAAGGCTGGCTGGAAGGCTATTTACTGACCGGTCGTCATGGCTTTTTTTCTACTTATGAAGCCTTTGTTCACGTTATCGATTCAATGTTTAATCAGCATGCTAAATGGTTAGCTATCAGCAGAGAGATTTCATGGCGCGCACCTATTTCTTCGCTTAATCTGCTTATAACCTCCACTGTTTGGCGGCAAGATCACAATGGTTTTACGCATCAAGATCCAGGGTTTTTGGATATTGTTGTTAATAAAAGCCCAAGTGTCTGTCGCATCTATCTTCCGCCTGATGCGAATACCTTACTGTCAGTTGCCGACCATTGTTTGCAGGCAAAAAACTACATTAATGTGATTGTTGCAGATAAGCAAAATCATCTGCAATATCTCGATATGGATGCAGCGATAAAACACTGTACAAAAGGATTGGGTATTTGGGAATGGGCAAGTTCAGATCAAGGTCTTGAACCTGATGTCGTAATGGTTGGAGCGGGCGATGTGCCTACGCAGGAAAGTTTGGCTGCGATATGTTTATTACGGGAGCATTTTAGTGATTTGAAAATACGATTTGTGAATGTTGTTGATTTGTTTAAGTTGTTACCGGAAAGGGATCACCCCCATGGATTAACAGACGATGATTTTGATAGTTTGTTTACAAAAAATAAGCCTGTTATTTTTAACTTTCATGGTTACCCTTGGTTGATTCATCGCCTTACGTATCGACGGACTAATCACCATAATTTCCATGTGCGTGGTTATAAAGAAAAAGGCAGTATCAACACACCGCTTGAACTTGCTATTTGGAATGAAATAGATAGATTTAGTTTGGCGATTGATGTGATAGATCGCGTTGAAAGGTTACAGCTGATTGGTGCTCACGTTAAAGATAAGTTGCGTAATATGCAGATTGAATGCTGCCAATATGCACACCAACATGGTGTCGATAAACCCGAGCTTGCCAACTGGACATGGCCGGGACAACTCAATGGCTAAAGTGAAGGACAATGAACAGCACATATTGGTTATCAATAGTGGTAGTTCATCGATAAAATACAAAGTCTTTTCTTTTCCTAATGAAGAGGTCGTACTTTATGGTGAGGTGAGTGGCATTGACACTCATCAAGCTCGACATGTCACACATCTAAAAAGGCAGGGACAGCCAGAACTTATCGTTGAAGRTGATRCGARTGTATTACACACGCAAGCAGATRGTTTTAATGCGATTATAACGACCTTRTCGCAGTTTCACAGTATCATTGGGCCGTTACAAATATCGATTATTGCACATCGTGTKGTTCATGGCGGYGATAAATTTATTGTGCCAACGCGCATTGATGAGACGGTAATAGAAGYCATTGAGCAATTAAATCATTTAGCACCGCTACATAACCCCAATAACCTTTTGGGCATTAAAATCTGTCGTGATGTTTTTTCTGCKATCCCTCAAGTGGCGGTATTTGATACCGCTTATCATCAAACGATACCTGAGCATGTGTATCGTTATGCGATTCCACGATCTTGGTATGAAGACTATAAAATTCGTCGCTATGGTTTTCATGGYAGCTCTCATCAATATGTAGCTCAACAAGCTGCAAACTTATTGAAACGGCCTTTAGATACATTGAACCTGATTAGCTTGCACTTAGGCAATGGTGAYAGTATCTGTGCCATTCAACAAGGCAAAAGCATTGATACCTCGATGGGYTTTACACCACTAGAAGGCCTCATTATGGGGAGTCGAAGCGGTGATATTGATGCCTCCATTCCACTTTATATTCAGCGAGAGGCGGAACTTGAAAATGAAGAGGTTGAGCGCTTACTGAACATGGAATCTGGTTTGAAAGCGTTAGCGGGAASCAACGATGTATCCTCCCTATTGGAGTTGGAAAAAGAAGGTGATTCTTCTGCTGAACTTGCACTCAATGCGTATGTTTATCGTATCCGTAAATACTTGGGTGCTTATTTACTTACGCTGGGTCATGTTGATGGCATTATTTTTACGGCAGGGGTTGGCGAACATGCAGCTGAGATTAGAGCGCGTTGCTGTGATGATTTAGACATGTTTGGCATCAGCTTAAATTCAGCACTCAATAATCAACAGATAGAACAAAATACCTTTATTGATAAGGCCTGCGCCATTCGCATTATGGTTATTCCAACCAATGAAGAACTGCAAATAGCTTCTGAAGCTAGGCAAGCTATGGCTCCACGACTGGATGATACGGCATGCTTTTAGTCTGCGTTGGGCTTTCACGTAACATTATTGCAAGTAATTCAAATTAACGGGGCAGATAAAATTATTATGTTGCTTCTATTTGCACAAGTAGAATATTTATCAGGATGTGGACTGCCTTTGAGGCTATTATAACGTAAATTTTAGTTGATAATGTAAATGATTCGTATTAAGATCTGTGGCGTAATGTAAATACTAAGCCTAAGGTGAATCTTCGAATCATGAGTTCAAATAAAAAAATACAAACCGTTATTGTCAGTATATTCCCCGTCGTATTTTGTACACTGTTAATGAATCAAGCCGTTCTAGCGGATGAACTTGCCTCAGATTTAGAGCGAGATAACTATATTGAATTAGATTCGATGATGGTGACATCACAGAAAATTGAGAAATCACTTCAAGATACAAAAGAAAGTGTTGCAATTGTAACTGAGGAAGTCATTGAGCAACGAGGATTGACAAGTCTAGCCGATATTTATGAACAGACACCAGGAATTAGTGGGGATCAGTTTGGTTTCAGAATTCGAGGGATTAATAGCGGCCAAACAGGGATCTCACGCTCAGAATTATCTAGTATCTATGTGGACGGTGTCGGCCTTACCGGTTGGGTTAAAAATGAAGGTGCTACTCAACTTTGGGATGTTGAGCAGGTTGAAATTTTGCGTGGACCACAATCGACAAATTTAGGACGTAATGCATTAGCAGGTGCTGTTGTTGTTCGCACTAACGATCCGGAGTATGACAATTTGGCTATTGTTCGGCTAGGCTATGGCGAATATGGGAGTCGAGAATTTAAAGGTGTGGCTAATGTAAATTTGCTGGATGGCGTGTCCGCCCTACGTTTGGCTGTTGAGGATAGCTATCAAGACGGCTACGTCGATAATATTACCTTAGATAAAGGTAATTATGCCCATGACGAGAATAGAACGATTCGTTTGAAATGGTTATTAGAGCCAACGGATGACCTGAGTCTGGTGGTATCGTTACAGGATATTAAGAATGAATATGGCGATACTCGATTATTAATTGAGGGTGCGGGTTTTGATAAAGAAGATCGTATTTCAACGAGTGATGCAGATTCTTATTATGCTTTAGATGCCTTTCTAGCCTCTATAGCAGCAGATTATCAGATTAATGATAATTGGCATTTTAAATCTATTACAGCCTATCAGGATGGTGAGCGAGATCGCGCCTCTGACTTTGATCGTGGCCCAGAAGGTGTTGAAAATGGTGGTGGGATTGTTTTGCGGCATGCGGAAGATACTAATATCTCACAAGAATTACGGTTTAACTTTGAGAATACATCTGTAAGAGGTAGTACCGGCTTTTATTTTGGAAAAAGTAAATCAGAAAATATTAATGATTCAGAAGTGGCATTGGACCTTGAAACGCTCATTAATGATTTTAACGCTGGTTTAGGGACTACATTAGTTGGTTTGGGTCTTTATCCGGCACTCTATGATCTGAARACGGGGGGACTTAATASGATCGAAACTAAAACGTATGCTTTATTTAGTGAATGGGAGATAGATGTCCATCCCCATTGGCGAGTGAGTTTTGGTGGTCGTTATGAGAAAGAAAAGCAAGATATTGAAAAACAAAATCTGGGTTCATCAAGTGTAACGTTACCAACAGTACCTTCCGGTTTTGGTGCTGCTGTTGATGGTGCACTCACACTGATAAATTCACAATTATCAGCACTGTCTACAAGTGGTAATCTTGAAGGCGCTTCTACGAGTTTTACTACATTCCTCCCACAAGCAGGGGTGACATACCTATGGAATGATGATGTGTCTACCAGTTTCTTTGTTAAAAGAGGTTACCGTTCAGGTGGAACAGAAGTAACGTCTCTTAATGCGATAAACCCGTTTGATCCTGAGTATTTAGATAATTATGAACTGTCATTGCGTTCATCAATTTTTGATGGAAAAGGAACGTTTAATGCCAATATTTATTACGGTTATTGGAAAGATCAGCAGGTAGATGTACCTGAGATACCTGGTAGTACTGTCTTTACTCGTATAGAGAATGCAGGTAAATCAGAGATTTATGGTTTTGAAGCAGCGTTGAACTATGAAGTTACATCTGCGTTATCTGTTTATGCTGGTGGTTCACTTTCTAAAACTAAATATAAAGACTTTGTGACTCTAAATGAAGATTTCAGTGGTAATGAATTTAAAAATGCACCTGAGATTACTGCYTCTCTCGGTGTGAATTATTTTATGAGAAGTGGCTTATTTATGAATGCAAATATGACCTATCAGGGCTCATCTTATGCTGACGATGCAAATAAGATAAAGTTGGATAACTATACGTTAATTAATTTGAGGGGGGGGTATGAAAACGATGATTTCAAAGCCGAACTTTTCGTTAATAATCTATTTGATGAGGTGTATTCAACGACGGAGTTTGGGACTCAAGATGTGAACGGTAATTCGAGTGCTGGCCGAGTTGGCCCTCCACGTCAGGTCGGCACGAGAGTCACTGTTTTTTTCTGATAGTGAAAATAAAAAAGCCATGGAATGTCAGCAGAAGCGTTCGTAAATGACCTTATTTTTAGCCGCTACCATCACTTATATTATGCTAATTTGGATGTTCATTACACTGCATAAAGATTTTCATAGATTGTGCTGTCAGAACGTGATTGGTCAAAAATTGGTGGCTATAAACCCACTTAAGAAGTTAGGAGGAAAGGTTAAACCATTACTGTTATGGTCTAGTTTAGCGACCTCTAGCTATCCCTTCATTTCACTCTATGGTATGGGGGTGGGTATTCCTTTGTGGCTAGGCGTATCTATATTATTTTCTGTGAGTATGGCTTTATTGTCAGTTGTAAGGCCTAGGATCGTCTTGTATTTTCTGCCGATATTAATAACGATTTGTATTATAGAATTATTTATGCAAAGACAAAGCATACTGTGAGCAAACACCACGATATACACTGGTCTCAAGTGGTTCTCACAATTGTATTAAGTCTTTTACTGTTATTTAGCACCACATCCTTTATTTCTAGTGTTTGGCCAAGTGATGTACCGGTAGAACGTATGGCGGCAGGTTCACTGCTATCCCCCTTTATATGGTTGATTTATGTTGTTATTGGTCTATTGGCAAAGAATATCTGGAAAATGCTGATTTGGTTAACTAGCCTATTAATTTTAACGACTTCACTTAGCCTTTTTTTATAGTTGATAAAAGATAATATGGAACGGCGTAGTAATAAAATTATTTATGAAACACAYTCTTGGGCWGGGGTTTTATTTTCAATTGTGTTGTTCATTATTTCTTTTTCGGGCATTGTTTCTTTATTTGATAAAGAGCTGACGCAATGGGAAAGACCATCTCATCGTATTGTTTATGATAAGTCGCAGTCAATAAATATTGATCGCTTGGTTAAACCCGTACTAGCGGCAGCAAACTTACGCCAAGATAGACCTATTCTTATTACGTTACCAAACAAATATCATCCTACGTTAGCGGTAAGCTGGGTTGATGTAGAGAGTGATAAAGTAATTAAAGAGCATATTAATCCAGTATCGGAAAAGGTGATTCACCGACAAGGAAATGATTTTACGGAGCTGTTGCGTCGAATGCATACGGATCTGCTCTTGCCCCARCCATTTGGTCGATATTTTATTGGCTTTATGGGATTGCTCATGATGCTATCGATCCTCAGTGGAATTATCATTCATAAGAAAATATTTTCTGAGATGTTCAAATTCCGTATCAATCGTAGCAAACGACTGCTATGGACAGATTTTCATAAAGTGTTGGGTGTTTGGCCATTGCCATTTCATATTATGATTTCATTTTCGGGTGCGATGCTAGGTTTAGCCGGATTAATGATTAATGTCGCTGCCCTTTCTGCTTTTGACGGTGATGTTGATGCTGCTGTTGCCACCGTTCTAGGGGAACGAGTTGAAATAAGTGGACAACTGTTACCTGATTATTCATTAGATCTTTTTGTTAAAAAATATCGTATAGATAGGCCTAAAAGTACGCCAACGATGCTGATGATTGAAGGCTATGGTGACCTGAATCAGGTCGTACAAGTATCAGGTGAAAAAGAAGGGGCGTTAGTCTCCTTTTCTAATATCAAATATCGTAGTCACAACCATGAAATATTGCACATAAATACGGCTGATGATGCAACCCCCTTTATGCTGGCATATTATGCTCTTACACCTCTTCATTACGCTTTATATGGTGGCTTTCTAATTAAGGCATTGTATTTCGTCTTAGGGCTTTCACTTTGTTTAATGATGGTGAGTGGGACGGTGATCTGGCAAATTCGTCAAGCTCAGCGAAGTAAGTCGGTGTAGATTCAAGCAATCATTGCAACACTCTTGTCAATCATGTGTGATGGCGTTTTAAATTTCAATGTTTTTCTGGGGCGTTCATTTAATTGCGTTGCTACTTCATTTAGTTTCTCTTGCGAGTGTGGCGATAAGCTTGTCTTTTTAGGGAAGTACTGTCTGATAAGACCATTGGTGTTTTCATTCGTACCACGCTGCCACGGACATTGTGGATCACAAAAATAAACAGGTAATCCAATTTCCTTTGTTAAATCAGCATGTTTTGCCAACTCCATTCCGCGGTCCCAAGTTAAAGACTTCCTATATTCTGGTGGCATTTTCCTGAATGTAGCCAATAATGCTTGATGAACTGATTCAGCGTCCTTACCTGCCAGCTTTAAAATAATCGTAAATCGAGACTTTCTATCAACAAGTGTGGCAATGTGCGTATTTCCTGAGCCTGATACTAAATCTCCTTCCCAATGACCAAGCGACTTACGATTGTCGATATTCTTTGATCGTTCGTGGATGGAAACACCCTTAACAATATTTATAAATCCCCTGTCACCACTTCTCGCATGAAAGCGACTGTGGCGCATAGGGCGCTTTCTGCGAAGATATTCTGTAAAGGAGTGATGAATAATATTTTTGGATCTCACGAACAGTGATTTATAAATGGTTTCATGAGAAACTTGCATGTATTTACGTCTTGAATATTCAACCTTAAGCCAGCCTGATATTTGCTCTGGAGACCATTTTAATTGTAGTTTCTCAATAACTATTTGTCTTAGTGCGGGGTTAATCTCCAGAGCGCCAAGTTTGGGCCGTTTTGCCATTCGTCTTGCACGTCTATCGGCATCTATCGCTTTGTAATAACGCCGACCTCTATTTCTAGCAACCTCCCTAGAAATGGTTGACGGTGAGCGTTTTAATAACCTAGCTATCGCTCTGATGCTCATTTTAGCTGACAATGCCACACGGATCTCTTCGCGCTCTTCACTTGTAAGATGAGTAATATTCCTAGTTCTTTGTCGAGGCTTAATACCACCTGTTTCTCGGAGAACGGTAAATACAGAACCTGGTTGAGCTTCAATTACTCGTCCGATATCGCTGAAACCAGCACCTTGTTTCCATAAATCAAAAACTAAATCTCTTTCCTCTTGAGTAAATGTGCGCTTCATTCGTTTCATCAAATGCTCTCCTGCAAATCAGTATTTTAGTATAACTGTTGCGTTGTTCACTTGAATCTACAGCCGTGTACTTTGCCAAGGAACTCAAGTGAAGTACGCATTTATTAAATCCCAACGGAAATACCATGCCTTAACACCATTATGTTTAG